>NZ_JBIVDZ010000012.1:0-374933 GCF_044747345.1 Streptomyces sp. NPDC090088 | reverse complement strand
TCGCCGACTCCCTCGGCGCGGCCGTCGGCGCCTCGCGTGCCGCGGTGGACGCGGGCTGGTACCCGCACACCAACCAGGTCGGCCAGACCGGCAAGTCCGTCTCGCCGCAGCTGTACATCGCCAACGGCATCTCCGGCGCCATCCAGCACCGCGCCGGCATGCAGACCTCCAAGACCATCGTCGCCGTCAACAAGGACGCCGAGGCCCCGATCTTCGAGCTGGTCGACTTCGGCGTGGTCGGCGACCTCTTCGACGTCGTCCCCCAGCTCACCGACGAGGTCAAGGCCCGCAAGGGCTGATCACCGCCGTCAGGCTGTCCGAGGCTCCCGCGACCGGTACCGGTCGCGGGAGCCTCGTCGTGTCAGCGCAGGCTCAGCGAGACCTGGACCGGCAGATGGTCGCTGGGGAACTGGCCGTGCATCGAGAAGGTGTCCATCGTCGCCCGGTGCGTGGTCACGCCCGGCGAGGTCAGGATCCAGTCGATACGGTCGCCGTCCTGCTTGAGGCGGTGGTAGCCGTGGAAGGTCGCGTACTGAGGGCCCCGCTGCTCCGCCGCGTCCCAGGTGTCCACGAGTCCGGAGTCCACCAGGGTGTCGTAGGCCGGGTTCTTGTGGGCGTAGGCGTTGAAGTCGCCGGTCACCACGACGGGCAGCGCGGGGTCGAACTCCCCGATCCGCTGGGCGAGCAGCGTGGCGCTGCGCTCGCGCGCGTACTGGCTCTTCTGGTCGAAGTGGGTGTTGGCGACGTAGAACTCCCGCCCGCCGTCGGCCAGATCGCGGAAGCGGACCCAGGTGACGATGCGCGGGAAGGCGGCGTTCCAGGTGTTGGAGCGGATGACCTCCGGGGTGTCGGAGAGCCAGAAGGTGTAGTGCTCGACGGGGGCCAGGCGCCGGAGGTCGTAGTAGATGGCGGTGGACTCGTCCCGGCTGCCGCCCTCCCGGCCGGTGCCGACCCAGTCGTAGTGCGGTCCGAGGTCGCTGTCGATGTCCCGCAGCTGCTGGTAGAGGCCCTCCTGGGTGCCGATGACCTGGGGGTTCGCGCGGCGCAGGAGTTCGCGCATCACCGGTCTGCGGTCACTCCAGCTGTTGGGTTCGGCGCTGCTCGCGTACCGCAGGTTGAAGGTCATGACGTCGAGCCGGGGAGCACGGCGCGGCGGGGCCGAGGGGGTGGACCGGGCGGAGCGCAGGGTGCCGGAGGAGGTCGAGGAGGCGGACGAGACGGAGATCGCGGCACTGGAGAGGGGCACGGTGACCGCCGCGGCCAGTAAGACCTTCAGGCCCAGACGGCGGGTGACTCGGCGCTGGTTCGGCACGGGTGCTCCTTCGGTGGCGACGGCGGCCGGGCGAGGGGTGCGTGAGGCGAGTCCTGCGCAGTGAGTGTGCTACCCAGGTGTGAGTCGATCGTGAACATGCCCAGATGGGGGCGTGTCGCCCCGTGGACATGGTGTTGACCATCCCGAAGGTGCCCGGATAACTTCATTCAACGGATTGTTTATTCCGTACAGTGGAAAACAGGAGGGTGTGGGATGGGCCAGGGCCAGCAGGAGAAGGTGGCGACGAGCCTCTCGGGCGCCGTCGGCGAGGAGATCAGCGCCTCCCTCGCGCCGGTCGACGCCGAACTGGAGCGCCGGTATCCGGGAGACCCCGGCACCCGCCAGCCCGTCCACACCGTCTACGTCCCCGGTGATGCCTTCGCCGCCGACACCGTCCGCACCTGGGGCGACCGGGCCCTCGCCGCCCTCGACGAACACGCCCCCGACGCCGGCTCCTTCGCCGCCGTCCTCGGCCTGACCGACGAACTCGCCGAACCCGTCTACTCCCGGGTCCGCGCCAAGCTGGAGCGCGAGCCGATCGAGGACCTCCGCGTCGACTTCGAGGACGGCTACGGCCCCCGCCCCGACGCCGAGGAGGACGAGGCGGCCGCCCGCGCGGCGCGGCTGATCGCCGAGGCGTACGCCACCGGCACGGCGGCGCCGTACATGGGCATCCGGATGAAGTGCATGGAGGCCGCGGTACGCGACCGGGGCATCCGCACCCTCGACGTCTTCCTCACCGGGCTGACGGCGGCGGGCGGCCTGCCCGAGGGCCTGGTCCTGACCCTGCCGAAGGTGACCTACCCCGAGCAGGTGACCGCCTTCGCGCGGCTTCTGGAGGCCTTCGAGAAGGCCCACGGCCTGGAGGCCGGCCGGATCGGGTTCGAGATCCAGATCGAGACCAGCCAGGCCATCCTCGCCACCGACGGCACCGCCACCGTCGCCCGGATGATCCAGGCCGCCGAGGGGCGCGCCACCGGACTGCACTACGGCACCTTCGACTACAGCGCCTGCCTCGGCGTCTCGGCCGCCTACCAGGCCAGTGACCACCCCGCCGCCGACCATGCCAAGGCGGTCATGCAGGTCGCCGCCGCCGGTACGGGCGTACGCGTGTCGGACGGCTCCACCAACGTCCTGCCGGTCGGCCCCACGGCCCAGGTGCACGACGCCTGGCGGCTGCACTACGGACTCACCCGGCGCGCCCTGGCCCGCGCCTACTACCAGGGCTGGGACATGCACCCCGGTCACATCCCGACCCGGTACGCGGCCGTGTTCGCCTTCTACCGCGAGGGTTTCGAGCAGGCGGCCGCCCGGCTCGCCCGGTACGCGGGCCGTGTCGGCGGCGACGTCATGGACGAGCCCGCAACCGCCAAGGCCCTCGCCGGCTATCTGCTGCGCGGCCTGGACTGCGGCGCCCTCGACCTCGCCGAGGTGGCCCGCCTGACCGGCCTGACCCGGGCCGGTCTGGAGGGCTTCGCGGCGCCCCGGCGCGGTGACCTGACGGCCTCCGGCAACTAGCGGGTAGCGGCCAAGTCACAGCTTTTTCGGCGGACTTGAACCGCCCCTGGCACCGCCCCGTACTCTGGTGCGCCATTCACAGATGTGTGCGAGGGGCGGAGCTTTGGTGTCGGGTTCGTACGGACAGGGTGACGGGACCGGTCGCCTGCTGGCCGGGCGGTATCGGGTCGTGGCACGGCTCGGCCGCGGCGGCATGGGTGTGGTGTGGCGCGCCGTCGACGAGGTCCTCGGACGCGAGGTCGCGGTCAAGGAACTGCGCGCCTACACGGACAGCGCCGGACCCGAACTGGCCGGTCTGCGGCTGCGGATGCAGCGCGAGGCGCGGGCCGCCGCCCGGGTGCGCCATCCCGGGGTGATCGTCGTGCACGACATCGCGCAGGTCGAGGGCCGGCCGCTGATCGTCATGGAACTGGTCGACGGCCCCTCCCTGGACGACCTGCTGCGCGAGCGCGGCACCCTCGGCCCGCACGAGGTCGCCCGGATCGGCGTCGAGGTCATGGACGCGCTGGCCGCGGCCCACCGGGTCGGCGTCCTGCACCGTGACGTCAAGCCCGGCAACATCCTCCTCGACCGCTCCGGCCGGGTCGTCCTCACCGACTTCGGCATCGCCACCATCGAGGATCCCGGCGACGGCTCCGCCACCCATCTGACCGGCAGCGGTGAACTCGTCGGCTCCCTCGACTACCTGGCACCCGAGCGGGCCAAGGGCGCGGACCCCGGCCCCGCCTCCGACATCTGGGCCCTCGGCGCCGCCCTGTACGCGGCCGTGGAGGGCGCCTCGCCGTTCCGCCGTACGTCCACCTTCTCCACGCTCACCGCCATCGTCGACGAGCCCCTCCCCGAGCCCCGCCACGCCGGCCCCCTCGCCCCCGTCCTCCGCCGCCTCATGGACAAGCGCCCCGAGGCCCGCCCGGCCGCCGAGGAGGCCTGCGCCCTGCTGCGCACCGCGGCCCGGGCGCCGGTGGCGGACACCCCGACGACCACCCTGAGAGACCCCGCACGACCGGGAACCGGCCCTGGCACCCCGCCGGTCCCTCCGGGCCACGGAGCCGCCGACGGCGCGGCCGACGGGTTCGCCCAAGGGGGCGTCGAGGAGGCCGGCGGCAGGTTCGTGCCCGGAGCTTCCGGGAGGCCTGAAGGCGGGTTGGCGGAGGAGGCCGGTGAAGGGGTCGTCCCGGGAGCTGCCCAGGGGGCTGAGGGCGGACCTGCCCAAGGCGGCGTCGAGGAGCCTGGTGGTGGGTTCGTGCCGGGAGCCTCCGGCAGCCCTGACGGCGGGCTTGCCCAAGGGAGCGGCGAAGGGGGCGGCGAAGGGGGCGGCGAAGGGGGCGCTCAAGGGCGGGCCGAGGGGCTGGGGCGTGGGGCCGGGGAGGGGGCTGTCCAGGGGCGTGTCGAGAGGCTTGCCCCCGGATCCGTCCAGGAGCCCGCTCATGGGCTCGGGCCGGAGTCTGCCGAGGGGGTTGTCGGCGGGCTCTTGGAAGGGGCCGTAGAGGGAGCTGGGCGCGGTCCCGCCCGAGGGTCTGCCGAGGTGCCCCTGGCCGGGCTCGGCGAAGGGGCTGCCCTGGAGCCCGGTGCGGAACGCGGCCAAGCCTCGGCTGCCGGATTCGCCCGAGAGGCCGGGACCCAGGGGGTCGAACGCCAGGGCGCCGGTCCGGTGTTCGCGCGAAGGTTAGATCCCGGGGCTCAACCCGCCGCCCCGGGCGGCCCGATGAGCCCTGCCGCGCCGCGCCGTACCCGCCGCCGGGCCCGGACACTCGTCGTGGTGGCCGTCGGTGTCGTTCTCGCGGCGACCGTGCTGACCGTCACCTCGCTGCACGACAAGGGCCGGACGACGCACGGGGACTCGGGGCCGCCCGCCCCGACCGGGATCGGCGCCTCGGCGGGCGTGCGCGGCACCGGGGCCGGGCGGACGGTCGGGCCGGATCCGCTCGGGCAGGGGGAGGAGACGAGCGCCGTCCCGGCCGACGGTGCCACGCGCGCCGGGGCCGGCGGATCCGCGGACCCGACGGTCCCGGCGGGTGACACCTCCGTCACGCCGCCCCCGGCGCAGACACCCAGCGCCAGTCCGTCCAGCACCGCCGGTTCCGGGTCCGGGACGGGTACCGCCACCGCCACGCCCGCCCCGGCCTGCCGGCCCGACGGCGACGGCACGTACGCCTGCCAGGTGCGGAGCGCCGCCAAGTCCTACACCGCCGCCGGTGACAAGGCCGGCAAGGTCCGTCCCGGGACCCACTCCTTCTACTGCCAGGCCGACCTGGGACGGCGGGCGACACACGGGAAGTGGACCAATGTGTGGTGGGCCAGGACCGACGACGACAACGGCAACACCGGTGTGTACATCAGCGACGTCTACATCGAGGGCGGCGAGAACGACGAGCCCGTGCCCGGGCTTCCCGTCTGCTGACCGTCGGCGTACCGCTCCAGGCCCGACGCGACCGCCCATCCCCGCTCGGCGAACAGCCGGGTACCCCGCCGGCACAGCGCGGAGTCGGCCCGCGCCCGTGCGCAGAACTCCTCCGGGGTGACACCGAACAGCTCCCTCAACTCGACCGACTCCGCGAGGAGTTCGGCGAGGAGGGCGCGCTCGCCGGGATGGCGGCGCGGGGCGCCGGTGCCGTCGTGCAGGACGCCGTGCCGGTTGACGTACGCGTGGACGCCGGGAAGCGCCGTACCGTCCGCGAGGGTGACGCGGACGTCCGGGGCGGGCAGCCGGACCCGCCGGAAGTTGCCGTTCGGCAGCGGTACGCCCTCGCTCGCGTCGATCACCTCCAGCTGCCGCCCGTCCAGCCAGAGGACGAACAACTCCCGTACCGAGGAGGGGGAGTGGACCGGGGCCGCCGAGACATAGCCGAGCCGGCTGACATGGGCCGAGACGCCCACGTCGAGGCCGGTCACCCGGCCGCGCACCATCGGGATCGGCCCGCTCACCCCGAACTCGGCCATCTTGTGCCGGAGTTGGGCGGGAGAGGCGTTGGAGCCGACCGCGAGCACCGGCACCCGGCCGTCGTCGTACACCAGCCGGTCCAGGGGCGACAGCCGGTCGCCGTCGAGGAGCGCGGAGTCGGCCGGCCAGCCGCCGGGGTAGGTCAGCGGATGGTCGCGCGGCGCCCGGTCCAGGCCCAGTTCCGCGAGCGTACGGCCGCCCACGCGCGGCTCAGTCCGCCGGGGGCAGCTCGCCGGAGCCGCGGGTGACCAGCCGGGTCGGCAGCTCGATCCGCTCCGGCGCCAGCAGCGTGCCGTCCAGCTGGCGGAAGAGCCGTTCGGCGGCCGTCCGGCCGAGCAGGGCCGCGTCCTGGGCGACGACCGTGAGGCCCGGGTGCAGCAGATCGGCCAGTTCGATGTCGTCGAAGCCGACCAGTGCCACCGGGCGGGTCCGCTCGGCGAGGACCCGGATCACGGTGACGGTGACCCGGTTGTTGCCCGCGAAGATCGCGGTGACCGGGTCGGGCCCGGACAGCATCTCCTCGGCGGCCTGCCGCACCCGCTCCGGGTCCGTCATGCCCAGCGAGGTCCACGCGTCCTCGACGGGTATCCCGGCGTCCTCCATCGCGGCCCGGTAGCCGCGCAGCCGCTCGGCCGCCGTGTGGATGCGGGGCATGTCGCCGATGAAGCCGATCCGGCGGTGGCCGTGCGCGATCAGATGGGTCACGCCGTCGCGGGCACCGCCGTAGTTGTCGGACAGCACCACATCGGCGTCGATCTTCCCGGCCGGACGGTCCACGAACACCGTCGCCACGCCCGCCCTGATCTCCGGCTCCAGGTAACGGTGGTCGTCCCCGGCCGGGATCACCACCAGCCCGTCCACCCGCCGTGCGCACAGCGCCAGCGCCAACTCCTGCTCCCGGTCCGGGTCCTCGGCGCTGGAGCCGTTGATCAGCAGCGCGCCGTGCGCCCGGGCCACTTCCTCGACGGCACGGCTCAGCGGGCCGTAGAACGGGTCGGCGAGGTCCTCCAGGACGAGACCGATGCTCGCGGTACGGCCCTTGCGCAGCACCCGCGCGCTGTCGTTGCGGCGGAAGCCGAGCGCGTCGATGGCCTCCTGGACCCGGCGCTCGGTGTCCGGGGTCACCCCGGGCTCGCCGTTGACCACCCGGGACACCGTCTTGAGGCCTACGCCGGCCCGCGCTGCCACGTCCTTCATCGTCGGCCGGGTCCCGTATCGGGAGCCGGGGAGACGGTCTGCGCGGCGGGAGGTCTCGGGCACGATGCGGCGTCCTGTCCTGTCGTCCACGGCCCGCACGGGCTCACGGGTTCGGGTCCTGGGCTCATGGATTTGTATCAGGGATACACAGGCTCGTGGGTTTGTATGAGGATGTGGCGTCGAGCATAGAGCCTGGACAACGTTGTCAGATGCAAGAGAGACTGTCCACCGCAATCTCCGGCCTGCGCCCCCACCGCTGGACCGGCTATCCGCCCTTTACTCGGCTCATGGTTGACGGGGAGATCTGACTCTGATGCACACCGACCTCGTGGCGGCCCTCGACATCGGCGGCACCAAGATCGCCGGCGCGCTGGTGGACGGCCACGGACGGATCCAGGCGCGCGCCCAGCGCGCGACGCCCGCCCAGCAGGACGGCGAGACGGTCATGGGGGCCGTCGAGGAGGTGGTCGGCGAACTCGCCGGTTCACCGCTGTGGGAACGGGCCGGCTCGCTCGGCATCGGCAGCGCGGGCCCGGTGGACGCCTCCGCCGGCACCGTGAGTCCGGTCAACGTGCCGGGCTGGCGCGACTACCCGCTCGTCGAGCGGGTACGTGCGGCGGCCGGCGGACTGCCGGTCGAGCTGATCGGCGACGGCGTCGCCATCACGGCCGCCGAACACTGGCAGGGCGCGGCCCGCGGTCACGACAACGCGCTGTGCATGGTGGTGTCGACGGGCGTCGGCGGCGGCCTGGTGCTGGGCGGCAAGCTCCATCCCGGCCCGACGGGCAACGCGGGCCACATCGGCCACATCAGCGTGGACCTGGACGGCGATCCCTGCCCCTGCGGGTCGCGCGGCTGCGTGGAGCGCATCGCGAGCGGGCCCAACATCGCCCGGCGCGCGCTGGACGGCGGCTGGCGGCCGGGGGCCGACGGCGACACCTCGGCGGCGGCGGTGGCGGCCGCGGCCCGGGCCGGCGACCCGGTCGCGGTGGCGTCCTTCGAACGGGCCGCGCAGGCGCTGGCGGCCGGGATCGCGGCCACCGCGACCCTGGTCGAGATCGACATCGCGGTGATCGGCGGGGGCGTGGGCAAGGCGGGGGACATCCTCTTCACGCCGCTGCGCAAGGCCCTCACCGACTACGCGACGCTCTCCTTCGTGCAGCGCCTGACGGTCGTACCGGCCCAGATGGGCACCGACGCGGGCCTGGTGGGCGCCGCGGCGGCCGCCCTGGCCCGCAGGCCGGACGCGACGGCCGCGGGCGTCTGACGCCGTCCGAGGGCGCCGCAGGAACGTTCAAGCCCGGCCGGCCGGGGTTCAGGTCCGGCCGGCCGGGCTCGTCCGGCACCCGGAGGAGCGCGCGGAGGCAGCGCTCTCAGCAGGTGATCCTGGCGTCCGCCCAGTCGGCGTGGTCGGAGGTGATGCCGTCCCCGCCGTCGGTGACGACGAGCCGGACCACTTCGGCGCCGGTGACGTCGGCGGTGAGCGGCTGGGCGGGCATGGCGGTGGTCAGTACGCCGGTGGAGGCGACCTTCGTGCCGTCCGCCCAGACCTCGAAGGCGACGGTCCCGTTGGCGGCCTCCTCGTCGTCCACCCCGACATCGGCGGTGACCTGCTCGCAGGTCTTCCCGGTGTAGTACTCGATGTCGCTGGGGGCGTGGGCGCCGAGCCCCTTGGCGTACACCACTCCGCCGATCGTGATCGGATGCCCGTCGCCGGCCTTGGACTCGCCGTTGCTGGTGTCGCGTTCCACCGGCCCCCAGCCGTTGCCGGCCGAGAGCCAGGTCTGGTCGCTGAGGTAGGAGGTGCCCGCGGGCGGCGGGTCCGTGACGGTCGTCGTGATCGTCATCGCGTTCTCGGTGCGCACTCCGGCCGGCGACCGGTAACTCGCCTTGAGATCAAGGTCGTACGACCCTCTCGGCGTCCCCGCGGGAGCGGTCACCCGCCAGCCGGTGCGCAGGGAGCGGCCCGTCGGCAGCGCGGCGGCCTTCGCCGGTGAGGTCGCCCTGACGGTCCAGCCCTCGGGGCCGGTGAGCGAGACGGAGACCTTCTCGGCCCTGGTGCGGCCCAGGTCGGTGACCGACGTGGTGACCGCGGCGGACCCACCCGGCTCGACGAACCGGCCGCCGTCCAGGCCGAGTTCGACGGCCGGCGGGTTGGCCGCCCAGCGCCGGTCGGTGGCCAGCCGGACCAGGACCGTGCCGTGCGCCGGGACGGTCGCGGAGACGGTGCCCGCGGTGTTGTAGCCGCGGTGCCGCCACAGGTCGCGCAGGGTGTAGGCGGGGGCCTTCGGCAGGCCGACGGCCGTCGCGGACGTGGTGATGCGCTGGGGCGAGTCGGACTCGTTGAAGAGGGCCACCGCGCGGCTGCCGTCCCGCATCTCCTTGGCGACGACCCAGCGGCCGTCCGCCGAGGAGACCACCGTGCCCTGCTTGCCCAGCGGGTCCTGGTCGACGGCGATGACCTCCTTGTTGTCCAGGATGTCGAAGGTCGCCTGGGAGGCCTTGCGCAGGTCGGTGCCGATGAGGAGGGGTGCGGCCATGATCGACCACATCGAGAAGTGCGAGCGGTACTCGGTGTCGGTCATGCCGCCGTTGCCGACCTCCAGCATGTCCGGGTCGTTCCAGTGCCCGGGTCCGGCGTACTGCGCGAGCGGCAGGTTCTGCTTGAGGATCGAGACCATCGAGCCCCAGTTGTCGCTGATGTCCCCGGTGGTCCGCCAGAGTTGCCCGACGTCGGCGGCCCACTCCCAGGGCTTGTTCTCGCCCCACTCGCAGATGCTGTAGACGATGGGCCGCCCGGTCGCCTTCAGGGCGTCCCGCATCGTGGTGTACCGCTGCTCGGCGTCCACACCCTGGTTGTTGCAGTTGTCGTACTTGAGGTAGTCGACTCCCCAGTCCGCGAACTGCTGGGCGTCGCTGTACTCGTGGCCGAGGGCGCCAGGGAAGCCGGCGGTGTTGCAGGTCTTGGTGCCCGCGCTGGTGTAGATGCCGAGCTTGAGACCCTTGGCGTGCACATAGTCGGCAACGGCCTTGATCCCGTCGGGGAACCGGGCCGGGTCCGGTACCAGCTTGCCGTTCGCGTCCCGTTCCGGCAGGGCCCAGCAGTCGTCGAGGTTGACGTACTGGTACCCGGCGGCCTTGAGCCCCTTGGCCACGAAGAGGTCCGCGATGCCCTCGACCATGGCCGCGTCGAAGTCCGCGCGGCAGTGCGTGGAGTTCCAGTTGTTGAAGCCCATCGGCGGGGTCGGCGCGAGCGCGCCGGCGAGCGCGGGGGACCCGGTGGTGCCGTCGGCGACCGCCGGCGCGGCGAGGCCCGCCGAACACAGCAGGGCCGCGGCCAGTGCTCCGACCACTCTTCGGCGGGTTGTGCGGGTATGAGGGGGACGCATCGTTACGCTCCTCTGACTCGCGAGAGGTGGGATGACTGTGTGTACGCGTCATCGGTGCGCGCTTATGGTAGGAGCTGTTGGGCTCTGTTGGAAGGGAAGCGGTGAAGGTTGCTCCAGTTCCCTCAATCCCCTTGATGGAGCGGTTCTTTCGGGTGCGAGGGTCGCTACGCGCGTTGGGTTGTGTTGATTGACGGCGCGTAGGAGGCTGTGACAAGCCTGAGTCCGTTCTGTGGGCAGGTCGGCGGCAGGACATCCGATGTCCGGCCGCCGACCTCACAGGGTCCTCACCGGAACTCGTGGACCACCGCGATCGCGCCGACGATGTGCGCGTTGAACTCGTCCAGCTCCTCGGCCGGCACCCAGAGCTCCAGGATCGTGCTGCCGCCCGCCTGCTGGACCGGGTAGCGCCGGACGAACTCCGTGTCGACCTCGAAGCGGGTCACATAGCCGGCGCCGTCGTGCCTGACGTTCCAGTCCCGGGCGATCCTGATCGCGTAGTCCTCGTTCAGTACCGGGTAGAAGATCGGCTGCTCGGGCAGCCGGGGCGGCCAGGCACGCCACTCCAGCTCCCGGACCAGATCGAGTTCCACGGGGCCGGTGGGGCGCCAGAGGGTCGTGGTCGGGCGGGGGACGGTCATGGCGTACGACTTCCTGTGCGGGCTGCGGGGCGGGAGTCCGACGTTATCGGCGCCGGGGCTGGTGCGGCCACCGGGTTTCCGCTCCGGCCAGGCGCGTTGCTCCCCTCGCGGGTACGGCCGTGACCCCCGGCCCTCCGCGTAGTTGAAACGGGCATGAAGAAGCGCAGCATGCTCGCCATCGCCAGCCTGGCCACCGGATTCGTCGTGGCCGCCATCACCCCGTCCCACGCCGCCGCCGAAGGTCCCCTCGGCGACCTGAACGTCTCGGGCACGCTGGAGCACGTCGACCACGTCGTGAGCCAGGACAGCTTCCAGGCCGACCAGAACCTGCTGGGCCAGGAGTAGCCCGGCCGGGCGGGAGTGATCGGTGGTGCCGGGGTCCCGTGGGCGGGGCACCGGCACTCCGCTTTGTGTGCCCTCAACGGGAACTGGTTTCCGTGGCAGTGTGGAGCGGGCAAGCCACAGGGGGCCAACGGAAGAGGGGGAGTCCGTGATCGTCTGGGTCAACGGCGCGTTCGGTGCGGGTAAGACCACCACCGCACGTGAACTGATCGAACTGATCCCGAACAGCACGCTCTTCGACCCCGAGGTCATCGGCGGGGCACTGACACACCTGTTGCCGGCCAAGCACCTCGCCGAGGTCGGCGACTTCCAGGATCTGCCGATCTGGAGACGACTGGTGATCGACACGGCGGCCGCGATCCTCGCCGAGCTGGGCGGGACCCTGGTGGTCCCCATGACGCTGCTGCGCCAGGAGTACCGCGACGAGATCTTCGGCGGCCTCGCCGCCCGCCGGATCGCCGTCCGGCATCTGTGTCTCACCCCGGCCGAAACGATCCTGCGCGAGCGAATAGCGGGCCGCGAGATCCCGCCCGACCTGCCCGACGGCGAGATACGCGTCCGGCAGTGGTCGTACGACCAGATCGAGCCCTACCGCGCGGCCCTCGCCTCCTGGATCGCCGCCGACGCCCATCTCGTCGACACCAGCGAACTCGGGCCGTACGAGGCGGCGGTGCGGATCGCGGAGGCGGTGGGGAGTGGCGCGGCCGTGGTATGTGACATAGTACAAACCCCCGAACCCACCGCCGAAACCATCGCCGCAGGCGTCCTCCTCTTCGACGAGCACAACCGCTTCCTCCTCGTCGACCCCACCTACAAGGCCGGCTGGGAGTTCCCCGGCGGTGTCGTCGAGCCCGGCGAGGCGCCCGCCCGGGCGGGGATCCGCGAGGTCGAGGAGGAGACCGGGATACGGCTGGAGGAGGTGCCGCGGCTGCTGGTCATCGACTGGGAACAGCCCGCACCGCCCCGCTACGGCGGCCTGCGGCTGCTCTTCGACGGCGGCCGGCTCGACTCCGCCGAGGCCGGCCGGCTGGTGCTGCCGGGGCCCGAACTGCGGGGCTGGCGCTTCGTCACCGAACAGCAGGCCGCCGAGCTGCTGCCGCCGGTGCGCTACGAACGGCTGCGCTGGGCGCTGCGGGCCCGCGAGCGCGGCGCCGCGCTCTATCTGGAGGCCGGCGTCCCGGTCGGTTGACATCACCTGACGCACTGTCAAGTCTCCGCATCCTTGGTCTGGTTGGCGGGGACTTTGGCATTTCCCGGGGGTACGGAGAGCACTTTGCCCGGGGTGGAAGGTTCCTAGGGGAAAACCAGGGTGAATTGAAGCCGTCCCGGTATGAACAAGAACGTGAAGAAGGTACACAAGCGTTCTACCGTCGGTGCGCAGCTCAACTTCCTCGCGGCCGCTGGCCGCCGTGCACAGGCCGGACAACAGCCGGCTGAAGGAGGGACATGCGCGCGCATACTTCGGCCCTCACAAGGGGACTCGCACTGACCGCCGGGCTCGTCCTGGCGCTCGCCGCCTGCAGCAGCGGGGGAGGCGGCGGGGGCAGTGGCGGCAAGGCCACCTCGGCCGGTCTCACCGACTGCGCCACCGCGGGCAAGGCCGACACCTGCAACTCCGGCACCAACAAGGCCGGCGGCACCTTCACCTACGTCATCGAGAAGAACATCCAGCAGTGGAACGTGCAGGACACCAACGGCAACACCTTCGAGAACGCCGAGGCGCTGAGCCCGGTGCTGCCCCAGGTGTACGTCCCGCAGCCGGACTTCAGCGTCAAGCTCAACACCGATCTGGTGACCTCGGCGACCCAGACCGGCGCAAGCCCGCAGACCCTCGTCTACAAGATCAACCCCAAGGCATCCTGGAACGACGGGACCGCCATCACCGCCGACGACTTCGTCTACTACTGGCGCACCAACGACGGCAAGGACTGCCCGCCGCCACCCGCCAGCGACTCCACCCAGACCAAGGGCTGTCTGCCGGAGAGCACCGCCGGCTACGACCGCATCAAGTCGGTCACCGGCTCCGACAACGGCAAGACCGTCACCGTCGTGATGGCCAAGCCCTACGCCGACTGGAAGTCCCTGTTCGGCGCGGGCTACCCGTTCTACCCGGCGCACGTCGCCGAGAAGGTCTCCGGCGCCAAGGCGGGCGACGCGGCGCACATGACGGCCGCCCAGCTGACCCAGGGCTGGCAGTACTTCCAGAAGAACCCGCCCACCAAGTACGCGACCGCGGGCCCGTACAAGATGACCGAGTGGGTGGACAACGACCACGCCACCTACCAGCCCGACCCGAAGTGGACGGGCACGAAGGCCACCCTGCAACGGCTGATCTTCAAGGTCATCTCGGACGCCACCCAGGAGCCGATCGCGCTGCGCAACAACGAGGTCCAGGGCATCTACCCGCAGCCCGAGGTCGACCTCGTCAACCAGGTCAAGGCCATCCCCAACGTCACCTACACCATCGGCAGCGGGCTGACCTGGGAGCACTTCGACCTCAACCTGCACAACCCGGTGATCGGCAAGTACCTGGCGCTCAGGCAGGCGATGTTCACGGCCATCAGCGTCAAGGACATCATGGCCAAGACGGTCGCCCAGTTCGACCCCGGCGTGAAGCAGCTCTACAACCACAACTTCGTCCCGGGGACCGCCGGTTACAAGGACGTGGTCAGCGCCAGCGGCCAGGGCTCGGGTGACCTCACCAAGGCCAAGAAGTATTTGACCGACGCCAAGTTCACCGGAGTCGGCACCGCCCTGAAGACCCCGGACGGAAAGGCCGTCGGCCCCTTCAGCTGCCGTTACACCACCGGCAACCAGATCCGGCAGAGCGAGTGCCAGATCCTGCAGAGCGACCTCGCCAACCTGGGGATCAAGGTCACCATCAAGCCGATCGGCGCCGCCGACCTCGGCACGGTCCTGGCCGGTCACCAGTACGACATCGTCGTCTTCGCCTGGGTCGCCTCGCCGTTCGCGATCAGCGGCGCCCAGCAGCTGTGGACGACCGGAGCCGGCGGCAACTACGGCGGCTACAGCAACAAGCAGGTCGACTCCCTGATCAGCACGGCCATCGGCGAGACCGACCAGACCAAGGCCGCCGCCCTGCTCAACCAGGCCGACCAGATCATGGTCAACGACGCCTACGTACTGCCGCTCTACCAGAAGCCCACCTTCCTCGCGGTGCAGACGCGGTTCGTCAACATGCGGAACAACTCCACCAACGTCGGACCGCCGTACAACGTCGGCGAGTGGGGCCTCAAGAAGTAACCCCGCCGCCCCGTCGGATTCGAATCCCGGCCCCGGCGACCCCGGGGCCGGGCCTCCGCGAGAGAAGACCGCATGCTCGCCTACACCGTGCGCCGCATCCTCGTCTCCATCCCCGTCCTGATCGTCTCGACGTTCATCGTCTTCCTGGTCGTCATCAACTCCGGCGACCCGGTGGCCAACTTCGCCACCTCCCGGCAACCGCCGCCCAGCAAGGCCGCGGTGACCGCGTTCGCCCGGCACATCCACGCCGACCAGCCCGCCGTGGAACGCTACTGGAACTGGATCACCGGGGTCCTGCACGGCGACTGGGGCCCCTCCGTCCAGACCAACCTGGACATCGGGCACGACCTGTTCACCCGCTTCCGGGTCACCGTCACCCTGGTCGCCGCCGCCATGCTGCTCGCCCTGGTGATGTCCATCGTGTTCGGCGTGTTCAGCGCGATCCGCCAGTACAGCGTCGCCGACTACACCATCACCTTCCTCGGCTTCCTCTTCCTGGCCATGCCCGTGTTCTGGTTCGCGGTGCTGCTCAAACAGGCCGGCATCTGGTTCAACCAGCAGACCGGCAGCCAGTTCCTCGGCACCATCGGCGAGAAGTCGCCGTACCTCGAAGTGGACACCACCTGGAACGAGTTCACCGACCGCCTCGGCCACCTCATCCTGCCCACCATCACCCTCGCCCTGGTCTCCTTCGCCTCCTGGACCCGCTACACCCGCGCCGCCATGCTGGAGGTCCTGGACAGCGACTACGTACGGCTCGCCCGCGCCAAAGGGCTGCGACGCGGAAAGGTGCTCACCCGGCACGCCCTGCGCACCGCGCTGATCCCGCTCGCCACCGTCACCGCCCTCGACATCGCGATCATCCTCGGCGGCGCCGTCATCACGGAGACGATCTTCCAGTGGCACGGCATGGGCGAGATGCTCGTCCAGGCAGCCACCACCCTCGACGTCTACCGGACCATGGCCTGGCTGCTGCTCTCCGCCGTCGTCGTCATCGTCTTCAACCTCTTCGCCGACCTCCTCTACGCCGTACTCGACCCGAGGATCCGCTATGACTGACATCGGGGCAGTCGGGCCGACCGGTACCCGGGCGCCGGGCGACGACCACGAGTTCACCGTCGCGCAGCGCAGCCAGACCCAACTCGTGCTCCGCCGCTTCCTGCGCCACCGGGCCGCGATGATCAGCCTGGTCGTGTTCGTGCTGATCGTGCTCTGGGCGTTCATCGGACCGCACTTCTGGCACTACTCGTACACCAAGTTCACCCCGGACAACTCCCAACCCCCGTCCTGGAAACACCCGTTCGGCACCGACTCCTCCGGGTACGACGCCTACGCCCAGGTGATGCGGGGCACCCAGACCTCCCTGAAGATCGCCATCCTGATCGCCCTCGGCTCCACCCTGGTCGGCGCCGTGTGGGGAGCCGTGGCCGGCTTCTACCGGGGCTTCGTCGACGCGTTGATGATGCGCATCGCCGATCTCGTCCTCACCCTCCCGCTGTTCGCGATCGCCCTGGTCATCTCCTCCCGCAGCGGCGGCTCCTGGTACTGGATCGCCGTGGTGATCGCCGGACTGACCTGGGCCTACGTGTCCCGGGTGGTGCGCTCGACCGTACTGTCGCTGCGCGAGAAGGAGTTCGTGGAGGCCGCCCGGGCGCTCGGCGCCTCCGACACCCGGATCATCTTCCGGCACCTGCTGCCCAACGCGCTCGGCCCGATCATCGTCAACGCCACGATCCTGGTCGCCACCGGCATCCTCACCGAGACCGCCCTGTCCTTCCTCGGATTCGGCGTCCAGCCGCCCGACACCTCCCTCGGACTGCTGGTCGCCCAGGCACAGACCGCGGTGGACACCCGGCCCTGGCTCTTCTACATCCCCGGCGCCTTCATCATCGCCATCGCCCTCACCATCAACTTCATCGGTGACGGGCTGCGCGACGCCTTCGACCCCCGGCAGCAAAGGGTGCGACAGTGACGGCCATCGACAACGGCAGCGGAAACAGCGCGATCAGCGGGGCGGGCCGGGTCGTCGCCAAGGGCGAGGAGTCCGGCGCCGTACTCGAGGTCGAGGACCTGAGCGTGGAGTTCCCGACCGAGGACGGTGTCGTACGGGCGGTACGCGGCGTCGGCTACCGGCTGGAGCGCGGCGAGTCCCTGGGCATCGTCGGCGAGTCGGGCTCGGGAAAGTCCGTCACCGCGCTGGCCGTGATGGGGTTGCTGCCGGGCTCGGCACGGGTACGCGGCTCGGTACGGTTCGAGGGCACGGAACTGCTCGGGATGTCCGACGCCCGCCTCTCGGACGTCCGGGGCAGCGGCATCGCCATGGTCTTCCAGGACCCGATGACCTCCCTCAACCCCGTCTACACGGTCGGCTACCAGATCGCCGAGACCCTCCTCCGGCACCACCCCCGGCTCGGGAAACGCCCCGCCCGCGCCCGCGCCGTCGAACTCCTCGGCACGGTCGGCATCCCGAGCCCCGAACGGCGCGTCGACAGCTACCCGCACGAACTCTCCGGCGGCATGCGCCAGCGCGTCGTCATCGCCATCGCGATCGCCAACGACCCGGACGTGATCATCGCCGACGAGCCCACCACCGCCCTCGACGTGACCGTCCAGGCCCAGATCCTGGAGGCCCTGGAGACCGCCCGCGCCGAGACCGGCGCCGCACTCGTCCTGATCACCCACGACCTCGGCGTGGTCGCCGGACACACCGACCGGGTCGCCGTCATGTACGCGGGCCGGATCGTGGAGACCGGCTCGGTCGAGGACATCTTCTACACCCCGCGCATGCCCTACACCCTCGGCCTGCTCGGCTCGCTGCCCCGCCTCGACCGCGAGGAGGAGCGCCTGACCCCCATCACCGGCTCCCCGCCCTCGCTGCTCAACCTGCCCCCGGGCTGCCCCTTCGCCCCCCGCTGCCCGATGCGCCGGGAGCCCTGCGACACCACCGAACCCGCCCTGCGCCCGGTCGGCTCCGCCGCCCACCGCAGCGCCTGCCACTTCGCCGACGAACTGGTCGACACGGCGGCCGGCGAGGTCTTCGACGCCGTCGGCGCCGACACCGAGGCCCTGGCCCGGTTCGCCGACCTGGAGGACGATGCCCGATGACCGCCCCCCTGCCCCTGCTGCCCCCGCTGCCGGGCCACGGCGGCACCGGCACCCCCGTCCTCCAGGTCCGCGACCTCGTCAAGCACTTCCCGGTGATGTCCCGGGGCGTCGTCCGCCGCCGGGTCGGCGATGTGCACGCCGTCTGCGGGGTCTCCTTCGACCTTCACGAGAACGAGACGCTCGGCCTGGTCGGCGAGTCCGGCTCCGGCAAGACGACCGTCTCCCGCACCCTGCTCAACCTGGAGACCGCCACCTCGGGCACCGTGCACTACCGGGGCCGCTCACTGACCGACCTGAGCCGACGTCAGATGCGTCCGCTGCGCCGCGAGTTGCAGATCGTCTTCCAGGACCCCTACGCCTCCCTCGACCCCCGGATCTCCGTCCACGAGATCGTCGCCGAACCCCTGCGCATCCACGGCCGGTACGGCCCCGGCGCGGCCGACGAGGTACGCGAACTGCTGCGCCTGGTCGGCCTCAACCCCGAGCACGGCAACCGCTTCGCGCACGAGTTCTCGGGCGGGCAGCGCCAACGCATCGGCATCGCACGGGCGTTGGCGCTGCGGCCCAAGGTGATCGTCCTGGACGAGCCGGTCTCCGCGCTGGACGTGTCGATCCAGGCGGGCGTCCTCAACCTGCTCATGGACCTGCAGAGCGAACTGGGCCTGTCCTTCCTGTTCGTGGCCCACGACCTCTCCGTGATGCGGCATGTCGCCGGCCGGGTCGCGGTGATGTACCTGGGCCGCCTGGTCGAGATCGCCCCCGCCCGGCAGCTCTTCGCCCGGCCCGCGCACCCCTACACCCAGGCACTGGTCTCCGCCATCCCGCTGCCCGACCCGCGCAAGGAGCGCGCCCGCACCCGCATCACTGTCCAGGGCGAGGTCCCGAGCCCGGTCCGCCCGCCCAGCGGCTGCCGCTTCCGCACCCGCTGCCCCACCTTCGCCAACCGGCTCACCGACACCGAGCGCACCACCTGCGTGGAACAGGTGCCGGACCTGGTCGACCGGGGCGGCGGCAACCCGGTCGCCTGCCACTACGCGGAGAGCGTGGAGCTGCTGTAGCCGTCCGGGTACGGGAACGGCGTCAGCCGGCTCTCCCGGCCCAGCCGCCGGAAGAAGTCCTCCATACCCACCGCGAGCGGGGCGTGCCGGACCACCGACTCGGCGGCGCCCCGGGGAATCCCCTCGGGCCGCCGCCCGTCGGCGCAGGCGCGCACGAACTCCGCCCGCTCCTCACCCCGGTACCCGTACAGCGCGGTGACGAGCCAGATCACCAGGTGGTAGGAGGTGTACGCGCGGTCGTAGTGCCGATGCCGGTCGAAGAAGTCCCGCTCGTCGGGAGTGAGCCGGAAACGGGAGTCGAGGCAGAGCCCGAAGTCGGTGAGGTACAGCTTTCGGCCGTCGGTGAGGATGTTGCGGAAGTGGGCATCCAGATGCAGGAGCTGCCGGGTGTCGAGGAAGGACGTCAGTTCCTCCAGTTGCCGCGCCACTTGACGGCAGGCGGCATCCGCCCGGTCCGTGCGCAGTTCGGCGTCCAGCCAGTCGTGCAGGGTGGACGGGAAGTGCTCCAGGAACAGGGTGAGGCTCGCGGAGGCGTCGCGAAGACCCTCGACGCGTTCCCGCAGGCCCGTCGAGCCGCCCCAGTAGGCGACCACCTTCTCGACGTCCGCGAGTTCGTCGGGCAGCGGGCGGGCCGTGTCCGGCAGGACCCGCCAGTGGTGGAGCAGCGGGAAGCCGGGGAAGCGGCCGGTCAGTACCCAGTTCGTCGTCGCGGTGTGCGCGGCCAGCTCCCGCCAGGCGGTGAATCCCGGGCCGCACACGGCACCCATGCCGTAGTGGCAGTACGCCGGCAGGCCGAAGAGGTTCGCGGTGGAGCGGACGTGCGGCCGGTCCAGCTCCCGGTCGGTCAGGGGGATCCGCTTCACGAACACCGCGCTGCCGTCCACCGTCATCCGCACGGCTCTGCCGCCGACCCCCGTGCCCAGCGACTCGCCCGCCGCGACGAGCCCGGCCAGCTCGACGTCGCTGAGCAGGGCCAGGGAGGTCGCGAGGTCGGCGTGGGCGGCGATGCGGCGCGCGGTGTCGGTCATCCCCTCATGCTGTCGGCGGCGGCCCGTGGGTGTCCGCGGATTCCCCCAGGAGACGGGACGCGTTCGCGGTCACCGGGTCACCGTGGCCGAAGCACGCCACGTCGGCCTCCAGCGCGGCCAGCCGCCGGAAGGACGCGACCGCCCGCGTCCGGTCGAGGTTGAACACCCCGAGCAGCACCGAACCGTCGACCGGCGAGGCCGCCACCGCGTCCCCGGTGAACAGCACACCGTACGCGGGGAGATGGAGCGCGATGCTGCCATCGGTGTGCCCCGGCACGTGGACGACCCGCGCGCCGCCCCCGAAGTCCAGCACCTCACCGTCGTCCACCTCCGTGACCCCGTCCGGCCGGACCGGCTCACCGGCGGGCAGCCGCCGTGCCGCCTCGGCGTGGATCGGCCGCTCCCACTCCTCGAACACCGGCGGCGGCCCCGGGAGTTCACCTCGGATCACCGGTGCGTCGAGCCGGTGGGCCAGCACCTCGGCACTGCTCAGGGCGGCGAACTCGGCCGCCCCGCCGACATGGTCCTCGTGGAAATGGGTGAGGACGATCCGTCGTACCGACGAAGGGGACCGCCCGAGCGCGGTGAGCGCGTCGGCGATCGGGCGGCCCGCACCGAGCGGGCCCGCGTCGATCAGCGTCGAGGAGCCGGAGTCCGGGTCGTACCAGAGGTAGGCCTGGCCGACCGGGAAGCGCAGCAGGTGCAGCCGGGGGAGCAGCTCGATGACGTCCATGCCCCGAACGTACGGAGGGCCCCCGTCCGCGGACGAGGGCCCTCTGCTGTCGGCAGAGCGGTTCAGCCGGCCGCGTAGTTGCGCAGGAAGAGCGCCTCCGTCACCGACAGACGCTCCAGCTCCTGCGGGGACACGCTCTCGTTGACCGCGTGGATCTGTGCCTCCGGCTCGCTCAGGCCGATCAGCAGCAGCTCCGCCTCCGGATACAGGCTCGCGAGGGTGTTGCACAGCGGGATGGAGCCGCCCTGACCGGCGTACTGCATCGTCTCGCCCGGGTAGGCGACCGCCATCGCGTCGGCCATCGCCTGGTACGCCGGGCTGGTGGTGTCGGCCCGGAACGGCTGGCCCTGGCCCACCATCTCCGACCGCACCCGCGCACCCCACGGCGTGTGCGCCTCCAGATGGGCCTGGAGCAGCTTGGTCGCCTCGGCCGCGTCCACACCCGGCGGCACCCGGAGGCTGACCAGCGCGCGGGCAGAGGCCTGCACCGACGGGGTGGCGCCGACCACCGGCGGGCAGTCGATCCCGAGCACCGTGACCGCCGGACGCGCCCAGATGCGGTCCGCGACCGAGCCCTCGCCGATCAGCCCGACGCCGTCCAGCACCCTCGCGTCCTTGCGGAACTGCTCCTCGTCGTACTCGAGGCCGTCCCAGCGCGACCCCGGCGCGAGCCCGTCGACCGTCGTCGAACCGTCCTTGGCCCGCAGCGAGTCCAGCACCCGGATCAGGGCGGCCAGCGCGTCCGGCGCGGCACCGCCGAACTGGCCCGAGTGTAGATTGCCCTGGAGTGTGTCGATCTGGACGCGGACCATGGTCATCCCGCGCAGGGTCGTGGTCACGGTCGGCAGCCCGACCCGGAAGTTGCCCGCGTCCCCGATGACGATCGTGTCGGCGGCCAGCAGGTCCGGGTGCTGCTCGGCGTACCGCTCCAGACCGCCGGTGCCCATCTCCTCCGAGCCTTCGGCGATGAACTTGACGTGGACCGGGACGCCGCCGTTCGCCTTGAGCGCGCGCAGCG
This sequence comes from Streptomyces sp. NPDC090088, assembly GCF_044747345.1. Taxonomy (NCBI): domain Bacteria; kingdom Bacillati; phylum Actinomycetota; class Actinomycetes; order Kitasatosporales; family Streptomycetaceae; genus Streptomyces; species Streptomyces sp. NPDC090088. The sequence goes on along the minus strand of NZ_JBIVDZ010000012.1, from coordinate 353,390 downwards.
CCAGCAGGTGCATGATCACGCCGCCCTTGCAGTCGGCGGAACCGCGTCCGTACCAGCGGCCGTCCCGCTCGGTCAGCTCGAACGGCGGGGTGGTCCAGGCGGCCTCGTCCAGTGGCGGCTGCACATCGTAGTGCGCGTACAGCAGGACCGTTTTGGCACCCTCCGGGCCCGGCAGGTAGCCGTACACCGACTGTGTGCCGTCCGGGGTGTCCAGTACGGCGACGTCCACGAAGTCCTCGGCGCGCAGCGCGTCGGCCACCCACGTCGCGGCGCCCTCGCTCTCGCTCTTCGGGAACTGGGCGAAGTCCGCCACCGACTTGAAGGCCACCAGCTCGGCGAGCTCCGCCTTGGCCCTGGGCAGCAGGGCGGCGACGGTCTCGGCGACTGGATTGGACGACATGGGCACGCTCCTCGTGGGTGCGACGTTCAACTGGTGAGTACACCGATCCTCCCACAGCGGCCTGCGGCGATCTCCGCCGTAGGATGCGGGGGGACAGGTGACAGGTGTCGGCCCACGGACGGACAGGGCCTGACGACCTACGGCTTGACATGGCTTGATCTTGTATACGGCTTGATAAGGCTTGATACGGCTTCTACGGCTTGATCGGAGCAGCGGACCATCGTGAGCGGCGAGAATTCTTCGGCGGACGACGTGCAGGCGGACGGCGGGCAGCGGGTGTGGGACGTCGTCGTGGTGGGCGCGGGACCCGCGGGGGCCTCGGCCGCGTACGCGGCGGCGGTCGCGGGACGGCGCGTGCTGTTGCTGGAGAAGGCCGAGCTGCCCCGTTACAAGACCTGCGGCGGCGGCATCATCGGCCCCTCGCGCGACGCGCTGCCGCCCGGCTTCGAGCTGCCCTTCAAGGACCGGGTGCACGCGGTCACCTTCTCCCACAACGGACGGTTCACCCGCACCCGCCGCTCCAAGCAGATGATGTTCGGGCTGATCAACCGGCCCGAGTTCGACCAGCAGCTGGTCGAGCACGCCCAGAAGGCGGGCGCCGAGCTGCGCACGGGCGCCTCGGTCCAGCGCGTCGAGCAGCACGGCTCGGCGGTCCCGGACCGGCGCACGGTCGCCGTCGTCCTGCAGGGCGGGGAGACGCTCCTGGCCCGCGCGGTGGTCGGCGCCGACGGCAGCGCCAGCCGGATAGGCGCGCACGTCGGGGTGAAGCTCGACCAGGTGGACCTCGGCCTGGAAGCGGAGATCCCGGTGCCGGAGACGGTCGCCGAGGACTGGAAGGGCCGGGTCCTCATCGACTGGGGCCCGATGCCCGGCAGTTACGGCTGGGTCTTCCCCAAGGGTGACACCCTCACCGTCGGCGTGATCTCGGCACGCGGCGAAGGCGCGGCCACCAAGCGGTACTTGGAGGACTTCATCGCCCGGCTCGGCCTGGCCGGCTTCGAGCCGAGCATCTCCTCCGGCCATCTGACCCGCTGCCGTGCCGACGACTCGCCGCTGTCCCGGGGCCGGGTGCTGGTCTGCGGCGACGCGGCCGGCCTCCTCGAACCGTGGACCCGCGAGGGCATCTCCTTCGCGCTGCGCTCGGGGCGGCTCGCGGGGGAGTGGGCCGTGCGGATCGCCGAGGCCCATGACGCGGTGGACACCCGCCGCCAGGCGCTGAACTACGCCTTCGCCATCAAGGCCGGCCTCGGCGTCGAGATGAGCGTCGGCAAGCGGATGCTCGCGGTGTTCGAGCGCCGGCCCGGCCTGTTCCACGCGGCCCTGACCGGCTTCCGTCCCGCCTGGCGGGCGTTCAAGGAGATCACCCAGGGCCGGACCTCCCTCGGCGAACTCATCCGCTCCCATCCGCTGGCCCAGCGCGCCCTCACCACACTCGCTCCGCAGCCGGTCGCCGCGGGGAGTGCCGCCGAGGCGGACGCGGACGACATGGACAGCGAGGGCTCGGTCACCTCGTGACGGCGATCCGGAAGACCGGGTGGTCGGGGGCGATGCGGCGCAGGTCGGCGTCGGGGGAGTCGGGGCCGACCCCGTTGAAGAAGACGCCGACCTCGGCCTTCCAGCGCTTCAAGTAGGCCCGCAGCAGCTCGACCTTGTCGTCGTCGGCGATCTCGGTGGCGGTGAAGGCGTCCACGTTCTTGCCGAGCCGCAGTTCGCCGCCGCCGGCGGCGCGCATGTTGTGGGTCCACTGGACGTGGCCGCGCGGCGCGACCAGATACTGCTGTCCGTCGACTGTCAGCAGGTTCACGGGCGTGGTGCGCCATTCCCCGCTCTTGCGTCCCCGCACGGCGAGGACGCGGGAGCCCCAGACGCTCAGACCGCGCCGGGTGAGCCAGGCCACCGCACGGTTGAAGATGTTGACGGTGAACCAGCCGGGCTTCTGGACGTGTGTCGACACGGTGACCCCCATAGTTTGGGAGAGCAGTGCTCTCGCTTGAGGAACAGTGTGGGGGAGATCGGTGATCCATAGCAAGAGCGGTGCTCTCGCTTCTGAGCGGTGCTCGTGATTGCGAGCGCCGCTCCACAACGAGTGCACCGCTCCAAACTGTGTGCACCGCTCTGGGAACCTGGCAAACTGCTGCCCATGACCACCCCACAGGGCGCCCGCGCGCGAGCCAGGATGGAAGTCACCACGGCCATCAAGGACGAGGCCCGCAGACAGCTCGCGGCCGAGGGTGCGGCCAAGCTGTCGCTGCGGGCGGTCGCGCGCGAGCTCGGGATGGTCTCCTCGGCGCTCTACCGCTACTTCCCCAGCCGCGACGACCTGCTCACCGCACTGATCATCGACGCCTACGACTCCCTCGGTGAGGCCGCCGAGACCGCGCACGCCGCTGCCGCCGGCCTCGCCTCGGCGGAGCGCTGGGTCGCCGTGTGCGAGGCGGTGCGCCGCTGGGCGCTGGCGCATCCGCACGAGTACGCGCTGATCTACGGCTCGCCGGTGCCCGGCTACTCGGCGCCGGACACCACCATTCCGCCGGCCGCCCGGGTCGCCCTCGTTCTCATCGGCATCCTGCGCGAGGCGTTCGAGCGGCGCGGTCTGGCCCGTACCCCCGTACCCGCCGGACTCGCCCCCGAGGCCCGCCGGATGGCCGACGAGCTGATGCCCGGTCTGCCGCCGGAGGTCGCCGTGGCGATGGCGGCGGCGTGGGCGCAGCTGTTCGGACTGGTGGGGTTCGAGCTGTTCGGTCAGTTCAAGGGGGTCGTGGAGGACCGGGAGCGGTTCTTCCGGCATGCCGCCGCCCAGCTCGCCCACGGGGTCGGGCTGGTCTTCCCCTGAGCGGCTCCGCTCATCCGGAGACCTTGTCCAGGAACGCGGCGAGGTTCGTCACCGTCCGCTCTATCTTCTCCTCCAGCGTGAGCGACTCCGGCATGCGCCCGCCCACCCCCGCGTCCCGCTTGCCCCGCACATACAGCGAACAGGCGAGGTCGCTGCAGAGGTAGGCGCCCACCGAGTTGCCCTGCTGCCCGGCCTTGCCCGCCTTCGCGGCGACCATCAGCGAGACGCCCCCGGTGTGCGTCGTCAGGCAGATCGAGCACATGCTGCGCCGGGTCTGCCAGGAGGAAGGGCTCGGGCAGCGCAGCACCAGGGCCCGCGCGCCGCCGTCCGCCTCGGTCACCAGATAGGCGCGGTCGGGCGCCTGCGGGTCCCGCCACCCGAAGTAGTCCAGGTCGGCCCACGGCCGTTCGTCCAGATCGTGCGGGATGTTCAGCCGCTTCGCCGCGCCCTTGGTGCAGTTCACGAACGCGGCACGGATCTCTTGCTCACTCAGCTGCCTCATACAACGCACGCTAATTTGCCTAAAAGCTTTAGGCAACTTCATAATCGATTCAGGCACAGAGTGAAGCGGAGGAGCGATGTGGCGCGAGCGGGACTGACCACGGAACGACTGGTCCGGGCCGGAGCCGAGCTGGCCGACGAGGTGGGCTTCGACCAGGTGACCGTCTCGGCACTGGCCAGGCGGTTCGACGTGAAGGTCGCGAGCCTGTACTCGCACGTCAAGAGCTCCCAGGACCTGCGGACGAGGATCGCACTGCTGGCGCTGGAGGAACTCGCCGACCGGGCCGCCGACGCGCTCGCCGGCCGGGCCGGCAAGGACGCCCTCGTCGCGTTCGCCGACGTCTACCGTGACTACGCCCGCGCCCACCCCGGCCGCTACGCGGCGGCCCGGCTGCGCCTCGACCCGGAGACGGCGGCCGCCAGCGCCGGCGTCCGGCACTCCCAGATGACCCGGGCCATCCTGCGCGGCTACGACCTGACCGAACCGGACGAGACCCACGCCGTCCGGATGCTCGGCAGCGTCTTCCACGGCTACGTCGACCTGGAGCTCAGCGGCGGCTTCAGCCACAGCGCCCCCGACAGCGCCCAGTCCTGGGCCCGCATCCTCGACGCCCTCGACGCCCTGCTCCGCAACTGGCCCACACCGGCCTGACCCACCCGCCCCCCACGGCATCCCCACGGCATCCCCACGGCATTCCTACGGCAGGCAGAGACGATGCAGATCACCGACGACGGCCACCACTGGACCACCACCCCGATCACCGCCGACCTCCTGCGCGGCGCCCTCGACCTGGAACGGACGGCGCACGGCATCCTGCCGCACCGGCTCCCGGCCCGGGCCCGCGCCCAGTGCGCCGACCCGCAGCTCGCCATGGTCGAGGCCCAGCCCTCCGGCGTACGCCTGGTGTTCCGCACCCGCGCCACCGCCGTGGAACTGGACACCCTGCCCACCAAGCGGCTCTACGTCGGCGCGCCGTCCCGGCCCGACGGTGTCTACGACCTGCTCGTCGACGGCGTCCTGGCCGATCAGGGAGTGGTGAGCGGCGGCAGGGTCCAGGTCGTCGACCTGGGCGCGGGGACGGCGGAACTGCGGCCCGGCCCCGTCGGCACCCTCCGTTTCACCGGCCTGCCCGAGCGGGAGAAGGACGTCGAGATCTGGCTGCCGCACAACGAGACCACCGAACTGGTCGCGCTGCGCACCGACGCCCCGGTCACCGCCGTGTCCGACCGGGGCCGCAAGGTCTGGCTGCACCACGGGAGTTCCATCAGCCACGGCTCCGACGCGGCGAGCCCCACCGCCATCTGGCCCGCGCTCGCCGCCGCGCGCGCCGGGGTCGAACTGATCAACCTGGGGCTGGGCGGCAGTGCGCTGCTCGACCCGTTCACCGCCCGCGCGGTCCGGGACACCCCCGCCGACCTGATCAGCCTGAAGATCGGCATCAACGTGGTGAACGCCGACCTGATGCGGCTGCGGGCCTTCGGTCCCGCCGTCCACGGCTTCCTCGACACCGTCCGCGAGGGACACCCCACCACCCCGCTGCTGGTCGTGTCGCCGATCCTGTGTCCCATCCACGAGGACACCCCCGGCCCCACCGCCATGGACCTCAGCGCCTTCGGTGAGGGCCGGCTCCTCTTCACCGCCACGGGCGACCCGGCCGAGCGCGCGAGCGGCAGGCTCACCCTGTCCGTCATCCGGGACGAGCTGGCCCGGATCGTGGCCGAGCGCTCGGCCGACGACCCGCACCTCCACCACCTCGACGGCCGTGCCCTCTACGGCGAGGCCGACTCCGCCGAACTGCCGTTGCCCGACCGGCTCCACCCGGACGCGGCCACCCACCGCCGCATCGGCGAACGCTTCGCCACGCTGGCCTTCGCGGGGGACGGCGCGTTCGCGGGCGGGGGTGCGGTCGCGGGCGGAGATCCGACCTCGGGCAACGCCCGCTGAGCCGACGGCCCTCACAGCGCGGGGGAGGCCGACTCCCCTTCGCCGCTGTCCGGGACCAGGACGACCTTCCCCGCGACCGTCCCCGACTCGGCGAGCCGCAGGGCCTCCGCGGCCCGGGTCAGCGGCAGCCGGGCGGCGACGCGGGCGGCGACGTCGCCGCGCTGGAGGGCCTGGAACACCTGGGTGAGGTCGGTGCCGAGCCGGGCCCGGAACCGGTCCTTGCGCAGGGCCCGGCCCTCCCAGATGTTGAAGAAGTACGCGTGCCGGCCGTTGGGCAGCGCGTTCCACAGCCACACCCGGCCGAGGATCTTCAGCACCGGCAGCTGCTTGGAGCCCGAGTCGTCCCGGGTGGTGGCGCTGCCGTACGAGACGAGGGTGCCGCCCGGGGCGAGCAGCCTCCAGGAGTCGACGACGCTGCGGCCGCCGAGGTGGTCGAAGACGGCGTCCACACCGCCGGGGGCGAGTTCGCGGACCCGGGCCGGGACGTCCTCGGCGCGGTAGTCGACCGGGGTCACGCCCAGCTCGCGCAGCGCCTCGTGGTGCCGGGCGGAGGCCGTGCCGATCACCTTCAGGCCCGCCGCGCGCGCCAGCTGGACGAGGACCGTGCCGACCCCGCCGTTGGCGCCGTGCACCAGGACCGTCCCGCCACTGCGCACCCTGGCCTTGCGGTGCAGCATCTGCCAGGCCGTGATCCCGTTGACCACCAAGGTCTCCGCCTCCGCCGCGCCGACACCCGCGGGCACCTCCACCGCGTCGGCCGCGTCGAGCACGACATGACTGGCCCAGCCGCCGACCTTGACCAGTGCCGCCACGCGCCTGCCGACGAGCCCGGGCGTGACCCCCTCGCCGGCCGTGAGCACCGTCCCGACCAGGTCGTAGCCGGGGACGAAGGGGAAGGGCGGCTGGTCGTAGTAGCGGCCGCGGCGCATCTGCTGCTCCGCGAAGGAGACCCCGGTGGCCTCCATGCGGACGACGATCTGGCCGGGGCCCGGGGCCGGGATCTCCCGCTGCTGGATCCGGAGCCCTTCCGGCTCCACGACGCCCGGCAGGACGACCTCGACGAGCCGGGTGCTTTCGACGGTTTCCGCGGTTCCCATGACGACCTCCGTGAGTAGAGCTGTTCGCAAGCGAGAGAAGCTCTCGCTTGCGTTAGAAGCTATAACAAACATGACTTGTGCTCGCGAAGGTGTCAAGCTCTTGCGGTGGAGGTATCCATCGCGGGAGTTAGAGGTACTCTCGAAAGTGATAGGGTGAAACACCTAAGTCCGAGAACTGGAGCGTGAGGGTCATGGCGGCAGGCGCGGACGCGGACGCGATGAGCCCCCGCGAGCGGTACCGGGCCCAGGTGCGGGCGGACATCAAGGCGCGCGCGTGGGAGCAGATCGCCAAGGCCGGTGCGTCGGGCATGTCCCTGAACGCGATCGCCAAGGAACTCGGCATGAGCGGCCCCGCCCTCTACCGCTACTTCGGCAGCCGCGACGAGCTGATCACCGAGCTGATCCGGGACGCCTACCGCGGCCTGGCCGACACCTTCCGGGCCGCCGCCGACTCCGGCGCGGACCTCCAGGGCCTCGCCCACGCCCTGCGCCGCTGGGCGCTCGACGACCCGCAGCGGTACTTCCTCGTCTACGGCACGCCGGTGCCCGGCTATCACGCCCCCGACGACGTCACCGGCATCGCCCAGGAGATCATGGCGGCCCTGCTCGACGTCTGCGCGGCGGCCGAGCCCCAGGCGCCGGCGCCGGTCTCCGCCGGTTTCACCGCGCACCTCTCCCAGCACCGCGAGTGGGCCGGCGGCCATCCCGCCCCGCCGGGGGTGCTGCGCCGGGCGCTGGGGTTCTGGACCCGGATGCACGGCGTGCTCTCCCTCGAACTCGCCGGGCACTTCACGGGGATGGGATTCGCCGCGGACCGGCTCTTCGACGCCGAGGTGGCGGAGCTGGCCGCGGGGCTCTGACCGCACCCGGCGGCCTACTTCCCCGGGAGTACACGTGATCACCTCGCCGGGCTGACGCCCGCGCGGGCCGGCGCCGTCTAGCGTGGCGGTCATGGACGAGCAGGGCGTACGGGAGCGCGGCCCCGCGCAGCCGTGGCACTACGGTCCCCCGTGGTGGCAGCGCGACGACGGCGGCGAGGGCGGGTCGCCGCGCAGCCGTCTGCCGTGGCGCACCACCGTGCCGCTCACCGTCCTGGTGCTGGCGGCCTCCAACTTCGCCGCCCGCGAGCAGCCGCACCGCGTCCCTCTCGACGGTTACGCGCGGCCGCTGATCCTCGCCACCTGCGCCCTGCTGCTCTGGCGCCTGAGGCACCCGGTGCCCGTGGCGTTCGGCACGGCCGGGCTCGCCCTGGTGTACGTCGGGGCCGGCTACCCGTACGGCCCGATCTTCGCGGCCGTGGCGGTGGCCTGCTTCAGCGCCGTCGTCGCCGGGCACCGCCGGGCCGCGTGGGCGGCTCTCGGGATGCTGTGGGCCGGCCACCTGCTGATCTCGCTCTGGCTGTACCGGTGGCTGCCGCCGCCCGGCGACACCGGCGCGAATCTCGGCAAGGAGATGATCGTCGCCACCTGGTTGCTGATCATCGTCTCGGTGGCCGAGCTGGTCCGGCTGCGGCGCGAGCAGTGGGCGCGGGAGCGGGCCGACCGGGCCCAGGCCGCGCGGCGCCGGGCGGACGAGGAACGGCTGCGGATCGCCCGCGAGTTGCACGACGTCCTCGCCCACAGCATCTCGGTCATCAACGTCCAGGCGGGCATGGGCCTGGCGCTGCTCGACTCCGACCCCGAGCAGGCCCGGTCCGCGCTCACCACCATCAAGGCCGCCAGCAAGGAGGCGCTCGGCGAGGTCCGCCAGGTGCTCGACACCCTGCGCGCCCCGGGAGACGCGCCGCGCGCCCCCGCCCCCGGCCTGGGGCGGCTGCCGGAACTCGTCGAACAGGCGGCGAGCGCCGGTCTCACCGTGGCGGTCGAGGGGGAGCCGCCACGCCTTCCGCCCGGCGCCGACCTGGCCGCCTTCCGTGTCGTGCAGGAGGCGCTGACCAATGTCGTACGGCACTCCGGTTCGCGGCAGGCGCGCGTGCGGCTCGAACACGGGGGCGGGGAGCTGCGGTTGCGGATCGACGACGACGGTCCGGCGACCGGTGCGGACGCGGGCGGCAGCGGCAACGGGCTGGCCGGGATGCGGGAGCGGGCGGCCGCGCTGGGCGGCACGATCGACGCGGGACCGCGCGCCGACGGCGGCTTCCGGGTGCTCGCCGTACTGCCCCTGGACGGCAACGACGGCAACGACGGCAACGACGGCAACGACGGCAACGACGGCAGTGACCGCAATGACGGCAGTGACGACAGGAACGACAGGAACGACAGGGAGGACCGATGATCCGGGTGCTGCTCGCCGACGACCAGTCGCTGGTGCGGGCCGGGTTCCGGGCGCTGCTCGACGCCCAGCCGGACATCGAGGTGACCGGGGAGGCGGCGGACGGCGAGGAGGCGGTGCGCGCGGTGCGTGAACTGCGTCCCGACGTCGTCCTGATGGACATCCGGATGCCCGGTCTCGACGGCCTGGCCGCGACCCGGCGCATCACCGGGGAGGAGGGGCTGAAGGACGTCAAGGTGGTGATGCTGACGACGTTCGAGCTGGACGAGTACGTCTTCGAGGCGATCCGGTCCGGCGCGTCCGGCTTCCTGGTCAAGGACACCGAACCGGAGGAACTCGTGCGCGCCGTCCGGGCGGTGGTGGGCGGGGACGCGCTGCTGTCGCCCGGGGTGACCCGCCGGCTGATCGCGGAGTTCGCGGCCCGCTCCAAGGAACCGGCCGCCGCCGGCGCCCTCGCCCGGCTCACCGAGCGGGAGAGGGAGGTGATGGCCCTGGTGGGCATCGGCCTGTCCAACGAGGAGATCGCCCGCCGGCTGGTCGTCAGCCCCCTCACCGCCAAGACCCATGTGAGCCGCACGATGGTCAAGCTGGGCGCCCGCGATCGGGCCCAACTGGTCGTGCTGGCCTATGAGTCGGGGCTGGTACGGCCGGGCTGGCTGGGCTGACCGGGCTGACCGGGCTGGCTGGGCCGAGGGGACCGCCGGAAGCGGACGAGCACGCTGACCACCCGGGCACAGAACAGCAGGGCGGCGAGCACCGCGCCCACCGGCGGCAGGGCGCGGTCGAGCGTGGTGGGCAGATCGAACAGCAGCGCCGGACCGGCCACCGTGCCGAAGGCGACCGCCGCCGCGAACACCGCGCTGCACAGCGCGTATCCGATCTCGACGGTGATCGCGTCCCGCTCGGCCTGACCGCGCCGTCCCCCGTGACTCGTCATCCCGGCAGTGTCACAGCAGTGCGCCCGGCGGGGCAACGGGCCCCGCCGGGCGCACTGCTGGAGGCGTCCCCGTTCAGTCGCGCACGGACACGCGCTCCGCCTCCAGGGAGGTGGACTTGGCGATCACGACGCTCTGCCGCGGAGTCCGGGTGCGCAGCCCGGTGAGGGTGATCAGCAAACCGGCGAGGGCCACGATCGTGACGACGACGAAGCCGGGACGGTAGCTGTCGAGCACCGCCTGCGGGGTCGCCCGGTCGGGGGCGCCGGCGGTGACCACGGCGGTCACGATCGCCAGGAAGATCGCACCGCCCACCTGCACCGAGGTGTTGAGCAGTCCGGAGACCATGCCCTGCTCGTGGTCGTCGACGCCGTTGGTGGCCTGGATGTTGAGCGAGGGGAAGACCAGGGCGCAGGCGGCGCCGATCAGCAGCATCGACGGCAGGATCACCGCCGCGTAGACCGGGTCCAGGTCGATGCGGAGGAACAGGGCGTAGCCCAGCGCCATGAACGCGAAGCCGGCGGCGATCAGCCGAGGGGTGCCGAAGCGGTCCACGATCGCGCCGACCTTGGTCGACGACACCGCGACCAGCGCGCCCGCCGGCAGGAAGGCCAGCGCGGTGTGCAGCGCCGACCAGCCGAGCACGGACTGCATGTACAGGGTGGTCAGGAACTGGAAGCCGACGTACGAGCCGAAGAAGGCGACCGCGCCGAGCTGGGCGCGGATCTGGCTGCCCGAGCGCAGCACGCCGAGCCGGATGAGCGGGCCGGGGGAGCGGCGTTCGACCTGGACGAAGACGGTCAGCAGGACGGCGACCGCCAGGAAGGACAGCAGGGTGCGGGCCGAGGCCCAGCCGACCTGCGGGGCCTCCACGACGGTGAACACCAGGAGCAGCATGGAGGCGGTGCCGAGGATCGCGCCGGGGATGTCGTAGCCGTTGTGGTCGCGTTCGCGGGAGCTGCGGGGCAGCAGCCGGAGGCCGGCGAGGAGCGCGATCAGCGCGATGGGGGCGGGCAGCAGCATGGTGAGGCGCCAACTGGCCTCGGTGAGCAGGCCGGACAGCACCAGGCCCATGGAGAAGCCGGTGGCCGCGCAGGTGGTGTAGATGGAGAGGGCGCGGTTGCGCAGCGGGCCCTCCGGGAACGTGGTCGTGATGATCGACAGGCCGGCGGGGGCGGTGAAGGCCGCGCTCAGGCCCTTGATGAAGCGGCTGGCGATCAGCAGCGGGCCGGAGTCGACCAGGCCGCCGAGCAGCGAGGCGAGCGCGAAGACGCCGAGGGCCACGAGGAACACCTGGCGCCGGCCGAGCAGGTCGGCGGTGCGGCCGCCGAGCAGCAGCAGGCCGCCGTATCCGAGGATGTAGCCGCTGACGACCCACTGCAGGGTCGACGTGGAAAGGTGCAGGTCGGAGCCGATCGACGGCAGGGCGACGCCGACCATCGACACATCGAGGGCGTCCAGGAACATCGCGGCGCAGAGCACCAGCAGGGTGCCCCAGAGGCGGGGAGTCCAGCGCCCCTCTGGAGCGGGGGCGGTGAGCGGAGAGGTCATGGACCCAGACATTACATGCGCATGCATCGAATGCAAACGCATTTAATTACGATGCAACAATCCCGATTCTCTGCTACGGTGCGGGGATGGCGGCGAAGAAGCCCGAGCAGGCGCTCGTGGAGCAGTGGCGGGACATTCTGGCTCTGCACGCCCGTACCCAGTGCGAACTCGACCGCGCCCTGCACGGCCACGGCCTGTGCGGCAGTGACTTCGAGGTCCTCGACCTGCTCTCCGTCGCCGTGCCGACGGACGGCGGCTGCAGCTACCGCGTCCAGGAGATCGCCGAGCGGGTGCACCTCAGTCAGAGCGCGCTGTCCCGGCTGATCGCCCGGCTGGAGAAGGACGGCCTGGTCGAGCGGGCCATGTGCCCGGAGGACCGGCGGGGCGTGCGGGTGGCGCTCACCGGGAAGGGGCGCGCGCTGCACGGCGAGGTGCTGCCGGTGCAGCGCGCGGTACTGAACCGGATGCTGGCCGCCGAGTCGAACTGACCCCGACCGCCTGCCCGTCGACGGCTGGGCGGACCGAACCGGGTCGCCTGACGGTCGCCTGATGACGGAGTGGGTCAGATCCCGGAGTTCGTGCGCCACAGGTGGATGAGCTCCAGATCGCCGGTCGCCTTCGGCACCGGCTTCCGGTTCCACAGGGCCAGGTACAACTCGTCGGCCGGGCCCGCCAGTTCGGCGGCCGCCTCGGAGGGAGTTCCGGGCTCGGTCACGGGCGGCTGCGGCGACAGTCGTACGGTCCACACCGCGCCCGCGTCCAGAGCGTGCACCCGCACCACCTTCGGGTCCTCGGTGCGCAGTCGGCTGCGGGAGCGGGCGTGGAAGCCGCGCAGCAGTTCGTCGATGCCGTCCACCGCGAAGTCCGTGCCGATCGGGGACGCGGGACCGCCCCGGGCGGCTTCGGCGTCGTACCGGTGGACGGTCGTCTCATGGGCCTGCCGGCGCAGCCAGAAGGCCAGGGGCGAGGGGACGGGGGCGGGGTGGAAGGTCCAGCAGGTCAGGTTCCGCGGCGCGCTGCCCAGGGTGTCGACGAGCCGGCGATGGCCGTCCCGGTACCAGGTGGTCAGTTCGGTGGCGTCGAGGGCGGGCGGGTCCGGGAAGGGGTGGGGCGCGGTCGTGGCGTCGGCGACGATCCCGGTGGCCCACCGGTGGACGGTGCCCGTGTGCCGCAGCAGGTCGCGCACCCGCCAGCCCGGGCAGGTCGGCACCTCGGCGTCGAGCCCCGCCTCCAGGGCGGCGGCGCCCAGCGCCCGCCCCTCCCGGTCCAGGATCTGAAGAAAATCGGCAGTCTCCATGCCGCGAGTCTGCCGGACGCACGGCCTAGCGGAGCAGGAAGCCCACCGCGTAGCCCAGCCCGTTCACCGCCCAGTGCAGGGCCATCGGCGCCAGCAGCGAGCCGCTGCGATCGCGCAGCCAGCACAGCAGACAGCCCGCCACCGCCGTGAACAGCACGGCGCCGATGTCCACCAGGACCGCCCCGGCGACCGAGTGCCCGAAGAGCGAACCCAGCGTCGGCTTCTCCTTGCCGAGGTTCAGCGAGGGCAGGATGTGCCAGAGCCCGAACAGCAGGGACGACAGGACGGCCGCCGTCGTCGCCGTCCGCAGCCGGCACAGCAGCGCGAACAGGACGCCCCGGAAGGCGATCTCCTCCAGCAGTACGGTCCCCACGGGCACCGCGACCAGCGCCTTGAAGGCGATCTCCGAGCCGCTCAGCGCGTCCGTCCGCCGGTCGGTGAACAGTTCGCGGGTGACCGGCAACAGCGCCCCGCAGAGATAGACGGCCGCGACGATCCCGATCAGGGCGCCGGCCCAACGCGCCCCTTCCCCGAGAGAGTTCCGGCCAAGCCCCAGCTCGGTCCAGGTGCCCCCGGCCCAGAACAGCAACGCCACCAGGACCGCCGAGGCGACGACCGCGGTGAGCAGGATCCAGGACCCGGCCCAGCGGTTGTTGAGCAGGTTCGCCAGCACCAGCACGACGACCACCGCCGCCAGGGCCGTCCGGGTCGGCAGCCGGGGGACCGGCATCTCCGGGCCCCGGGGGTCAGAACTCGACCGGGTCGCGCAGCAACGGGCAGGTCATGCAGTGCCCGCCGCCGCGCCCCCGGCCCAGTTCGGCGCCGACGATGGTGATGACCTCCACGCCCGCCTTGCGCAGCAGGGTGTTGGTCTGGGTGTTGCGGTCGTAGGTGAAGACCACGCCCGGCTCCAGCGCCACCGCGTTGTTGCCGCTGTCCCACTGCTGCCGCTCGGAGGCGTAGACGTCACCGCCGGTCTCCACGACCCGCAGCCTCGGCAGCCCCAGCGCCTTGGCGACCACGTCCACGAACGGGGTCGAGCCCTCGTCGGTCAGCTCGACACCGGGCTCCTTGTCGCCAGGCCGCAGCGAGAAGGTGTGCACGCCGTCCATGATGGCCGGATAGAGGGTGACCAGGTCGCGGTCGGCGAAGGTGAACACCGTGTCGAGATGCATCGCGGACCGCAGCTTCGGCATCCCGGCGACGACGACGTGCTCGGCCGCACCCTGGTCGAACAGGGCCTTGGCCACCTGGGTGATCGCCTGCCGCGAGGTGCGCTCGCTCATGCCCATCAGGACGACACCGCCCCCGACGGGCATGATGTCGCCGCCCTCGAACGTCGCCTGTCCCCAGTCGAGTTCGGGGTCGCCCCACCACACCGTGGCGTCCTTGTAGCCGGGATGGAAGGTGTACACCGCCTTCATCAGGAGGGTCTCGTCGTGCCGGGCCGGCCAGTACAGCGGGTTGAGGGTGAGCCCGCCGTAGAGCCAGCACGTGGTGTCCCGGGTGTAGAGGGTGTTGGGCAGCGGCGGCATCAGGTACTCGCGGACACCGGTGGACTCCCTGGCGAGGGCGAGGTAACCGGTGCGGTACTCGTCGGGCAGGTCGATGGTGGCCAGGCCGCCGATCAGATACCGGGCCAGCTGGGCCGGTTCGAGGGTCTCCAGGAAGGCGCGCGTGGAGTCGATCAGCCCGAGACCCACCTGGTTGGCGACGATCTTCCGGTCGAGCAGCCAGTCCCGGGCCGCCGGGATCGTCATGGTCCGCGCCAGCAGATCGTGCAACTCGACCACGTCCACGTCCCGTTCGCGGAGCTTGTTCACGAAGTCGGCGTGGTCGCGCTGGGCGTTCTCCACCCACATCACGTCGTCGAAGAGCAGATCGTCGGAGTTGGTCGGGGTGAGCCTGCGGTGCGCGAGCCCCGGTGCGCAGACCAGCACCCTGCGCAGTCTGCCGACCTCGGAGTGGACGCCGAACGCCGCCTGGTTCGTGGGGACTTCACTGCTCACGGTGCACCTTCCGGGGACTCAGAGGCTGATCCAGCCGAGCGCCAGGGCGAGGATCCCGACCACCGCCCCGGCGACCGACACGGCCAGGACGACGAGTTCACGCGGCGAGAACAGCCGCCGGCCCTGCTCCCGGCGGGCCATCACGAACAGCGCGGTCGCCGGGGCGTAGACGATGAACGAGACCAGGAGGTACTTCGGGCCCGCCGCGTAGACCAGGAACGCCGTGTACACCGTGGCGAGCAGGCCCACCACCAGCTCTCCCCGGCGCCGCGCGGGCCCGGCGATCCGCGCGGCGAAGGCCGCCGCCAGCAGGTACGGGATCAGCGACAGCGCACTGGTCAGATCCAGCGCGAAGTCGAAGGCGTCGTCCGAGAACAGCGTGACGATCAGCACCACCTGGGACAGCAGCGTGGTCATCAGCAGCGCCGGTTCGGGCACGTCCGCGGCGGTCGCCCGGCCCAGGAACCGCGGCATGTCGTCGTCCTTGGCCGCCACGAACAGCACCTCGGCGGCCATCAGCGTCCACGCCAGATACGCGCCGAGCACCGAGACGATCAGCCCCACGCTGACGAAGACCTGCCCCCAGGTGCCGACCGCGTGCTCCAGCACCCCGGCCATGGAGGGCTGGCGCAGCTGGGCGATCTCGGCCATCGGCATGATGCCGTACGACACGATCGTCACGGACGCGAAGACGCAGAAGACGCTGAGGAAACCGAGCAGGGTGGCCCGGCCCACGTCCGCGCGCCGCTTGGCGTGCCGGGAGTAGACGCTGGCGCCCTCCACGCCGAGGAAGACGAACACCGTGGCCAGCATGGTTCCGCGAACCTGGTCGAAGAGGGAGCCCGCGTAGGAGGCGCCGTGGAAGTTGGCGGCGAACACGTCCGCCTTGAAGTAGAACAGGGCCAGGATCACGAAGACCAGGATCGGGACGACCTTCGCGACCGTGACGATCCGGTTGACCGTCGCGGCCTCCTTCACGCCCCGCCGGATCAGCAGGAAGAAGGCCCACAGCCCGATCGTCGACAGGGCCGCCGCCGGCACGGTGTCGCCCTCGCCGAGCGCCGGCCACACCGCGCCCACCGTGGACATGATCAGCACCCAGTAGGTGACGTTCCCGACGCAGGCGCTCGCCCAGTACCCGAACGCCGAGAAGAAACCCAGGTACTCGCCGAACCCCGCCTTCGCGTAGGCGTACACCCCGGCGTCCAGATCCGGCCTGCGCAGCGCCAGCGTCTGGAAGACCAGGGCCAGCATCAGCATCCCCGCACCCGCGATCAGCCAGGCGATCAGCGCGCCCGCGACCCCGGTCTCCTCCGCGAACCGGCGCGGCAGCGAGAACACCCCGGCGCCGACCATCGAGCCGACCACCATCGCGGTCAGCGTGGGCAGCGTCAGCTTGGCCGCAGGCGGCGAGGAGCGCGGACTCTCGGTCGTCTGGGCCTGGGCCATGCCCACCACGATGGGATACCCGGTACCGCTCTGCACCTTTTGCCGCGCGGGCGAGTGCCCCTGAGGGGCCGTCCGGACGCGTGTCCCTGAAGGGCCGTCCGGATGCGGCGGCCGGTGCGGTGGCCGATCGTGGTCCCGAGGTGGCCAAGTGAGTGGTGCGGGCAGGGCTCTGAATCGTACGAAGGACCGGACCCGTCGGCTGACGGCCCGGCTGCGCCGGCACGCGGGCCCCGACCGGGTGGTCCGGCGGCGGCCGTGCTGGGGCGGGATCGCGGTGGCCGTCCTCTGCTACTGCCTGTCCCTCACCCCCTCCCTCCTGCCCCGCGCCTGGTGGCTGCAGGGACTCGCGGCCGGCGTCTCGGCGGCGGTCGGCTACGCCGTCGGCACGGTGGGGGAGACCGTGGTCCGGCTGCTGCTCCGCTGGGCCGGTTTCCGGATCCGCCCGCGCCTGCGCCGGACCCTGTGGGCCGCCCTGGGCGGGCTCGGCGCCGCCGCGGTCGTCACCGTCACCGCCTGGAGCGTCCGCTGGGAGGACGAGGTCCGCCGGGTGGTCACCCTGCCCCCGCACCTGGTCTGGTGGCAGTGGGCCCTGGTCCCGGTCGTGGCCGCCCTCGTCGCCACGCTGCTGCTCCTGGCCGCCCGTACGGTACGGCTCGGCACCCGCGTCGTCGCCCACGCCTTCGACGCCCTCGTCCCGCGCCCCGTCGCCTGTGCCACCGGGGTGGCCCTCGCCGTCTTCGTGATCGTCGGAGTCGTCCAGGGCTTCCTGCTGCGCGGAGCGCTCGACGCGATCGAGAGCGCCGCGTCCCTCGCCGACCAGGGCACCACCGAGGGCGTCCACCAGCCCGGCCTGCCCTCCCTCTCCGGCGGCCCGCAGTCGGCCGCGCACTGGGACACCCTGGGCGCCAAGGGCCGTGACTTCGTCGGTACGGCCACCACCCGCGCCGACATCGCCGCCTTCACCGGCAAGCCGGCGGTGGATCCGGTACGGGTCTACGTCGGCCTGCGCTCCGCCGACACCCTCGACGAACGCGCCGCCCTCGCCGTACGCGAACTCGAACGCACCGGCGGCTTCTCCCGCGGGATCCTCGCCGTCATGGGCACCACCGGCACCGGCTGGATCAACGACCAGGGCAGCAAACCCCTGGAGTACATGTGGGGCGGTGACACCGCCGAGGTCGCCATGCAGTACTCCTATCTGCCCAGCTGGGTCTCCGCGCTCACCGAGGACGAGGCCGCCGCCACCGGCCGCGCCCTCTTCGACGCCGTCTACGCGAAATGGCGGACCCTGCCCGCCGGCTCACGCCCCCGGCTCCTCGTCTACGGCGAGAGCCTCGGCTCCTTCTCGATGGAGTCCGCCCTCGGCGGCTCGCTGTCCCGGCTCACCTCGGAGACCGGCGGCGCGCTGTTCGTCGGGCCGACCTACGACAACCCGCTGTGGCGGACGGTCACCGCGCAGCGGCAGCCGGGCAGCCCCGAGTGGCGGCCCGTGGTCGCGGACGGCGCGCACGTGCGGTTCGCCCAGGTGCCGGCGGACTACGGCATCCCGGACGCGCCCTGGGGCGAGCCGAGGGCGGTGTATCTCCAGAACGGTTCCGACCCGGTGGTCTGGTGGTCGCCCGCCCTCGCCCTGCACCGGCCGGACTGGCTGGACCGGCCCCGGGCCCGGGACGTCTCACCCGCGATGCGCTGGTATCCGCTGCTGACGTCCTGGCAGGTGGCCTGCGACCTCGCCGGGGCGGACAGCGTGCCGGACGGCTTCGGGCACCGGTACGGGACCATGCCGACGAGCGCGTGGGCGGAGATCACCCGGCCGCCGGGGTGGACCGGGGCCGACACGGCGCGGCTGGCCGCGTTGCTGGAGTCGGTGCGGGAGCCGGGGCTGCTGGACTGATGTCCACAGGGTCTGCTTGTCACCCGGCGGTTGTGCCCATCCGGGTGGCCACGCCGATCAGGGTGGCCACCGCGGCCAGCACCGCGACGCTCGTCAGCGCCGTCGGCAGTGAGGTCCAGTCCGCGAGGAAACCGATGGCGGGCGGCCCCAGCAGCATGCCGCCGTAGCCCAGGGTGGAGGCGGTCGCCACCCCTGAAGGACCGGCCAGCGCCCCCGCCCGTTCCACGGCCACCGGAAACAGGTTGGCCAGGCCCAGCCCCGTGATCGCGAAGCCGAGCAGTGTCGCCCACACCCACGGAGCCAGGGAGCCGAGCAGCATGCCGGCCGCCGCCGTACTGCCGCCGAAGATCACCGTGCGGGACCGCCCGAGCCGCTCCAGCAGCCTGGTGCCGCTCGCCCGGCCCACGGTCATGGCCAGGGCGAAACACGTGTAACCGGCCGCGGCGAGACCCGCGGACGCGCCCAGGTCCTGGCGGAGATGGAGCGCGCCCCAGTCGGCCATCGCCCCCTCGCCGTACGCCGTGCACAGGGCGATCAGGCCGAAGACGAGAACCAGCCGGCGGGTCCGCGCGTCCGGTCGGCGCGGCGTGGCGCCGGGGCGCTCCTCGGTGTGCGGGACCGGGGCGTCGTACCGGAGCAGGGTGCGGCCGACCACGGCCGTGACCAGCAGGCCGATCACGGTGAGGGCGAGCAGGTGCAGGGTGGGGGAGAGGGAACCGGCGACCAGCCCTCCCAGCCCGGCGCCGATCATGCCACCGAGGCTGAAGGCCGCGTGGAAGCTCGGCATGATCGGGCGGCGCAGGGCGGCGACCAGGTCGACGGCGGCGCTGTTGAAGGCGACGTTCAGGCCGCCGTATGCCATGCCGAACACGAAGAGCACGGCGCCGAGGGTGAGTGCGGTGTGGGTCAGTGGGGGCAGGGCGACGCTGAGGGAGAGCAGGATGCCGAGGGCGACGGTCATGGGGTGGCTGCCGTAGCGGTCACACAGGCGTCCGGTGAACATCATGGTGGTGACCGCGCCGGCGGAGATGCCGAGGAGGGCGAGGCCCAGGGCGCCGGTGGAGGCGTGCGTCTGGTCCTTGATGGCGGGGATGCGGACGACCCATCCGGCGAAGATGAAGCCGTCGAGGGCGAAGAAGGCGGTGAGGGCGATGCGCAGGCGGGTGAGATCGGATCGGTTGCCCGGCACGGCGTTGTGCAGTCGGGCTTTGTTTATTAGCGGCACAAACTCAGGCTAGGCGAGGGCCGCTGATCGGGACAAGGGTGCCGCGTTCTCTCGGGGGAGTTGTCCACCTGGTGGCTTTGACCTGCCCGGGCCTCTTGTCTGCGTGGAGCCGGAACGGGCCCGGCGGTCCGGGCGGGATCGGCGCCTCGGGGTCCCCTTCGTGAGACGGGGTTCTCTCGCGGCCCGTCACATGGCTTCCTGCGTAGGTGACTTCGCTCGAAACTGATCACACTGAGTGAATGCTAAGGGGGCTCAAGGCCTTGGCTTCATATCGCCATCAAGTGGACCGGATGTATCGCTGACCAGGCCGTTCCGGGCGCGGATCTGCCCCCCCCGTGAAGATCACGTGACCTATCTGTTGATAGATCGCTCCTACCTGCCTTCCGGTTCTCGGAAGGCTCGTCACGGAGAGTGACTTGAGAAAAGTAGGGGTGGGGAGCCGGTCGCACCGGCTCAGAGCGGCGGCCGCAGCCGTGTCGCAGCACCCGTACCTACGACAGCGCGGGCCGGCTCACGGGCACCGGTTACGCCTACGACGCCCTGGGCCGTTCCACCGCCCTCGCGGACGGCACGTCCTTCGCCTCGCCTACGCCGCCGCCCGCCCGCGCCGCGTCCGCCAGACAGGAAACCCTCAAGGACGGGGTGTGGACCGCGAAGTACCCCTACGACGACCCGAACGGCCAGGTCGGCGGGGCCGCCCTCAAGGGCAGCGGCAGGAAGATCACGCACCAGGACGGCAGCGCCGACTGTTACCCGCCCGCCTCGATCTACACCAAGTTCTGCAACTGGCGGGTCGACTTCCACTACG
This sequence comes from Streptomyces sp. NPDC090088, assembly GCF_044747345.1. Classification (NCBI taxonomy): domain Bacteria; kingdom Bacillati; phylum Actinomycetota; class Actinomycetes; order Kitasatosporales; family Streptomycetaceae; genus Streptomyces; species Streptomyces sp. NPDC090088. The sequence goes on along the minus strand of NZ_JBIVDZ010000012.1, from coordinate 333,175 downwards.
CCGACACCAACGGGCGCACCTACTAGATCAACAAGGGACCCATGCGCAACACGTGTGTGTACGGCGACCTGATCCGCAAGCGGGAGACGGACCACACCCTGCCGCACTACGGAAAGGCGTGCGCGCACCTGTTCGTCGCGGGCAAGCGGAGGGAAGTGACATGCATCGACATCATCAGGTGAGCGACCGGGGAAAGCCCGAGGACGACGGCAGCGGTACGACCCGGCCGGCCTCCGTGCCGCCCTGGATGATCCCGCTGGAGAACGCCGTGTTCGTCGCCGTCACCGTGGCGGTGACCACGCTCGCACTGGTCTGCGTCCAGCTGGTGAGGTCACCCGTGGTGATCGGAACGGACGACAGCGCCCTCGTCCTCGCCGGGGCCGCGGCCGTCGGCGTCGCCGCCGCGACGCGCACCCGCGCGTGGGCAATGCGCCGGCGCACCCCGCGTCACTGACGCACCACCACCTCAGGGGCCGGAGCCTGTCGCTTCCGGCCCCTGAGGCATACCCCGAAGTCCCGGTCACCGAAAGCAGCCCGGTGGTACCGATGGCGTCGGGAGACCGAGATCCGTCATGCCCGCCGACTCGTCCACGCCGTCGGCCGGAACACCAGCAGGTTCGTGCCGTACCCCGTGACCGAGCGCACGGTCTGACCGCCCGGCGGAGTTGATAGCCTCAGCAGGCCAGTCGTGCCACATCCGTGGTCAGGGAATCCGGTGCGAATCCGGAGCTGACGCGCAGCGGTGAGGGGGACGGGCGGGGCACGCTTGCCACTGGGAGACCGGGAAGGCGCCCCGGCCGGACGAACCCGAGTCCGAAGACCTGCTGGCACCTCCGTGCCCCCGCGTGGAGGGACGTCCGTAGGCCAGGCTCCGCGTACGAGCCCCGACCCCAAAGGCATGCCCGTGCTCCGCACCTCCGCCGTTCTGCGCACCCCGGCCCTTCTCCTCACCTCCGCCCTGCTGCTGACCGCCTGCGGTTCTTCCGACGGCGACGCCGACGGCGACGACGCGAAGACGGAGCGGACCACTGCCACCGGATACCCCGTCACCCTCGACAACTGCGGCGACAGGGTCACCCTGAAGTCGGCCCCGAAGCGGGCCGTCTCCCTCAACCAGGGCACCCCCGAGATCCTGCTCTCCCTCGGTCTCGCCGACCGCATGGCCGGTACGGCCACCTGGACCGACCCGGTGATGAAGGGCCAGGAGAAGGCCAACGCGTCCGTGCCGCGCCTCGCCGACAACAACCCCTCCTTCGAGAAGGTCCTGGACGCCGAACCCGACTTCGTCACCGCCTCGTTCGTCTCCACCCTCGGCAAGGGCGGGGTCGCGACCCGCGAGCAGTTCGAGAAGCTGGGCGTGCCCACGTACGTCTCGCCGTCCGACTGCGCCGAGGGCAAGGACAACGACAGTGGCGGCGACGGATCCCGCTCCACACCCCTCACCCTCGACGCCGTGTACGGCGAAATACGCGACCTGGCCCGCGCGTTCGGCGTCGAGGAGCGGGGCGAGACGCTCGTCGCCTCGCTGAAGAAGCGGGTGAGCACGGCCACCGCCGGACTGCACGCCTCGGACGTGTCCCTCATGTACTGGTTCGCCAACTCCCAGTCTCCCTACCTCGCCGGCTGCTGCGGCGCGCCCGGCGCCATCACCCGTGCCGTCGGCGCGAAGAACGCCTTCGCCGACACCCACGACGAGTGGCCCCAGATCAACTGGGAGACCGTCGCCGACCGCGACCCCGACGTCATCGTCATCGGCGACCTGACCCGCAAGCAGCAGACCGCCGAGACCGCGAAGGCGAAGATCCGCTTCCTGGAGACCAACCCCGCCACCCGTGACCTGACCGCCGTGAAGAAGAAGCGGTACGTCCTGCTGAGCGGGCAGGCCATGAACCCGTCCATCCGCACGGTCGAGGGGATCGAGAAGGTCGCAGCCGGTCTGCGTGACTTCGGGCTCGCCAAGTGAGCGTCCGTGCCGTGTTGTTGGCGGGTGGGGGCCTGCTCGCGCTGCTCGTGTCGGTCGCCGTGGCGGTGACGATCGGCCCCGCCGACATCTCCACCGGTGACGTCTGGATGTCCGTCGCGGCCCATCTCGGCCTCGGTGAGGGCACGTTGGCGCCGCTGCGGGACGGCATCGTGTGGAACCTGCGGATGCCGCGCACGCTGCTCGCCGCCGTGTGCGGGGCCGGACTCGCCGTGTGCGGCGCGGTCCTGCAGTCGCTGCTGCGCAACCCGCTCGCCGACCCCTTCGTACTCGGCGTCTCCTCCGGCGCGTCCACCGGAGCGGTCGCCGTGGTCGTGCTGGGCGTGGGCGGAGGAGCGGTGTCCCTGTCGGCCGGCGCCTTCCTCGGCGCGCTGCTCTCCTTCGGCCTGGTGCTGCTGCTCAGCCACTCCCTCGGCGGCAGCACGGACCGGGTCGTCCTGTCCGGGGTCGCGGCGATGCAGCTCTTCTCGGCGCTGACCTCGTTCGTCGTCCTGACGTCCGCGGACGCGGAGACCACCCGGGGCGTGCTGTTCTGGCTGCTCGGCTCGCTCACCGGGGCCGACTGGGGACAGGTACTGCTCTGCGCCGTCGCCCTGGCGGTGGTGCTCGTCGTCTGCCTCGGGTACGCCCGTACGCTCGACGCGTTCGCCTTCGGCGAGGAGGCCGCCGCCGGACTCGGGGTCCGGGTCGCCCGCACCCGCTTGGTCCTGCTCTGCGCGACCGCGCTGCTCACCGCCGCCCTGGTCAGCTGCGCCGGTGCAATCGGCTTCGTCGGCCTGGTCCTGCCGCACGCCACCCGCGCTCTCACCGGCTCCGGGCACGCCCGGCTCCTGCCGGTGACGGCCCTGACCGGTGCCGTGTTCCTGGTGTGGGTGGACACCCTGGCCCGTACCGTCCTCGACCCCCAGGAGGTCCCGGTGGGCGTGGTGACGTCTCTGATCGGCGTGCCGGCGTTCGTGGCCGTGCTCCACCGCGGACGGAGCAGGGCATGACCAGCCTCCACGCGGACGGTGTCGTACGGCGCCTGGGCGACAAGGTCGTCGTCGACGACGTCACCCTCACTCCGCGCCCTGGCGAGACGGTCGGCATCCTCGGCCCCAACGGCTCCGGAAAATCAACCCTGTTGAGGCTCCTGGCCGGGGTCCTCGCCCCCACCGCCGGAGTCGTCACCCTGGACGGTCGCCCGCTCGCCGAAGTCGGCCGCCGCGCCACCGCCCGCCGGGTCGCCACCGTCGAACAGCACACCCACACCCAGACCGAACTGACCGTCCGGGACGTCGTCGCCCTCGGCCGCATCCCGCACCGCCGCGCCTGGACACCCCCGACGACGGCCGACGCGGCAGCCGTCACCGAGGCCCTGCGGTGCACCGGGCTGACCGACCGGGCCGGCCAGTCCTGGCACACCCTCTCCGGCGGCGAACGCCAGCGCGCCCAGATCGCCCGCGCCCTCGCCCAGCAACCCCGCGAACTCCTCCTCGACGAACCCACCAACCACCTCGACATCCAGCACCAGCTCGACCTCCTGGAGCTGATCGCCGGTCTGCCGGTCACCACGGTGATCGCCCTGCACGATCTCAACCTCGCCGCGATGTACTGCGACCGCCTGCTCGTCCTGCGCGACGGCCGCGCGGTCACGGAGGGCACCCCGGCCGAGGTTCTCACCCCCACCCTCATCGAGCGGGTCTACGGAGTCCGCGCCGAGGTGACCCACGACCCCGGCCACCCCGTGATCCGCTTCCTGCGCCCGGCCGCCCGGGACGGATCTCCCCTGGAGAGGAGTGCGGCGAGCGATGCCTCGACAGCGCCCTGAAACGGCCGGCACGGAACACAGCTCCGCCGAACCGGCACCGTGCCGCGTCGTCGTCTGCCGGGACTGCTGCTGCGGAACCCCCAAAGTCACCGGCGTGGATCACGACCGGCAGCTCGCGCGCCTGGCCGAGGAGGTACCCGTCCGCGTCTCGGACTGCCTCGACGTGTGCGAACACGCCAACGTCATCGTCGTCCAGCCCTCCGCCGCCGCCCGCGGGGCAGGGGCCCGCCCGGTCTGGCTCGGCCTCGTCAACGACCCCGAGGCCACCGAGGACATCGCTGCCTGGGTACGGTCCGGCGGCCCCGGCATCGCCCCCTGCCCCGACATCCTCGACCTCTACGTCTTCACCCCGCCACGCAGGTCGCGATGAGCGCACGCAAGGGTTCGCCTCCGCATCGGAGAAGCGGAGGCCGCCTACCCCGACCGTAGGCCGGCCGCCTGGCAGGTCATCGGGAAAAGGCGACCGGCGAGGATGTCCGCAACTTGGTGGTATTGAATGCCAGGGCGAATGCTCGGATGGCGAGCAAGGCGGAAGCCTTCGGATGGAAGGGGGCAAGTGATGGCAACGCTCGCAGAGGTCCGAGCCTTGCTGGGTGAACCCGGATTCAACTGGACAGATCCGGCGCCATGGTGCGAACTGGAGCGGGAGTTCGGAATCGAATTCCCGGCGGACTTCCGTGAGATCGTGGATGCCTACGGTTCGGTCCAGATCAACAATCAACTGTATCTGGAGCACCCCGCCGGCCATCTCCTGCACAATCTGGGGGAATCCGTCAGGGGTGATCTCGAGCTTTTCCGCGAGGACGACATGGCGGAGTACCTGCCGAGTCCGGCGGGGGCGGACCCCGGTGAGCTGATGCCGGTGGCGTCGGCCACGACGGGGGAATGGAACTCGTGGCACCAGCTGTCGCTCCGGAAGGCGAGGCAGTGGGTCACGCCGAACAACGGCGTGACCCCTCCCCACGCCTCGGCCCATGGGTCCGGGCGGATGCCGTCCGTGCCGGTGCCCCGGGGGCGATGGCCTTCAGTGCGGGGTGCCTCAAGGAGACCGCGGCCCACTGGGTGGCGCCGTAGCAGGAGTCGCCGAACATGCCGACCCGGCAGGTGAGGCATGCCGGCCACCGGAGAGGCAGTTCCGCTCACCGCCACCGGGTGCCTATCGTCGAGGACGGAGCGGCTCGGACCGGCACCCCAGGACGGCCCTCCTCCTGCAAGGCCGTCCTTGACCTCGGAGGGTTGAGCATCGCCCACCGCACGCCAGGTATCGACGCCTGCGTCCTCCATGGCGGCGCCGCCCGGGTTCCCGGCACGTTCCGCGAACGCATGGCCAGCCTCCGAACAGCCATCGAGCGCGCGTTCGACGACGCGGGCCGCACCTCCGTCCGGGCCGTCGCCGACCACGGCACCTGGCTCCCGCTGAAGCTCCGAAGTCCTGAAGTCCTGAAGTCCTGAAGCCCGCTGTCCCTCTGAAGGAGTCCGACCATGCCCCTCGTGCGCATCGACCTGATCCGCGGCCGTAGTCCGGAGAACATCAGGGCCATCGCCGACGCCGTCCAGCAGTCCCTCATCGACGTCCTGAAGATCCCCGAGCGGGACAGGTTCCAGATCGTCACTCAGCACGACCCGGACGAGATCATCGCGCTCGACGCGGGCCTCGGCTTCCAGCGCACACCTGGCACCGTCATCATCCACATCTTCACCCAGCGCGGCCGGGCCACCGAAGAGAAGCAGCATCTGTACCGGACGCTCGCCGGCCGACTCGGCGAAGCCGACGTCGACGGCAAGGACCTGTTCATCAGCTACTTCGAGAACGGACCCGACGACTGGTCCTTCGCGGACGGCCGCGCCCAGTACGTCGAAGGCGACCTCCCCGTCCCCGGACGCTGACCTCCCGGCCCGGCCCGGCCCGGCCCACGCCCCGCGCGGCACATTTCCTCCGGCCATGGGGGTGGCGGGCACGAAGCTGTGCCCGTGTGAGCCGACAATGCCCCCATGCACGCGGACCTGCTGCCGGAATCAACGCTGAGTGGCGCCGTCGACCTGACCGTGCGTCTGGTCGAGTTCGCCGGCGCCCTGATCATCTTCGTGGGCGCCGCCTGGGCGTTCGTCCAGTTCATCGGGTACGGCGCGGTTCGGCTGCGGGACTGGAAGGGCTCTGCGGGCGCCGCCTTCGGCTTCAACAGGATCCGGCTGGCCCTCGGCCGGTTCCTGGCCCTCGGTCTTGAATTCCAGCTCGCCGGAGACATCCTTCGTACAGCCATCGCGCCCACGTTCACGCAGATCGGTCAGCTGGCGGCGATCGCCACGATCCGGACCGCGCTGAACTACATCCTCGGCCGGGAGATCGAGGAGGAACGCCGGGAGATCGAGCGCCTCTCCCCGCCAACCGGTGCCACGCCCCAGGGAACCGGCCGGTGACCGGGAAGATGACCCAAGCCGCCCTTCTGATCACCGTGTTCGGACTGATCAGCGCAGTGTGCGCCGGCCTCCGGCTCCGCCAGGTACGGCCCGGCCTGGCGGTGCTCACGGACTTCCTCGTCGCCGCCGGCATCGTCTGCCTCGCGGGAGGCTCCTCCTGGACGACGCTCGCAACCGCCTCCGCCGCCGTGGGCGTGCGGCTCGTGGTCGGCTCCGGCCTGCGATCGAGACCGGAGCCGCGAGCCGCTGTTCAGGGCCGCCAATAGTTGTTGGCGGCCGCGATGGTCTGGAACTCGACCGCCACGACCCGGGACGCGTCGATCAGGCTGTCCGGGGTGGTGGAGTAGTTGGGCCGACCGCCCTTGAGCACATCGAGGTCGGGCTGGATGTTGTGGATCGTGTGGCGGGCCAGCGTCAGGGCCAGGGCACGCCCTTCTTCCGGTGAACTCGTGATCAGGGAGTTTCCGGGGACCAGGACAAGACCTTCGTCGGGTACTCGGTTCATGGCGCCAATGTCGCCCTTGGCCAGGGCCCGGATGACCCCTGACACGCGTCACAGGGCCGAAGGGGTGAGCGATGACCAGGATCGGCCGAGCCGTCAAGCAGGGATTCGAGGCGCGGCGAAATGGCGCTTGACTCTACCCCTCGGGGCAAGGTTTAGCGTTGAGCGAGGTGAGCGGCATGAAGATCAGTGAACTCGCGCATCAGGCCGACGCGACAACGAAGGCCGTCCGGTACTACGAATCGCTGGGGTTGATCACACCCGAGCGTCTCGCGAACGGCTACCGGAACTACACCGAGGACGACGTGCGCCTCGTACGGGAGATCAGGGCCCTGCACCAGCTGGGTCTCCCGGTCGAGCGCACCCGGCCCTTCCTGGAGTGCCTGTCCGCGGGCAGTCCGCACGCGGACGACTGCCCGGCCTCCCTGGCCGGCTACCGCCAGGCCATCGACGAGCTCACCGACCGCATCGAGGCGCTGGCCGCCCGCCGCGCCACGCTCATCGCCAACCTCGACGCCGCAGCCCGCCGCGGCAGTCGCGTCGTACCGCCCGATCAGGCCGAAGCCGGAGGTGAGGACTACCTGTCGCTGCCCAGGGACCTGCGCGCCCCCACGGACGACGGGGCCGCCGATCACCTCCCGGGCACGAGCATGCCGCGGCTCGCTCTGCCCAGCACGGCCGGCAAGACGGTCGGACTGGACGCGCTGGGGCCCCGCCGCACAGTGATCTACGTCTATCCCCTCACCGGGCGTCCGGGCACCGACCTGCCCGAAGGATGGAACTCCATCCCCGGTGCCCGCGGCTGCACCCCGGAGACCTGCGGCTTCCGCGACCACTTCCAGGACCTCCTCGAAGCCGGCGCAGGCCGCGTGTACGGGCTGTCCAGCCAGGACACCGACTACCAGAACGAGGTCGTGGAACGGCTCGGCCTGCCTTTCGGCATGCTGTCCGACCCCGCGCTCGACCTGGCCCGCGCGATCGGGCTGCCGACCTTCGAGGCCGGCGGGAACCGGCTGTTCAAGCGGCTGACCCTCGTGGTCCGCGACAACGTGATCGAGCACGTCTTCTATCCGATCTTCCCGCCGGACCAGCACGGCCGGCAGGTCCTGACCTGGCTGCGCGACAACCCGCTGTAGACCCCCCTTTTTTTCGCTGTTCATGCGAAAGGTTGCTCACTCATGTACGTCCCCGAGCGCTTCGTTCCCGACGAGGACGCGGTCCGTGACCTGCTCACCCAGCACGGAGCCTCCGACCTGATCACCGTGACCGAGCATGGCCTGCTGGCCACCCTGCTGCCCTTCGAGTACGACCCGGACGCCGGAGAGCACGGCGCGCTGATCGGCCACATGGCCCGGGCCAACAACCAGTGGAAGGTGCCGGCGCTGGGCGAGGCCATGGTGATCGTCCGAGGGCCCGAGGCGTACATCACTCCGACCTGGTACGCCACCAAACAGGAACACCACCGGGTCGTACCGACCTGGAACTACATGATCGCCCACGTCTACGGACAGTTGGTCGTGCACGACGACCCGGCCTGGACAGAGGCGCAGGTCCGCCGTCTGACCGACCGTCACGAGGCCGGCTACGACGAGCCGTGGTCCGTCGACCAGGCCCCGCCGAAGTTCATCGAGCGACAGTTGCGCGCCGTCGTCGGCGTCGAACTGGCCATCAGCCGCATCGAAGCGAAGTTCAAACTCAGCCAGAACCAGCCGCAGGAGAACATCGACGGCGTCATAGCGGGCCTCGAAGCCCGCGGACAGTCCGACGACGTCGTGGTGGCAGCCGCGGTCCGTGCCAACAGTCAGGCGGACGGGGCCGGCGTCACTGTTGATTCCATGACGGACCGCTCTCCCGTGAGCTGAAACAAGCTTCAAGACGGACCGCGGTACCTAACTTGAGGGTGTATGCAAGATAAGGGGAGCGGACATTGACGGCGCAGGTGAAGCCGTTGTGTCGCGACGCGCGGGACGACGCGGCCAGGGTGCGCGCCGCCGTGGGCGTGGGCGTCGGCACCCTCTGCAACCGCTTCGGCTCCCGCGAGGCCCTGATCGACTCGGTCATTCCCGAGATCGCGGGCAGCCGACTCAAAGTGCTCGGCGAGAAGGGTGGCGGGCGGGGCAACGGCGCGGGAGCGGCTGGAGCTCCTCACGCTCGGCATGATCGACATTCAGCACCAGGATGCGGCCCTGAATGACGCGATCATGCGCCGCTTCCCAGGAGCGACTGCCGTGATCGACACCTGCGAGGTCTCTTCGTCCCTCGGACGCGATCTCGTCGACCAAGCACACGAGGAGGGCTCCCTCTCGCCCGCGGTAGGCGTCCCAGGCTCCACGCCCCTCCTCTTCGAGACCGGTGCACGCCTGCCTGCCTCGAAGCCGCTGGGTGCCCTAAACGGACACGACAGCAGGCCGGGCGATCAGGTGGAGGTCGCTCACTTGGCCAGTACCACCTGGCGGTTTCGGAGCCTCGGGGCCGACGGCCCGACCAGGGCGGTCCTGGCCTTGTCGCCGGACGGGTGCCGGAACGTGAGGAGACGTGCATGCGGGTCTGGCGTGAACCGTCCGGGCCGCGTTCGGGACGCGGGTCGGACGCGAGGATCGGAAAGGAACGACAGGGGTCGCCAAGATCCTCGAAGGACTCACACTCCGCTGGAGCTCATGCGGCACGCAAGGCGCCGTGCACCACATCAGTCTGTGGAATCAAGGTTGGGGCACCTGAGCAGGAGCTCGTGGAGACATCGAACTCGGTGCAGGGGGAAGGTGCCCCCCTGTCGGAGGGCTCTCCACGGTGGCGGCCCGACCTCGTCGACTCCGCCGAGGTCCTCCATGACGATCTCGCACCGCTACGCCGCAGAGCACATGTCAGCGCTCCCCAGCTCCTTGTCCACGGGCCGGTGTCCGGTCAGTGGGCTGCTCGATGTGCGTTTTGACCGCGCTGGCCAGGTGGTCGGCGATGGGTTCGGGCAGGTCGTGGCCGTTGGTGGTCTGCACGAGGGCGTCGGCGATGCGGTGGAGTTTCGTGTTGCTGTGCTGGGAGGCGGCGACCAGGACCTGCCAGGACTGCGATGCGGTCAGCCGGAACGATCCCATGAGCATGCCCTGGGCCAGGTCGATCGTCGCGCGGGTCTCCATCGCTCGGTGCAGCTGTGCGTTCTCGGTCGCGAGGTCGTCGTCACTGTGGGTGGGCGGCGGCTGCTGGTCGGGCTTGCGGGGCGCCGCGGTGAACAGGGGGCGGGTGTCGGTGAGGGCCATCAGGCGTTCCACTGCCGGGCTGCTGGCTCGCAGGACGAGGGTTTTCGCGTCGGCGCGTGCGCGGTGGTGTACGCGCAGCAGGACGTTGAGGGCGGAGCAGTCGCAGAAGTCGACGCCGGCGAGGTCCAGTTCCACGCCTCCGCGGGCGTGGTCGAGCGCGTCGCTCAGCGTCTGCTGCAACTGCTGGTCGCTGTCGAGATCGAGTTCACCGCGGACCGTCACCACGAGCCGGTCGCCGTTCGCGTCGACGTTCAGGGTCACCGGCGTCGGCGCCTGGGCGCGCTCGAACGCGGTGCCGCACTCGGTGCAGGGCCCCTCATCTGGGGGGAGAGCCGCGTGAAGGGACATTTCAAGCTCCCGCGCATGCCGTCTTTTCGAACATTCCCAGAATCACCCCGGAACCCGTTCACGTCAACCAAAACATGAAATTTGATACGTCCTTTTGTATGCGTGAAACAGTGTGCTTACCCTGGGGGTATGGACCGAGCGCCGGAACCCCATGCAGGCTGGACGTTTCTCACCAACCACTCGCGGGTGCTGGCCGCGATCTCCGAGGACCACACCACCCGGGTACGGGACATCGCCGCGCGCTGCCGGCTGACCGAACGCGCCGTTCAGAAGATCATCGCCGACCTCGAAGAGGGCGGTTACCTCACCCATGTCCGAGAAGGCCGCTCGAACGTCTACCGGGTCGTCCCCGACACGCTCCTGCGCCACCCCGCGGACGCACCGGCCACGGTCGCCCAGCTCCTGGCGATCCTCGACCGGCACGAGAGCGTCCGCCCCCAGGGGCCGGTGGGCGGCGAGCAGCCGGCTTCCTGACCCGGGCGACCTCTCGTACGGAGAACCCGCAACCGCCGGCCCGCGCCGTCCCCCGGAGCCACCGCCGGCCAGGTGTTCCGCCTCGCCCGCTCACACGCGCAGGTCCAGCGGCCACTGGTGCGAGGCCGCGCGGAGGGGTGCGACACAGGAGGCTGCGTACCGCCCCGTTCCGCCGGCCATGGCGGCGCGCTTCAGCCATACCGGAAGGCCGGGAGACCCGCGCCCGACAGCGTCCTGCGGAACGGGGACCGAGGCGTGCCGCGTCTTGGGCGGGTGCCACCGAGGAGGGGCCTGCCAAGACCGTGGCTCATGTGGTGAGGCGGACGTTGCCCCGGCGACCGCGAGCGGGTTCGTCGCGGTGCCGCGATACGGCGGTGCGGCGACCGCCGTGGATCATCCGGTGTCGTCAGTCTTCGGTGGGCTGCTGGAGCATGGCCAGGGTCAGCACGTTGCCGCCGATGCCCCAACCGCCGTCGACGACCTCCTCGACCAGGACCATGGTGTTGGCCCGGGCGCGTTCGCCGTAGATCTCGACGAACAGCTCGGTCGTACGGGTGACGATCGTCTCCTTCTGCTTCTCGTCGAGGGTTCCGGTGGGGACCTTGAAGTTCGCGAACGGCATGGTGGTCCTCTTTCGACAGCTGACTACGGGAAAGTGCCTGCGGTGCCGGTGCGAGCACGGAGACCGTGCACCGTGCAACGGGCCGTGGCTGCACCGCTCTTGGCTCCAGAGTGGTCTGGTCCGTCCGCCTCAGCCAGGGCTGTTCCCACCCGGGGGTTGCCGTCCCCTGGCTTGCGTCCGCCGGTGCCGCGACCATGGGAGACGTGAATCATTCCGTACTCGCCGCGTTCCTCAGGTCCCGGCGCGACCGGATCCGCCCGTCGGACGTCGGCCTGCCCAGCGGTCCGCGGCGCCGGGTGCCCGGTCTGCGGCGCGAGGAGGTCGCGCATCTGGCCGGGCTGTCCGCCGACTACTACACCGAGCTGGAACGCGGACGCGGTGCCCAGCCCTCGGCCCAGGTCCTGGCCGCGCTGGCCCGGGCGCTGCGGCTGAACGGCGACGAACGCGACCATCTCTTCCACCTCGCCGACCGGCCGGTACCCCCGGCGGCGCACGGTCCCACCGCGCATGTCCAGCCCGGTCTGCTCGGCCTGCTGGACCAGCTCACCACCACCCCTGCCCAAGTCATCACCGACCTGCACGAAACCCTCGTCCAGAACCCGTTGGCCGTCGCACTCGTCGGCCGGCCTCCGGCGCTGCGCGGCCCCGAGGCGAGCCTCGTGCACCGCTGGTTCACCGACCCCGAGGCCCGGAGGCTCTATCCGCCCGAGGACCACGACCACCACTCCCGGGTCTTCGTCGCCGACCTCCAGGCAGTCGCCGCCCGGCGCGGCGGTGACAGGGAGGTGAGCCGGATGGTGGCCGTGCTGCGCGGGCGCAGCCGGGAATTCGCCACCCTCTGGGACACCCACGACGTCGCCCTCCGGCGAGCCGACCACAAACGCATCGTGCATCCCGCCCTGGGGGTCATCGAGCTCGACTGCCACAGCCTGTTCAGCGAGGACGGACGCCAGCGCCTGTTGTGGTTCAGCGCTCCACCCGGCACGGAGGGCGCGGCCCAGCTGAGCCTGCTGTCCGTCATCGGCACGCAGGACATGACAACCTCGACGGCTGTCTGAAGGCGCCCGGACCGTTCGTCGTGTTCCCTCCCCACCGGCGCCGGGCCACGGCGGATCCGTGGGTCACCGGCCCGCGATCCGGCCGTTGGCGCGCATGCGGAGAGGCACCGGGAGACGACGGCCCCCGAGAGCCCTGTGTCACCCGGATGCCGCAGTCGCCCGGCGTACCCGGACGGGTCGGCGGCACCGTAGAGGTGTCGGGGGCACCAGGGTTCAGGGACGACGACTGAGGCGGTTCGGGTGGCGGACGAGACGGCCGGGACGACGGCGAACGGGAGCGCAACGCCTGCCGGGCGTCCGAGGACCTGCTTGGTGACCGGTGCCAGTGGCTATATCGGCGGGCGGCTGGTGCCGGAGCTGCTGGATGCCGGGTACCGGGTGCGCTGTCTGGTGCGTACGCCCCAGAAGCTGCGTGACCATCCGTGGGCCGGGCGGGTGGAGGTCGTCCAGGGCGATGTCACCGACGCGGGCTCGGTGGCGGCGGCGATGGCGGGCGTCGACGTGGCCTACTACCTGGTCCACGCGCTCGGCGCCGGCCGCGGCTTCGAACGCACCGACCGGCAGGCGGCCGAGGTCTTCGGCGAGCAGGCCCGCAGGGCCGGCGTCGGCCGGCTGATCTACCTGGGCGGGCTGACCCCGGCCGGTGTGCCCGAGCGGGAACTGTCGCCGCACCTGCGCTCCCGCGCGGAGGTCGGCCGTATCCTCCTCGGCTCGGGCGTGCCGACGGCCGTGCTGCGGGCCGCCGTCATCATCGGTTCCGGCTCGGCCAGCTTCGAGATGCTGCGCTACCTGACCGAGCGGCTCCCGGTGATGGTCACGCCGTGCTGGGTGCGCACCCGCATCCAGCCGATCGCCGTACGGGACGTGCTGCGCGTGCTGGTGGGGTGCGCCGGCCTGCCGAGCGACGTCAGCCGCACCTTCGACATCGGCGGCCCCGAGGTGCTCACCTACCTCGACATGATGCACCGGTACGCCACCGTCGCGGGGCTGCCCCGGCGGCTCATCATGCCCGTGCCGGTGCTGACGCCCGGCCTGTCCAGCCAGTGGGTCGGCCTGGTGACGCCCGTACCCGCCTCCATCGCCCGCCCGCTGACCGAGTCGCTGCGCCACGAGGTGGTGTGCCGGGAACGGGACATCGAGCGGTACGTGCCCAGCCCGCCGGGCCACCCGGTCGGCTTCGACCGCGCCGTCGCCCTCGCGTTGCGGCGCGTGCGGGACGCCCAGGTCGACACCCGCTGGTCCTCCGCCTCCGTGCCGGGTGCTCCGAGCGGCCCGCTGCCCACCGACCCGGAGTGGGCCGGCGGCAGCCTCTACACCGACGTGCGCGAACGCCACGCCGACGTGGCTCCCGACGCGCTGTGGGATGTGGTCGAGAGCATCGGCGGCGAGAACGGCTGGTACTCCTTCCCGCTGGCCTGGGCGGTACGCGGCTGGCTCGACCGCCTCGTCGGCGGGGTGGGCCTGCGCCGGGGGAGACGTGACGCGCGGCGGCTGCGGGTCGGTGACTCGCTGGACTTCTGGCGGGTGGAGGAGATCGAACGCGGGCGGCTGCTGCGGCTCCGCGCCGAGATGCGGCTGCCCGGCCTGGCCTGGCTGGAGATGCGGGTCGACGAGGAGAGGGCCGGCGGCGCCCGCTACCGGCAGCGGGCCCTGTTCCACCCGCACGGACTGCTCGGCCAGCTCTACTGGTGGAGCGTGTCGCCGTTTCACGCGGTGGTCTTCGGCGGCATGGCGCGCAACATCGTCCGTGCCGCCGAACGCACACGGAAGCGGGACACCGGTCCCGGGCCGGGCGGTGCCACGTCCGGGCCCACCCCGGCCGCGCACGACAACGCCGTCCCTGCCGACCGCCGCCGTCCCCCGGCGGGAAGCTGAGACCGACGTACCCCTCGACCGTTTCGTCCGCCTCCGGCGGTGAGGAGTCCGGGCGTGGGGCCTTCGCCGCCAGGCCGCCGCGACTGTCCTCGCGGCCGCTAGGGGCGCAGCAAGGTGCCGGCGATCTCCTCCAGGAGGGCCACGGCGAGGAGTTCGCCGTTCACGGGACCGAAGCGCTCCAGGGCCCGCCGGTGGAGACGGAGCACCGTGTCGGCCATCTCGTGCGGGGTGCCGAGGTCGCGGGCCTCACCCGTGATGACCTCCAACTGGTCGTGGATGCGGTCGAGTCCGTACGAGGGGAGGTAGTCCCCGGCGAACAGGGCCGAGAGGTCCCTGCGGATGAAGTCGCTCCCGGCCGCGCTGGCGGCCAGCGTGTCCCGCAGGACGGTGAGGTCGATGCCCGCTCGGCGTCCCAGCAGAAGGGCCTCGGCGGTCGCCGCGGCCTGCCCGAACCAGAGCAGGTTGATGAGGAGTTTCGTCGTGTGGCCGGTTCCCGGGCCGCCCATGTGGCTGATCCGGTCCGAAGTCGTCACGGCCTCCAGCAGCGGCCTGCACCGGTCGAGGACTTCGGGAGAACCGCCCACGAACAGCCTCAGGCGCCCGTGTTCGGCATCGTCCGGGCTTCCGCCGAGGGGCGCTTCGAGGACATCGACGCCGTGGGCGGCCGCGCGCGCCCGCAACACCGCAGCAACCGCCGGGGCGTTGCTCGTCATGTCTATCCAAACCGCCCGGGGGGCCAGGGCGGAGAACACGGCGTCCGGAAGTGCCGCCTCGGCCTCGCCGGGCCCGGGTACCACGGTGATCAGCACGTCCGCCCCGGCCGCGGCCGTCACGGCGGACGGCGCCCAGCCGGCGCCCGACGAGCGCACCGGTTCTTCCCGTTCGGGACGCACATCGAAGGCGGTCACCGTGTGGCCCGCCGAGACGAGGCGTCCGCACAGAGGTGTCCCCATACGGCCGACACCGAAGAGGGCTACGCGCGAGGGCACAGCATCACCGCCATGGCAGTCGTCGCGTCCGTCCTGTCCAGCCGCGTGGAGGTACTCGTGATCCCCCGGAGGATCACTGCGGGCATCCTAGGGTCTGCTCCGGCGCCCACGTCATCCTGCTCAGGTGAGTGATCGGGGTGACCCTCGGGACGTAAGACGACGGCAAGTTGACCCGGTGGTTGCGAGCGCGAAGGAACCGTTTGGGGCTTCCATGACGGTGCGTTGAATCTGCTGTGCTGTCCTGATTTCGTTGACTTTCCGGGGGAGGACAGCACGTGATCGTGACCATGCGCAGTGAAGACCTGCCGGCCGCCGACCGGTTTCCGTGGTGGTGCGAGCAGATGGCCCAGGACATCGTGCCGTCGACGGTCAGCAGCCCGCACGCCGACGACTTCCGGTCCGTGGTGACGGTCGCGGAGCTGGGCCCGGTCCTGTTGACGACGATCGACTACCCCGAGCTGAGATCCGTGCGCTCCTCGGTCCTGGTGCGCCGCTCGGACCCCGAGCGGTACGGGCTCAGCCTCCTGCTGGCGAACGACCTGTACATCGCCCAGCGGGACAACGAGTCCCGGCTGTGCCCGGGGAACCTGCTGCTCCACGACACCTCCCAGCCCATGGACACCCGCGCCCTGCCCGGGACCGGTCGCGGCGAGATGGTGATGCTGCAACTGCCCAAGTCCACACTGCCGTTGCGCCCGGAGCGGCTGAACCCGTTACTCGCGCAAGGGATCTCCGGCGGCGCCGGCATGAGTGCTGTCTTCGCCCGCTACATCGTCAGCGTCGCCGGGGCCGTCGGGCGCGGCGAGGTCGGCGACCGCGAGGCCGCGCGGCTGGGCGAGGTGGCCCTCGACCTGGCCGCCGCGACCCTGGCCTCGTACATCGAGGCCGAGGACCGGCTGACCCCGGAGACCCGCCGGCAGGCGCTGCTCGCGCGGATCGAGACGTTCGTCGAACTCAACCTCGCCGACCCGGAGTTGACCCCCGCGGTGATCGCCGCCCACCACCACATATCCCTCGGCTATCTGCACCGGCTCTTCCAGCCCCGCGAACGGACCGTCGCCGCCTGGATACGGCATCTGCGCATCGAGCGCGCCCGGGCCGACCTCGCCGACCCGCGGCTGCGCCACCACCCGGTGCACGCCCTCGGCGCGCGCTGGGGCTTCCCCCACGCCGCCGACTTCAACCGCGCCTTCCGCGCCGCGCACGGCATGCCCCCGGGCGACTACCGCCGCCGGTCCCTCGGCACGGCAGTGGACGCAGCGTCAATGAACAGGTGACCCTGCGCCAACGACGTCACCCCCTGCGCACTGACACCGTGTCCAACAGGTTCACGAACAGGAGTGCAGGATGAGTACAACCGCTCAGGCAACCACGGCACAGGTCCGTCAGGCGATGGTGAGCAACTGTCTCTGGGGGGTCCAGCACGAGCCCGACATCCACTACTTGGAGACCCGGCCCATGCCCATCGGCATAGCCGTGCACCACCTCCCCTTCACGACCGACTGCTCCGGCTTCGCCACGCTCATGGCGAAGTGGAGCGGGGCCGGGGACCCGAACGGCTCGGGGTTCGACGGGCAGGGCTTCACCGGCACGATGCTCGACCACTGCGAGCACATCACCGCGGCCGAGACCCAGCCCGGTGACTTCGTGGTCTTCGGCCCCGGTGGGGGTGAGCACGTGGTGATCCTCATCGAGAGCGCGGCCAAGGGGCTGGGGGCGCTGTGCGTCTCCCACGGCCAGGAGAAGGGGCCGCTGCGGACCACGGTGCAGGACGAGGCGAACACGCACGACAAGCCCCTCACCTACCTCCGGCTGCCCGGCGGCGGCACCGGCACACCGACCCCGCCGTCCTCGAACCACAACCCGTACTGCCCGCTCACCGTGGACGGCGGGTTCGGACCGCTGACCACCAAGGCGCTCCAGTGGGTGCTGGGCGTGACCCCCGACGGCGAGTTCGGGCCGAACACCAAGAAGGCTCTCCAGAGCCACCTCCATGTGCCCGTCGACGGCCAGATCGGTCCGCAGACCATCAAGGCTCTCCAGGCGCACGTCGGAGTCACCCAGGACGGGCAGTGGGGGAAGCTGACCACCGAAGGACTGCAGAAGGCGCTCAACGCGGGCCGCTTCTGAGCGTCCGGGCCCAGCCCGGCCCGCGGCTGCCACCTGTGACGACCCCATCCCGTTCGCGGAGCCTGGCACCCGGGCGCGGGCGACTACACTCGGCCGGGGTCGTCACAGGCGGCGGCAGCGGGAGGTAGCACCTTGCTGACATTGGACTTGCACCCGATCTTCCGGAACAACCGCGACATCGAACTCTCGCTGCGGCAGATCGTGTTCCAGGCGAAAAGCACGGGCGAGCCCGTCGTGCAGATCATTCACGGAAAAGGCACCGGGCAGCTCAAGGGGCGGGTCCTCGCGTTCCTCGGTCAGAAGCACATCAGGAAGCTGTACGACCGCGTGGAGATCGACACGGCGAACACGGGCCGGATCCTGGTCCACTTCGCACCACGCCCCTGAACCCTCTCCCGGAGCAGCGCGAGGCCCCGTGTGCCGGCCGTCTTGTCTGTGGCTGAACGTCCCCTGTGTGGCCCATCGGAACTGATGTACATGTGGAGGCCGATGGCAGCAAACGATGGTTTCAGGGGGGATCATGCGCATACGTATGCATTTACGTGCCTGGATTCTGGTCGGCGCGGGCCTGCTCGCAGCGGGGGCCGGTCCGGCGTACGGGGCGGGCGCGTCGTCGGCCGGGTCTGTGGCGGGGTCCGTGGAGTACACCGTGCGGGACCTCGGCACCCTGGGCGGTACCCGTAGCGAGGCAACCGCCATCGACGGCTACACGGTCGTCGGGAGTTCACAGACGAGCGGTGACGACACCGAACACGCCTTCGCGTACGACCTGCGCAGACACGTCATGACCGACCTGGGCACGCTGGGGGACGCCAGCCGGGCGACCGGCGTGGCGGGGAAGTACGTCGTCGGGGAGTCGGACCTCTCGGCCGGCGGCCCGACCCATGGATTCGTGTACGACCTCCGGACCCGGCGGCTCGTCGACATCGGCACGCTCGGCGGCGGCAGCACCCACGTCACCGGCCTCCACGGCGATACCGTGGTGGGGACGTCGTCGCTCTCCGGTGACGCGGTCACCCACGCGTTCGCGTACAGCCTGCGCACCCGGACCATGACCGATCTCGGCAGCCTCGCCGGTCCGTCGGGCGACAGTACCGCGGCGGCCGTCAGCGGCTCGGTCGTCGTGGGGAGTTCCTCCCTGCCGGACACGCCGGCCGGCACCACGCACGGGTTCGCCTACGACCTGCGCACCCGGACGATGACCGACCTCGGCACCCTCGGCGGAAGCTCCAGTACCGCCAACGACATCAGCGGTCCCGTGGTGGTCGGTCAGTCCCGCACGGCCGGCAACGGACTCACCGGGTACGCCTACGACCTCCGCACCGGCGTCCGCACGGACCTGGGGTCCCACTTCCTGATCGCGCAGTTGGTCAGCGGGAACACGGTCGTCGGCGGCGACAGCCTGCTCTCCACGACGTACGACCTCGTCACGCACACGAGCGCCGTGGTCGGCTCCGGGCGCGGCGTCACCGAGGTCAAGCAGATCACCGGGAACGTCATGGTCGGCGACGACTTCGCCCCCAACTCCTTCGCCTTCGTCGCCCGCGCCGACAACGGCGACTTCACCTACCTGGCCTCCCTCGGCGGCCTCAACTCCGCCGCGACGCAGGTCGACCGCCACGGCGTCGTCGCAGGCAGCGCGGCACTCCCGCCCGCCGACCCGGTCTCCGTCAACGGCCCGTTCCATGCCACCGTCTGGGTGCCGCACACCGTGGGGTAGGGCGCCCGTGGCCTGTCCGTCGTATCCAACCCCGGACAGGCCACGGCGGTGACGTCAGCGGCCCGCGTGCTGGAAGCCCACCGTGTAGTTACGGGTGACCGAACCGTTGGGCGAGGTCACCCTGATGGTGCGGGTGGTGAGGCGGGAGCCGGCCGTGGAGAGGACGGAACCGCCGTCGGTGACCTTCACCCGCGCGCCGGGGCGGGCCGGTACGGCGGTGACGGCCGGGATCCGCGCGGTCCTCGGCCAGTCGACGACGTACGTGGCCACGTCCGGATCGAAGCCGTCGATCGGGACGCCCCCGACCGTGATCGCCTCGGCGTCGGCGATGCTCGCCTTGGTGGCGTCCGCGTGGTTCGTCACCGTGACCGACCCGTCGGCGCCCACGACCACGTCCGCCGTCATCGCCGCCGCCAGGTTGATCCGCTGCCAGCTCGCCTCGCCGTCCGCGGTGAGGTCGAGCGGGTACCCGGAGTCCGTCGCGGTCTGTTCCAGGATCTCCGTGCGCTGCTCGGCGGTGAGGCCGGGGAAGGCCGTGATCAGGAGCGCCGCCGCGTCGGACGGAGTCCGCAGGGCCTGTCCGGCCTTGCCGACCTGGGAGAATCCGTAGGTCAGACGCCGGGTGTAGAGGTCGACGTCCTGCGCCGTGCTCAGGGCGTCGTAGGGGGTGCCTTCGCAGGCCGTGAGCGTGTCGCCGTACCCCTCCGTCTCGCACCGGGCGAGCAGCACGTTCTCGATCTCGGTGTGGGCCTGCGCCAGCAGGGCCGCGAAGTCGGGGTCCGCCCACCGGTGCGCCACGGTGGCCTGACCGGTGATGCGGCCGCCCATCACGTCGAGCGGGTAGTGGAAGCCGAGCACGATGCGGTTGTTCCCGTACTCCGAGGTGCGCGCGAGGATCGACGGCGCCAGCTCCGGCAGCAGCGTGGCGAGGATCGTCCCGGCCTCGTAGCCGCCGTAGGTGTGGCCGCTCGGGTACGAGCCGCTGGTGGCGAGGCCGGTGTAGGAGCCGTCCTGCGACTCGTAGATGTCACCGCCGTCGCCGACGAACCCGAGCCGCACGTACGGGCGCGGATAGCCGTAGTGGTCCTTCGCCGCGTCATGGGTGTCGAGGCCCCGGGTGACCCGGGAGAACAGCGCGCTGGTCTTGGGGAGCCGGCCGCCGTTCAGGGCGTCCAGGTAGATCCGGCCGAGCCGGGAGCCGAGGCCGTCGGCCAGCGTGAGCGTGGCGCTGTTCGTGGCGTCCACCTCGGCCCGGTCGACCTCCTTCTGCGTCGCCGCGTTGTTGACGGACACGGCGATCTCGTCGTTCTCGGCGGTCGGCGAAGTGCCCTCGGCGATCCGGGTGTCGGAGCCGAGGATGCCGGAGCCGAGGTCGTCGATCCCGCTGAGGAGATCGTTGAAGTAGTCGGTTCCGTCGGCGGTCGCCGGCCACTTGTCCGACGTGTAGGCCGCGTCGAGTGTGCCGTCCGGGAAGGGGGACGGGTCGTACGTCGCCGGGTCGGTGGGGGTGGCCGCGGACGAGGTGGTGGTGGGGGCGGCCGAGGATCCGGCCAGGGTGAGCGCGGTGACGGTGGCCGTGTGCGCCTTCGCCCTGCCCTTGGTGACGACGAGCGCGGTGTCCGCGGTGGCGGGCAGGTGCGCGGTGGTGCCGTCGTCGAGGGTCACGGTGTAGCCGATGAGCGGGAATCCGCCGTCGCCGGCCGCCCGCCAGGTCACCCGGACCTGCCCGCCGTCGGTGGTCACCCCCGTCACGGTCGGCGCCTGCGGGGTGCTGCCGCCGGTGACCACGGGGGCGGTGGCCGCGCTCGGGGCCGACCTGCCGACGGCGTTCACCGCGCGGACGCGGGCCGAGTACGACCGGCCCGACGGCAGCCGGGTGAACGTCGTGCTCCGGCTGCCCGGATCGTGGACCTCGACCCGGTGGCCGTCGCCGAGGGCGATCGCGTAGCCGGTGACCGGCGAGCCGCCGTCGTCCTCGGGCGC
Organism: Streptomyces sp. NPDC090088; assembly: GCF_044747345.1. Lineage (NCBI taxonomy): Bacteria > Bacillati > Actinomycetota > Actinomycetes > Kitasatosporales > Streptomycetaceae > Streptomyces > Streptomyces sp. NPDC090088. The sequence goes on along the minus strand of NZ_JBIVDZ010000012.1, from coordinate 312,014 downwards.
GGACCAGGCGACCGTCACGCCGGTGCCGGACGAGGTCGCCGACACGGCGTCGGGCGCGGCCGGTACCGTCTTCGGCTTCGTGACGAGCGCGGACCGGGCGTGGTCGAGGGCGTCGTACCGGGTGGTGAGGGTCCCGTCCGTCGCCGAGTCGTCCGCGAGCGCGGTCCTCGCCTCGGCGAGCGCGGCGGTGAACGACTGCCACGACGCGTCCGTGTAGCGCGACTTGGTGAGGGCTGACGCGGTCGTGACCAGGTTCTCCAGCTTCAGCCTGGGGAGCGGGGTCAGCTGGCCGGCGGCGAGGGTGAGACTGCGGGTCCCGGTGTCGATGTCGAGCTGGGTCGCGGTGTCCGCGCCGGCCAGGGCGCGTGCGGCGGCGAGTTCGCGCAGGTAGACCGCGAAGTCGATGGTGTCGTACCGGTCCGGGTCGTCGGCGAGTGCCGCGTAGCGGTCGATCGCCTTCCGCAGGGCGGTCGTGTCGGTGCCGGCGGGGGTGTCGACGTGGCTGAAGGTGATGCGGCCCAGGTTCGCGACGTACGGATGCGAGGAGTCGGGGGTCGTCGTCAGGCGCAGGTGGACGGCGTGGGTGCCGGTGATCGCCTTCGGCAGGGTCAGGCTGGTCGTCCCGCCCGAGGACCACGCGGATCCGGTGACCGGCAGCGGGACGGTCGCGTACGGCGTGCCCGGGTTCGCCGCGTCGAAGGAGTCCAGGTAGAGCTGGACGGCCGAACCGGTGCCGCAGCGCGCGGAGTTGTTGACGTAGGTGAGCGTGACGGTGTTCTTGGGCGAGCTGCCGAAGCCGATGTCCCCGTAGTCCAGCCAGGCTCCGTCGTAGGTGCCGCCGAGGTCGGTGGCGGAGCCCGCGCCGCTCCAGCCGGCCGTCTCGCTCTTGAGGCCGCCGCCGCTGTTCGAGGTGAACGCCGTGGCGTCGAAGGCCACCGGGGCGTCGGCGTCCCGCGTCAGGGTCAGCGAGTAGACGTTGGCCACGTAGGGCTGGGAGGTGGACTGGGTGCCGGAGACGAAGTCGGCGTACACGTCCTGGACGCCGGTGAAGACGCCGGGGTCGAGCCGCACGGTCGTGGTGGCGAGGGTGCCCCAGCCCGAACCGGTGTAGGCGAGCGGGATGTCGACGCTCCGCTCGCCGTCCTTCGATCCGAGGTGCAGTTCGATGTGCGAGTCGGAGGCCGCGCGCGACTGCGGCTTGTCGTAGCTGACCGTGACGGTGTCCGCGCCGGTGCCGAGGCCGGTGTCCCGCCATTCGGCCCAGGCGCCGTTCGTGGTGTTCTCGAAGATGCCGTTCACGAGGGTGAGCGGGAGTGAACCGCCGCCGGTCGTCGTGGTGTTCGCGGCGGTCAGGGTGGCGAGCGTGGTCGAGGCGGCCTCGTACGGCGAGAACCGGTACCAGTCGAAGTTCGACACCCATTGCTGCCCGGACGGGGCGTGGAACACGAAGGTCGCGCCGGCGGCCGCCAGCAGGGCGTCCGGGTCGGTGACGGCCGCCTGCACGGTGGTGTAGTACTGCCAGCCGCCGGTTCCGGGGAGCGGGACGGTGGCGACGACGGGGCCGTCGGCGGCGCCCGCGTGGATGTCGACGCTGCTCGGCTGCGCCGTCGTCGCCTGTGCGTTGGCGTAGCGCACCGAGACGCTGCGCGGGGCGACGCCGCCGAAGTCGAGCTTGGTGAACCGCTCCCAGGAACCCTCGGTCACACCGCCGAGGTCGCCGTCCGAGTAGTACGCCTCGCTCTTGAGGCTGGGGCCCTCCTTCTGGTCGGGGTCCTCGGCCTGCAGGACGGCGTAGCCGCCCTCGTCGACGGTGAGCGCGTCGGCGGCGGATCGGAGCGCGTCGCGGGCGGCCATCAGCGTGGCCGTCGCGGAGGCGGTGTCCGCGAGGACGGTCCGCGCGCGTTCGAGGGCCGACCGGAACACGCCGAGGGAGCCGTCGGAGTAGTGGCCGTCGCGTACCAGGGACGCCTGGTCGACGAGGGCGGTGAGGGCCTTGCGCTGCACCGCGGCTGCGGAGACGCGCAGCGGGTCGGTCGGGGAGATCCCGGTGCCGCGCACCGTCGCGGCCGGCACTCCATGGGCGAAGGCCGCGTCGCGGAACGTGAGGCCGAAGCGCGCGTCGACGTCCGTGGTACCGGTGAGCGCCAGTGTCGCCGTGCGCGCGCCGGTGACGCGGAGGTCCGCCGTGACACCGTCCGGCAGGCCGGTCACGGTCGCCGCCCCGGTCGCGGTCAGGCTGGTCCCCTTCTTCGCGGAGAACGCCGCCGGTCCGGACGACAGGGTGAGCCGTACGCTCCCGTCCACGGTGCCGTCCGCGGCGGTGGCGACGGTGTCCGGGCGGGCGGAGACAACGGTCGTGCCGGTGCCCGGGCCGCCGGTGCCCGTGTCGCCCGAGTCGGTGTTCAGCGAGTACGCGGGCTCGGTGCGGGTGCCCCAGGCGGAGGGCTTGGAACCCATCGTGAAGTCCAGGGTCCCGCCCGCGACGATCTGCGAGTAGTCCAGCCAAGTGTTCGTGAACCGGGCGCCGTTGAGGGTTGCGCTCTGTACGTAGTAGTCGCTCGGCGACACCCCGTCGGCCTTCACCGTGAACGTGCTGCCGTTGGCGTAGGTGATCGTCGTGGAGTCGAAGAACGGGCTGCCGATCTGGAACTGGCTGGAGCCGGCGGTCACCGGGAACAGCCCCAGGGCGGCGGCGACGAACATGGTCGACATGGTGCCGGCGTCGTTGTCCATCGTCGGCAGGAAGCCGTGCGGGGAGAGCTGGTAGACCCGGGTGCGGACCGGCGGGGTGAACTCGCCGCCGGAGCTGGGGGCTTCGTTCGTGGAGCCGGTCGCGATGTAGCGGTTCCAGGTCGTGCCGGTGTAGATGGACCGCACCCACTTCTGCGTCAGGCTCGGCTCGCCCACGTAGTTGAAGAGGTAGGGGGCCTGGAGGTCGATCTCGTTGGCGTTGGAGTGCAGCATGGTCGAGCCGTCGTCGGCGGTGGAGTCCTCGCCGAACATGTGCTCCACGGCGGCCTTTCCGGCCTTCGCGCCGCCCATCGCCTGGATCAGGCCGCCCATGTCGTAGGCGTCGTACCAGTGGTACTGCCAGAGCGTGCCCTGGTAGAGGCCCGCCGCCTCGAACTTCTCGTAGTCGGCGCCCTGCCAGTCGCCGCCCGCGGCGTGCGGGGTGAGCAGGCCGACCTCGGTGCCGTCGGCCGCGGTCCAGGCACCCGACTTCACCAGGTGGTCGATCGCCATGGTCGACTGGGTGCGCAGCTTCCTCGCGTCCGCGTCCCTGCCGAGCGCGTCCGCGACGACGGACAGCGCCCACTGGTCGTAGCCGCGCTGGACGGTCGTACCGGGATCGCCCGCGATGTAGCCCTGCCGCAGCTGCGTCCCCGTGTAGTAGCCGGTGTACGACCTCAGCGCCGGGTACGCCTCGTCGAGCCGGTCGAAGTTCCGGTAGCCCTTCGACAGGGCGTCGGCGATCACCACGGCCGAGCGCTCCCAGCGCACGGTCGGCACCGAGTGGGTGAGACTGCCGAGGCTCTTGCCCGAGGTGTGCGCGTCGGCGAACAGCACGATCAGCGACTGCACCAGGTCCCGGTAGGTGTCCGGGTCGACATAGGCCTCGACGGAGTACTTGCGGAAGTCGTCCCACGTGGACCAACCGTCGTAGTACGTCCAGCCGTTGGTCCTGTGCACCGCTCCGTCCGCGCCCCGGTACGTGCCGCTGGTGCTGGTGGCGTTCACCGGCAGCGCGTACATGCGGTAGAGGTGCGTGTAGAACTCCTTGGTGAGCGTCGAGCCGGGGTCGGACGTCGCGGAGGACCGCACGGCGACGGCGCCGAGCGTGCTGTTCCAGGCCGCCTTCGTCTGGGCCCGCGCCTGGTCGAAGGTGAGGTCGCCCACCTCGTTGCGCTGGTCGGTCGCGGCCTGTTCGGCGCTGATCGGCGAGAGCGTGATGCGCAGCTCGATGTCGTCCCCGGCGGACTTGTCGAAGCCGAGGATCGCGCCGGTGTCGGTGCCGTCCCGCGTGGTCGCCTCGCTCAACCCGCCGTCGTCGCCCCAGCTCCGCAGGGAGGTCACGGGGACGTTGGTGGTGGCGGCGTAGTACAGCCGGTAGGCGGCGCCGTTGAACGACCCCGCGACGAGTCCGGTGATCGAGGCGGTGCCGTCCGGGAGCGTGGTCGCCTTCATGGTCGCGCGGGTGCGGCTGGTGAAGTTGTTCGCGAGGTCGAGGACGAGTTCGGGGTCCGCACCGGCCGGGAAGCTGTACCGTTCGAGCGCCGTACGCGTCGTCGCGGTCATCTCGGCGTCGATCGTCCCGGAACCCTGCGTCACCGCCGAACCGGTTCCGGCCGGCGCCCCGAGCCCGACCCGGTAGGAGCCGGGCGTCGCGCTCTCGTCGTCGTGGCGGTACGAGTGCGCGTAACTGCCTTTGTCGGGGCGGCTGTCGTACTTCACGGACGTCGGTACGACGAGCAGGTCGCCGCCGCCTCCCGAGCCGCCGACGCCGTCGAGGTCCGTCGCGGTGAACCCGGCGATGTGGTCCTCGTCGTAGTCGTACCCCGAGTGGTTGCGGTCCGGCGTGGTCAGCGGGTTGACCTTGGCCAGACTGTGGGGCGCCTCGGCGCCCGGCAGATCGTTGCCGTCGTCACCGCCGGTCGACACGAACGGATCGACGAGCTCCGTGTAGTCCGTGCCGCCGGACGTCCCCGCGGACGTCGGGGCCAGGGGCACCGCCGCGGCCGTACCGGCCCCGGACAGCAGGGCGAGGCCGAGCGCCCCGGCGAGCAGCGCGGCGACCGCCGACCGCAGGGGCGCTCGGCCCCGCCGGCGGACGGCGGTTGCCGGACGGATGACACGGGGCTGGGGCACGTCGGGTCTGACAGGCACGGAACCTCTCCATCGTCGCGGTCCACACGCACGGTCCGGCCTAGTCCGGGATAACGTTGTCATCCCGGACACCCGGAGCGCGCACCTTCGGGGCGAGACGGCGGCGGACACCCGGGACCACGCCCGTCATGTCCACGACCGTCGGCCATCAGACACGGAGAAGGCGTACGGCGGGCAAACGGGGTTCGTACGCCCGAGGTTCGCCTCGACGGCCGCCGCACCACCGGCAACGCTCCCGGTTCTCCGCCCGCCGGTCGGGTGGTGCGGCGCGGTCCGGGCCGGGAACAGAGCCGCGTCGGCGACCTGCGGCTCGTCCCGGGTGGCCGGCCGGCGCGGGGACGGGCTCGCGGCACGGAGTCATGCCCGGCCCACTCCACGCTCAGGCGTCCCCGTGTTCCTGCCGCCCGGCGATGGCCGTGAGATAGCCGCGCAGCATCACCTTCGCCTCCTCCAGGAGGGCCGTGTCACCCCCGGCGTCGCGGCGGAAGGCCTCCTGGGCGAGGGCGTCGGCGGCGAGGAGCGCGGCGTGGCAGGCGCGGCCGAGGCCTTCGGAGTCGCCGGCGATGCCGAGCGCGAGCAGCACCCGGCGCACCCCGTCGGCCATCCGGCGTTTGTGCTCGCGGTCCGTCTCCCGGGTCCGGTCGGTCAGGCCGCTGCCGAACCACAGGGCCCGGAAGCCCTCCTCGGTGCGGTAGAGCCCGGCGTAGGTGTCGATCAGCACGCCGACCGGGTCCGGCCACTGCTCGGTCGCCGCGCTGCGCACGAACTCCTCCATCACCGCTTCGAGTTGGGAGAAGTAGGTGGCCGCGAGCGCGTCGATGATCGCGTCCCGGTCGGGCAGGTACTGGTACAGCGAGCCGACCGACACCTTGGCCTCGGCGGCGACCCGGGTCGTGGTCAGCGCCTGGACGCCCTCGGCGACCAGCACCCGCTCCGCGGCTTTCAGCACCCGCGCCAACCGGGCCTTGCTGCGGGCCTGTTGGGGCGTCCGGCGCAGTACGACCCCGGTCTCGTCGGCGGTCGGCTCGCTCACGCACGGCTCCTGAATCTGAACGTGACTTTGTTTCAGGTTTACGTTAGCGTCGCGGCCATGACGGACTCAAGCTCCGCGCTGGTTCAGGAGCGGGCCGCGGTGGCGGACGTCTGCCGCCGCCTGGGAGCGGCGGGACTGCTCGTCGGCACGGCGGGAAACGTCAGCGTGCGGGTGGGGGACCGGATAGCGGTCACCGCGACCGGTGCGGTGCTCGCCCAGCTCACCGCCGGCCAGGTGACGGTGGTCGACCTGGACGGCAAGGTGTGCGCCGGAACCCTGCAGCCGACCTCCGAACTCGACCTGCATCTCGGGGTCTACCGGCGCTACGGCGCCGGCGCGGTCGTGCACACCCATGCGCCGATGGCCACCGCCCTGTCCTGCGTGCTCGATGAACTTCCCTGTATCCACTACCAGTTGCTCGCACTCGGCGGCGCCGTGCGGGTCGCGCCGTACGCCACCTTCGGCACCCCGGAACTCGCCGAGTCGGTGCTCACCGCGCTCGACGGCCGCAGCGCCGCCCTGATGGCCAACCACGGCTCGGTCACCGTCGGCCCGACCCTGGACAAGGCCGTCGAGAACGCCCTGCTGCTCGAATGGGCCTGCGGTGTCTACCAGCACGCGGCGGCCCTCGGGCAGCCCCGCGTCCTCGACGAGCAACAGCAACTCGCGGTGATCGAGGCCGCGATCGCCCGGAACTACGGCACCACCCAAACCCTGCGGGAGGGCAAGTCATGAGAGTCGTCACGATGGGCGTGCATGTGCTGGACGTGCTGGTGCGGCCGGTGGACGCGATACCCGAGGGGCAGGGCGCCACCCTGGTCGAGGACATCAGGATGACCGCCGCGGGCACGGCCGGCGGGACCGCGCTCAGCCTGGCCAAACTCGGCGCCGACGTACTGAGCGCCGGGGCGATCGGCAACGACGCCACCGGCGACATGCTGGTGCAGCTGCTCGACAGGGCCGGGATCGACACCGGGTTCCTGGTGCGCCGCATCGACACCGGCACCTCGGCGAGCGTGCTGCCCATCCGCCCCAACGGCGACCGGCCCTCCCTCCACCTGCTCGGCGCCAACGTCACCTACGGCCTCGACGACGTGCCCTGGGACGCCCTCGCCGAGGCCACCCATCTCCACCTCGGCGGACCGGAGTTGATCGGCGTCGACGTCGCCGCGCGCATCCTGCACTTCGCCAAGGAGCACGGGGTCACCACGTCCGTGGACCTCCTCGCCCCCGGCGTGTTCGGCAGTTTCGAGCAGATCGCGGCGGCGCTGCCCCACATCGACCACCTGCTCCCCAACGAGGACCAGGTGCTGGGCTTCTCCGAGGAGGACGACCTGGTCGCCGGCGCCAAGAAGCTGATCGACGCCGGGGCCGGGCTGGTCGCCGCCACGCGCGGCGGCGACGGCACGCTCCTGGTCACCGCCGAGGGCACCGAGACGGTCCCCACCTTCGAGATCGACGTCGTGGACACCACCGGCTGCGGCGACGCCTTCTCGGCCGGTTTTCTCCGTGGCATCGGGCTCGGGCGCACCCCGCAGGAGGCCGCGGTGCTCGGCAACGCCGTGGCCGCACTGGTCGCCCAGGGTCTCGGCAGCGACCACGGGGACTTCGACCTCGCGGCCGTCGACGCGTTCGCGGCGGCGAGTGCCAGACGTGCGTAGAACGTGACGTTCGCCACGGCCGTCCCGGACGTCCGAGAGGTACCTTCCGTCCCTCGAACCACTGAAGTCCTGCGGATATTCGATCGCCCCCTGCGACTGTGTTCGGACAGAGTGAGGCAACAGCTCGGTTAATAACTGCTCGCTAGTTGGTTACCGGAGAGTGAGCGGGCCATGATGGCCCCATGACGTTGGCCTCGCGCGCTCTGGCGCAACTGGCGACCTGGCCCGACCTGACCGAGGCGGTACCGAGCTGCGGTCTGGGTCAGGCGGTGAGTTCGTCGCAGGGCGAGATCGCGCACTTCCACTCGGACCGCGATGTGGACCTGCGTCTCACCACCCGTGCCATCCTGCATTTCGCCAAGGACCTCAAGAGCACCGGGGCGATCCGTATCGTCCCGGGCTCGCAGTGGGTCACCATACGACTCGACGCCGCGAGCGACGTCGATCTGCTGCTGACCCTGGTCAGCGTCGCCCTCCAGGCCCAGCAGAGCTGGCCGGACCCCGTCGACCGGCCCGTGTTCGGCTGCAACGACCAGCGCGGCGCGGGATTCGTCAGCGCGGACACCAGCGGCATGTGACAGCGATGTCCGGCGGCGGCGCCGGACAGAGGTCCGTGACCGCCGCCGTCACACGGCCAGGACGCGGATCCCCGCCTCCTCGAACCGGCGCACGACTTCGGGCGCCGCCGCCGTGTCCGTCACCAGCGTGTCCACCAGTTCGGCCGCGCAGATCCGGGCGAACGCCCGCCCGCCCAGCTTGCTGGAGTCGGCGGCGACGACCACCCGGGCCGCCCGCTCGCACAGCAGCCGGTTGATCGCGGCCTCGGCCTCGTCATGGGCGGCGGCCCCGTGCGTGACGTCGAAGGCGACCACCCCGAGCACCGCCACATCGAGGGTGATCTGGCCCAGCACCCCGTCCGCGAGCGGCCCGACGAGCTCGTACGACTGCGGGCGCGCCACCCCGCCCGTCACCACGATCTTGAACTGGGGCCGTACGGCGAGTTCGTTGGCGATGTTCAGCGCGTTGGTGACGATCGTCAGCGCCGGCGCGCCGCCCGCGAGGTCGCCGCGCACGGCCAGGGCGCGGGCCACCTCCGTGGTGGTCGTCCCGCCGGTCAGCCCCACCGCCTCGCCCGGCGCGACCAGTTCCGCCACCGCCTTGGCGATCCGCTGCTTCTCCGAGGCCCGCCGGGCCGTCTTGTAGCGCAACGGCAGCTCGTACGACACCCCGTGCACCACCGCCCCGCCCCGGGTGCGCACCAGCATCTGCTGCTCGGCGAGCTGGTCGAGGTCCCGGCGGATCGTGGCCGCCGACACCGCCAGCTCGGCCGCCACCTCCTCGACGTCGAGGCGGCCGCGCTCGACGAGCAGTTCGAGCAGCGTCTTCCAGCGGGCGTCGCGCGACATCCGCCGCCTCCGTTCCTCGATCTCCCGGCGACCTTAGCGCACGTGGGTTCCGGCTGGATGCTTGATTGTGTTCGGAAAGTGGCTCTATCTTGCAAGAAAAATCACCGTGGGGAGGGGTAGTGGTATGTCACATATCACCGAGGAACTGGACAGCCAACCCGCCTGCTGGACCCGGGCGGCCGAATCCGTGAACCTCCACACGGAGGCGTTGCCCGCGCCGGGGGAGCGGGTCGCGATCGTCGGCTGCGGCACCTCGTACTTCATGGCCCAGGCGGCGGCCGTACTGCGCGAGTCCTCGGGGCAGGGGGAGACCGACGCCTTCGCCGCCTCGGAGTTCCCGCGCGGACGGTCCTACGACCGGGTGCTCGCCCTGACCCGGTCCGGCACCACGACCGAAGTGCTGGACCTGCTGGGGCAGTTGAAGGGAAGCACGCGCACGGCGGCGATCACCGCGGACCCGGACACCCCGGTGCCGGAGGCCGCCGACGACCTCGTCGTCCTGGACTTCGCGGACGAACGCTCCGTCGTCCAGACCCGGTTCGCGACGACCGCGCTCACCCTGCTCCGCGCCCACCTCGGCCTGCACACCGACGCCGTGACCGCCGACGCCCGTACCGCGCTCTCGACCCCCCTGCCGCCGGGGCTCGTCGACCGTACCCAGTTCACCTTCCTCGGGTCCGGCTGGACCGTCGGACTCGCCAACGAGGCGGGACTGAAGCTGCGCGAGGCCTCGCTGTCCTGGACCGAGGCCTACCCGGCGATGGAGTACCGGCACGGACCGATCGCCGTCACCACCGGCTCCACGGCCACCTGGATGTTCGGCCCCGCGCCCGCCGGGCTCGCCGAACAGGTCGCCGCCACCGGGGGACTGTGGGTGGAGGGCACCCTGGACCCCCTCGCCGAACTCGTCCGCGCCCAGCGCCTCGCGGTCGCCGTCGCCGCCGCCCGGGGCCTCGACCCCGACCGGCCGCGCCATCTCACCCGCTCGGTGATCCTCACCCCGCCCTGCACCCCGCCCGGCATGTCCGGGAAGGAGTGACCGTGCCCCTCGCAGCCACCGGCGAGCTGCTGACCCGGGCCGCCGAAGCCCGGTCCGCCGTCGCCGCGTTCAACGTCATCACCCTGGAACACGTGGAGGCCGTCGTCACCGGCGCGGAGGCGGCCGGCGCACCCGTCGTCCTCCAAGTCAGCGAGAACGCGGTCAAGTTCCGCCACGGACGCCTCCTCCCGCTGGCCCGCGCCGCCACCGCGGCCGCCGAACGGGCCGCCGTCTCCGTCGCGTTGCACCTCGACCACGTCCAGAGCGACGACCTGCTCCGGCAGGCGCCCGGCGCCGGCTTCAGCTCCGTGATGTACGACGCCTCCCGGCTCCCGTACGCCGAGAACCTGGCCGCGACCGCCGCCGCCGTCGACTGGGCGCACACCCAGGGCCTGTGGATCGAGGCCGAGTTGGGCGAGGTCGGCGGCAAGGACGGCCGCCCGCCGCTCGACGCCCACGCACCCGGCGCCCGCACCGACCCCGGCCAGGCACACGCCTTCGTCACCGGCACCGGGGTCGACGCCCTGGCCGTGGCGATCGGCAGCGCGCACGCCATGACCACCCGCACCGCCGCCCTCGACCACGAACTGCTCACGAGGCTCTCCGCCGCCGTGCCGGTCCCGCTCGTCCTGCACGGCTCCTCCGGGGTCCCGGACGCGGGGCTGGTGGCCGCCGTCGCGGGCGGCATCGCCAAGGTCAACGTCGGCACGGCGCTCAACATGGCGATGACCGCCTCGATCCGCCGCTTCCTCGCCGACCACCCCGAGGCGGTCGACTCCCGCAAGTACCTCGGCGTCGGCAGGGAGGCGATGGCCGACGAGGTGGCCAGGATCATCGGCGTCCTGGGGCCTAACCCCGCTTGACCGCCTTCAGCACCACGAACTTCGGGTCGCCGGCGACCAGCAGGCTGTTGCCGAACAGCCTGCGCAGCGTCACGTGATAGCCCAGATGCCGGTTGCCGACGACCCACAGCTCACCACCCGGCCGCAGCGCCCGCTTCGCCCCGCTGAACATCCGCCACGCCGTCGCGTCGGTGGTCGCCTGGTGCGAGTGGAAGGGCGGGTTGTTCAGCACCACGTCCACACTGCCGTCCGCGACCCCGGCCAGCCCGTCCCCGACCCGGAACTCGGCGTGCCCGGGCACCCCGTTGGCCTTGTAGGTGGCCTCCGCCGAGGCCACCGCCTGGAACGACTCGTCCACGAACAGCACCTCGGCCGTCGGATCGGCCAGCGCCACCGCCGTACCGACGACCCCGTTGCCGCACCCCAGGTCCACGATCCGCCGGCCGCCCGCCGGCAGGTGCGCGAGGAAGAACCGCGTACCGATGTCGAGACGGTCGGCGCAGAAGACGCCCGCGTGGTTGACGACCGTACGGCCGGAGACCGCCCCGATACCCTCCGGGAGCGCGTAGCTGTGCGGCCACGGACTGGCCGGGCGCGTCAGCGACGGATCCGGCGTGCAGTGGATCAGCCGGGCCTTCTGCTCGGCGAGCGAGGTCCTGGTCGGTCCGAGGATCCGCTCGAACAGCCGGAGCGTCGAGGTGTGGATCTCCTTCACCATGCCGGTGCCGATCACGACCGTGTCCGCGTGCACGGCGGGCGCCAGCCGCAGCAGCTGGTCCTCCAGCAGGGCCAGGCTCTTCGGTACCCGTACCAGCAGCACGTCCACCCGCTCCGGCGGCGGATCCTGGGTGATGAGCAGCTGCACGGCACCCGGCTCGACCCCCGCGCGCGCGAGGTTCGCCCGGGTCGCCTCCTGGCTCAGGTACGAATCGGTGATCTGGGCCGGCCGGTGCTCCGCCAACGCCGTGACCAGCGCGCCCCAGCGGTCGCCGAGGACCACGACCGTGCCGGACAGCCCGGTGCGTTCCGCGGCGAGATGCCTCAGCAGATACGCGTCGGAGGCGTCCCAGGCACGCAGCCGGTCGCGCGGATCCTCGGGGAAGCGGGACAGCTCGAACTCGCCCCACGCAGTCGTCATACGGTCGCTCATCGTGGGTCCAGGCTAGCGGAGCCCCAGCTCAGACCCGGTCGGGCAGGATGGGGGCATGGAGGATGAGCTGTTCCCGAGGGCGCGCGCCCCCCTCGCGCCGGGCGCCGTGCACGTCCCCGACTGGCTCGACCCGGAGCAGCAGCGCGCGCTGCTGACCGCCTGCCGTGACTGGGCCCGGCCCCCGGCGGGCCTGCGCACGGTCCGCACCCCCGGCGGCGGCACCATGACCGCCCGCCAGGTCTGCCTGGGCTGGCACTGGTACCCCTACGCCTACGCCCGCACCGTCGTCGACGGCGACCACAGCCCCGTGAAGCCCTTCCCGGCCTGGCTGGACGACCTGGCCCGCCGCGCGGTGACCGACGCGCTCGGCCCGGCGGCGGTCGGCGGATTGTCGTACGACATCGCACTGATCAACTTCTACGACGCGGACGCCCGCATGGGCATGCACCGCGACGCCGACGAACGCTCCCCCGCGCCGGTGGTGTCGCTGAGCCTGGGAGACACCTGCGTGTTCCGCTTCGGCAACACGGAGAGCAGGGGGAGGCCTTACACGGACGTGGAGCTGAGGTCGGGCGACCTGTTCGTGTTCGGTGGAGAGTCGAGGCTCGCCTATCACGGGGTGCCGAGGGTGTACCCGGGTACAGGACCGGCGGGGCTGGGATTGACCGGCCGCCTGAACGTCACGCTGAGGGTGAGTGGCTTTTGAAGCGTCCTGGCTGGAGCGCCCCGTCAGGGGCGCGGGGAACTGCGCGACCAGCCACAACGCACCGACTCTGTTCAACACTACGGATCATGGCAGACTCCCCCTCATGAGCGGCAAGGCACACCCCCGGCCCGCGGGGGAAGGGACCACCTCGAAGACTAGGTTGGACAGAGGACGCGGCGCACTCGGCCCCGCCTTGGAACTCGTGCACACCGGCCGCGCCCCCACCCGCGCCGTGCTCACCGCCGAACTCGGCGTCACCCGGGCCACCGCCGGCGCGGTCGCCGCCGAACTGGAGGCGCTCGGCCTGATCACGGTCGACGCCCACCCGGGCGCCGCCGCCGGATCCCAGGGCCGGCCCTCGCACCGCCTGGAGGTCGCCGAGAACGGCCCGGTCGTGCTGGCCGCGCAGGTCCACGCGGACGGTTTCCGCGCGGCGCTGGTCGGCCTCGGCGGCCGTATCGTCGCGACCGCGCCCGGCTGCGAGGCGGTCGACGCCGACCCGGCGAAGGTGCTCGGCTCGGTCGTCGAGGCGGGCGCCGACCTGCTCGGCACGACCGGCCGCCGCTGCGTCGGCGCCGGACTCGCCGTGCCGTCCGCCGTCGCCGAACCGGAGGGCCTGGCCCTCAACCCCCTCCACCTGGCCTGGCCGGTGGGCGCGCCGGTGCGCCGGATCTTCGCGGAGTGCGTACGCGCGGCCGGGATCACCGGCCCGGCGTTCGCGGGCAACGACGTGAACCTGGCCGCGCTCGCCGAGCACCGGCACGGCGCCGGCCGGGGCGCCCGGGACCTGCTGTGCGTGGCCACCGGGCACCGCGGCGTCGGCGGCGCGCTGGTCCTGGACGGCCGTCTGCACACGGGGAGTTCAGGGCTCGCCCTGGAGGTCGGCCACCTCACCGTGAACCCGGAGGGCCGCCCCTGCCACTGCGGCAGCCGGGGCTGCCTGGATGTCGAGGCGGATCCGCTGGCGCTGCTCGTCGAGGCGGGCCGCGAGCCCGGCCCCGAGGTGTCGCTGCTCCGGCAGGCCGAGGACCTGGTCCGCGACCACTACGACGACCCGACGGTCCGCAGAGCCGCCGAGGCCCTCATCGACCGCCTCGGCCTGGGCCTCGCCGGACTGGTCAACATCCTGAACCCCGACCGCATCATCCTCGGCGGCCTGCATCGCACCCTCCTGGACGCCGACCCGGAACGACTGCGCGCCGTCGTCGCCGACCGCAGCCTGTGGGGCCAGAGCGGCGGCGTCCCGATCCTGCCGTGCACCCTGAGCCACAACAGCCTCGTCGGAGCAGCCGAGTTGGCCTGGCAGCCGGTCCTGGACGACCCGCTGGGGGCGCTGCAGTAACGCCCAGGCCCGATCCAGCCGCACCGGCAGACCCCACGGCACCCCCTGGGGCGGCGTCTTCGTCGCCTAACGCCCTTCCACGGCGAATGCCCGGGCCGGGTTGGCGGTCAGGATCCGGTCGACCTGCTCCGTGCCCAACTCCGCCACCAGCCGCGGCCGCACCCGCCGCAGCAGATACGGCATGCCGGGACCGCCGTCCACGGATCGCGCGCCCGCCACCACGGTGTCGCCGCCCAGCAGCAGCCGGTCCCCGAAGCCGGCCTCGGACAGGGAGCGCACCGCTTCCGGCATGCGCCAGTCGGTGGCGTGATGGGCGCGGGAGGGGCCGTCGAAGGCGAGCCAGCAGCCGGAGGCTGCGGCCTCGCGCTGGAGGACGAGGTCGGGGGAGCGGTTGAGGTGGCCGAGGATCACGCGGTCGCCGGGGACGCCCAACTCCCCGCAGAGCAGGTCGAGTACGTCCAGCGCGGCGGTGCCCAGCTCCAGGTGGACGGCGATCGGCGCACCCGTGGCGCGGTGTGCCTCGGCCGCCGCCGTCATCGTCCAGCGGGCGTGGGCGTCGAGGGCGTGGAAACCGCTCGCCACCTTGATGAGCCCGGCGCGCACTCCCGAGGTGCCGATGCCCCGGGTCAGTTCGTCGACGAAGAGGCCGGCGAGCCCGCCGCGCAGCCGGTCGAGCAACTCGGGGGCGTAGTGGGCCGCTTGGTGCAGTCCCGTCGCGCAGATCAGGTGCACTCCGGCAGCGCGGGAGAGCAGCGGCAGGTCGGCGGCCCGCCGTCCCATCCCGTACGGGGTCCACTGCACGACGGCCGCCCCGCCCGCGGCCCGGAACGCCTCCAGTTCGGCCCGCGCGGCGCTCGCGTCGTTCAGCTCCTGGCCCGGGAGCCCGGGGCTGCGGAGGAAGAGGTGGTCGTGCGCGTCGCACACGCCCAGGTCCTCGGGCCGGATGTCCCCGAGGACCGTACGGACCGTGCTCACCACTGCCGTCCGCGCGGCAGCCCGGCACGCCCCGGTTGCGACAGGTGCAGCACCTGGAAGACGTCGCCCTCGGCCTTGGCCGCGTCGTGCTCCCAGAGCGAGAAGTGGACCAGTTCCCAGGTGTGCGTGTCCACGGCGGACGCGGCCAGCACGGCACCGTCCTCGGCGGCCAGCCGCCCGGTCTCGGCCGCGGCCTCCGCCATGAACGCGGCCAACTCCACACCCTCAGGCACTGGTTGGCGCCGCCGGACGGCGAGCGAGGCGGGGGAGCCGGCGGCGGTGCCCTCCTCGAACGCCAGGCCCGTCCACTGCCGGATCCGCGGCCGTCCGAAGTCGTCTACCGGGCCCTGGAAGGCGCCTCCCCACAGGAAGTCGTTCATTCCCTCCACGGTGTTCCAGAGGTAGAACGGCCCGTACTGGTTCACCGGTGAGCCGTGCACACCGCGCTCGCGCAGCAGGTACGTCTTGATGCCGAGGCCGCGCCAGTCGTCGAGGAGGTGCCCGACGCGGGTCACCCGGGAACGGATGATGCCCATGTCGTAGTCCGCGGGGAGTACGAACTCGTACTGCATGGCGTGCATGGTGCGGTTCCCTTCGCAGGCCGGGTCAGGCGGGGTAGTCGGTCACGTGCTCGTGCCACTCGACGGTCGTGCCGTCCTGCGCGGCCTCCACGACCGCGAGATGCGTCATGAAGGTGCGGGGACCGGCGCCGTGCCAGTGCCACTCGTCCGGCTCGATCCACACCGTGTCGCCCGCGCGGATCGCCGCCACCTCGCCGCCCCTGCGCCGCACCAGCCCCTCGCCCTCCAGGACGTGCAGCACCTGGCCGTGCGGGTGCCGGTGCCAGGCGGTGTGGGCGCCGGGTGCGAAGTGGACGTTGAACAGCCGCAGCCGGGACGGGGCGGCGGGCGCGGCCACCTCGTCCAGCCAGACCGTGCCGGTGAAGTTCTCCGCCGGGCCCTGCCGGGTGTCGGGGCGGTTCCTGGTGATGTGCACGTAGGTCAACTCCTCAGCAGAGACAGCAGTCCGCGCACGCCGGCGTCGAACGCGGCGGGTGAACCGGAGGCGCGGGCGAGGACGTAGCCGCCCTGCACGGTCGCGAGGACGGTGGCGGCGATCTCCTCGCCGTCCACCTGGGGCCCGAACTGCCCCTGTGTCTTGCCCTCTTCGACGATTCCGGCGATCAACTCCCGGATCCGGTCCAGTGTCTCGTCGACCGGCGCCCGCAGTTCGTCGCTCGCGATGATGTCCGGGTCCATGGTCAGCCGGCCGACCGGGCAGCCGCGCAGTACGTCACGCTCCCGCAGCAGATACGCCTCGATCCGCTCGTACGGCGTGCCCGGCCCGGTCAGTACCCCCTCGGCGGTGGCCAGGAGTTCCCGGGCGGTCCGCCGGATCGCGGCCAGCGCCAGGTCCGGCTTGCCCGTGAAGTGGTGGTACATGCTGCCCTGGCCGGCTCCGGCGCGCTCCAGGATCGCCTTGGGGCTGGTGCCGACGTAACCCCGCTCCCACAGCAGCTCACGGGTGGACTCGATCAACCGCTCCGACGTGCTCATGCGAGCACTGTACATACTAGTAGGTACAGCCCGCCAGCCCGTGAGTCCGCCAGCCCGTGAGTCCGCCGGTCCGTGAGTCCGCCGGTCCGGCTGGGAGCAGGCGCCGTCGGCCCGTGTACTCCCCGGGAGGTACGGCCACTGCCGCCGGCCGCACGACGACCCGGACCCGGCCCCGCGGTCAGTCTCGATGCAGCACACCCCGAGCCTCTGACAAGGGAGTTGAACCGAGATGCAGACCCTGGCGAACTGGGACGGCGGGCCCGGCCCGTGGATCCTGTTCTTCCCGCTGATCTGGGCGGCCGTCGTGATCGGCGCCGTCACCGTCCTGCGCCGCACCGTCTGGCGCGGACGCGGCGGTCCCTGGCGCCCGATGGACGCCGGCCGTCCGGCCGGCGACTCGCCGCTCGCGGTCCTCGGCCGCCGCTTCGCCGCCGGTGAGATCGACGAGGACGAGTACTGGCGCCGCCTGTCCGTCCTGGAGGAGCACTTCGGCCGCCTCGGCAAGGGCGGTGCGGCATGACCACGACGACAGCGGTACGGGCCGCGGCCCGGGTCGTGGGCGCGGTGAAGGTGTACGGCGGTGGCGACACCGCCGTCCGCGCCCTGGACGGCGTGGACGTGGCGTTCCCGGAGGGCCGCTTCACCGCGATCATGGGCCCTTCGGGCTCCGGCAAGTCCACCCTGATGCACTGCGCGGCCGGCCTCGACACCCTCACCTCCGGCGCCGCCTGGATCGGCGACACCGAGCTGGGCCCGCTCGACGACCGGCGGCTGACGCTGCTGCGCCGCGACCGGGTCGGCTTCGTCTTCCAGGCGTTCAACCTGCTGCCGACGCTGACCGTCGCGGAGAACATCACCCTGCCGCTGGACCTGGCGGGCGGCCGCGGCGACCCGGAGTGGATCGACGCGCTCGTCGACGTCGTCGGACTGCGCGACCGGCTGCACCACCGCCCCTCCGAACTCTCCGGCGGCCAGCAGCAACGCGTCGCCGTGGCCCGGGCGTTCGCCGGCCGCCCCGAGGTCGTCTTCGCCGACGAGCCAACCGGCAACCTCGACTCCCGCTCCGGCGCCGAGGTCCTCGGCCTGCTCGGCGACACCGTACGGCGGACCGGCCGCACGGTCGTCATGGTCACCCACGACCCGGTGGCCGCCGCCCACGCCGACGAGGTCGTCTTCCTCGCCGACGGGCGGCTGGTCGACCGGATGCAGTCCCCGACCGCCGACACGGTCCTGGACCGGATGAAGGCCTTCGAGGTGCGGTCGTGAACGCCTCCGTACGGCTGAGCCTGTCCTCCCTGCGCGCCCACCGGCGCCGGTTCGCCGGCACCTTCCTGGCCGTCTTCCTCGGCGTCGCCTTCCTGGCCGGGACCCTGGTCATGGGCGACACCCTGCGCGCGAGCTTCGACTCGATGTTCGGCGAGGCCACCAGCGGCACCGGCGCAGTGGTGCGCGGCGCCGACGCCATCACCACACCGGGCGAGGCACAAGGGGTACGACAGCCCGTCCCCACGTCCCTGGTGAACGCCGTCGCACGGGTGCCCGGCGTCGCGGCCGCCGCGCCGGACATCCAGGGCGCCGGACAGCTGGTCGGCGCCGACGGCGAACCCGTCGGCGGCAAGGGCCCGCCGACCCTCGCCGGTAACTGGATCACCGACCCGGAGCTCAACTCCTACCGGATCGCGGAGGGCCGCGCCCCCGCCAGGTCCGGGGAGGTCGTGGTCAACCGGGGCGCGGCCAAGAAGGGCGGCCTGAGGATCGGCGACACGACCGTGCTGCGCACCCCGGACCCGGTGAAGGTGACGATCGTCGGCCTCGCGACCTTCGGCGGCGAGGACGGCATGGCCCAGGTGACCTTCACCGGCATGACCCGCGCCGACGCCGAGAAGTACCTCACGGCGAAGCCCGGCGAGGCGGCCTCCATCCTGGTCCGGGCCGGTCCCGGTGTCGGCCAGAAGGAACTGGTCGACCGGCTGACTCCCGTACTGCCCAGGGGAGTCGAGGCCATCACCGGCCGGCAGGCGGCACAGGAGAACACCGACATGATCTCCAGCCAGTTCCTGACCGTCTTCACCACCTTCCTGCTGGTCTTCTCCGGGGTCGCCCTGCTCGTCGCGACCTTCTCCATCCACAACACCTTCGCGATCGTCGTCGCCCAACGCACCCGTGAGAACGCCCTGTTGCGGGCCCTCGGTGCCGCCCGCCGCCAGGTGGCCGTGTCGACCCTGACCGAGGCGAGCGTGGTGGCGGTCACCGCGTCCGCCGCCGGACTCGCGGGCGGCATCGGGGTCGCGGCCGGGCTGCAGGCACTCTTCCCGGCGATCGGATTCCCGTTCCCCGGCGGCGACTTGGTGATCAAGTCGCTCTCGATGGCCCTCCCGCTCGCGGTCGGAGTGGTCGTCTGCCTGGGCTCCGCGCTGCTGCCCGCCGTACGCGCCGGACGCACCGCACCGCTCGCCGCCCTGCGCGAGACCGCCGTCGACTCCTCGGGCGCGTCCGGCCTCCGTGCCGTGCTCGGCGCGGGCCTCGGCGCGCTGGCCGTCGCCCTCGCGCTCACCGGCGTCCTCGTCTCACCGTCCGTCTGGCTCGCCGGACTCGGCGCCCTGCTGGCCCTGGTCTCCTTCGTGGTCCTGGGCCCGGTCGCCGCCACCACGACGGTACGACTGCTCGGCGGCCCCCTGGACCGGCTGCGCGGAGTGACCGGCGGCCTCGCCCGGCGCAACGCGCTGCGCAGCCCCCGGCGGACCGCCGCCACCGCGAGCGCGCTGATGATCGGGGTGGCCGTGGTCTCGCTGTTCACCGTGTTCGGCGCGTCCCTGAAGGCCACCATGGACCAGACCGTCTCCCGGTCCTTCGCCGGCGACCTCGCCGTCAGCAACCCGTCCTTCGGCGCGGGTGGCAGCGGACTCAGCCCCCGGCTGGCCCCGGCCGTCCAGCGGCTGCCCGAGGTGGACACCGCCGTCGGACTCGGCCGCGGGGTCGCCGAGGTCGACGGCCGGGGACGCGCGCTGACCGTCACCGACCCGGCCGCCCTCGCCCGCACCTTCGACCTCGGCACCGTCCAGGGCTCGCTCACCCGGCTCGGCACCGACGGCATCGCCGTCACCCGGACCGAGGCCGACCGGCAGCACCTGCGCACCGGCGACACCGCCCGACTCACCTTCACCGACGGCAAGGAGCAGGACTTCACCGTCCGCGCGGTCTACGGCCGGTCCGAACTCGCCGGCGACTACGTCATCACCCGTGCCGCCTGGGCCCCGCACCGCATCCAGGACTCCGACACCCTGGTGGCCGTCACCCTCAGGTCCGGGGTGCGTGCCGACGCGGGCAAGGCCGCGGTGACCCGGGTGGCCGCACGGTACGGCGACCCGCGGGTGCAGACCCGCGACGAGTACGCGCAGTCCTCGGCCGGCGGCATCGACATGATGCTCACCCTCGTCTACGCGCTGCTCGCGCTCGCCGTGCTCATCGCGCTGCTCGGCATCGCCAACACCCTGACCCTGGCCCTCCACGAACGCACCCGGGAACTCGGCCTGTTGCGGGCCGTCGGCCAGACCCGCCCCCAGCTGCGCGCCATGGTCCGCTGGGAGTCGGTCCTGGTCGCCGCCTTCGGCACGGCCGGCGGACTGGGCCTCGGCGCCTTCCTCGGCTGGGTCCTGGTCAGGGCCTCGGACGGTACGAGCGACACCGCGTTCGCCTTCGCCCTCCCGCCGGGCCGGCTGGCGGTCGTGGCGCTGGTCGGGCTGGCGGCGGGCGCCCTCGCGGGCCTGCGCCCGGCCCGGCGAGCGGCCCGCCTGGACGTGCTGCGAGCGATCGCCACGGAGTAGCGCCGGCGAACAACAAGGCTCACCGCCCGCTCAACTGGCGACAGCCGAGCGGGCGGGAGCGTGTGCGGGGGCCGGAGCGACCGCCGTCGCGGGGGCGACGACGGGGGTGCCGACGGCCGCCGGGGCGGGGGTGGGGGCGGAGGATCCGGCCGTCGCGTGAGCGTGTGCGGGGGCCGGGGGTCCGGCCGTCGCGTGCGCGGGACTCGGCGCGGGTGCCGTCGTACGTACGGGAGAGGGCGCAGTCGAGGTCGCGGGTTCCGGTCCGACGATGCGGCGGGCGGCCGGTTCGGCCGTACGGCGCGCCGGGCGGGCCGGCTTGGGCGCGGGCAGGGTGAACCACACGACCTTGCCGTCGTCGTGCGGCCGTACGCCCCAGCTCTCGCTGACCGCGGCCACCATCGCCAGGCCTCGCCCGCAGGTCGCGTCCGGCGCGGTCTCCGTGCCGTCCTCGACCACGGGAAGACGCGGATCGTGGTCACGGACCGACACCGTGAGCCGGTCGAGCTGGAGCTCGATCTCCACGGTGCAGTTCTTGTCGGGCTGGGCGTGCCGGTGGACGTTGGTGAGCAACTCCGTCACACCGAGCGCGGCCCGGTCGATGAGCGGGTCCAGACGCCAGTAACGCAACTGCGCAGATACGATTCTGCGGACCTGGCCGATCCGCGAGGGCAAAGCCTGAAGCTCCACCGAGCAGTGTCTGCTTGGGTGTTCGATCACGACTGCGACTCCCCGACGTGAGGTCCGGAAGAACACGAAGAACGAATCCAGCAGGGTGCCGCCGTCCATGGGGCCGCCTGCTGTCGTGGCCGGCGGGCTGGTTCGCAGCGTTATCGCCGGTAAACCCAGAGTGACGTGAGACAAGCGTGACCCAGCGCGTACGGTCCCGCAACTCGCCGTGGTTCAGCGGTCACGCCCCGCGGCCCGCCGTACCGCCTCGATGAAGCGGCGCGCCGCGGGCGGCCCGGGCTCGCCCGGCGCCGGATCGTGGTCACCCAGAGTGAGTGAGTAGCGCTGGCCGTTGAGGTCGGCCAGGGCCCGGTCCTCCGACGCGAACCACGGCTTGGAGGCCCGCACCGCCTGCACGGGCGCGCTGTCGATCTCGCTGCCGTAACTCGTCAGCAGCTGCAGCCTGCCGTCCTCTATCCGGACCTGCCCGGCCCTGGTGAGCGAACGCAGGCGTTTGTCGATCCGCACGCCCATCGCCGTGAACTCCGGCTCCGCCATTTCGCCCCGCCCCTTTTCGAGTACCTCGGCCGCCGGTCCGGAAGCTTGTGGCCCCGGCCGGCGTGCACCGGCTCGTGTCGTGATCCAGTGTGCGCCCCCGTTCGGGACGTTCGTCCCGTCCGGTGGCAGTCTGCCCGCCCCCGGCGACGAGCACCAGTGCGCACGGCCCGCCGGGCAGGGGGCGCTCGGAGCACTCGCCGCAATGCGCCCCCGAAGGGATCCCGCCACGGTGCCCCAGGGGTGCCTTTGAGGCGCTCAAAGATGCGTTTATGCAGGTGAGAAGCGTGCGCAAGGTGTCTATGATCGGTGTGTCGGCCGTGTTCGAACGCCGTCGGCGCGCAGCCTAAGGAGTCCCGCCGTGAGCACCATCCCGCAGATCCGGACCGGCGCCACCCTCGACGTCGACCGCAGTGACACCGCGTACCGCGACTGGCTCAAAGAGGCCGTCCGCAAGGTCCAGGCCGACACGCAGCGCTCGGCGGACACCCATCTGCTGCGCTTCCCGCTGCCCGAGGACTGGGGCATCGACCTCTACCTCAAGGACGAGTCGACCCACCCGACGGGCAGCCTCAAGCACCGGCTGGCCCGCTCGCTCTTCCTCTACGGGCTCTGCAATGGCTGGATCCGGCCGGACCGCCCCGTGATCGAGGCGTCCAGCGGCTCGACGGCCGTCTCCGAGGCGTACTTCGCCAAGCTGATCGGCGTGCCCTTCATCGCCGTCATGCCGCGCACGACCAGCGCCGAGAAGTGCCGGCTCATCGAATTCCACGGCGGGCAGTGCCACTTCGTGGACGACTCCCGGAAGATGTACGAGGAGTCCGGCCGCCTCGCGGTGGAGACCGGCGGCCACTACATGGACCAGTTCACCTACGCCGAACGGGCCACGGACTGGCGCGGCAACAACAACATCGCCGAATCCATCTTCCGCCAGCTGGAGTTGGAACGGTTCCCGGAACCGGCCTGGATCGTGGCCACGGCGGGCACCGGCGGCACCTCCGCGACGCTCGCGCGCTATGTCCACTACACCCAGCGCGACACCCGGATCTGTGTCGCCGACCCCGAGAACTCCTGTTTCTTCGAGGGCTGGACCACCGGCGATCCGGACGTCACCTGCGACTGCGGATCCCGGATCGAGGGGATCGGACGGCCGCGCATGGAACCGAGCTTCGTGCCGGGAGCCGTCGACCGGATGATGAAGGTGCCGGACGCGGCGAGCGTGGCGGCGGTACGGGCGCTGGAGCGGGCGATCGGGCGCAAGGCGGGCGGTTCCACCGGGACCGGGCTGTGGAGCGCCCTGAAGATCGTCGCCGAGATGGTGGCCGAGGGCCGGCACGGGAGCGTGGTGACCCTGCTGTGCGACCCGGGCGACCGCTACCTCGACAAGTACTACTCGGACGCCTGGCTCGCCGGGCAGGGCCTGGACATCGCGCCGTACACGGCGGCGATCGACTCGTTGCTGGAGACGGGCGTCTGGCCGGGCTGAGCGGCCGTCGGCGGCTACCGGCTATCGCGAAAGGCGCCGGTCCAGTTCGGTGACCGCGCCCCGGAAGGCCCGGCCGAGTCCCGCACGCGCCACCCTGACCGCGAAGCGGAAGGGTGCCGTGCCGTCCACGGCGAAGGTCCACCGCACACGGGTCCCGCCGTCGGACGGCACCAGCCGCCACTCCTCGGCGATGGCGTGCGCACCGGGCGCGTTGGTGCGGTCCACCCGGTAGGCGTACACCTCCGCCTCCTTGGCCGCGATGACCGTCTCCCGGAACCACCCGCCGCCCTTGAGCCGGATGTCACGCCCGGCACCGTCGTCGACGGACTCGGCGCGGGTCACCGCGGCGAACCACTCCGCCCAGCCGGGCACGTCGTCGTT
This sequence comes from Streptomyces sp. NPDC090088, assembly GCF_044747345.1. NCBI lineage: Bacteria > Bacillati > Actinomycetota > Actinomycetes > Kitasatosporales > Streptomycetaceae > Streptomyces > Streptomyces sp. NPDC090088. The sequence continues at coordinate 288,508 of NZ_JBIVDZ010000012.1, read as the reverse complement.
GAGCGCGTGGAAGACCCGCTCGGGCGGTGCGGACATCTGCTGCGCGAAGACCAGACGTACGGGCGCGGTTTCGACGAATTCGAGCTCCACGGGGCGCAGTTGGCGCGGCATGGGCGAGAACCCCCAGGACCGAGAAGGCGGTTGACCGGCTCCGCCAAGATAACTGGCGGCCCGTCAGATGTCTGTACCGCCGCCGCGATCAGTCCTCCGCCTCACCCGCCACGACCAGCCGGCGCAGATGCTCGGAGATCTCCGCACGCGCCGCGGCCGGCAGGCCCGCGTCGGTGACCAGCGTGTCGACCTGCTCCAGCTTGGCGAACGAACTCAGGCCCACCGTGCCCCACTTGGTGTGGTCCGCGACCACCACGACCCGCCGCGCGGACTGCACCAGACGGCGGTTGGTCTCCGCCTCCGCGAGGTTCGGGGTGGAGAGGCCGGCCTCGACCGATATGCCGTGTACGCCGAGGAACAGCAGGTCGAAGTGGAGCGCCGCGATCGCCTGGTCGGCCACCGGGCCCACCAGCGAGTCGGACGGGGTGCGCACCCCGCCGGTCAGGACGACGGTCGCGGCGCCCTGACGCTGCCCCGAGACCCGCTGGGCCGCGTGGAAGACGTCCGCGACCCGCACCGAGTTCGTCACCACGGTGAGGTCGGGGACCTCCAGGAGCTGATGGGCCAGCGCGTAGGTCGTCGTACCGCCGGACAGGGCGATCGCCGTCCCCGGCACGACCAGCTCGGCGGCGGCCCGGGCGATGTCCTCCTTGGCGGTCAGCTCCAGCCCCGACTTGGCCTCGAACCCCGGCTCGTGGGTGCTCGCCTCGACCACCGGCACCGCGCCGCCGTGCACCTTCTCCAGCACGCCCTGCCGGGCCAGCGCGTCCAGGTCCCGGCGCACGGTCATGTCCGACACGCCGAGCTTGCGGGTCAGCTCGTTGACCCGTACGCCGCCCCGGCGTCGGACCTCGTCCAGGATCAGGGCGCGGCGCTGCTCCGCGAGGAGGTTCTGGTTCTCGCTCACGTACGCTCCGGTCCTCTCGCCTCAGCTGCCCGACACGCCCTGCGCACCAGCTCCGACCAGGACATTCCGCTCGGCTCCGGTGCACGGGCGCCCCATCCTTTCACGGGACCACACCGGTCGCGCTACTCCCTGTGTCGGTGCGCACATGTCATTCGGTCACCACGTGTTCCACCGGGTGTCACACACAACGGGGAGATTCCGTGACCAGTGGTGTGCGTCACATCGAAATCGGCGATCCTGAAACCCGCACGGACAGAGACCATCGGTGCGTCACGGGGGAAGTGCGAAAAGAGTGGAACGCGCGCAGGAACGTACCTTCGGCGACCCCGCCGACCGACCCACAACCACCGCCACGGAGCCGGCCACCGCGCCCGCCTCCCGTCCCGGCACCACGAAGACCGACCCGGCGAAACACCCCACGGCCACGGGACCGGCCCTGGCCGAGCGGCCCACCGGGACGCCCACCGACCCGGTCGAGCGGCCCGCCGTCGAGAAGGCCGGTCCGGCCGGGCGGACCGCCGGGTCGGAGATCGATCTGGAACTGCTGGTGCACGGAGTCGGTGGCACCACGCCCGAGAAGATGCTGGACGACGCGCGGACGGTCCGGATCACCGGTGATGACACGGCCGCCGTCTTCCGGCGCGCCGAGGACGTCGATGCCGAGGCGCGGCCCGGCGACTACCGCGACCGGCCGGTGCCCGAGGCGTACGTCTGGTGCAACCTGACCTCCGGGAACGCCTCGCGCGCCCTGTGGCTGCTGCTTCTGCCGTTCATGGTGGTCAACCTCGCCCACTGGATGCGCCCCGCCGCCCAGGACCGGCCGCGGACCGTGCGTTTCTACGGCCTGCTGGTCCGGCTCGCCGGGCTCACCCTGACCGTGCTGCTGGTGGCGGCTGCCTGCGAGGTCGCCCTGGACCTCGCGGCGTGGCAGTGCGCGGGGACGGCCGCCTGCGCCGCCCGCCATTCCTGGCTCGGTTTCCTCTCGCCCACCGGCTCGGGCGGCGGCTGGTGGAGCGCCCCCGGCCGCCGGCTCGCCCTGGCCGCGCTGGTGCCCACCGCCCTGACCGGCCTGCTCTGGTACCTGTCGCACCGGACCTGGAGCGCGTACGAGTCCACCCGGCCGCTGGCCGTCGACCCCGAGCCCGGCCACACCTCGCTCGGCAGCCCCGGCTTCTGGTACGGGCGGCGGCTGGTCGCCCGGCTGCGGGCCGCCCACACCGCCGCGGGCCTGCTCACCGTCGCCGCCGCGATCCTCGCCCCGGCGGCCTCCTTCGACCGCCGGACCGGCGGACCCGCCGTCCTCGACACGTGCGGCCGGGTGCTGACCGGTGCGCTCGTCGTCGGGGCCGCCGCCGCGGTGTGGGTGGTCTGCCGCCGGGGCCGCAGCGAGAACCTCCTCGACCAGGAACTCGACCGCCGTCTGGTACGACGCCTGCCGCTCGGCGCCCTCGCCCTGCTGCTGCTCGTCGCGTTGTACGCCGGCTGGTCCCGGCCGGGGTGGCACTCCGTGGGGCGGCTCGCCGGGGACACGACCTTCGGCGGCCTGGCCCTGGCCCAGGGCGTGCTGGTGATCGTCCTCTGCGTCGTCGCCCACGACCTGCACCGCCGGCTCCCCGATCCGCGCGCCGCGATGCGCGGGCTCGGCGGCCCCGCGGTCGCGCTGCTGGCCTGCGCGCTGGGCGGGGTGATCTCGGGCGGGGTCGCCCAGCGGGTCTCCGACTGGCTGGACGGCACCGGAACCTCCCTCGCCGGGCCACCGGTGCTGCTGACCTGGCAGGCGTCGGTGATTCCGCCCGTCCTCGTGGTGCTCCTCGGCGCGGTCGCCTGGCTCTCCTGGCGCACCTCGCGGCTCGGCCGTACCGAGCGGGTGGCCGTCGACCTCGACCATCGCGGGGAGCCGGAGGACACGGCACGCACCCGTCGTATCGCCCGGGTCCGGGCCATGGCCGTCCTCACCGACCGGACGCCGCTCGTCGTGACCGTGCTGTGCGCCGCCACGCTGGTACTGGGCGCCGGGGCGCTGATGGGCGCGCTGGCCACCGGGAAGACGCCGGACGCGGCCGCCGACGGCACGTACGCCCTCGTACACGGCACGGCCGAGGCCTCGCAGGCGCTCGGCTCCTGGCTGGTCGGGCTCGGCTTCATACTGTTCGTCACCTGGGGCCGGCGCGCCTACAAGGACGCCTCCGCGCGGCGCACCATCGGCATCCTCTGGGACGTCGGCACCTTCTGGCCGCGCGCCGCCCACCCCTTCGCCCCGCCCTGCTACGCCGAGCGCGCGGTGCCCGACCTGACCTGGCGGATGGACACCTGGACCCGCCGTACCGGCGGCCGGCTGGTCATCTCCGGCCACTCCCAGGGCAGCGTCCTCGCGGCCGCCGCGGCCTGGCAGCTGACCCCGTCCGTGCGCAGCCGGGTCGCCCTGCTGACGTACGGCTCCCCGCTGGAGCGGCTGTACGGCCGCTGGTTCCCCGCGCACTTCGGCCCGGCCGAACTCGGCTCCCTGCACCGCGAGGTCGCCTGCTGGCGCAACCTCTACCGGCTCACCGACCCCATCGGCGGACCGGTGCGCATCCCCGGCACCGACGGCCCGGAGGTCGACCACACCCCGTTGAAGGACCCGCTCGCCTACGGCCGTACCCCGGGCCATCCGCTGCCCGCCCCGATCCTGGGCCACTCCGACTACCAGGCGGACCCGGACTTCGCCGTGGAACGGGAACGGCTGCTGGCCCGGCTGCGGCCGGACCTGCCCGGACCGCGGCCGGCCGCCCGGCCGGTGGACCGGGCGGACTGATCAGGCCAGTTCCGGGAGGTCCTCGGCGTAGAGCAGGGTGAGGTCGTCGGTGGTCGGGTCGGCGAGCTGGGCGACCCGGCTCGCATGCCGCTCGACCATCGCCTCGAAGGTCTGCCGGGCGGTACGGCCGTTGCCGAACGCGGGGCCCTTCGGGATCGCCGTGAAGTACTTCACCAGGCCCTCGGACGCGCCCGGCGCCAGCCGGTACTCGTGCTCGTCGGCCTGCTGCTCCACGATCCTCAGCAGTTCGTCCGGGCCGTAGTCGGTGAAGGTGATGGTCCGGGAGAAACGGGACGCCACACCGGGGTTGACCGAAAGGAAGCGCTCCATCTCCTCGGTGTAGCCCGCGACGATCACCACCACCGAGTCCCGGTGGTCCTCCATCAGCTTCACCAGCGTGTCGATGGCCTCCTTGCCGAAGTCACGGCCGGCGTCCTCCGGGGACAGCGCGTACGCCTCGTCGATGAACAGCACACCGCCGAGCGCCCGTTGGAAGGCCTCCTGGGTGCGGATCGCCGTGGAGCCGATGTGCTCGCCGACCAGGTCGACCCGCGACACCTCGACCAGGTGCCCCTTCTCCAGCACCCCGAGGGAGGCGAGGATCTCGCCGTAGAGCCGGGCCACGGTCGTCTTGCCGGTGCCCGGGGAGCCCGTGAACACCAGGTGCCGCTTGACCGAGGCGGCCTTCAGACCGGCCTGCTGGCGGCGCCGGCCGACCTCGATCATGTCGGTCAGCGCACGGACCTCGCGCTTGACGCTGTCCAGACCGACCAGCGCGTCGAGTTCACCGAGGACGGCCGTGGAGGTGCGGGCCGGCTCCTCGGGCGCGGCCGGGGTGAGGAGCGGTTCCTGCTCGGTGGTGCGCTGGCCGGGGATCGCGCCCAGCAGGCCGGGGGACTGGTGCGCGGTCTGCACGGCCGGCTCGGGCGCCGCGGGCTGGCGCAGGCTGCCGCTCTCGTCGCTGGTGCAGTCCTCCACCACCGGGCCGGTGCCCGGGCCGCCGTCCGCGAACTCGTAGCCCCCGCGCGCGCAGCGCTCCGTGCGGCACTTGCGCAACGTCGAACGGCTGCCGTCGATCACATGGAAGCCGTAGCCCGCGCTGCCGGTGACCCGGCAGTTCAGGAAGGAGCCCCGGCCGCCCGCCGAGACGTAGAAACCCGCCTCCGCGGGGGAGTCCACCGTGCAGCGCTCGATGGTGGGGTCGGCGCCCTTGGTGACGATCACTCCGGTCTGAGTGCCGTCCACCGTGCAGTTGTTGAGGGTGCCGCCACTGCCGTGGTCGCGGAACCAGGCGCCGGTGGCCGCGTCCCGGATCCGGCAGTCGTCGAGCTGCGCGGTCGCCCCGTCGCTCACCGACACCGCCGTGTTGCGCACCTGGGAGAGGTCGCTGTCGACGACGTCCGCGCGCGAGCCGCGGTCCAGCACGAACAGCGCGTCCGGCACGTCGTGCACCCGGCAGGACTCCAGGACGGCGGTGGCGCCGTCGCTCACCCAGACCGCCGGGTAGTCGCCGGTGCTGTCGAAGATCTCGCACTGGTTGGCGTCCACCCGGGTGCCCGGGTCCCACACCGACAGGCCGTTGCGCCCGAACTGACGCACCGTCGTGCGGGTCAGCGTCAGCACCGAACGCGAGCGCAGGTCGACCGCGTTCTCCGGGATGTCGTGGATCCGGCAGTCGGCGAGGGTGAGCACCGCGTCGGTGTCGAGGGTGACCCCGTCGGCGGTGGTGCGGTGCACATCGCAGTCGGTGAGGTGCGCCGTGGCCCGTGCGGTGACCTGCACACCGGAGCCCCGCACCTCGTAGATCTCGCAACCCACCGCTTCCAGCGAGGAGTTCTCCCCGGTCGCGGTCAGACCCGTGCCCGAGGCGTGGTGCACCCGGCAGCGCTCCAGGCGCGGACGGCCGCCGCCGCGCACCGCCACGCCCGCCTGACCGGCCGCCACGACCTCGCACTCCTCGAACACCCCGCCACCGCCGTCGAGTACGGCGATCCCGATACCGGCCGGGTTGTCCACGGTGCACCGGCGCACGGTCGGCCGTGCGCCGCCGCGCACCTCGATGCCGGCCGCGGACCGCGTGACGATCCGCACGTCCAGCAGCTCCGGCGTGCCCTCCTCGACGAGCAGCGCGGGCGCGGCCGCGTCCTGGCCCTCGACATGCAGGTCCTGTACGACGGCGGAGGCCCGCACGGTCAACGGCACCCCGTCCGCGGGCGCGATCCGCACCGAGCCGGGCGAACCCTCGGGCCCGCGCAGCGTCACCGCGCGCTGGACGACGAGGTTCTCCCGGTAGGTGCCGGGGGCGACCGTGAGGACGTCACCGTCCGCGGCGGCCTCCAGGGCGGCGGCGAGCGACGCGTACTCACCCGTGCGGCGCCGCCACCGCGATGTGCCGGTGTGCGTCACCTGGACCGTGCCCTGTGCCATGGCGTTGCCGTGCCCCCACCTCGTCGTACGGATCGCTCGCGCGGGTCGATACCGAATGCACTTCGGCCGGTCCACCGTAGCGTGCGCCGAGGTGGTGGAATGACCAGAGGCGAAAAGGTGGTCAGCTGCCGGTACCGGCCTTGCCCCAGTCCGGACCCGCCCGGTCCCAGGCCTGGTCCCACCGCGCGTATCTGCGACGGACCATGCGCCAGACGATCATCCGTCTGCCGCCCTCGACCAGCCCCGCTGTCAGCAGGGCCGCGCCGAACCCGGCCAGCACGGCGTGCGTCGTCGCCGTGGCGGAGTCCAGCGGACGGGCCGTCACGGTGCCGTGCGGGTCCGTCCAGACGCCGAAGTGGTCGCCCTTGTGCGGGGACTTGAGGACTGTGAGCACCGGGCCGTGCTGCCGGGTGCCGTCCGGCGCGGTCCAGTCGGCGAGGACGCGGCTGCGGGTGTCGTGGGCGCTGGTGGCGTCCGGGTCGGGCTCCACCGGGGAGCCGCCCAGCTTCCGGACGACCGTCGCCGTGACCAGATGCCGGTCGTGGTGCTGCTGCCGGACCGACCGCTGGAGGGCGTCCTCGGCGGCGGCGCCCACGAGCGAGCCGAGCACGGGCGCGGCCACCGCGATCAGCAGCAGTGCCGCCAGCGCCACCCAGGCCTCGGCCAGGTCCGTCGCGCGGCGCAGCGGATTGCGCCGCCAGCACCACAGGCCGCGGATCACTCGCACCGTCCACCACCCCCTTCCCGCTCCGTGATAACCCCCGCCCGGGCCGTTCACCCGCGACCCCGACCGAAGAGAGAGCGAAATCACCCCCGGCCGGGACTTTCATGAACTTCTCACCACCCCCAACGACCGGGCCGCGGGCTTGGGTTCCCACCGGGAGACGGAGATCGCACAGCCGGGCGGAGGTGGCGGGCCGGGGGGAGAGAGATCGCTCGGGTGGGGACGGACCGCAAGGGCCGAGGCGGAGTGGAAGGAGGGGGTTCGGGTGGAGGTGGCGGTCGCTGCGGGCGGCGGGCCCGGGACGCTCGGGCGGGGGCTCAGGCGAGGACGTGTACCGGGTCGCCGACCCGGATCGTGCCGCGGGAGCAGGGGATCAGGTTCTGGCCGAAGACGAGGCGGTTGCCGAATCTGCGGTGCCGGGCGAGCGTCCGCAGCGGCTCTCGGCCGCGCTCGGCGGTGGTCTGGTCGGTCGTGGTCACGACGCACCGCCCGCACATCTTCGTCACCCGGAACTCGACCTCGCCGACGGCGATGCGCATCCAGTCGTCCTCGGCCCAGGCGTCGGTGCCCCGCACGACCACGTTCGGCCGGAAGCGGTTCATGGGCAGGGGCCCCTCGCCGGCGTGATCGCCGAGCGCGATGAGGGAGTTGAGGGCGTCGAGCGAGCCCTGCGTGGTGAGCAGCAACGGATAGCCGTCGGCGAAGCTCACGGTCTCGCCCGGCAGCGCGTGGTCCGGGTCGATCGGGCGGCGGACGGCGGGATCGTCCATGTACGCGAGGCGGACGCCGGTCCGCAGATAGTCGGCGCACCACGAGTGCGCGGCCTCCGCCGCCAGGACCGCCTCCACCTTCGTGCCGAAGATGTCCACCGGCACGATGGCCGCCGGTCGCGGGACCGGCACCGCCAGGGGCGCGCGACCGGGCGCGGACAGCCTGACACCGCCCCCGGGCAGCGGCTCGGCGGCGGCCAGCGCGAGGCGCGGCTGTTCACGCTGGGTGACGACCTTTCCCCCGTCGTCGATCAGAACCCAGCGTCGGTCACCGGCCAGCCCCCAGGGCTCCACGACGGCCTCCCGGGGCGAGAACCCCCGGAGCGCCTTGACCGGGTGAACGTGGATCGACTGCAGTTCGGCAAGCCCCATGACGCCATCGTGCCAGGCCGCACGGACATCCAGGGGCCGCCGATCAGTAGCCGCGGTACTGCTGCTGTTGCTGGTTGTTGTACGGGTCCTGGTACGGAGCCGACTGCGCGGGGCGCGGAGCCGCCGGGCGCATCGCCTCGTAACCCGTGCCGCCCATCATGGGACGGGGCGGTTGCGGCTGCTGCGCGGGGTAGCCGCGCGGGCCCGTCGCCTGCTGGGGGATGTACGCCGAGGGCGCCTGCTGCAGCGGTGCGGGCTGCTGCATCTGCTGGGGGTAGCCGTAGCCGGGGGCCGGCTGGGAGGGACCCGCGGGGAGCGCGGGCAGTGCCGACGGCAGCGCGGGCAGGTTCAGGCTGCTCGGCGTGTCGTAGGCGGGAGGCACCCGGATCGGGGCGATCTGCGGGGTGCCCCGCTCGGCCACGAGCGAGTCGTAGATCGGGGTGTCCGGGAAGGAGGCGGAGTAGTAGCCGCCGCCATAGGTGGAGCGGGGGGAGGTCATGGCACATAAGTTAAGCCCACGATGTGCTGGTTGGGGAGACCGATAAGAGGGTTGTTTTCCGTGTCGGCAGTGACGCCGGATCCCCAATCCGAGCGAACTCGGCAAAAAAGGACGGCAATCAGCGTTCTGATCGTGTAAAGGCCGAGTTCCACCCTGGTTACCGGCAGTTGGCCAGGGGTCTTCCTGTGCCGCTCGTGGGTGTTCGCTGTCCCCGGGAATAGGTTGTGCGGGTAGGGATGATCTGGGACCGCCGGGGCGCGCCCGGCATGCCGACACATGATGGGGGCGGACATGTCAATGCCGAAAGGATCGAATGCGCCGGTGCCGACCACGGCGCTGCGCGTGGAATTGGGCTGGCGCTCAGGCCCGGGGATCCCCGACGCGGACGCCTCGGCGCTGCTCCTGGTCGCCGGGAGGGTGCGCTCCGACGAGGACTTCGTCTTCTACAACCAGCCCGCACACGCCTCGGGCGCGGTCCGGCACGAGGGCAAGCGGCGGTCCGGCGACCGGGTCACCGACACCCTTTTCGTCGACCTCGCGCGCGTGGAGACCCCGATCGAGAAGATCGTCCTCGCGGCCTCGTCCGACGGCGGAACGTTCGGGCAGGTTCCCGACCTCTATATCGAGGTCCGGGACGGGGCGGACGGAAAGGTCGTCGCCCGGTTCGACAGCGCCGGCGCCACGGTGGAAACCGCTTTCGTGCTCGGTGAGTTGTACCGGCGCCAGGGCGGCTGGAAATTCCGTGCCGTGGGACAGGGCTACAGCAGCGGGCTCGAAGGGCTCGCCACCGACTTCGGGATCACGGTGGACGAGCCGCAGCACCAGGCACCGCCGCCCGTGCCGCGCACCGCCCCGCCGGCCGCGCCCGCGGCCGCCCCGCCCCCCGCCGCCCCCCGGGCGCCCGCACCGGCCCCGGCCCCTCCGCCTCCGCCGCCGACCGGTGGTCTCCCCTTCCCGCAGCACGCGGCGCCCACCTCGGCGGGCCTGCCCGTCCCGCCGCCGCCCCCGCAGGCCGCACCCGTGCGCCTGTCCAAGGTGACGCTCACCAAGGCGGCGCCCTCCGTCTCGCTGGCCAAACAGGGCGGCACCTCGGGCTCCCTGCGGGTCAACCTCAACTGGCAGGTCCGCAAACAGCTCCCGGGCTGGGGCGGCCGGCGCGGCGGGTCCGACCTCGACCTCGACCTGTGCGCCCTGTACGAGCTCGCCGACGGCCGCAAGGGCGTCGTCCAGGCGCTGGGCAACGCCTTCGGCTCCGTGAACCGGCCCCCGTACATCCATCTCGACGGCGACGACCGCACGGGTGCCGTGTCCAGCGGGGAGAACCTCACCGTCAACCTCGATCACAAACAGGACTTCCGGCGCATCCTGGTCTTCGTGACGATCTACCAGGGCGCCTCGTCCTTCGCCGACCTGCACGCCACGGTCACCCTCCAGCCGCAGCACGGCGCCCCGATCGACTTCTCCCTGGACGAGTGCACGGTCCCCTCGACCGTGTGCGCGCTCGCGCTGCTCACCAACACCGGCGGCGACCTCGTGGTCCAGCGCGAGGCGCGCTATCTGGTGCCGGAGCGCGGGGTGAGCCCGCAGCGGACCGTCGACCGCGTCTACGGGTGGGGCATGAACTGGACGCCCGGCCGCAAGTGACCGCGGCCGGCGGTCACCCCTCGTCGGCGACCGTGCCGGGGCGCGCGTACGTACGGCCCTTCCAGGCCGCGCCGCGCCCCCGGTAGTGCTGCACCGCCGAGTCCACCGTCATCAGGAGATAGAGGAACGCCGTGAACGGCAGCAGGGGCGCGAGCCACAGCGGCTGCCGGTAGTAACGGAGCATCGGCACGTAGGTCGCGGCCATCACCAGCCAGGCCGCCGCCCCGACGAGCGCCGTCGCCGCGCTGCCGGCGACCGCGCCCGCCAGTACCGCGGCCGGGGGCACCAGGTACACCAGCGCGAGACCGGCGACCGTACCGAGGAGCAGCAGCGGGTTGTGCCGCAGCTGCGCGTAGGCGCTGCGGGAGACCATCCGCCACAGGTCGTGCAGCCGTGGATACGGACGCACGCTGTCCACGCGGTCGGCCAGCCCCAGCCAGATGGGGCCGCCGGAACCCTTCACCGCGCGGGCCAGCGCCACGTCGTCGATCACGGCGTGCCGGATCGCGTCCGGGATCCGCGCCCGGTCCGCCGCGGCCGCGCGCAGCAGGACGCAGCCGCCCGCCGCTGCCGCCGTCCGCGAGCCCTTCCGGCCGATCCGGCGGAACGGGTACAGCTGGGCGAAGAAGTACACGAAGGCGGGCACCACGAGCCGTTCCCAGAGACTCTCCACCCGCAGCCGGGCCATCTGCGAGACCACGTCGAAGTCCCCGGTGCGCGCCGCCGCCACCAGCAGCCGCAGGCTGTCCGGCTCGTGCGCGATGTCCGCGTCCGTCAGCAGCAGGAACTCGGGCTCACGCGCGCGTGCCAGGGCGATGCCGTGCCGGACCGCCCACAGCTTGCCCGTCCAGCCCGCCGGCGGCTCACCGGGAGAGTCCACCGTCAGCGGCAGCCCGCCGTGGCGCGCGGCCAGTTCCCGGGCCAGTTCCCCGGTGCCGTCCGTACTGCCGTCGTCGACCAGGAACACCTCGGCGCGCCCCGGATAGTCCTGCGCCAGCAGCGACGGCAGACTCAGGGGCAGTACGGCGGCCTCGTCCCGGGCCGGGACCACCACGCACACGTCCGGCCACTGCGCGGGATCCCGCCGGGGCGGCAGCCGGACGTCGGTGCGCCAGAAGAAGCCCTGGCAGAGCAGCAGCCACAGCCAGGCGGCGAGGGATACGGCGGCGGTCCACGCGATGGCGCTCACCCGCGCAGTCTGCCCCACGGGGCCGGCCCCCAAGGGCCCATCGTCTATCGTGGCCGGGTGAAGATCGCGCTCATCGACTCCGGAATCGGCCTGCTGGCGGCCGCCGCAGCGGTACGGCGGCTGCGCCCCGACGCGGATCTCGTCCTCTCCTTCGACCCCGAGGGCATGCCCTGGGGGCCGCGCACCCCGGAGGGGGTCACCGAGCGCGCCCTGGCCGTCGCCGAGGCCGCGGCCGCCCGCCGTCCCGACGCGCTGATCGTCGGCTGCAACACGGCGACCGTGCACTCGCTGCCCGCGCTGCGCGCCGCTCTGGAGCCCGGGATCCCGGTCATCGGCACGGTCCCGGCCATCAAGCCGGCCGCGGCCGGCGGTGGCCATGTCGCGATCTGGGCGACCCCCGCCACCACGGGCAGCGCGTACCAGCGCGGCCTCATCAAGGACTTCGCGGGCGGTGTGCCGGTCACCGAGGTGCCCTGCTGGGGTCTCGCCGAGGCCGTGGAGCACGCCGACCGGGCGGCCATCGACACCGCGGTGAGCGCGGCGGCCGAGCTCACGCCGGACGAGGTCACGACCGTCGTGCTGGGCTGCACCCACTACGAGTTCCTGGCGGAACGTATCCGCGCCGCCGTGCAGCGCCCCGGCGCCGCCCCCCTCGCGCTGCACGGCTCCGCCGGAGCGGTGGCCGCACAGGCGCTGCGCCGGATCGGTGCGCGGCCCGCACCCGAGGCACCGGCCACCGGCACGGTGACCGTGCTGCTCAACGGCCGGGAGGGCGAGCTGCCCGAGGCCGCGCTGACCTACGCCGAGGGCCGGCTGCTGCGCGCGGTCACGCCCGTCGCGTCCCAGTGAACCCTCCGGGGCCGGGGATTCCACCGATGTGAGCAGTCACCCTCCGCGACGCGGTACCCGCGCAGCGAAACCTGAGTAATCTCGTAGACATGAGGGACCACCCCCACGACCGCCCCCCGGACGAGGACGCCCCGCACCCGGACGTCTGGACCGGGCGCGCGACGAACCGGGTCCAGTGGCTGCTGGCGCTGGTCGGCGCGGCCTGTATGGCGCTCGGCATCGAGCTGGCCGTGGACTCCGCCTGGTCCGCCGGTGTCGCCCCGCTGGTGATGTCCGTGGTGGGCTGCATCGCCGCCGGACTGCTGGTCCTCTTCGGCACCCTCGCCTTCGTGCACGTCGACCTGAGACTCGACAAGGAGTGCCTCGAAGTCCGCTGCGGACACATAGGAGTACCGCGCCGCCGTATTCCGCTCTCCCATGTGGTCGGCGCCGACTTCACCCCGCAGATCACCCCGCGCCACTGGGGCGGCTGGGGTTACCGCTGGCGGCCCGAGAAGGGCACGGCCGTCGTCGTCCGCCGTGGCGAGGGCATCGTCCTGCGCCTGTGGGACGGCCACACCTTCACGATCACCGTGGACAACGCCGAGTCGGCGGTCCGGGCCATCAGGGAACGCCTGCGGACCATCACCCCGGGTACGGCCCACTGACGCGGACCGCAGGCGTGTGGCCCGACCACATGTGCGGGGAAGACGCCTCTCCGGTGCGCGGGACACCCGCGACTCAGCTGCGTGGGACACCCGCAGCTCAACTGCGTGGGACGCCCGCGACCCACGGTCGCGCCGTCGCCAGGCCCGCCAGCAGGCCCGCGCCCACCGACACCGTGGTGAAGCTCAGCGCGTTGCCGGCCGCCGCGATCACGGCGAGTGCCGTCAGGGCCGCGCCCGCGGTGAGGGCGACCGGTGTGGAGCGGGGCGAGCGCCACAGGGCGTACAGCAGCCAGCAGAACGCGGTGACCAGCAGGAGAACGCCGACCAGACCCTGTTCGGCGGCCTGCTGGAGCGGCGCGGAGTGCGGCTTGCCGTCGGGCAGCAGCGCGTCGGACGCGGCGCCGCTCAGCTCGCCGAAGCGCCCGGGGCCGATGCCGAAGGCGGTGTTCCGGCGGGCGAGGTGCAGAGCGTCCCGCCACAGCTGGACGCGGTGCGAGCCGAGCGGGCCCTCCAGAGCGGAGGCGGGGCCGGCGGGCAGCGCGTCCGCGGCCACCGCCCAGACCGTACCGGTGACCAGCGCGGCCGTCAGGCCCAGTCCCGCGATGCCCGGGCCCCGGTGCCGCATCCGGCCAGCGGCCAGCGAGCACAGCAGTACGGCGGCACTCGCGGCGCACCCGGCCGCCGAGCCCATGGCCGCCCCGGCCACCGCGATCCCGGCGGCCAGCGTCCGCAGCGCGAACCGCAGCGCCGGGACGGGCGTCGCCCATGCGGCACAGCACACGCCACCCGTCGCGAGGGCCAGCAGCGCGGCGACCGCACCGGCGTGGCCGAGCGGATCCGTGAACTGGGGACCCGGGGCCACCTGAGGCATCGCCACCGCGAGTCCGAATCCGGCCAGCGCGCCGACGCACAGTGCGGACACCGGCAGCAGCGATCCGGCCATCCGGCCCGCCGCATAGCCCGCGGCCACCGCGAGCACCGCCAGCAGCACGCCCTCGGGCCGCCCGTCGCGCCCGGCCGCCGAGATCAGCGGCCACACGGCGCAGGCGCCGAGCACCACGACACCCACCGCATCAGAAACGTTTCGTCTGTCGCTGTCCGCCTCCGTGCCGGCAGCGGACGTCGTCCCGGTCGACCCCATCGTCGCCCCCCGTACCCGGTCCCCCGACCTGTGGCAGGCCCCGCCGCCCGCCTCGGCACACCGTAACCGCCGATGACCGCTTTGTGGACGACTTGAGCGGGAACGATGGGGTTCCTGCATGCCGAGACCGTGCTGTCGGCCGCAAGGTCCACCGCCGTACACTCCCCGAGTGACCGTCACCGCAACTTCCGTCGACCAGTCGGACCAGCTCACACCGCGTCCCACGCCCCGCGCGCGCGGCCTCGCGCTGCTCCGCCGCCTGGTCCCGGCCGCCGCCTCCGCGCTCAGCGGAGTGCTGCTGTACGTCAGCTTCCCGCCCCGCCCCCTGTGGTGGCTGGCCCTGCCCGCCTTCGCCGGCTTCGGCTGGGTGCTGCGCGGCCGGAGCTGGAAGGCGGCCCTCGGCCTCGGCTATGTCTTCGGACTCGGCTTCCTGCTGCCCCTGCTGGTGTGGACCGGTGTCGAGGTCGGCCCCGGGCCGTGGCTCGCGCTGGTGGCCATCGAGGCGATCTTCATCGCCCTGGTCGGTGTGGGCGTCGCCGCCGTCTCCAAGCTGCCGGCCTGGCCGGTGTGGGCGGCCGCGATATGGATCGCCGGCGAGGCGGCACGCGCGCGTGTGCCCTTCCGCGGCTTCCCCTGGGGCAAGATCGCCTTCGGCCAGGCGGACGGCGTCTTCCTGCCGCTCGCCGCGCTGGGCGGCACCCCGGTGCTCGGCTTCGCGGTCGTGCTGTGCGGATTCGGCCTGTACGAGGCCGGGCGCCTCGTCGTCGAGGGGCGCCGGACGCGGGAGCTCCGGCGCGGGGCGGCGGCCGTGGCCCTGCTGAGCGTGGCCGTCCCTGTGGCCGGCGCGGTCGCCGCGCGGGCGCTGGTGAGCGACAAGGCGGAGAACGGCTCGGTCACCGTCGCGGTCATCCAGGGCAACGTGCCGCGCGCGGGCCTCGACTTCGCGTCCCAGCGGCAGGCAGTGCTCGACTACCACGTCAAGGAGACGCTGAAGCTCGCCGCCGACGTCAAGGCGGGCAAGGTCGCCAAGCCCGACTTCGTGCTGTGGCCGGAGAACTCCTCCGACGTCGACCCGTTCGCCGACGCGAGCGCGGCCGCCGTGATCGACGAGGCCTCCCAGGCGATGGGCGTGCCCATCTCCGTCGGCGGCGTCGTGGAACGGGGCGGCAAGCTGCTCAACGAACAGATCCTGTGGGACCCGGTCAAGGGCCCCACGGCGACCTACGACAAGCGGCAGATCCAGCCCTTCGGCGAGTACCTCCCGCTGCGCGGGCTGGTCGGCGCCATCAACAAGGACTGGACCAGCATGGTCCGCCAGGACTTCAGCCGGGGCACCAAGCCCGGTGTCTTCGACATCGACGGCACCAAGGTCGGCCTGGCCACCTGCTACGAGGCCGCCTTCGACTGGGACGTGCGGGACACCGTCACCCACGGCGCCGAGATGATCTCCGTGCCGAGCAACAACGCCACCTTCGACCGCAGCGAGATGACCTACCAGCAGCTCGCCATGTCCCGCATCCGCGCGGTCGAACACAGCCGGACCGTGACCGTGCCGGTGACCAGCGGTGTCAGCGCGATCATCATGCCGGACGGGAAGATCACCCAGAAGACCGGCATGTTCGTGCCCGCCTACCTGGTCCAGAAGGTGCCGCTGCGCACCTCCGAGACGCCCGCGACCAAGCTGGGCATCCTGCCCGAGATGGCGCTGCTGCTGGTCGCCGCGGGCGGTGTCGGCTGGGCGATCGGGGCCGGGGTGCGCGCCCGGCGCGCCGGTGACGCGTAGCCGTACGCCCGCCGTACGCCCCGTGGCTTCGGCGGGGCCCGGGGAACCGGGCCGTTAGGGTCGCCTCATGGCTACTCCTGACTTCATCCGCGAGATCCGGGCCTCCGCCGGTCACCAGTTGCTGTGGCTGCCCGGGATCACCGCCATCGTCTTCGACGACGAGGGCAGGGTGCTCCTGGGCCGCCGTACGGACACCCGCAGATGGTCGGTCATCGGCGGTATCCCGGAGCCGGGGGAGCAGCCCGCGGCCTGCGCCGTGCGGGAGGTCTTCGAGGAGACCGCGGTGCGGTGCGTCGCCGAACGCGTGGTCCTCGTCCAGGCACTGAACCCCGTCACCTACCCGAACGGCGATGTCTGCCAGTACATGGACATCACCTTCCGCTGCCGGGCCGTCGGCGGCGAGGCCCGGGTCAACGACGACGAGTCGCTGGAGGTGGCCTGGTTCGACGTGGACGCCCTGCCGGAACTGAACGAGTTCGGGGTCTTCCGGATCAAGCAGGCCCTGTCGGACGCACCCACATGGTTCGACGCCACGGCCTTCAGCTGAGGTATGTGGGCTGACCCTATGTGGGCCCGGGGGAGGCCCGCCTAGGGTCGGATCATGAGTTCGCCCAGCGCCCTCCCGGGCCCGGATCCCACCGCCCTCGACCTCCGCGGCCGCACCGCCCTCGTCACCGGCGCCGCCGGCGGCATCGGCCGTGCCTGCGCCCTGCGTCTCGCGGCCGCCGGGGCGCGGGTCAGAGCCGTGGACCGGGACGCGCCGGGGCTGGCCGAACTCGTGGACGCGGCCGGACGGGCCCCGGGAGCGGCGGACGGGGCCGTCGAGCCGTACGTCCTGGACCTCACCGACCTGGACGCGGCCGAGCGGGCCGCCGCCGGCACGGACGTCCTCGTCAACAACGCGGGCATCCAACTCGTCCGCCCCATCGAGGAGTTTCCGCCGGACGTCTTCCACACCGTGCTGACGGTGATGCTGGAGGCCCCGTTCCGGCTCATCCGGGGCGCCCTGCCCCACATGTACGGGCAGGGCTGGGGGCGGATCGTGAACATGTCCTCCGTCCACGGGCTGCGCGCCTCCGCCTACAAGTCCGCCTATGTGGCCGCGAAACACGGACTGGAAGGACTGTCCAAGACGGCCGCCCTGGAGGGCGCACCCCATGGGGTGACCTCGAACTGTGTGAACCCCGGCTATGTGCGCACCCCACTCGTCGAGAAGCAGCTGGCCGACCAGGCCCGGGCGCACGGCATCCCCGAGGAGCGGGTGCTCTCCGAAGTACTCCTGACGGACAGCGCGGTGCGGCGGCTCGTCGAGCCGGAGGAGGTCGCCGAGGCGGTGGCCTACCTCTGCGGTCCCCACGCCTCCTTCGTCACGGGTACCTCGCTGGTGCTCGACGGCGGCTGGACGGCTCACTGAGGGGCCGTGCGCCCGTGCGGTCCGCGAGTTTTCCACAGGCCCGACGGGCCCGAGCGGCGATGCGGAATCCTGTGACCATGTCTCGCGATCACGTGCAGTCCGCCAGGAGGCCGGCCCCGGCCGACGCGGTCGGCGCCCGCCACGAGGGTGCCCCGCCACCCGGGGGCGCCGAGTCGGCGTACCTCGAACTGCTGGCCAGAGGCGCCTCGGTGGAGGCGTACGAGCAGCCGGTGCTGGTCGCCCGCGCCGAGGGCCGGGCGCCGGAGCGGATCGCCGCGCTGGAGCGGGCCAAGCTCCTCGCGCTGCGGGTCCGCGGCGAGCTGGAGGGCAGACGGCGGCGTGAGGCGGAGCTGTCCGCGCTGTTCGAGACCGCGCACGACCTGGCGGGGCTGCGGGACGTGGACGCCGTGCTCCAGGCGATCGTGCAGCGCGCCCGGTCGCTGCTCGGCACGGACGTGGCCTATCTGAGCCTCAACGACCCGGCGCGCGGCGACACCTATATGCGGGTCACCGAAGGGTCGGTCGCGGCCCGGTTCCAGCAGCTGCGGCTTGGCATGGGGGAAGGGCTCGGCGGGCTCGTCGCCCAGACCGCCCGGCCCTATGTCACCGAGGACTACTTCAAGGACGACCGCTTCCAGCACACGCTCACCATCGACGCCGGGGTGCGCGACGAGGGCCTGGTCGCCATCCTCGGGGTGCCGCTCATGCTGGGGCCGCACGTCATCGGCGTGCTGTTCGCCGCGGACCGGCGGGAGCGGGTCTTCGAGCGGGAACAGATCGCGCTGCTCGGCTCCTTCGCCGCGCTCGCCGCGGCCGCCATCGACACGGCGAACCTGCTCACCGAGACCCGTTCGGCCGTGGCCGGTCTGGAGCGGGCCAACGAGATCATCAAGGACCGCAGCGCGGCCGTCGAACGCGCCTCGGACGTCCACGACCGGCTCGCCGAACTGGTGCTGCGCGGCGGCGGGGTC
Organism: Streptomyces sp. NPDC090088; assembly: GCF_044747345.1. Classification (NCBI taxonomy): domain Bacteria; kingdom Bacillati; phylum Actinomycetota; class Actinomycetes; order Kitasatosporales; family Streptomycetaceae; genus Streptomyces; species Streptomyces sp. NPDC090088. The sequence continues at coordinate 270,266 of NZ_JBIVDZ010000012.1, read as the reverse complement.
CAGGACGTGGCCGTCGCCGTCGCCCAGGTCCTGGACGGAAAGGTCGAGTTCGCCGACACCACCGACACCCGGTCGACCGACACCGCCGCCCCCCGGTCGCTGGAGACGTCCCGCGCGGAAGGACATGCCGTACGGCACGGCGACGACTGGATCGCCGCGGTCGCCGCGGGCGGCGAACTCCTCGGCGCGCTGGTGCTGCGCGGCCGTGCGGACCTCGACCCGGTCGACCAGCGCACCCTGGAACGCGCCGCCATGGTCACCTCGCTGCTCCTGCTGGCCCGCCGGTCCGCCGCCGACGCCGAACAACGGGTGCGCGGCGAACTGCTGGACGACCTGCTCGACGCCCGGGACCGCGACCCCCGTCAACTGCGCGACCGCGCGGCCCGGTTGCACGCGGATCTCGACGCCACCCATGTCGTGCTCGCCGCCCGGCTGGACGGCCCGGCGGCCGGCGCCGGGGACGAGGCGGCCGCCCGCCGCCGGCTGTGGTCGGCCGCCTCCCGCCTTGCCACCGCCCGGCACGGCCTGGCCGCCGCCCGCGACGGCGGCACCGTCCTGCTGCTGCCCCTCGACCCCGGCGACAGCGCCACCGAGGTCGCCCGGCGCACCGCCCGCCGGCTCGGCACCGCCGTCCGCCAGCCGGTGACCGTCGGCGCCTCCGCCCCCGTCACCGACCACACCGCCCACCCCGAGAGCGTGGCTGCCGCGTACGCCGAGGCCCGCCGCTGCCTCGACGCGCTGGACCTCCTCGGCCGCGGCGGGGACGGCGCCGCCGCCGAGGACTTCGGCTTCCTCGGCCTGCTCCTGGCCGGCGAACGGGACGTCGCCGGGTTCGTCACCCGCACCATCGGCCCGGTCGTCGCCTACGACGAACGGCGCGGCACGGAACTCCTGGACACCCTCGACGCGTACTTCGCCTCGGGGATGAGCCCGGTCCGCACGAAGGACGGACTCCATGTCCATGTGAACACGGTCGCCCAGCGCCTGGAGCGCGTGGCCCGCCTCCTCGGCGACGACTGGCAATCGCCCGCACGGGTCCTGGAGGTCCAACTCGCGCTGCGCCTGCACCGGTTGGGGGCGGCATCGGGACGCGGCTGATCCGGGACCGGGGCCCGGCGGCCGGTGGGAACGTCGTCCGTCACTGCCGAGTGGCGACCATGCGCAGGGTGGCGTCGTCGCGGAGCCTGACGAACGTGGCGACCAGGGCGAGAGCCTGGACGAGAGCGCAGACCAGGATGACCTTGCCGAGGTGCGAGGGCGGAGTGAGTGCGACGAGTACGCCTGCCGCCGGGAAGGGCAGCAGCAGGAGGAGCATGGTCAGCGAGAGCGTGGCACCGAGGGCGTGGGGCGGGATGATCAGCGAGCGCACCGTGCGCAGCACGACCGTGAGGCCGCCGTCCCCGGCCATGAAGATCGCCACCAGGACGGTGTACGAGGGGTAGGACGGGGCCTCGGCGACGGCCAGGCACGCGGCGGAGGCGAGCGTCGCGGACACCACGCCCACCGCCCAGAGATCGAGGCGGCTCAGTACGAGCCGGCAGCAGGTGATGGCCAGCAGGGTCGCCACGGCGGCGCCGGACCACATGGTGCCGACGTCGGCGGCGGAGCGGCCGAACGTCTCCACCACGATCACCGGGCTGGCGGACTGGAGCAGACCGAGGGCGAGGTTGGAACAGGCCAGCCCGGCCACCAGCCAGCTCAGGGCGGGCAGCGTCAGCAGCGTCCGCAGACCGAGGCGCAGCGCGCGGTCCTTTCCGGCGGCGTCGGCCCGGACGACCCGCAACGGGGTCGGCGGGGTCTGCAGGCCGAGCACGGCGGCGAACAAGGAGATCGCGCTGAGGCATCCGAGCATCCACTCCGGTCCCGCCAGCAGCAGGAAGCCCGCGAGCAGCGGACCGCCCACCGCGGCCGTCTGGTCGATGCCGACGAGGACCGCCTGGATCCCGTGCGGCCGCGCCTGGTCGCGCCGGGTGACGATCGCGCCGACCGCCTCGTTGGCGACGAATCCGAACTGGGAGAGGGTGCCGGTGACGGCCGCCAGCACCAGCATCACCGCCGTCTCGGCGGTGCCCCTCGGCAGCATGACCAGGGCGACCGCCGAGACCGCCACCACCGTGGCCCGGGCGAGCGAGGCGATGAAGCAGACGACCGCCGCGCCCCGGCGGTCGACCACCTTGCCGGCGAGGACGAACGCCGCGATCCGCGGAGTCCACTCCAACGCGAACGCCAGGCCCGTCAAGGACGCGGAACTGGTGATGGTGAGCACCAGAAGCGGCATCGCGTACGTAGCCATCGAAAAGGCCAGCGCGTCGCTCACGCGCGGAGCATAGATTCGCCGAAAGAGACTGCCGGACGGAACGGCGGCATGCCGGCCCGCGGGCCGGTTCTCGTGCACGGTGATGGCCACGAAAGAGGGAGACTTTCGGTGAGGGGGGAGATAGTGCGAGAGGGGTGGGGGGATAGCGGTTGCCCGTTTACCCGCATCGGAAATGCGGATGCGGAAATTGAACTACGCCGCGGCGGGTTGTCGTGATGGTTGTTCAGGACAGTCCGTGGCGTGCCGAGTCGTGTCCCCGCCCGTCACGACGCGCACGTGGGACACCTGGCCTCCGCTCTGAGGAAGGGTGGGGTACTGGCGTGCGAGCACGGGCAGTTGACGGCTGCACTATAGCGCTCTCCCGGCCGGTGTGACGTATCCGGCCTGGGCGTCTTCCGGGTAACGGAGTGATGGCGTTCTCCGGCCTGAACGCCGTTATCGGTGCCCAACCCTTCAATTCGGGCACTTTTCCGTGGAGCGGCCCAGTGGGACGGAATATGTGCGGAGATCATCAGCTGTCGTAAATGCCGCAAAGATGGGCCCTAAAGCGGCGCCGGGGAGGACGCGCCCGCGATCAGCAGGCGCGGCTTTCCGGTGCCGTCGGCGGGGACGGACCAGAGGTCGGTGCTCTTGACGTCGCCTTCGGAGGGGAGCGCGTAGGCGACGGTGCGGTCGTCGAGCCAGGTGGCCTGGTCGTCGACGCTGTGGCGTTCGGCGAGCGGTGTCTCGCGGAGGGTCTTCAGGTCGAGGACGTACTCGTGCCAGAGGTCGGTACGGGAGAGCACCCGCTTCTTGAAGGCGACCCGGGTCCCGTCGGGGGAGAGCGAGGGGCACTCCACGTTCTCCACGAGGGTGGTGACCGTTCGCCGGGACAGCGAACCCCGCACCAGGTAGGTCTTGTTGGCGGTGTTGAGGGTGGCGTAGAAGGTGTCGTCGTCGGCGGCGAAGGTGACGCCCCAGAAGTTGACGTCCGAGGCGTGGTAGGACTTGCCGTCCTTGGTGATGGCGAAGGTCTCCAGGCTGGGCGTCAGCTTCATGGTGCGGGTGTCCAGGACCGAGGTCCGGGTGGAGAAGAAGGCGGACGAGTAGGACTCGCCGGAGACGAAGACGGTCCAGGCGACGAAGCGGCCGCTGGGCGAGACCCGGGCCCGGCTGGGGGTGCCCGCGAGCGGGAAGGTGCGCCTGGTGCGCAGGTCGGCGTCGAGGAGCAGGGCCTGGTTGCTCTGTTTGAGGACACCGGGGTTGGACTGCAGGCAGACCCCGGTCCCCGCCGCCGCGTAGAAGCGGACGCACTTCAGGCCGGAGGCGGTCCGGCCGCCCCCGGGGTCGGCCGACGGGACCGAGGCGACCGCGGTGCGGTGCGGTCCGGCGGCCGCGTTGACGAACATCAGCCGGCTCTTCTGGTCGAGCGTCGGCCTGCCCGCGCTGACCGTGGGGTCGCCCGCGTGCGGCTGGTTCGCCCGGTCCGCGCGGTTCGCGGCGTGCAGGACCACGCCGGTGCCCACGCCCGCGAGCACCAGGACCGCCGCGAGGAGGACGAGCAGACGGCGGCGCATGGAAGTCATCTGGTTCCCTTGGTTCCTGTGGTTCTCGGTGGGGCGGTGGTGGTCATCGGGTCGGGTCGGCCGGGCGCAGTACCAGGCCCGCGACGGCGGCGCAGCAGAGCAGGCCGACGGCCGCGCCGGCCAGCGCGGGGCCGTCGCCCCACACCGTCCAGGCGGCGCCGAAGGCCAGCGAGCAGCAGAACCGGGCCAGTGCCTGGCTGGTGCCGACGATGGCGAGCCCGCTGGCGCGCAGCTGTTCGGGCACGATGGAGGCGAGGGCCGCCGGGAGCACCCCGTCGGTCGCCGCGTAGAACGTGCCGTGCAGGGCGAGGACGAGCGGGACCAGGGCCGAAACGGCCGGGGCCCACAGCAGGAGGGCGTAGGCGGTGAGCAGGGCCGCGTGTCCGGCGAGGAACACCGTGCGCCGTCCGATCCGGTCGGCGAGCGAGCCGAGCGGGACGGCCAGCAGCAGGAACACGACGGCGGTGCCCAGCGGCAGCAGCGGGAACCACTCCTCGCCGATGCCGGCGCGCCGCTGCAGCAGCAGATAGACGAAGGCGTCGCTGACGGTGGTCAGGCCGAGCAGCGCGGCACAGCCGGCCAGCGCCCGGAGCCGGGGGATGCGCAGCAGCGCGAGGGCTTCACGGACCCGGACGGGAGGCTTGGCGTCGCTCTCCTCCGCTGCCCCGGTCCGCCGTCTGCCCGGCACGAACAGCACCAGCACCAGCACACCCAGTACGGCGACGCAGGCGCTCACCCCGAACACCGCGTCGTAACCGTCCGCCGCCGCGCGCAGGATGAGGAAGGCCGCCAGGGGGCCGAGCATCGCGCCGGTGGTGTCCATCGCGCGGTGCACGCCGAAGGCGCGGCCCTGGCGGGCGGCCGGGGTGGAGAGGGAGATCATCGCGTCGCGCGGGGCGGTGCGCAGTCCCTTGCCGGTCCGCTCCAGGGCGAGGACCGTGCCCAGGGTGCCGATGCTGCCGGCGAACAGGAGCAGCGGCTTGCACAGCGCGGACAGGCCGTAGCCGAGCCCGGCGAGCAGCTTGTGGTTGCGCACGCGGTCGGCGAGGTGGCCGCCGGTGAGCTGGACCAGCGCGCTGACCCCGTTGTAGACCCCGTCCAGGGTGCCGAACCCCAGCGGGCTGAAGCCGAGCGTGGTGACGAGGTAGAGCGGCAGCACGGCGGTGACCATCTCCGAGGAGATGTCGGTGATCAGGCTGACCGTGCCCAGGACCAGCACGACCGGGGCGACGCCGCGCCCCGGCCCGCGTCTTCGGCCCTGGTCGGTGTCCGCCTGGGCTGGCTGCGAACGGTCGGTGAGATACAAGAAGGGAACCCCCGGGTGCGGTGCGATCAGTTCTGCCGGCTGCTCTCGTCCCGTAGCCAGGTGCCGAAGTCCTGGGCCCGGACGGCCTTCGCCGCCTTGCGCCGGGCGGCGACCGCCGCCGAGAGGAAGACCACCATCGCCACGAAGAGCCGCGGTTCCCGGCGCAGCAGCGCTTTCAGGTCGGCCTTGCTGGTGCGCGCCGAGGCCCCCTGCGGCCCCTGGTGCTGCTCGACCTGGGCGGTGGAGACCGCCGCCCGGACCCGCCGTCTGATCAGATCGCGCCAGGTGCGCGGGGGTTGGATCACCACACCGGCCGTGTCGACCACGCGCCGCTCCTCCGCCGTGAAGGCGAGGGACGCGGCGAGGTCGTCCGCCATCAGCGGCGGCAGCGCGGCGAGCCGGGCGTGCCCGGCCTTGGACACGGCGATGACCCCCCGGCCGAACAGGCCTTCGCGTACGGCGGGCAGCCGCTGCCACACCTGGTAGTAGGCGCGCACCCGCCAGGCGCAGGAGGCCAGCGGGATCCGGCGGACGGGGGCGGTGGCGAGGATGCCCGAGGTCTCGTCGGCCAGCGGCTCGGTCAGCGCCCGTACGTCGGCGCCCGCGATCACCACGTCGGCGTCCACGTAGAGGCGCGGGAAGCCGTGCGCGTGATCGTCACCGGCGCGCAGCGCAGCGTGCTTGGACGGCACGGGTATCTCCACCACCCGGACGCGCGGGCCGCGGGCCGCCGCGATCTCGGCGGTGTCGTCCGTGCAGCCGTTGCACACGACCACGATGTCGGTGTCGTCCGCGGAGTCCCCGAGGCCGCCGGAGCCACCGGAGCCCGTGGGTCCGGAATCGGCCAACAACGAATCGAGGAGCCGGCCGATGACGCGGGCCTCGTTGTGGGCCGGGATCACGATGCTGGTCACGGGGGCAGTATGCCGTCGGCGTCACTATTGCGACATGTGTTTCGTCCAACTGTTCCCGAGACTGCGCCGCGTGGTCTAGATTGATGGCCGCCGGACCGGTTTGGGTGGGGAACTCGTTCTTGACTGCACGTCATGGACCGGCCGTTGAACGGATCTGAACAATCAGAACAACCAGTACGTACCAGCATGCCGGGGGCATCAAGCGGTTGGGGAACCGCTGAAGCTCCCTCGCTTTCCAGTGCCGCTCGGTCCAGGGCACTTCGGTCAGGGGTAGCCGCGCATGTGGTGGGGGGCGCATGACCATTGAGGTCACGCATGAGCAATCGGTCGTGGAACGCAGACTTCCACAAGGCCGCCGAAGACGGTGGGAACGCAAGTACCGCATCGTCCTGCTGGTCGCGGACGGCCTCGCTGCCGTCGCCGCGGCCTTCCTGGTCCACGCGGCGTACGGCCGCTGGGCGGTGGCCCTCGTGCTGCCCCCGACCTGGATCGTGGCCATGCTGGCCCACCGTTCCTACGACCGGGGCACGCTCGGTCTGGGGACCGAGGAGTACCGGCGGGTGCTCCGGGGGGCCGTCGCGCTGCCGGCACTGGCCGCCGTCGCGTACTGGCTGTTCATCCAGGATTCGGGCCTCCTTCATGACATGATCATGGCGGCGGCACCTGTCGCCGCGATCGCCCTCGCGGTCCGCTACACGCTCCGCCGCCGGCTGCACCGGCGATGGGCCCAGAGCCGGGACGGCAGCGCGACACTCCTGGTCGGGCCGTCACAGGGCATCGTGGAACTGGTCGCGGTACTCAGACGCGGCGGCACCCCGAAGCTCCAGGCCGCCGGAGTCTGCCTGACCGACCCCGAGAACGCCCGCGAGATCCGCAAGTTGGGGCTCCCCGCCCTCGGCGGCGTCGGCGGTATGAACGACGTCGTCCGGGCCCTGGGCATCAACACCGTGGTGGTGCTGCCCGCCCCCGAGTTCGACGCCTCCGTGCTGCGCCGGATGTCCTGGACGGCGGCCGTGCAGGGCGTCGACTTCCTGCTGGCCCCCGTCCTGACCGACGTGGCCACCGCCCGGCTGGCGGTACGGCCCACCAACGGGGTGCCGCTGGTACGGATCAAGCCGCCGAACCTCTCCCGGCTCTCCCGGCTGCCGAAGGAACTGCTGGATCGTTCCCTCGCGGCGGTGCTGCTCCTCCTGCTCGCGCTGCCGATGCTGGCGATCGCGCTCGTCGTCCGCCTCGACAGCGCCGGCCCCGCCCTCTTCCGGCAGCAGCGGGTGGGCCGCTACGGCGACCACTTCACCATGCTCAAGTTCCGCACCATGCGGCCCGACTCGGAGGCCCTGCGCGCGGAACTGGAACACCTCAACCAGAACAGCGACGGGCTGCTGTTCAAGGTGAAGGAGGACCCGCGCATCACCCGGGTCGGCTCCTTCCTGCGCCGCAGCTCGCTCGACGAACTCCCGCAGCTCCTCAACGTCGTCAAGGGCCAGATGTCGCTCGTCGGGCCCCGGCCGCCGCTGCCCGAGGAGGTCGAGGAGTACTCGGCGGACATCAAGCGCCGGCTGCTGGTGAAGCCCGGCCTCACCGGACTGTGGCAGGTCAGCGGACGATCCGACCTGCCCTGGGACGAGGCGGTCCGGCTCGATCTCGGATATGTGGACAACTGGTCGATGGGCCTTGACCTGTCGATCCTGGCGCGCACCGGGGCCGTGGTGGTGCGCGGAACGGGGGCCTACTGATGGACCACAGGAATCAGCGGAAGAGGCAGACAGTGACGCAGGAGCCGTTGGGGGTCGCGGTCGTCGGGGCCGGCTACTGGGGCCCCAACCTCGTACGCAACTTCCAGGCCAGTGAGGGTTTCCGGCTGCGTTGGCTCTGCGACCTCGACGTGGACCGGGCCCGTCGGGTCCTCGGCGGCTACTCGACGGTCGAGGCCACCGCGGACTACGCGGCCGTCCTCGCCGACCCCACCGTCGCCGCCGTCGCCGTGGCCACACCCGCCGGCACCCACCTCGACATCGCCCTGGCCGCCCTGCGCGCCGGAAAGCACGTCCTCGTGGAGAAGCCCCTCGCGGCGACCTACGCCGACGGGATGCGGCTGGTCACCGAGGCCGAGGAACGCGGCCTCACCCTGATGTGCGACCACACCTACTGCTACACCCCGGCGGTGGGCCGGATCCGCGAACTGGTCCGCTCCGGGGAACTCGGCGAGATCCACTTCGTCGACTCGGTCCGCATCAACCTCGGGCTCGTCCAGAAGGACATCGACGTGCTCTGGGACCTCGCCCCGCACGACCTGTCCATCCTCGACTTCATCCTCCCGGACCACGTCGAACCGGTCGCCGTCGCCGCCCACGGTGCCGACCCGATCGGCGCCGGACAGGCCTGCATCGCCTACCTGACCCTCCAGCTCAACACCGGCGCCATCGCCCACGTGCACGTCAACTGGCTCTCCCCGACCAAGGTGCGGACCACCATGGTGGGCGGCTCCAAGCGCACCCTGCTCTGGGACGACCTCAACCCGCTGCAGCGGGTCTCGGTCTACGACCGGGGCGTGGACATGGCCGCACCGCAGGAGATCGGCGCGGACGAGCGCCGGGAGATGCTCATCTCGTACCGCTCCGGGGACATGGTCGCGCCCGCCATCGGCGAGAAGGAAGCGCTGCGCAGCATGGTCGACGAGTTCGGCGACGCGATCCGCGGGGGCCGGGCGCCGCTGACCGACGGCCGGGCGGGCCTGAGGGTGCTGGACATCCTTGAGGCGGCTTCCCGCAGCCTCGAATTCAAGGGCGCGGTCGTCGGCCTGCGCGCCGGGCGTTGACAGAACCACTTCGCTGAAAGGCAAGAACAGTTGAGCAGCGTACGCGGCAAGAAGATCCTGGTCACCGGGGGAGCGGGCACCATCGGCTCCAACCTCGTCGACCTGCTGGCCGAGGGCGGTGCCCGCGAGGTCGTCGTACTCGACAACTTCGTGCGCGGGCGGCGGGCCAACCTCGCCCAGGCCCTGCCCAGCGGTGTCGTGGAGATCGTCGAGGGCGACGTGCGGGACGCCGACACCGTACGGAAGGTCACCGAGGGCGCCGACCTGGTGTTCCACCTCGCCGCGATCCGCATCACCCAGTGCGCGGAGGAGCCCCGGCTCGCCAACGAGGTACTGGTCGACGGCACGTTCAACGTCCTGGAGGCGGCGGCCGCGGCCGGCGTCGCCAAGGTGGTCGCCTCGTCCTCGGCGTCCGTCTACGGCATGGCCGAGGAGTTCCCGACGACCGAGCGCCACCACCCGTACAACAACGACACCTTCTACGGCGCCGCGAAGGCCTTCAACGAGGGCATGCTGCGCAGCTTCCACGCCATGTACGGCCTGGACTATGTGGCCCTGCGCTACTTCAACGTCTACGGCCCCCGGATGGACATCCACGGCCTCTACACCGAGGTGCTCATCCGCTGGATGGAGCGCATCGAGGCGGGCGAGCCGCCGCTGATCCTCGGTGACGGCACCCAGACCATGGACTTCGTCGACGTCCGCGACATCGCCAGGGCCAACGTCCTGGCCGCCGAGTCGGACCTCACCGACGAGGTGTTCAACGTGGCGAGCGGCACGGAGACCTCGCTGAAGGAGCTCGCCGAGGGGCTGCTGGAGGCGATGGGGGCCGAAGGACTGGAGCCGGTGCACGGGCCCGCCCGCTCGGTGAACTCGGTGGTCCGCCGGCTCGCCGACACCTCGCAGGCCGCCGGGCGGCTCGGCTTCACGGCCGAGATCGACCTGCGCACCGGGCTGCGCGACCTGGTCCAGTGGTGGCGCGCGGAGCGGGAGGCCGCCAAGTGAGCACCGACCGCATTCCGGTGATGATCCCCTGGCTCGGCGAGGAGGAGGCCCAGGCCGCCTCCGACGCGGTGCTGTCCGGGTGGGTCGCCCAGGGCCCCCGGGTCGCCGCCTTCGAGAAGGCCTTCGCCGAGCGGGTGGGCGCCGAGCACGGCATCGCCGTCAGCTCGTGTACGACGGCCCTGCACCTGTCGCTCGTCGCCCTGGGCATCGGCCCTGGCGACGAGGTCGTGGTGCCCTCGCTGTCGTTCATCGCCACCGCCAACGCCGTACGGTACGTCGGTGCCGAGCCGGTGTTCGCCGACGTCGACCCGGCCACCGGCAACCTGACCCCGGCCACGGTGAACGCGGTCCGCACCGCGCGCACCGCGGCGGTCCTCGCCGTCCACCAGGGCGGCGTCCCGGCCGATGTGCACGCCCTGCGCGCCGCCTGCGCCGACTGGGACCTGCCGCTGGTCGAGGACGCGGCCTGCGCCATCGGCTCCACCGTCGGCGGCAAGCCCGTCGGGCACGGCGCGCTGCTCGCCGCCTGGTCCTTCCACCCGCGCAAGCTCGTCACCACGGGCGAGGGCGGCATGATCACCACCGACGACGCCGAGTGGGCGGCCCGGCTGCGCCGGCTGCGCGAGCACGGCATGAACGCCTCGGCGGCCGACCGCCACGCGAGCAACAAGCCGGTCCTGGAGAGGTACCTGGAAGTCGGCTTCAACTACCGGATGACCGACGTCCAGGCCGCCATCGGCCTGGTCCAGCTCGGCAAGCTCGACGCGATGATCGCCCGCCGCCGCGAACTGGCGGCCCGCTACGACGCGTCGCTGCACGACGTCCCCGGCCTCACCCCCGTACGCGACCCCGCGCACGGCACGAGCAACTTCCAGTCCTACTGGGTACTGCTGGACGAGGACTTCCCGGTCGGCCGGGACGAACTCCTCGCCGCGCTCTCCGAGACGGGCGTCTCCGCCCGGCGCGGGATCATGGCCGCGCACCTCGAACCGGCCTACGCGGACCACCCCCGCGCACCGCTGCCGGTCACCGAGCGCCTCACCCGCGACTCGCTGATCCTGCCGCTGTTCCACACGATGACCGAGGCCCAGCAGGACCGCGTCGTCACCGCCCTGCGCGAACAGGCCCGAAGATGACCGGACTCGTGATCGTCGGCGCGGGCGGCTTCGCCCGGGAGACCGCGCAGGCCGCGGCGGACGCGGGCGAGTTCAAGCTGCTCGGGCACCTGGACGACAACCCCGCCCTGCACGGCACCGACGTGGACGGCGTGCCCGTCCTCGGCGGCTGCGACCTGGTCCACGAGCTGACCGGCGCCCGGGTGGTGATCTGCGTCGGCAACCCCCGGGACTACGCGGCCCGGGCCCGCCTGGTCCGCCGGCTCGCCCTGCCCGCGGACCGCTACGCCACCGTGATCCACCCGACGGCCTCGGTCTCCGCGACCTCCGAGGTCGGCCCCGGCACGGTCCTGCTCGCCCACTGCGCCCTGACGGCCGCGGTGCGGGTCGGCGCGCATGTCGCCGTGATGCCCCAGGTCGTCCTCACCCACGACGACGTGGTCGAGGACTTCGCCACGCTCACCTCGGGCGTCCGCCTCGGCGGCGGAGTACGGCTGGAGCGGGGGGCCTACGTCGGCTCCGGCGCGCTGGTCAGAGAGGGTACGACGGTCGGCGCCTGGTCGCTGGTCGGGATGGGCAGTGCCGTGCTCGGCGACATACCGCCGGGCGAGGTCTGGGTGGGGAGCCCGGCCCGACGGCTGCGCGCGGCGGAACCGCCCGCGCTGGTACAGCTGGCGACAGAGACAGTGGGGGGACCGCTGACATGAACCAGATTCCGCTCGTGGACCTCAAAGCGGCCCACGAGGAGGTCGCCGACGAGGTACGGGCCGGATTCGAAAGGGTCCTGGCCAACACCGCGTTCGTCGGCGGCGACGAGGTGCGCGCATTCGAGCGTGAGTACGCCGACTTCGGCGGCGTCGCGCACTGCGTGGGCGTCGCCAACGGCACCGACGCCGTCGAACTCGCGCTGCGGGCCTGCGGGGTCGGTCCCGGCGACGAGGTCGTGGTGCCCGCCAACACCTTCATCGCCACGGCCGGCGCGGTCGCCCGGATCGGCGCCCGCCCGGTCCTCGCGGACTGCCTGCCCGACAGCCACCTGCTCGACCCGGAGGCCGCGCTGGACGCGGTCGGCCCGGCCACCCGCGCGGTCGTCCCCGTCCACCTCTACGGACAGATGGCCGACGTCACGACGCTGAGCGACCGACTCCCCCCGGAAGTACAGGTAGTCGAGGACGCGGCCCAGTGCCAGGGCGCGACCCGCGACGGCCGTACCCCGGGCAGCGGATCCATCGCCGCCACCAGCTTCTACCCGGGCAAGAACCTCGGCGCCTACGGCGACGCGGGCGCGGTGCTCACCGACGACGAGGAACGCGCCGACCTGGTACGGGCGATCGCCAACCACGGTGGAGTCGCCAAGTACCGCCACGACGTGCCCGGCTTCAACAGCCGACTGGACGGACTACAGGCCGTCGTCCTGCGGGCGAAGCTGGCACGGCTGGCGGACGGCAACGCGGCCCGCCGGGCGGCCGCCGCCCGCTACGACGAACTCCTCGCCGGCCTGGCCGCCGACGGCCGGATCGTCCTCCCGGTCACCGCGCCCGGCAACGTCCACGTCTGGCACCTGTACGTCGTCCAGGTCGCCGACACCGACCGGGACGACGTCGTCGGCAAGCTCAACGCCGAGGGCATCGGCGCCGGGGTGCACTATCCCGCGCCCGTCCACCTGACACCGGCGTACCGCCATCTCGGGTACGACCGGGGCGACTTCCCCCACGCGGAGAAGACCGCGGACCGGATCCTGTCGCTGCCGCTGTACCCACAGATCACCCCCGACCAGCAGCAGCGCGTCGTGGACACGTTCACCGACGCGCTCGGCGGCTGATCCCCACCGGCTTCAAGCGCCACCCCCCGCTTCATCTCGGCCCCACGGGCCGGACCAGCACAGCACCGCTGAGAGGTACACATGAGAAAATGGAGCAGACGGATCCGGGGCGGGCGCCTCGCCGTCGTAGTGGCATTGATCCTGGCGGTGCTCCCGCTGGCCGCCTCCGCACAGGCGGCGTCCGATCCGTGCGGGTCGGGTTCCAACCCGATCGTGTGCGAGAACTCCAAGACGGGCACCCCCAAGGACGACTGGTTCTCGCCCAACGCCTACGGTGACATCAAGGGCTTCACCACCAAGGAGAGCGTCCAGGCGGGCGACACGGTCCAGTTCAAGGTCCAGTCCCCGGTCTCGTACAACATCCAGATCTTCCGGCTCGGCTGGTACGGCGGCGACGGCGCGCGCCAGATGTCGACCGCGGCCCAGGCAGCCGTGACGTATCCGGCCAACTACACCAGCAAGGCCGCCAGTTGCACCACCAAGAGCAGCACCGGCCTGGTGGACTGCGGCAACTGGCCGGTGACCGCGACCTGGACCGTGCCCAGCGACGCCGTGTCCGGCCTGTACATCGCGAACCTCACGCAGACCGACGGCGACGGCCTGATGCCGTACCCGTTCGTCGTCCGCAACGACTCCAGCACCTCCGCCGTCGTCGTACAGACCAGTGACCAGACCTGGCAGGCCTACAACGACTACGGCGGCCAGGACCTGTACGGCGGCACCGGGCCCGCGCCCGACGGCCGCGCCTACGAGGTCAGTTACAACCGGCCGCTGGACATCGGCGGCGACAACGGCATCTACGGCTCCGAGTTCGAGATGCTGTCCTGGCTGGAACGCAACGGCTACGACGTCAGCTACGTGTCCGGTGTGGACGTGTCGTCGAGCAGCGGCGCGACCCTGCTGGAGAAGCACAAGATGTACATGTCGTCCGGGCACGACGAGTACTGGACGCAGAGCCAGTACTCCAACGTCCTGGCGGCCCGGAAGGCCGGCGTGCAGCAGGGCTTCTTCAGCGGCAACGAGGTCTTCTGGAAGACCCGGCTCGCCCCCAGCATCGACGGCACGAGCACGGCCGACCGCACCCTGGTCTGCTACAAGATGACCAAGATGGCGTTCAACAACGGCGTCGCCGATCCCAGCGGCACCTGGACCGGCACCTGGATGGATCCGACCAGCACCAACTACGGCCAGACCTACCAGCCGCCGAACATCCTCACCGGGTCCATGTTCCAGGCCAACGGCTACCGTGCCGACGCGATCACCGTCCCCGGCTCGTACGGCAAGAACCGGATCTGGCGCAACACCTCCATCGCGAGCCTCACCTCCAGCCAGACAGCGACCTTCCCGACCGGCACGCTCGGCTACGAGTGGGACAGCGACCTCGACAACAGCACCCGGCCCGCCGGTGAGATCGACGTGTCCTCCACGACGGTGGACATCACCGACGGCACCTACCGGCTCGACTGGGGCAACCTGTACGGCAACGGCACGGCGACGCACAACCTCGTCGAGTTCCGCGACCAGGACTCCGGGGCCCTGGTGTTCGGCACCGGGACCGTGCAGTGGTCGTGGGGCCTGACCAACGTGCCCACCTACAACCCCGACGACACGGTGGTCACCGAGGACTCCCGGATGCAGCAGGCGACGGTGAACATCCTCGCCGACATGGGCGTCCAGCCGCTGACCCTGCAGAGCAACCTGGTCGGTGCCACGGCCACCACCGACACCACCGGCCCGACCGTCACCGTGACCAGCCCGGCCTCCGGGGCCACCGTCCCGGCACTGAAGGCGGTCACCATCAAGGGCACCGCCACCGACTCCGGCGGCGTGGTCGCCCGCGTCGAGGTCTCCACGGACGGCGGCACCACCTGGGAGGCCGCCACCGGCCTCGGGTCCTGGACCTACAGCTGGACGCCCACCACCCCGGGATCCGAGTCCATCAAGGTCCGCGCGGTCGACGACAGCGTCAACATCGGCGCCGTCACCACCGTCCCGGTGACGGTCGGCCCCCAGGCCTGCCCGTGCACCATCTGGCCGGCCTCGGCCGTGCCCGGCACCGTCAACGCCGGCGACGGCGGCTCGGTGGAGCTCGGCGTCAAGTTCCGTACCACCGTGGCCGGTTCGGTCACCGGTGTGCGCTTCTACAAGTCGCCGGTCAACACCGGCACCCACATCGGCAGCCTGTGGACGGCCTCCGGGACCCGGTTGGCCACCGGCACCTTCACCGGCGAGACGGCCTCCGGCTGGCAGCAGCTGAACTTCTCCACCCCGGTGACCGTCAAGGCCAACACCACCTACGTCGCCTCGTACTTCGCCCCGAACGGCGGATACTCCTACGACCCCTCCTTCGCCGGCAGCGGCGCCGGTCTGGCCCCGCTGACGGCCCTGCAGACCGGGGTCGACGGCGGCAACGGCGTCTACCACTACGGCTCGACCAGCTCCTTCCCGTCCTCGGCGTCCTCGGGCAGCAACTACTGGGTGGACGTGGTGCTCGACACCTCGACGGCCAGTACGACCCCGCCCACCGTCTCCTCGACCTCCCCGACGTCCGGGGCGACCGACGCGTCGATCACGTCGCCGGTGTCGGCCACCTTCAGCTCGGCCGTCGACACCGACAGCGTGACGTTCACCGTGAAGGACGCCGACGGCAATACCGTGCCCGGCGCCGTCACCTTCCCCGCGTCGAACAAGGCGACCTTCACGCCGTCGACGGAGCTGGACCTGCACACCACGTACACCGCGTCCGTCCAGGCCTCCGACGTGTGGGGCAACGCCATGGCGAACCCGGTGACCTGGTCGTTCACCACCAGCTCCACACCGCCGGCGGTCACCTGCCCCTGCTCGCTGTGGGGTTCCTCCGCCACACCGGCCACCCCCGACATGACCGCCGACCCCAACTCCGTGGAGCTGGGAACCCGGTTCACGTCCTCCGCGGCCGGCTGGGTCACCGGTGTCACCTTCTACAAGGGCACCGGCAACACGGGCACCCACACCGGCAGCCTGTGGACCGACGACGGCACCCTGCTCGCCAGCGGCACCTTCACCAACGAGACGGCCTCCGGCTGGCAGACGCTGACCTTCGCCACCCCGGTGGCGATCACCGCCGACACCGCCTACGTCGTGTCCTACCACGCGCCGAACGGCAACTACGCGGTGGACGGCGGCTACTTCGCGGCGGCCCACAAGTCCTATCCGCTGACGGCCACGGCCGACACCACCGCCCACCACAACGGGCTCTACAAGTACGGCGACTCGGCCTTCCCCAACGGCTCCTACGGATCCGCGAACTACTGGGTCGGCCCCGTCTTCACCGCCGACGACCCGAGCGCGTCCCTGGCCGCGTCGGTCGCCGCCTCGGAGGTGACCGCGGCCACCGTGGCGCACACCGCCGACGTGGCGAGCCCCCTCGTCGTGACCGTGCCGGTCAAGGCGGCGGTGGCGTCCGTCAAGGCGACCGTGACCGTCCTGAAGGGTTCCCAGGCGGCGAAGAAGCTCCACGTCACGGCCGTGGTCACCTATGACCGGAAGACCCACAGGGCGACCGTGCACCTGTCCGCCCCGCTTCCGGACGGCACCCGGTTCAAGATCACGGTCACCGCGAAGGACAAGCACCGCGACACGCTGAAGTCCCGGAGCTGGACCCTGACGAGCAAGACCACCTTCAAGAAGAACAAGAAGAACTGACCCGTCCCCACACACCGTCGGTGGTCCGTGCCCGGCAGAGCACGGACCACCGACGGGGATTGGCTTCACCACCGATGAGCAGCGTCAGCGTTGTGATCCCCTGCTACAAGTACGGCCATTTCCTCGCCGACTGCGTGAGCAGCGTCCTGGACGAGCAGGACGGCGTCGACGTCCGGGTCCTCATCATCGACGACGCCTCGCCCGACGACTCCGCGGAGGCCGCGCTCAAGCTGGCCGCCGCCGACTCGCGGATCGAGGTCCTCGTCCACGAGAAGAACAAGGGTCACATCGCCACGTACAACGAAGGCCTGATGGAGTGGGCCGACGGCGACTACGTGGCCCTCCTGTCCGCCGACGACCGGCTCGTGCCGGGCGCCCTGGTCCGCGCCGCCGCGCTCCTGGACGCCCACCCCGAGGCCGGGTTCGCCTACGGCCGCCCGCTGCGCTTCCAGCACGGTGGCCCCCTGCCCAAGGCCCGCACGCAGAGCACCGGTTCGGTCGTCTACCCGGGCCAGTGGTGGCTGGAGCGCCGCTTCCGGGAGGGCACCGGCTGCATCACCTCGCCCGAGGTCGTCGTCCGCACCGACCTCCAGCGCAAGGTCGGCGGCTACGACCCCGCCCTGCCGCACGCCGGCGACATCGAGATGTGGATGCGGCTCGCCGCCCACGCCGACGTCGGCTACATACGCGGCGCCGACCAGGCCTTCTACCGCGTCCACGGCAACAACATGTCCACCGTCGACTTCGGCGGCCAGCTCGACGACCTGCGCCAGCGCCTGGTCGCCTTCGACTCGGTGCTCGTGAAATGCGCCGACCGGCTGCCGAACGCCGACCACCTGGCCGAGCAGGTCCACACCCGCCTCGCCCGCTACGCCCTGCGCCGCGCCTACCGGGCCTACGACCGGGGCCGCACCGGCGTCGTACCGGTCGACGAGTGCGTGGAGTTCGCCGAGCAGTGCCTGCCGGGATACGCGGCGCTGCCCGAGTACCGCGCACTGCGCCTGCGCAGACGGATCGGACCGAAGGCGATGCCGTACCTGCAGCCCCTGGTGTGGTCGGCCGTGGCCGAACGCGGCCGGGAGGCGCTGTGGTGGGAGTCCTGGAAGCGCCGCGGTATCTGATGCGCCACCAGATCGACTCAGCCCGCCACCGCGATGCCGTCGGCCCGGCGGACCGGCTCCGGGCGGCCGCCGTCCCGCCCCCTGCGGCGCAGCGCGTACCGGTCGAACCAGAGCGCGCCCAGGATGCCGGCGACCCCGCCCAGCAGTGCCGTACCGGCCAGGGCGCGGGTCCTGGTGCCCTGCACGGGCGAGGCGCTCGCGGCGACCAGGACGGAGGCGCTGATCCGCGAGGCCGGCGCGATCCCCTCGGCGTCCTGGAGAGCGGTCACGTGCGCGGTGTAGGCCTCGATGACCCGGGTGACGGCGGTGTCGGCCTCGACGGCGCCGCCCCGCTGTGCCTGCACCTGCACCGAAGGGATCAGATAGCGGGGCGTCGCGCTGGTGCCGCTGTTGCGCGGGATCAGCTGGTATGTCCCGTGCACTCCGGCGGCCGCCAGCTCCTTGCGCCCGGCGGGCGACTCCAACTGCTGGATCACGCCGTACGAGAGGGTGGCGAGCGGCGGTTGGAGGTTCGTCAGCTGGTTCGGCTGGTTGCCCGTCACGGGCGGCTTGAGCACCACCACCGCCGAACTCAGGTACTGGGGAGCCGGATGCAGCACCTTGTACGCTCCGGCGGCCGTCAGAGCGAGCGCGAGCAGCAGCACGTACCAGCGGCGGAGCAGCGCTTCGGCGACGTCACGAGGCGACACGGGGATTCCTTCCGTCGCCACAGATCCTCGCAGGCGCCGGGGCGAACCGCCACCAAAAGGGAGATCTCATGAGCCTCGCCGACCTGTTGGCCATCATGCGCAGGCGCTGGTACTTCATGGTGCCCCTCACCCTGCTCAGCCTGCTCGCGGGCGGCTATCTGTACCGCACCATCCCGGTGTCCTACGAGTCGCAGAGCTCCGTCACGCTCCTCGACTCCACGGCGATCGCCAAGCTGGCGCCCACCTTCGGCAACCCCCTGTCGAACGCGGGCGGTTCGCTGGTCGTCACCGCCGACGTGCTGATCAGGACGCTGCAGTCCGGTGACTCGGCCAAGGAACTGCACTCCCGCGGTGTCACGGACCCGTACACGGTCGGCTTCGCGCCGGACGCCGACAGCCCGCTGCTCACCCTGAGCGTCACCGGCACCGACCGGGCGAACGTGCTCCGCGAGACCACCACCCTCACCAGCTTCGCCGGGGAGCAGCTCAAAGCCCTGCAGACCGCCTCCAAGGTGCCGACGGTGTACACGGTGCAGACCGCTCCGGTCGTCATGCCGCAGACCCCGGTCTCGCAGTCGAAGAGCCGGTACCAGGACGTCGCAGCGGTCGTCATCGCCGGACTGGTCAGCGCGTTCCTGCTGTCCATCCTGGCCGAGGGCGTCGCCGTGGTCCGCCGCCGGGGACGCGCCGTGGCCGGATACGTGCCCCGGCGCCATCGGGCCCATCCCCCCGAACGGCCCAAGGGCCTGCTGGTACGACGCCTGGACGCCACCACCGTCCTCACCGGCTACCTGGTCCTGGCCTTCTTCGTCCCCTCGAACCTCACCCTGCCCGCGCTCGGCGGTGTCGGCACCCCGGCCAACGTCTTCGCCCTGCTGGGACTCCTCTGGTACCTGGCGACCTGGCTCGGCGGCCGCATCCTGCCGGCCCCGGGTACCAGGCTGCCGCGCGTGGCGATGTGCGTGCTCGCCGCGGCGGTCCTGCTGTCGTACCTCGCCGACGCGACCCGGATGAGCTCCCACGAGGAGGTCCTCGGCGCCGACCGGGGGCTCATCCTGCTCGGGGTGTGGGTGGCGCTCGTCGTGCTGTCCTCGGCCGGCATCCAGGACCGCAGCCGCCTGGAGACCCTGATGCGCAGGCTCGTCGTCCTGGGCACGGTGGTGGCCCTGATCGGCTACTACGACTTCTTCGCCGCGACCAACATCGCCGACTCCATCCACATCCCCGGCCTGCATTCGAACACGGTCGGACTCAGCGCCATGGACCGCGGCTCGTTCACCCGGCCGCGCTCCACCACCGCCCACCCGCTGGAGTTCGGGGGCATGCTCGCCATCCTGGTCCCCTTCGCCGTCCACCAGGCCTTCGACCCGGTGCGCCGGCACGCGGGCGCACTGCGCCGCTGGGCCCCGGTGGCCATCATGGCGGGCGCACTGCCGCTGACGGTGTCCCGGACCTCGATCATCGGCGCCTTCATCGTGATCCTGGTGATGGTGCCCCGCTGGAAGCCGCAGCGCCGCTGGGCCGCGCTCGGCATCGTCCTGGGCTCGGTGGCAGGCTTCAAGGTGATCATCCCCGGGCTGATCGGCACCATCACCAACCTGTTCGCCACCTTCCTGTCCAACTCCGACAGCAGCACCCAGGCGCGCACCGTGAAATACAGCGCGATCGTCCCCTACCTCAGCGAACACCCCTGGTTCGGGCGGGGGTTCGGCACCTTCACCCCCGATCTGTACTTCTTCACGGACAACCAGTACATGCTGACCCTGGCCGAGACGGGCGCCCTGGGGCTGGTCGCCCTGCTCGTGCTGTTCGTCACCGGGATCCACCAGGGCGGTGCCATCCGCCGGCTCGCCCGCACCGAGTCGGACCGGGAGCTCGGGCAGGCCTTCCTCGCCTCGGCCCTGGTCGCCCTGGTCATCAGCGCCACCTTCGACGCACTCAGCTTCCCCATGTACGCCGGGATGTTCTTCCTCACCCTCGGCGTCGGCGGCAGCTACCTCGGCTTCATCCGCCGCGAGGCTGCCGAGGCGACCGCCGCGGTCCCCGTCCCTCACAAGGTCCCCGAAGCCGAGCTCCCCCAACTCGTGGAGTCCCGATGAGTACCGTCGCCGTCATCGTCGTCACCTGGAACAGCGCCTCGGTGCTCCCCGGGTTCCTCGCCGCGCTCCCCGACGGCATGGCCGGTCTCGACCACCGGCTCGTCGTCGCCGACAACGACTCCGCCGACGACACCGTCGAGGCGCTCCGTACCCTGGCCCCGGGCGCCACGGTCGTCCAGACGGGCCGCAACGCCGGGTACGCCGCCGGGATCAACGCGGCGCTGGGCGCGGCCGGCGCGTACGACGCCGTACTGATCTGCAACCCCGACGTCCGGCTGCGGCAGGGCTGCGCCAAGCGCCTCGTCGACAGCCTCACCGACGGTGTCGGGATCGCCGTACCCCTCCTCTACGAAGAGGGCAGTGCCACCCCCCACCACTCGCTGCGCCGCGAGTCGACCGTCCTGCGGGCGCTCGGCGAGGCCCTCATCGGCAACACCCGGGCCGGCCGCTTCCCGGCCCTGAGTGAGCTCGTCACCGCCCCCTCCGCCTACCAGCGGCCCACGCGTGCCGACTGGGCCACCGGCGCGCTGATGGCGATCTCGGCCGACTGCCTTGCCTCCTGCGGCCCCTGGGACGAGTCCTTCTTCCTCTACTCCGAGGAGACCGAGTACTGCCTGCGGGCCCGCGACCACGGATACGCCACGCAACTCGACCCGACTGCCGAGGCCTTTCACCTGGGCGGCGATTCCCAGGTCTCCCCCCGCCTCTGGACCCTCCTCACCCTCAACCGCGTCCGCCTCTACCGCCGCCGTCACGGCCCCCTCGCCACCGCCGCCTTCCGCACCGCCGTCCTCCTCCGCGAAACCTCCCGCGCACTCCTCGGCCGCCCGGCCGCCCGAGCAGCGGCAGCAGCACTGGCCCGACCAGGGGCCCTGCGTAAGACGCCTGGGCCATAGCGCCCCACAGGGCACGGGGCTGTGTCGATATGCGGCTCACCCGCGTGGGCGCGACCAGCCACAACGCTCCCGCAGCCGCCCGACGACCTGCCTCACCACATCCAGCGGCGCACCACACCCCACCCACGTTCCGACAACCCGCCCGCTCACCGGGCCTCAGGAGATCCCATGGGCGCAGTCGAGGCCACCGACAGATCGGACAGGCCCACCGCCACGCACACCGACGGCTCCCGGCTCCCGTCCCTCACGGGCCTCCGATTCCTCGCGGCGTTCACCGTCTTCTGCTTCCACATCTCGATATCGGGACTGCTCGCCCCCTCGTCGACCCAGCACGCCTTCGCCCGCGCGGCAGGCGCGGGCGCCGTCGGCGTCTCCTTCTTCTTCGTCCTCAGCGGCTTCGTCCTGACCTGGTCCGCCCGGCCGGGCGACACCGCCCGCGCCTTCTGGCGGCGCCGGGCGGCGAAGATCTACCCGAACTACGTCGTGGCCTTCGTCATCTCCGTCGTCGGCCTGTACGCGACCGGTCACACCGTCGGCGTGCTGGTCGGCGCGGCCAACCTGGGCCTCGTGCAAGCATGGTGGCCAGACCCGGGTGTCTACTTCGGTGCGAACTCAGTCAGTTGGTCCCTCGCGTGCGAGGCGTTCTTCTACGCTCTCTTCCCGGCGCTGCTCCCCGTCGTGCGGCGCATCCGCCCGGAGCGGCTGTGGGCGAGCGCGGCGGTCTGCGTGGCGGCCGTGTTCGCGGTGCCCGTGGCGGCGACGCTACTGCCCGCGGACCGGCACTACTGGTTCGTGTACATCTTCCCGCCGGTCCGCCTGCTGGAGTTCGTGCTGGGAATCCTGATGGCGCTCGTCGTGAAGAGCGGGCGCTGGCCGCGGATCCCGGTGTGGTCCGCGTCGGTGCTCCTCGCCGTCGCATATGCCGTGACGCCGTACTTCCCGCCGGACGCGGAGACGTCGGCCGTCACCGTGATCCCGTTCGCACTGCTGATCCCCGCCGTGGCCGTCGCCGACGTCGAGGGGCGGCGGAGCGTGTGGCGCGGCCGGTGGGCGGTGTGGCTGGGGGAGATCTCGTTCGCCTTCTACCTGATCCACCAGTCGGTGATCGTGGACCTGATGCGGGGACTCGACGCCGAGGGTTCGGCGCCGGCAAAGGCATGGGCGCTCACCGTCGGGGCGCTCGCTCTCTCCGTGGCGCTCGCGGGGCTCATGCACCGGTTCGTGGAGGTGCCCATGATGCGGCGGTTCGGACGCGGGAGGACGCGCGTCCCCGCGTGAACGGGGACGGCCCGTCGACGGCCGTGGCGAACGGCCTACGCCGCACTCCGCGGCCGGCAGACCATCGCGATGAAGTCGTGCCCCACCTCCGGCAGAGCCGCGTCCTCGGCCGCGAAGCACCGCTCCAGCAGAGCCAGCGTCTCCGGTTCCTGGTCACGGAAGTTGTGTGCGATGCCGGAGAACGCGATGTGCAACACCGTGCCGCCGTACGGCCGTTCCTCGACGACCTCGAACTCGCGCCGCAGGCCCGGCAGCAGTGCGGCCGCGTCGACCGCCTCCGAGGGGTCGTCCAGCACCATCGCCAGCCTGCTGGGCCGCACGACCCGCTGCTTGATCCGCCCGTCGGCCAGCCGCCGCCGCTCCTCCGGCAGCTGGGCGAGCAGCAGGTTCGCCGCGTCCAGCTGGGCGTCGGTCCACTGGAACCGGGTGGGGCCGACGAACTCGTCGACGACGAACGTGCCACCGGGCTCGATCAGCTGGGACAGCCGTGGCAGCGTCTCGTCGAGGTGGTCGAAGTGGTGCAGCGACTGCAGGCCCAGCAGGACGTCGAAGCGTTCGCCGTCGGCGGTCATCCGGTTGACGTCGGTGACCCGGAAGCGTAGGACGTCGGCGAGACCCTCCTCCGCGGCGGTCCGGGTGGCGAAGTCGATCCGCTCCGGCGCCACGTCCACGCCCTCAAGGAGGGAGAACGCGCCGGTCTTCGCCCACAGCAGTTCGTTGCCGCCGGTGCCGCAGCCCAGGGACAGGCCGCGCAGGTCGGTGTGCGGCGCGAAGTGCTTGGCGGCCACGTACTCGGGAAACGACGTGTCCGCGTCGCCGGTCATCAGCAGATTCCAGCGCCTGATGACCGACGGGATCGCCCACCACTCGGTCAGCGACGGGTCGACCTGGGACCAG
This sequence comes from Streptomyces sp. NPDC090088, assembly GCF_044747345.1. Classification (NCBI taxonomy): domain Bacteria; kingdom Bacillati; phylum Actinomycetota; class Actinomycetes; order Kitasatosporales; family Streptomycetaceae; genus Streptomyces; species Streptomyces sp. NPDC090088. The sequence continues at coordinate 246,740 of NZ_JBIVDZ010000012.1, read as the reverse complement.
TGCTGGACGACCCGGGCGCCACCGCGCACCCGCAGCTTCGCCAGCACCGGGTCGAGGTCCAGCTTGCGCACCTTGCGCAGCAGTCGGTCCGCGTCATGTCTGTTGACCAGGTTGTTCAGCATGCGGGCTCCGTTCTCACGGCGATGAGCGACTTCGGGGCACCGAGCACCCGCTCGCTGAGGAGTTCCGACCGGGGGAAGAGGTAGCGCATCTCGGTGCGGGTCAGCAGCTCGATGTTGATCACGGCGTTCATCGCGGACTCCGGGCTGTCCGGGCGGCTGTGGACCAGCGGCCAGTGCCGCACCAGGCGGGCCCGGGCGGCCAGCGGGAGGAACTGGAAGCCCGGCGCCACGAAGTGCGGCTCGACGGGGAAGTAGCGGTACGGCGTCTGGATCCAGTGCAGCGGCGCCAGTTGCTCGACGGCGGCGACGAACTTCTGCCGCTGGCTGTGACCGCCCACGTGCTCGATGGTCGAGTTGGAGAACACCAGGTCGTAGCCGCCGTCGGCGCTCAGCTCGGCGGCCACCGCCGGGTCGGTGACGTCGGCGTTCTCCGCGGTGATCCACTCGGGCAGCTCGGCGGGGTGCGCCTCCAGGTTGATCAGGTGGACGTGCTTGGCGCGCACCGGTGCGCGCAGCCACATCTCGGCGGTCCCGCCCAGGTCCACCACGCTCATGTTCTCGATGCCGGGGAAGCTGCGCCGGAACCTCTCCCAGCGGGCGATGCGCAGTCGTTCGCCGAGCGAGCCCGGGGCGTCGACGAACTTGTTCCTGAGAGCGCGGGATCGTGGCACGGGATCAACCACCTGTGGTCGGAGCGGACGGGAGGCTGGGCCCTCAACTGGGCTGTCGCCATTGGGTGTAGAAGCTGGCCGGGTTCATCAGGTACCGGACGGTGGGGTGCGGCACGTGGCGCACCCGGTGCCTGCGCCCGTACCGGCGGATCAGCTCCCAGTCCTCCCGGGGCAGCACCTCCGGAGTCCGGCGCAGACGGCTGAAGTACAGGGAGCGGGTGCGGCGGGCTACGAAGGCGTTGGTGTCCAGGAAGGCCTCGCGGGCGGCGCGGCGGCGGTCGTAGGGCACCGAAAGGACGTCCTGCTCGCTGCCGTCGGGCAGCACGCGGCGCAGTGCCGTGTAGACGCCGTCGGGTCCGCCGGGGGACCGCAGGACCGCCAGCGCCCGTTCCAGGTGATCGGGTTCCCACAGGTTGTCGTCGTCCAGGAACGCCACGTACCGCGAGCGGGTGAGGCGGATGCCGACGTTGCGCACGACGCCCGCCACTCCGGTGTTGCGGGCGAGGGAGACGGCGAACAGCCTTGGATCTGAGGGGAGTTCGGGCAGCCCCGCGCCGTCGTCGATCACGATGACGACCTGGTCGCGGACGGTCTGGTCCAGGGCCGAGCGCACAGCGGCCCGTAGCGCCTCGGGGCGCCGGTGGGTGGCGATCACGGTGGCGACCAGCGCCGAGGGTGCCGAGGGGAGTCCGGCCGCCAGGCGTCGGGTCTCGGCGTCCTCGAACCGGCGCAGCCGGACCGCGCTCGGGGCCAGCAGGACCTTGTTCCTGGCCTCGAAGAGCACCAGCCAGCCGAAGAGCGCCTTGAGGAGCGTCCAGGGTGCCCGCGCGACCCGGCGCGGCAGACCGCCGCTCACGAGGCCGGCTCCGGGGTGACCGGGCGGCCGTCGGACATCCGGTTGTTCCGCCACACGTTTCCGGCGCCCTCCGCGTTCCAGTGGGCGACCGGGCCGTAGCCGCCGGAGGCGGGGTGGTACTCGGTCGAGAAGACGTTGTTCGTGACCTTGATCCCGGTGGCGCCGGTGTCACCGCCGTAGAGGGCGTACGCGCCGCCGGCTATCCAGTTGCCGTCGACGGTGACGTTGCGGACCACCCCGCTGTCCGCGAACAGGCCGATGCTGCCCGAGGCGCCCTGCTTGAGGCTCGTCGGGTTGAGCAGCGTGTTGTGGCGGATGACCAGCTGCCCGTCGTTGCCGCCGCTGCTGATCACCGCGTTGGTGTGCTGCCACTCGCCGCCCTTGTTGACGAACGGGGCGATGTCGTGGACGTAGTTGTCGTGCAGGTTGCCCTGCCCCATGGCCAGCGCGTCGCCGAACACCGACACGTCGCACCAGCCGACCTCGATGGAGCTGGTCCCCATGTTCGACACCGCGTAGTCCACCCCGCCGTTGTCCGGTCCCTTGCCGGGCACCGCGGTGATGGTGGAGTGCAGGATCCGCAGGCCGTGGTACCCGGGACGCAGGTTGACGCCCCACCAGTTGTCCGAGGTGATCTTCGTGTCGATGACGGTGACGTCGTTCGCGTAGATGTCGAGCGAACCGGTGATGTCCCAGCCCCGGATGACCATCCCGTCGGTACGGACGGCCTTGTAGCCGGTCTTGTGGGGCGTGAGGGGGACGCGGGGGCCGGTGGTGCGGGCGTCGGGGAATCCGCAGGCGCCGGGGGAGGAGCAGGCGGCCTTGGCCGCGGGTGTGCCGGACGCGTCGCCCTTGCCGGCCGTGGTGGCGGACGTTGCCGTGGGGGACGACGGTACGGCGGTGGTGCTCCCCGGCGTCCCCGTCGTCTTGTCGGCCGTGGTCGGCGGATCGCTGCTCGGGGCCGCCGAGGATCCGCTCGCGGGGCAGGTGAGCGCGGTGTCCGGGCAGTCCGGCAGCGCGGAGTCGTCCGATCCCGAGCAGGCCGTGGCCAGGACCGCCAGCAGGACACCCAGCGTCGGCCACACGCACGAGCTCCGGCTGATCCGCCGTGGCATCCGGCTCACCTCGACTCCCGTTGTCCGGCGCCCCGCAGGAAGCCGAGGCTGGGCAGTACACACACCGCGTACGCGGCCAGGGCGACGGTGCCGATCGTGAGCAGGGCGAGCCGCCCGTCGCCGAACACGTGCTGCAGGCCGAGGACGATCACGGCCATCACGGCTCCGCCGAGGAAGGGCCAGGCGCAGGCCCGGGCGATCCGGCCCAGACCGATGCCGCCACGGCCGAGGGCGACCAGGAAGACCGGCACCACCAGGCCGCCGGCCACCAGGACATGTCCCTCGGAGACGCCGACGATGCCGTTCAGGTGCGCGGCGGCGAGGAGCACCGGGATCAGGGCCACCAGCCACAGGCCCTGCACCAGGAAGAGCGAACGGCGCTGGCCGATCGCGACCAGGCAGTCGTAGGCGAGTTCGCTGCCGATGCGGATCAGGCCGAGGGCCATCAGCCAGGGCAGCGCCGCGGCGGCGGGGGCCCACTGGCTGCCGTAGATCAGCCGGATGAGCGGCTCGGCGAGGCCGGCCAGCAGCACGCACAGCGGGACGGTGCCGGTGATCACCACGCCCAGGGCGCGGCTGAAGCCCTGGGCCAGTGCCTGCGGGGACCCGGCCAGCCGGGAGAACCCGGCGAAGGAGACCCGGCGGGCGGCCTCGGAGATGATCCGCACGGGCCAGCCGGAGATGTTGAAGGCGAGGACGTAGAACCCCAGCGCGACATTGCCGAGGGTCGCGCCCACCACCATGGTGTCGACGTTGACCACCGCCAGGGCGAGCATGCTCGCCCCCGCCAGCGGCAGCCCGAACCGCAGCAGCGCGCGGGCCTGCCCGGGGTCCCAGCCGAACCTCAGGGTGCCCGGGGCCGCCAGCGCGCAGCCGATGAGGGTGACGACGTTCCCGACGACGGCGCCCCAGGCGAAGCTCATCGCGCCCCAGCCCTCGAAGGCGAGCAGCAGGGTCACGGCGGTGCCGAGCACGAAGTTGAGCCCGTCGATGACCATCCGCCTGCCCTGGGCGAACTCCCGGGTGAGGAAGCCGCCGGGGACCTGTGCCACCCCGTCGATCACCACGCACAGGCACATCACCCGCAGGACGTTCGCGGCGTCCGGTGAGCCGAGCAGTCCGGCCACCGTCGGTGCGGCCGCGAACAGGGCCACGTACAGCAGTCCGCTGGAGAGGGTGCTGAGGGTCAGCACGGTCGGCGCGAACCGGCGCGCGTCGCCCTCCCAGCGCACGATGGCCAGGCCGACGCCCAGTTCGTTCGCGGACAGCAGCACGAGCAGCACGGTCTGGGCGATGCCGTACACGCCCCACTCCGCCGGGCCCAGGGCGAAGCGCGCCAGCACGATGCCGGTGGCGAAGTTGCCCAGCCGCAGGACGACGGTGTTGATCAGGCTCCACCGGGCCGCCGAACGGACCTTGCGGCCGAGGGAGGGAGCGGCGGGTGGAACCGCCGGTCCGGCAGGGGGTGTTACGGGGTCGGGAGGAGCGGGCGCGTCGCTCGTCTCACCGGTCCCGCTGTCCGGTGCGCGGGCGATGTCCATGAGTCGACTCCTCGTCGAGCGGCTCTGCGGCGGATGCCACGGCCATGGCGGGCTGTGGTGCGTCGGGTTCCGCGGCGGGCGCACCGTCCGCGGAGGTCTTCGACCAGCGGGGCGGCTGCCGGATGGCGAGGGTTTCCTCGACGATCGATTCCCCGGCCGGGCGGGCGGGGGCGGCGCCGGCCGCCTCCCGTGTCGGCTCGACGGGTCCGGCCTCCGGCGCGGGTGTGCGCGAAGACCTCTTGCGCGCCTCCACGTAGAAGGCGACGGCCAGGGTGAGCACCAGGCCGAGACCCCCGGCCATGACCATGTACTCGAGCCGTGTCTTGGTCTGCGCCACCGGGTTCTGCGGCGGCACGATCGTCGTCATCCGGATCATGGCCTTCGGGGCGACCGACTGCTCCTTCTGGAACTGGTCCAGCCGTTCCTTGGCGTACGCGGTCAGGATCTTGTCCGAGGACAGGACCGAGTCCTGGTCGGTGCCGGTGACGGTGAGCCACATCAGCGGTCCCTGCGCGTTGTCGGCGAGCTTGGCCGCGAACGTGCCCTTGGCGCCGCGGGCCTTGAGATCCCGCAGCGAGTCGTCGGAGTTCAGGTTGCGGGCCAGGCTGTCGGCCATGCCGGTGAGCGAGGTCTGGGTGCTGAGGAAGGGGTTCCCGTCGTAGGCCTGGGTGGCCTTCTGGGAGTTCAGCAGCACCACCGTGCTCTGCGACTGGTACGTGACCGGGACCAGCACGGTCACCGCGACCACCAGGCCGGCGGCCAGCAGCAGTCCCGGCAGCAGGACGTACCAGCGCCTGCGCATGACCCGGACGATCTCAGCGAGATCCATGACGGTCCCCCCTCGCGACCAAACGTTCGACGAGCATAAGTTGCAAGCGGATCATATGGGGAACGTTCGATCCTTGGGTCCGGGCTGGTCGGTCGGTCTCATCCGGGTACTCGCGGTGCCGCCCGTCAGCAGCACCTCGGCGATACGGTCGCTCGCGCGGCCGTCCCAGAGGTCGGGCCGGCGGGGCGCGGGCGGCCGGTCCAGTACGGCGTTCACGGTGGCCGTGATCCGCGCCGGATCCCGCCCGGCGAGGACGTTCGTGCCCTGCTCGACCGTGACGGGCCGCTCGGTGTTGTCCCGCAGGGTCACACACGGCACGCCCAGCGCGGTGGTCTCCTCCTGCACCCCGCCGGAGTCGGTGAGGACGACGCGCGCGGAGTCCTGCAGGGCGATGAAGTCCAGGTATCCGGCGGGCGGAACGAGCCGGACGCCCCCGGGGACGCCGATCTCGGCGAGCCGTCCGGCCGCGCGCGGATGCACGGGCAGGACGAGCGGCAGGCGCCCGGCGATCTCGCCCAGGGCCTTCAGCAGCCCGGTGAGCACCTCCGGGTCGTCGACGTTGGCGGGCCGGTGCAGGGTGACCAGGCCGAACTCGCCCCCGGCCAGGCCGTACCGGTCCAGGACGTCGGAGGCCCGGGCCCGGTCCAGGTTGGCCAGCAGCGTGTCGATCATGACATTGCCGACCAGGTGGATCTGGTCCTCCCGGTATCCCTCGGCGCGCAGGTTGTCCACGGCGTCGGGGGAGGGGGCCAGCAGATAGTCGCTGACCCGGTCGGTGGCGACCCGGTTGACCTCCTCCGGCATGCTCCAGTCGCGGCTGCGCAGCCCGGCCTCGACATGGGCGAGCAGCGGCCCGGCCTTGGCGGTGACCAGGGCGCAGGCGAGCGTGGAGTTGATGTCGCCGACCACGACCACGACGTCCGGGCCCACCTCGGCGAGGAGCGGCTCGAACGCGGTCATCACGCGGCCGGTCTGCTCGGCGTGGCTGCCGGAGCCGACGCCGAGGAAGCGGTCGGGCGGGCGGATGCCGAGGTCGGTGAAGAACACGTCGTTCATCGCCGGGTCGTAGTGCTGGCCGGTGTGGACGAGGAGGACCTCGGTGTCCCGCCGCTCCAGGGCGTCCATCACCGGTTTGATCTTCATGTAGTTGGGGCGCGCCCCGGCCACACACACGGCTCGCATGGTTCAGAGCACCTCGATGGTGGGTCCGGACGGCAGCCGGCGGCGGCAGTCCAGGACGAAGGGGGCGTGTTCGGCGACGAGTTCGTAGTCGAAGCCGTCGTGGTCGGTGAGCAGGACCACCACATCGGCGTCCGCCAGCTCCCGCTGGGTCGGTTCGACCCGCACCAGCCGGGTGTCCACCGGCAGGCTCTCCACGACATGCGGGTCCGCCGCCCTGACCTGGGCGCCCATGTCGAGCAGCAGCTGGGAGATGCGCAGCGCGGGCGACTCCCGGGCGTCGCCGGTGTTCTTCTTGTACGCCAGGCCGAGCAGCAGGATCCGCGAGCCGTTCACGGACCGGCGCCGCTCGTTGAAGTGGTCGCTGATGCGGCGCGTCACGTACTCGGGCATGTGGCTGTTGATGTCGTTCGCCAGCTCCACGAACCGGAAGTTCTGGCCGAGTTCGCGCTGCACCCGCCAGGACAGGTAGGAGGGGTCGATCGGCAGGCAGTGGCCGCCGACGCCGGGACCGGGCGTGAACTTCATGAAGCCGAACGGCTTGGAGGCGGCGGCGTCGATGGCCTGCCAGACGTCGATGTCCAGGTGGTGGGCGAACATCGCTATCTCGTTGACCAGCGCGATGTTCACATGCCGGAAGGTGTTCTCCAGGAGCTTGGCGAGCTCGGCCTCCTTCGGCGAACTCACCGGCACGGTGGTGTCGACGAGTTGGGCGTAGAAGTCCTGGACGGCCTTGAGGGAGGCCTCGTTGACACCGGAGACGACCTTCGGGGTCTCCTTGAAACCCCACACCGCGTTGCCGGGGTCGATCCGCTCCGGGCTGTAGCCCAGGTGGAAGTCCGAGCCCGCGGTGAGGCCCGAACCCTCCTCCAGGATCGGGGCGAACAGCTCCTGGGTGGTGCCCGGATAGGTCGTCGACTCCAGTACGACCGTGGCCCCGGGGCGCAGATAGCGGGCGAGGGTGACCGCCGACTCCCTGATGTAGCGCAGGTCGGGGGTGCCCTCGTGCAGCGGGGTCGGCACGGTCACCACGGCGATGTCGAATCCGCCGCAGTCCCGGGCCGACTCGCTCGGACGGTAGCTGCCGTTGTCCAGGGCCGCCCGGATCCGCTCGGAGGAGACGTCCTCGACGAAGGACTCACCGGCGGCGAGGCTCTTGATCCGCCGGGTGTCGACGTCGTAGCCGATCACCTCGTGTCCGACCTCGGCCGCCCGGACGGCCAGCGGCAGGCCCACGTATCCCTGTCCCACCACGACGACACGCATCAGCGGCTCCTGTTCGCGGAAGCGGCGGCCGACGGGGCGGGCCGCAGCAGCTCCCGTGCCGTCATGAGGAGGAAGGAGGCGTTGGTGGTGAGGTAGCGGCGGCCCAGCCGGCGGGGCTCCTGCAGCGCCCGGTAGAGCCACTCCATGCCCAGCCGCTGCCAGGACTCGGGGGCCCGCTTGGTGACCCCGGCCAGGATGTCGAAGGAACCGCCGACGCCGTGCACGACCCGGGCTCCGGTGCGGGCGCCGTGGGCGGCGGTGAAGATCTCCTTCTTGGGGGAGGTCATGCCGAGGAACAGCATCTGGGCGCCGCTGAGGGCGATGGAGTCCGCGATCTCCTCCTGCTCGGAGTCGTCGAAGTAGCCGTTGCGGCTGCCGGCCACCTTCAGACCGGGGAAGCGGTCGGCGACCCGGAGCAGCATCCGGTCCAGCACCTCCTCCTTGGCGCCGAGGAAGTACACCGGGATGCCCGTGGTCTCCGCCTCGGCCAGCAGCCGCAGGAACAGGTCGATCCCGGCCACCCGTTCGGGCAGCGGGGCGCGCAGCACCCGCGCCGCCCAGACCACGGCCTGCCCGTCGGCGAGCACCAGGTCGCAGCCGGCGACGGCCGTGGCGAGCCGCTCGTCGCGCCGCATGTTCACCAGCTTCGCGGCGTTGACCACGCCGATCTCCAGCTGCCGGCCGTCCCGGACCGCCGCCAGGCAGTGTGCCACGGTCTCGTCCATGGTCAGCGGGTCCAGCTCGACCCCGAACAGGGTCCGTCTGCCGCTCATATCCGGCCCCCCTGCCAGGCGTGGAGCAGCCAGCCGAACTCGTACGGCCGGCATTCGCGGTCCACGGACAGCGGCCGGTACACCCGGTCCAGGGACTTCAGGCGCAGACCCGGCGCGACCCGGGTGGACAGGCCCCGGGCGGCGCGTACCGCCTTCTTCGGGTCGCCCCGGTAGACCTTGCGCCAGGTGGCGCCCAGCTCGTCGAGGATCATCGGCTCCCGGTGCGCCGAGCCCGCCAGTTCGGGTACGTCCGTCATCCAGCGCAGGCCCTTGCGGATGGCCGCGCCGAAGTCGCCGCCGCCCGCGTCGGTGAGGTCGAACAGGGCGGTCGGGGCCATGGCGTGCTGGTGGACGCTGTAGACCGGGTAGCCCTCCACGACCCCGCCGGTGCGCGCGTCGTAGTGCCACCACCACTGCCCGCCCTCGCCCTGCAGCTCGCAGATGCGCCGCGCGCACGCCTCCGCGGCGGCCAGCGCCTCCGGATCGCCGTCCCCGTCGCCGCTGGCGTGGGCGCGGGCCAGGGCCTGCAGCGGGTACGTCTGGTCGGCGAAGCAGCTGACATGCGCCCGGTACCAGGGCAGCAGGCCGGGTCCGGTGGCGTGCGGGAACAGCGGGCCGGCGCCGATCCGGGCCCCCAGCAGCCGGTCCCTGGCTGCGGTGAAACGTCTCTCCACATCGACGGTGGAGCGGGCCGCCGCGAGCGCGGACAGCACCCAGGCGGCCTCCACGGTGTACTGCGGACGGCCCTCCACGTCCAGCGCCTCGACCCGCGCCAGGGCGTCGGAGAGTTTGGGGTGGTCGGTCTCGGCGGCGGCCCAGGAGATGAGCGCCGCGTCCCCGAGGTTGGTCACCGCGGGCAGCGACTCGACGAGCAGCCCCGCGAACTCCTGGGCCGTACGCCCGCCGAGCACCGCGCGCTGGCGGTCCTCGGGGAGGTAGCGGGCGCCCAGCACGGTGATGGCCGCGTACCGGGTGCTGATCCCGCGCCGCTCCAGGGTCCAGGAGCCGTCGGGGTCCTGGTGTCCGGCCATGGTGAAGGCGAAGGCCTCGCCGCCGGGAAGCAGCATCGACGGCAGCCCGGACTCGGCGACTTGGAGGAGTCGCTGGGCGAGTGCGAAGAGCGGCGGATCCTCATGACCGAGCGCCGCCAGACGTGTGGTGGTCATCGTGTGGGCACACCAACCCCCCTGTGGGTCCTCTTTGTGCGCAGACTTGAGAACGCCTCGGCGTAGGCCGCCGGGCGGAACAGAAGAAGGCAGACGTCAGTCGTCAGCCGTCGGAGCGGGTGTCGCTCCTGGCTGCAGGCAAAGGTGTCCCCACCACCCCGTAACCCCCCCTGGGCACTGCTGGCTTGTGTGCTCATTGTGCTTGGTCTGCACAGTTCGCGCACATGTTATGCCTGTAGATGTTCGAGGAATTGCGTTTTGAGGGAAACAGCTGAAAACAGCTGTCATGCGCGTTCGGTGAGTTCCCCGTCCTTCTCGTCGTAGAGCGCGCCCGTCTCGGGACACTCCCAGGTCCCGGGCTCGCCCTCCCGCTCGGCCAGCCGTACGCCGGCCCGCCCCACCCAGCCGATCCGGCGCGCCGGAACGCCGGCCACGAGCGCGAAGTCCGGCACGTCCCGGGTCACCACGGCGCCCGCCGCGACCAGTGCCCAGCGCCCCACGCGCACCGGCGCCACACACACCGAACGGGCGCCCAGCGAGGCGCCTTCGGCCACCACCACGGCCACGGCCTCCCAGTCGCCGCCGCGCTTGAGCCTGCCCTCCGGGTCCACCGAGCGCGGGAAGTAGTCGTTGGTGAGGACCGCCGCGGGGCCGACGAACACCCCGTCGCCGAGCACCGCGGGTTCGTAGACCAGCGCGTAGTTCTGGAGCTTGACGTGGTCGCCGATCCGCACGCCCGGGCCGACGTACGCGCCCCGGCCGATGATGCAGCCGTCGCCCAGCCGGGCGTCCTCGCGGATCTGGGCCAGGTCCCAGACCGTGGTGCCGTCGCCGATCGTGGCTCTCTCGTCGACCTGGGCGGTGGGCTGCGCCGTGAAGTTCACCGGGCTGAACCTTTCTTCGCATCGAGCAGGAGGGGAAACGCCGTCTCCAGGGCCTCGCGCCAGGGACGGATAGGGTCGATGCCCGCCCGGCGCCAGCCGTCGTGCCCCAGGACGCTGCAGGCGGGCCGGGGAGCGGGCCGTACGAAGGCCGTACTGGTCGTCGGCCGGACCCGTGCGGGGTCCGCGCCGAGCAGCCGGAAGACCTCCCGGGCCAGGCCGTACCAGGTCGTCTCCCCGCCGCTGGTGCCGTGGTAGACCCCGGCGGGCGCGGCGCCGGCCAGGGCGGCCCGGCCGAGCCGTACCAGCCGGTCCGCGAGGTCCGCCGTCCAGGTGGGCTGTCCGCGCTGGTCGTCGACCACGTCGACGGTGTCCCGGGCCGCCTCAAGACCGATCATCGTGTCGACGAAGTTCCGGCCCCCGGCCCCGTACAGCCAGGCCGTGCGCACCACGTACCCCGCGTCCGGGAGCGCCGCGAGGACCGCCTGTTCCCCCGCCAGCTTGGTCCGTCCGTACGCGCCGCGCGGCGCCGTCGGGCCGTCCTCGGGGTACGGGGCGGTGGCGTCGCCCGCGAACACGTAGTCCGTGGAGAGCTGGATCAGCCGGGCGCCCGTCTTCGCGCAGGCCGCGGCGAGATGCCCGGGCCCGTCGCCGTTGACCCGCAGGGCCTCCGCCTCGCGCGCCTCCGCGTCGTCGACGGCCGTCCACGCGGCGCAGTTGACGACGATCCGGGGCCGGTGCGCGTCGAGGGTGTCGTGTACCGCGTCGGCGTCCGTAATGTCGAGACCGCTACGCGCCAGGCCGACGGCCGTCTCGCCGTCCCGGCGCAGCAGCGCCAGGACGTCCTGCCCGAGCATGCCCGTGGCGCCCGTGAGCAGCCATGTGGTGGTCAATGGTCACCTGTCCGTCGTCGGAGAAGGAGGAGGAAGGGGGAGGCAGGAGGAGGGAGGGGGAGGCAGGAGGGGCCGAGAGCGGGGCTGCGGAGGGGGCCTCAGAGCGCCGCGCGTTGCTTCAGCGGTTCCCACCAGGCGCGGTTCTCGCGGTACCAGGCGACCGTCTCGGCGAGACCGGTGGCGAAGTCCTTGCGGGGCTCGTAGCCCAGCTCCGTACGGATCTTGGTGCAGTCCACCGAGTAACGGCGGTCGTGGCCCTTGCGGTCGGCGACGTACTCGACGCTGTCCCAGTCCGCGCCGCAGGCCTGAAGGAGCAGGTCGGTCAGCTCCTTGTTGGACAGTTCCGTGCCGCCGCCGATGTTGTAGACCTCGCCGGGCCGCCCCTTCGTGCGCACCAGTTCGATGCCCTGGACGTGGTCGTCGATGTGCAGCCAGTCGCGGACGTTGCCGCCGTCGCCGTAGAGCGGGACCTTCCCGCCGTCCAGGAGGTTCGTGACGAACAGCGGGATGACCTTCTCGGGGAAGTGGTGGTGCCCGTAGTTGTTGGAGCAGCGGGTCACCCGCACGTCGAGACCGTGGGTGCGGTGGTAGGAGAGGGCGATCAGGTCGCTCGACGCCTTGGCGGCCGCGTAGGGCGAGTTGGGGCGCAGCGGGTCGGTCTCCGGCCAGGAACCGGAGTCCAGGGAGCCGTACACCTCGTCGGTGGAGATGTGCACGAAGGTCTGCGGTCCTCGGTGGCGCAGCGCCGCGTCCAGGAGGGTCTGGGTGCCCAGGACGTTGGTGCGGACGAACTCGCCCGCGCCCAGGATCGAGCGGTCCACATGGGACTCGGCGGCGAAGTGGACGATCTGGTCGTGCCCGGCGAGCACCTCGTCGACCAGCGCGCCGTCGCAGATGTCCCCCTGGACGAAGGCGAACCCGGGGTGGTCGCGGACCTCGTCGAGGTTGGCGGGGTTGCCCGCGTAGGTGAGGCTGTCCAGGACCGTCACCGCCACATCGCCCGGGCCGGCCGGACCGAGCAGCGTGCGGACGTAGTGCGAACCTATGAAACCGGCACCGCCGGTCACCAGAATGCGGGTCGTCATGACGCTATCTGCACCTTGCTGTGGTCGCCGAGGACGAAGCGGTGGGCGGCGGGCTTGCGGGGCGCGGGGGTGACCTCGACGTTGCGGCCGATCAGGGAGGCCTCCACCCGCCGGACACCGCTCATCGAGGAGTCCCGCAGCATGATGGAGTACTCGATCTCGCTGTCCTCGATCCGGCAGTCACCGGCGATCGAGGTGAAGGGACCCACGTACGAGTCCGTGATCACGGTGTCGGCGCCGACGACCACCGGACCCACGATCCGGCTGCCGGTCACCTTCGCGCCGGGCTCGATCCGCACCCGGCCGATGATCTCGCTGTCGTCGTCGACGGTGCCGTCGATCCGGCGCTCCAGGGTCTCCAGGACCGAGCGGTTGACCTCCAGCATGTCGGTGACGTTCCCGGTGTCCTTCCAGTAGCCGGAGATCGTCGTGGACCGCACGTCGCGCCCGGTGTCGATCAGCCACTGGATGGCGTCCGTGATCTCCAGCTCGCCCCGCGCGGACGGCTCGATCGCGCGGACCGCCTCGTGCACCGCCGGGGTGAACAAGTACACGCCCACCAGCGCCAGTTCGCTCTTGGGGCGGGCGGGCTTCTCCTCCAGGCCGATCACCCGGCCCGCCGGGTCCAGCTCGGCCACGCCGAACGCGGTCGGGTTCGGCACCTTCGTCAACAGGATCCGGGCGTCCGGGCGTTCGGCACGGAAGGCGTCCACCAGAGCGGTGATGCCGCCGACGATGAAGTTGTCGCCGAGGTACATCACGAAGTCGTCGTCGCCCAGGAACTCCCGGGCGATCAGCACCGCGTGGGCCAGCCCCAGCGGGGCCTCCTGCGGAAGGTAGGTGACGTGGAGACCGAACGCGGAGCCGTCGCCGACCGCCTGCCGGATCTCCTCGGCAGTGTCCCCGACGATGATCCCGACCTCGGTGACACCCGCCTCGGCGATCGCCTCCAGACCGTAGAACAGCACCGGCTTGTTCGCGACGGGTACGAGTTGCTTCGCCGAGGTATGGGTTATGGGGCGCAAACGGGTACCTGAGCCACCAGACAACAAAAGTGCCTTCATGTACATCACACTACTTACACCGGACGTGCCGACGGAGGGGTTTCCGCACGGCTTCCTCACGGTTTCCGCACACCCCGGGGCGCGCCGGAACCCGCTCGCCGGAACCCCGCGCCTTGCCCCTCCCGGGTGTCCGGCGCACGCTGGTGGCATGAGCGTTCACGAGAGCCCCACGCTCATCATGTCCGTGCAGCGCGCTTTCCGGCTGCTGGAGGCGGTGAGCGCGCACGAGAACGGCGCGCCCGCCAAGCAGCTGGCACGGGAGACCGGGCTGCCCCTGGCGACCGCCTACCACCTGCTGCGGACCCTCGTGCACGACGGCTACCTGCGCAAACTCGCCGACGGCGGCTTCGTGCTCGGCGACAAACTGCAGACGCTGCACACCGCGGGCCGCGCGCAGGCGCTGCTCAACCGGGTCCGGCCGACGCTCGCCGCGCTGCGCGACGAGCTGTCCGCCGCCACCTACCTCACGTTCTACGAGGGGGGCGAGATCAGCGTCGCCGAGATCGTCGACGGTCCCCGCGCGCCCCGGGTCGACCTCTGGGTGGGGTTCGAGGACGCCGGGCACGCCACCGCGCTCGGCAAGTGCGTCCTGCGCGAGCTGGGCGAGGACGCCCGCCGCGACTACCTCTCCCGGCACCACCTCGCCGACCTGACGCCCCGGACCATCACCAGCCTCCCGGAGCTGCTCCGCAGGCTCGACGCCGCGCCGCTGGACCCGGCCGTCACCGACCTGGAGGAGTACGCCCTGGGCACGGTCTGCGTGGCCGTGCCCATCCTCCGCGGCGACGTCCTCGGCTCGCTCGGCGTCTCCCTGCCGGCGGACCGGCTCTCCCGGCTCCCGGAGATCCGGGCGCGGCTGATCCCGACCGCGGACCGCGTGACCAGAAGCCTCTCGCTCACTATCTGAAATTCCCCTCCTTGTGGCGTGCCGACGCAACCTCTTTCCTGGATGAAACGGATAAGTCGGGATTATGGCCCGTGCGAGTGAGGATTGCGGACAGTAATGAGCCAGGCGCGAGACCACGCTGACGACCACTGGCCGGTGCGGCCGCTCAGGAAGCGAGCGGCCGCCGGAACCCCGGTGATGCCGGTTCTCCTCGTCGCCGGCATCGTGTCCGTGGACCTGCTGGGCGGATCGGGGATGTTCTGGCTGCCCCTGCTGGCCGTCGGGCCGGCGCTGGCCGCCAGCACCAACGGCCCCCGGGGCGTGCTGTGCGTCGGACTCCTCGCCGGGGTGCTGGGCGCGACGCTGGGCACCGGGCACGGGGTCTCCGGGCGCGAGCTGGCGGTCGTCCTCTCGGCCCTGCTGGCCGTCACCCTGGCGAGCGCCCTGGCCAGCGCCCTGCGGGGCCGGCGGGAGCGGGTGCTCGCCGCCGTCCGCTCGGTCGCCGAGGCCGCCCAGCACGCCGTTCTCACGCCCGTCCCGGAGACCGTGGGTCCGTTCCGGGTCGCGGTCCGCTACAGCGCCGCGGCGGCGGAGGCCCGGATCGGCGGCGACCTCTACGCCCTGGTTCCCACCCCGCACGGGGTACGGCTGATCGTCGGCGACGTGCGCGGCAAGGGGCTGACGGCGGTGGGGACCGCCGCACTCGTCCTCGGCGTCTTCCGCGAGGCCGCCTACGACGAGCCCGACCTCCTCGACGTCGTCGGCCGGATCGAGACGAGCCTGGCGCGCAACCTCGGGCCCGACGACTTCGTCACCGCGGTCGTCGTGGGACACCCGGGCGGGGGCCGGCTGGAGATGGTCAACTGCGGGCACGCGCCGCCGCTGCTGATATCGGCGTCAGGAGACGTCGTCCCGGTCGAACCCGCCTTCCCGGCTCCGC
Source organism: Streptomyces sp. NPDC090088 (assembly GCF_044747345.1). Taxonomy (NCBI): domain Bacteria; kingdom Bacillati; phylum Actinomycetota; class Actinomycetes; order Kitasatosporales; family Streptomycetaceae; genus Streptomyces; species Streptomyces sp. NPDC090088. The sequence goes on along the minus strand of NZ_JBIVDZ010000012.1, from coordinate 231,473 downwards.
CCCTCGGCCTGCGTGCCCTGGTCGGCGAGCCCCCGTGCCTGGAGATCCTGCCCTTCGCCGAGGGCGACCAGCTGCTGCTCTACACCGACGGGGTCACCGAGGCCCGGGACCGGGCCCGCGCGTTCTACCCGCTGGCCGAGGGCGTCTCGCGCCACGTGTCCGACGAGCCGGAGCACGTCCTGTCCGCGGTCCACGACGAGCTGCTGGCGCACGTGGGCGGCCGGCTGCACGACGACGCGGCCCTGCTGCTGCTCCGGATGGGGGCGGCGGACGGGACGCGGGACGCGGAGGAACCGATCGCGGCCGCGCCGACGGTATCGGCCCCGGTGGCTACGGACACGACCCCGGTGGCTACGGACACGACACCGGCGGTGTCGGAGACGGCTTCGGCGGTGTCGGAGACGGCCTCGGCGGTATCGGAAACGGCCCCGGTGGTATCGGAGACGGCCCCGGTGGTATCGCGCACGGCCTCGGCGGCAACGGAAAAGGCCCCGGTGGAACCGGGGCCAGTGGCGGAACGGAATTCGGTCGGCCGGGTGGCGGAGTCCGCCTCCGGGTGTGGGCCGTCCGCGCTCATGCTCGGCGCGGGAGCGTGCGCTTTCGCACCGCTGCGGGGTCTCACACCGCGACGAGGTCGGCCCATCGGGTGACCCGGCCCGGGCGGACTTGCATGCCGTAGCGGGCCGCCAGCGCGTGCACGATCTCCTCGCCCCGGCCGTGCTCGTCCGGGTCGATCCCCGCGCACGGCTCTCCCGCCGGACGCGCGCATCCCCCGTCGGTGACCTCGATGTGCAGGGTGCCGAGCCCGCCGCCGCGCACCCACGAGAGCCGCAGCACCGCGGGGGGCAGGGCGTGCACGATGGCGTTGGTGAGCAGTTCCGACACCACCAGCAGGGCGTCCTCGACGATCTCCGGGGACACCTTCCAGGCGGCCAGAACCGCGCCCGCCCGGCGACGTACGTCCGAGACGGCACCGGCGACTGGCGGCATCGGGAAGACGCGTTCGTGTGCCTCCCGTACCAGCGTGTTCAGCTCTACCGTCATCTTGTGTCTCCAGGGGTGAGCGCTGTGGGCCCGCCGTCGATCGCCTCGGCGCTCTGCCGGGCCTCATTGCACGCTAAGGAGCCGGGACGGGTGGGTCAATGAACGGGGGTCGGCATTACCGAACGCCCCCGCCGGAGCCCCGGCCACGGCGTCGACCTGCCCGCACGGCGGTCCCGGCGGGACGGTAATAAGCTCGATTCATGGCCGGTCCGGTCCAGTCGATCGAACGGGCGGCCGCGATCCTGCGCCTGCTCGCGGGTGGGCCTCGCCGACTCGGGCTCGGCGAGGTGGCGGCCAGCCTCGGGCTGGCCAAGGGAACCGCCCACGGCATCCTGCGCACCCTCCAGCACGTGGACTTCGTGGAGCAGGACGCGACGACCGGGAAATATCAGCTCGGGGCCGCTCTGCTGCATCTCGGCACGAGCTACCTGGACGTCAACGAGCTGCGGTCCCGCTCCATCAACTGGGCCGACGCCCTGGCCGCCCGCAGCGGGGAGGCGGTGCGCCTGGGCACCCCCCTGGAAGGCATGGTCCTGGTCGTCCACCACGTGTTCCGGCCGGACGACACGCTCCAGACCCTGGACGTGGGCTCACTGCTGCCGCTGCACGCCTCCTCGCTGGGCAAGGTCCTGCTGGCCTACGGGACCGCGCCCCTCGACTCCGCCCTGGAGTCGGGTCTGGAGGCCTACACCCGGCACACCCTGGTCACGCCGGAGCAGCTCACCCGGGCCCTCGCCGAGGTCCGGGAACTGGGCTGGGCCGTCGAGGCGCAGGAGATGAGCATGGGCGAGGCCGGGCTCGCCGTGCCGATCCGGGGGCACGGCGGCCTCGTCGTCGGCGCCATCGGACTGTCCGGGCCGGTCGAGCGGATCTGCGACAGCCAGGGCCGCCCCCGGCCCACCCTGATCACACTGATCCGGGAGGCCGCGCGCGCGATCTCCCGGGACCTCGGAGCCGCCCGCTGGTAAGCCCCCTGCCTCTGCCCCCCTGCCCCCTGCTCCCCCTGCTCCCTCCGCGACCTCGGAAGGCGGACCCGATCATGGTGGAACGGTATGTGATGTCCATCGATCAGGGCACCAATTCCACGCGCTGCATCCTGTTCGACCGGGGCGGTCGGCTGGTGTCCGTCGCACAGCGGGAGCACCAGCAGCACTTCCCCAGGCCCGGCTGGGTCGAGCACGACGCCGTCGAGATCTGGCAGAACCTGCGCCGGGTGGTCTCCGACGCCCTGTCCGGGTCCGGTGCGGCCGTCGGGGCGGACCAGGTCGCCGCCATCGGCATCGCCAACCAGCGGGAGACCACCGTGCTCTGGGACCCGCGCACGGGCGTCCCGCTGGGCCGGGCGATCGTCTGGCAGGACACCCGCACGGCACCGCTGGTCGAGGACCTCCGACGGGATCCCGGCGAGGAGTACTTCCTCGACCGCTGCGGCCTGCCGCCCTCCACCTACTTCTCGGCCCTGCGGATCCGCTGGCTGTTCGACCACGTCAAGGGCCTGGAGGAGCGGGCCGGGAACGGTGAGGTGCTGTTCGGCACGATCGAGAGCTGGCTGATCTGGAACCTCACCGGCGGCGCCGACGGCGGCCTGCACATCACCGACGCCACCAACGCCAGCCGCACCATGCTGATGAACATCCACACCCTCGCCTGGGACGACGAGCTCCTGGCGTTCTTCGGCGTCCCCCGGCCGATGCTGCCCGAGATCAGGTCCAACGCCGAGACCTACGGCGAGGCCGGCGCGGTGCTCGCCGGGGTGCCCATCACCGCCGCGCTCGGCGACCAGCAGGCGGCCCTCTTCGGCCAGACCTGCTTCTCCCCGGGCGAGGCCAAGTGCACCTACGGCACGGGCAGCTTTCTGCTGCTCAACACCGGTACCGACCTCGTACGGTCCCGGCACGGACTGCTCACCACGGTCGCCTACAAGATCGGGGACCGGCCGCCGGTCTACGCCCTGGAGGGGTCGATCGCCGTCACCGGCGCACTGGTCCAGTGGTTCCGCGACCGGCTCGGGCTGATCAACAGCGCGCCGGAGATCGAGACGCTCGCCCGGACCGTCGAGGACAACGGCGGCTGCTACATCGTCCCCGCCTTCTCCGGTCTCTTCGCACCCCGCTGGCGCAGCGACGCCCGCGGCGTCATCGTCGGCCTCACCTCCTACATCACCAGCGGACACCTGGCCCGGGCCGTCCTGGAGGCCACGGGCTGGCAGACCCGGGAGGTCGTCGACGCCATGAACGCCGACTCCTCGGTGGCGCTGAAGGAACTGAAGGTGGACGGCGGCATGACCGCGGACAACCTGCTCATGCAGTTCGTCGCCGATGTGCTCGACGTGCCCGTCGTACGGCCCATGGTCTCCGAGACGGTCTCCCTGGGCGCCGGCTACGCCGCCGGGCTCGCCGCCGGCTACTGGTCGGACCTCGAGGTCCTGCGCCGCAACTGGCACCCGGCCGCCCGCTGGCTGCCCGACATGGACCCCGGCCACCGGGAGGCCGAGTACGACAACTGGCAGCGCGCCGTCGAACGCTCCCTGGGCTGGATCCGGCAGCCCCCCTCCACCTGACCGCACCGGGCACAACCCCGCGGCCGGTTCGGGTGTCCCACACATGACGGCCGGGAACGGGCCCCCGCGCCGCCCCCGCCCTTCCGTGCCCGGCCACGCAGCCATCCCGGGAGCCCCATCGTGCGGAGCCGCAGACCCTTCACCGCAAGCGGGACCGGCCGCACGGCCGGCACGGTCGCCGCGGCCCTGCTGCTGACGATCGGCGCCACGATCACCGTGGCGGCGCCGTCCGCGGCTGTTCCGCCCGCGCCCATCACGCACGACGACTTCGACAACGACGGCTACCGCGACCTCGTGGTCTCCGCGCCGGGCGGCACGGTCAGCGGGAAGAAGGGCGCCGGTTACGTGGCCGTCCTCTACGGCTCCGCGAGCGGACTGTCCACCACCCGCCGGGCGACCTTCAGCCTGAGCACCCCCGGCATCGAGGGCCTCGCCGCGACCGGCGACGGATTCGGGCAGGCCACCGCCACCGCCGACATCGACCGGGACGGCTTCGACGACCTGATCGTCGGCGCGCCCGGCAAGGACATCGGCGCGGCGGTCGACGCGGGGTCGGCCACTGTGCTCTTCGGCTCGGCGGGCGGGCTGCGCGCCACCGGCAGCCGCCGACTGGGGGAGATCACCCCGGTGGCGGGCAACCGCTTCGGCACGGGCCTGGCGGCCGGGTGGTTCAAGGTCGACGACTCGTCCGTGGCGATCCTGTCCAAGGACTCGCTGTGGGCCTTCTCCTTCGAGGTCACCTCCCGCGGCCGGCGGATGGTGACCGACCACAACCCGCTCTCCCGGTTCGTGCCCGCGGACTTCCGCCCCACCGCCCTCACCATGGGCGACTACAACAAGGACCGCGCGGACGACCTCGTCGTCCTCGGCAGCGGCACCTACGACACGGCGGGCGTGTACGGCAGGGCCGTGTACGTGTCCGGCAGCCGGGGCGGCTGGGCGGACCACTACGAGCTGTCCGGGGGCGGCCCGGTCGGCGCCTCGGGCGATGTCGACAAGGACGGCTACGCCGACGTCGTCGTGGGTTCGCCCGATGAGCGCGACTCCCAGGGGCACCCGTCCGGCGCCGGGGTCGTCTACGTCCACTTCGGCGGACCGTCCGGGCCGGGCAGCGCGACCGGGGGCCGGAACCGCCAGTTCTGGACGCAGAACTCGCCGGGCGTCCCGGGCGTCAACCGGTCCGGTGACCGTTTCGGCGCCGCCGTCACCGTCCGCGACGTCGACGGCGACGGCTATGACGAGGTGGCGATCGGCGCGCCCGGCAACGACGTCGGCGCCGCCGCCGACGCGGGCACCGTGTGGGTGCTGCGCGGCTCAGCGACCGGACTGACCACCCAGGGCGTCCGGGTCGTGAGCCAGAGCCCGCGCGCGGTCCCCGGCGTCCCCGAGCAGGGGGACCGCTTCGGCGGCGCGGTGCGGCTGATCGACGCCGACCGTGACAAGCGGGCCGGTCTGGTCGTCGGTGCCCCCGGCGAGAACGGCGGCGACGGCGGTGTGTGGGTCCTCCCGGCCACCTCCGGAGGCCTCTCCTTCAACCGTTCCTGGTCCTTCGACGGCGGCACGCTGCACGCGCCCGTCCCCGGTGCCCGCTTCGGGGAGACGCTCGCGCCGCACGGTCGTTGAGCGGACCGGAGACGAACCGGGCGCCGGTGACTTGGAGTTGGCGATTTCACGCGGATGTCGGGGCACGTTTATGATCTTGGTCATGACTGTGCAGAGCCCCGACAGGTCCCTCTCCCGCAAGCAGCGGCTCCAGGAGAAGCAGCGCCGCCAGCTGGCGGTGGTCGACACGGTGGACAAGGCCGAGGTCAAGGCCCGCAAGGCGGAGGCCGAGCTGGCCGTCGCCGTCGCCGACGCGGTGCAGGTGTTCGGCGACGAGCGCTCCGCCTCGGAGGGGCTCGACATGCCCGTGGAGGCCATCCGGCGCTTCGTCGCCATCGCGGCGAGCGAGTCGGACGCCGCCGACCCCGTCGACCCGGTCGGAACCGCCGGAACACCGTGAGCCGGAGCCCCACTTGTGTGCTTCGCGTGAGGATCGCGCGCGGACGGCCGGGGCGCCACGGAACCGGCTTGCGTCATGTGCATGCTCGGTGGCTAGGGTGGCCACAGGCCGGCAGAGGCCACACGGGGGCAACGGGGACGCAGGAGACGCATCGGCATCACCCAGGGGCGCGCGCAGGCGTGCCGCGGTCCGGCCGTCCGGCGGGCAGCGGCCGTGCGCATGCCACCGCCCCCTCCGCGTCAGTGCGTTCGAGGAGATCACTGCCCCATGTCCCGATTCATGACCCGCCGCGCCCGCTCGCCACGTCCCGGGGCGGCGGTCGCCGGTGCCGCACTCGTGTTCGCGCTCACGGCGTGCGGCTCGGGCTCGGACACCGACGCGGCCTCGGCCCCGAGCAGCAGCGCCGCCGCCACCGAGCAGGGCGTGGTCGGCCGGGCGGCCGCGCAGAAGGTCGTCGACACCTACGAGAAGGTCAACAACCAGGCCAACGCGGGCCTGGACGCGAAGCTCCTGGCCACGGTCGAGGGCGGCCAGGCCTATGCGATGGACCAGGCCACCTACGCCCTCGCGCCGACATGGTCGGCCAAGGACAAGAAGGCCTACCGCACGCCGTTCCACTACCAGGACCGCCAGTACGTGATCCCGGCGAAGGGCAGCTGGTTCGCGGTCGGCGCCACGTCCAGCGAGGACGGCCACTCCTCGGTGCTGCTGGTCTTCGACAAGGTGGACGGCGCCTACAAGATGGTGATGTCCGTGTGGGCCGACGACGGGCAGCCCCTGCCGAAGCCCGCCCTCGACGCGCACGGCCTGGCCGAGGCCGTCGACCCCGCCGCCAAGGTCGGCGCGTTCGCCCCGGCCGGTGTCGGCGCCGCCTTCGACGACCTGTACGCGACCGGAGGCGCCAAGGCCGGCAAGAACCTCGCCACCACCAAGCTGGTCGACGAGGCCGCCAAGATCTACCGGGACAGCACCGCCCACGGTACGGCCGACGGCATCGCCACCAAGCGGTTCTTCACCAAGACCCCGGCCGACACCGGCGTGTACGCGCTGCGCACCGCCGACGGCGGCGTCCTCGCGCTGTTCCCGGTCGCGCACAACCAGGAGCAGCTGGTGAAGGAGGTCTACCGGTCCAGCCGTGAACTGGTGCCCACCGACGAGGAGTCCACGCTGGGAGCGCACCGGGGCCCGGTGATCACCGATGTGTTCCAGGGCCAGGGCGCGGCCGTACTGACGGCGAAGGCCACCAAGGTCACGGCGATGAGCTGGCAGCAGGTCGACTCCCACTGACCGGGCCGCCGCCCAGCTCGCCCGCCCGGCGCACGAACGTCTCGTGCAGGTCCCGCGCCGCCTGCGGGACCGACTCGGCCCGTCGCCGCTGGAGCATCAGCAGCACCCGGGTGGCGTCCCCGGCGAGCGGCCGGCACACCAGCGTGCCGGCGCGCTCCAGTGGGTCCCCGACCACGCTGAAGTCCGGCAGCACCGTCGCCCCGAGCCCCTCCGCGACCATCAGCTTGCCCATCTCGGCACCGTCGGTCGAGTACGAGAAGGCCGGGGCACGGCCCGCCAGCAGCCGGTGCACATAGCGGTGCATCACATAGCCCGTGCGCATCGCGATCAGCGGCACGGTGAGCAGATCGTCGGCCGACACCTCGTCCCGGCCGGCGAGCGGGCTGTCCGACCGTACGCACACCACCGGCCGCCCGCGCAGCAGTTCGGTGGCCTCGAACCCGGCGGGCACGTCGTCGCCGTCGAGCTGGTTCACCAGGCCCAGGTCGAAGCCGCCCTCGGTGAGACCCCGGTGGATCTCGGTCTGCTGCGCGCCCACCACCTCGACCTGGGTGACCGGATGCGCGGCCCGGAAGTCCCGCAGCACCGGGATGAGCAGCGGCACGGTCGCCGCGTTGACGGTGCCGACGCGCACCATCCGGCTGATGCGGTGCTGCTCGCCGGCCGCCACCCGCAGCCGGTCCACCGCCTCCAGCACATCGACGATGCGCGGCATCAGCTCCTGCCCGGCCGCGCTCATCGTCGCCCCGGTGCGTTTGCGCTCCAGCAGGTCGACGCCCAGCTCCCGCTCCAGGTTCCGCACGGTCTCGCTCAACGCGGGCTGCGACAGGCGCAGTTCGTCGGCCGCCCGGCGCAGTGAGCCGAGCCGGGTCACGGCTGCTATGTATTCCAGCTGTTCGGTCCGCACCCCGGCAGAATGCGCGGCTTATCGGGGTGCGTTCAAGGGTTTCCCTGTCACACGTTCGTGAAATCCCATGGTCCGCGATGCGAGAACGGTCGGGTTTTCCTTGACGGCTCTGAACGCCGACTGCGACCATCGACGACATGAAGATGCGACTGGACCTCACGCGGCGACGCCACGTCGACCTCGCGCGCGTCTCCAGCGCCTCCTGTCGCGCCGCGGCCTGATCATCCCCCTGGGATCCGCCGCGTTCCCTCCTTTTCCCGCCTGAATTCACCGTGCTCGCGCACCCCTTGAATTCGGCGCGCCCGAAAACATTCCGCAGCAGGAGTTCCGCATGCCCGCACCCGTGAAATTCGCCTATTGGGTCCCCAACGTCAGCGGAGGACTCGTCACCAGCAAGATCGAACAACGGACGGACTGGGGGTACGACTACAACCGCGAACTCGCCGTCCTCGCGGAGAACAACGGCTTCGAGTACGCGCTCAGCCAGGTCCGCTACATGGCCAGCTACGGCGCCGAGTACCAGCACGAGTCGACCAGCTTCAGCCTCGCGCTGCTGCTCGCCACCGAACGCCTGAAGGTCATCGCCGCCGTCCACCCCGGCCTGTGGCACCCCGGTGTCCTCGCCAAACTCGGCGCCACCGCCGACCACCTGTCGAACGGCCGCTTCGCCGTGAACGTCGTCTCCGGCTGGTTCAAGGGCGAGTTCACCGCACTCGGCGAGCCCTGGCTGGAGCACGACGAACGCTACCGCCGCGCCGAGGAGTTCATCACCGCGCTGCGCCGGATCTGGACCGAGGACCACACCGAACTCGCCGGTGACTTCTACCGGTTGCGGGACTTCTCGCTCAAGCCCAAGCCGCTGAACACCCCCGGGCGCCCGCACCCGGAGATCTTCCAGGGCGGCAACTCGACGGCCGCCCGGGCCATGGCCGGCCGGGTCTCCGACTGGTACTTCTCCAACGGCAAGGACTTCGACGGCGTCGTCGAGCAGCTCAACGACGTCCGCAAGTCCGCCGCCGAAGCGGGCCGCCCGGCACCGAAGTTCGGCCTCAACGGCTTCCTCATCGCCCGCGACACCGAGGCCGAGGCCCGCGACACCCTCCGCGAGATCATCGCCAAGGCCGACAGCGAGGCCGTCGAGGGCTTCGGCGCCGCCGTCAAGCAGGCCGGGCAGTCCGCCGCCGACGGCAGGGGCATGTGGCAGGACTCCACCTTCGAGGACCTCGTCCAGTACAACGACGGCTTCCGCACCGGCCTGATCGGTACCCCCGAGCAGATCGCCGAGCGGATCGTCGCCTACAAGAAGCTCGGCGTCGACCTCCTCCTGCTCGGTTTCCTCCACTACCACGAGGAGGTCGAGTACTTCGGCAAGCGCGTGCTGCCCCTGGTCCGGGAGCTGGAGGCCCGCGAGGCCGCCGGCGCGTCCGTCTGACCGACCCCTCACCACGAAAGAGGCACCCATGGCCACCGTTCTCTCCGTCTCCGGCAGCCCCTCCGCCTCCTCGCGGACCGGGAAGCTGCTGCGCCACCTGGACCAGTGGCTGACCGCCCAGGGGCACGAGGTCGTCCCGCTGGACGTGCGCACCATCCCGGCCGAGGCCCTGCTCGGCGCCGACTTCCGGCACCCGGCGATCGTCGAGGCGACCGAGCTGTTCGCGCGGGCCGACGGGGTCGTGGTCGGCACCCCGGTCTACAAGGCCTCCTACTCCGGCGTCCTCAAGGCCCTGCTGGACCTGCTCCCGCAGTACGCCCTCACCGGCAAGACCGTGCTGCCGCTGGCCACCGGCGGCACCACCGCGCATGTCCTCGCCATCGACTACGCGCTCCGCCCGGTCCTCAACTCCATGGGCGCCGCCCACATAGTCCAGGGCTGGTTCACCCTCGACAAGGACATCACCGTGCGGGAGGACGGCACGCTGGCCCTCGCACCGGCCGTCGTCGAGGCGCTCACCCCGGTCGTCGACCGGTTCTCCGCCGCGCTCGGCGGCACGCCCGTCCTCGCCGCGGCGAGCTGAACCGGTGACCGCCCACGTCATCGCCGACGACACGGAGGCCCTCGCCGTGGCGGCTGCCCTCGCCGACACGTTCCGCGCCGGGGCCGCCGTACGGGACACCGAACGCAGGCTGCCCCGCGCCGAGCTGGACCGGCTGTCGGCCTCCGGCCTGCTCGCCGTGACCGTGCCCGCCGAGCACGGCGGCGCCGACGTCAGCGCCCTGACCCTCGCGGAGATCTTCCGGCTGCTCGGCTCGGCCGACGCCAGCCTCGCCCAGATCCCGCAGAGCCATTTCGCGTACGTCAACGTGATTCGCCGTCAGGGCACCGAGGAGCAACGGAAGTTCTTCTACGCGGAGCTGCTCGCCGGCGCCCGGTTCGGGAACGCGCAGTCCGAGGCCGGCACCAAGCATGTCCAGGACATCCGGACCCGGCTGGAGCGGTCGGCGGACGGGTCGTACGTGCTGCGGGGCGTCAAGCACTACTGCACCGGCGCCCTGTTCGCCGACTGGATCCCGGTCCTGGCCCGCGCCGAGGACGACCACCTCCAGGTGGCCTACGTCCCCCGGGACGCCCCCGGCCTCACCGTCGACGACGACTGGGACGGCATGGGCCAGCGGACGACCGCCAGCGGAACGGTCCGCCTGGACGGGGTCCCGGTGCCCGCCGACCGGGTGCTGCCCCACTACCTCACCTTCCAGGGACCCCAACTGCACGGCGCTGTCGCCCAGTTGCTGCATGCCGCCATCGACGCGGGGATCGCCGGGGGAGCGCTGGCCGAGGCCGTGGAGTTCGTCCGCACCAGGAGCCGGCCCTGGTTCGAGAGCGAGGTGGAGACCGCAGCCGAGGACCCGCTGCTGATCCAGCGGTTCGGTGAACTCGCCCTGCGGGTCCGGGCGTCCGAGGCGCTGCTGCGGGAGGCCGCCCGCGCGGTCGACGCGGCCCGCGCGGACCTCACCGACGCGTCGGCCGCCGAGGCGTCCATCGCCGTGGCCGCCGCGAAGGTGACCGCGGCCGACGCCGCCGTCGAGGTGGCCGGGGCGCTGTTCGAGGTGTCCGGCACCCGCTCGGCCCTCAACTCCCTGAACCTGCACCGGCACTGGCGGGACGCCCGCACCCACACCCTGCACGATCCGACCCGCTGGAAGATCCAGCACATCGGCCGGTACGTACTGGGCGGCACTCCGCCGCCCCGCCACGGCCTGCTCTGACGGACACTCACGAACGGAGAGCCCCTCGTGTCCCTCACCTTCCACTGGTTCCTGCCCACCAACGGCGACAGCCGCCATGTCGTCGGCGGCGGCCACGGCACCCCGGCGACCGCCTCCGGACGGGACCGGCCGCCGACGGTCGCCTACCTGAGCCAGATCGCCAGGGCCGCCGAGGACCTCGGCTTCGTGGGCGCGCTCACCCCCACCGGCGCCTGGTGCGAGGACGCCTGGCTGACCACCGCCATGGTCAGCCAGCACACCGAACGGCTGAAGTTCCTGGTCGCCTTCCGGCCGGGCTTCGTCTCGCCCACGCTCGCCGCGCAGATGGCGTCCACCTTCCAGCGGCAGACCGGCGGACGGCTGCTCCTCAACGTGGTGACCGGGGGCGAGAGCCACGAACAGCGCGCCTACGGCGACTTCCTCGACAAGGACGCGCGATACCGTCGTACCGGTGAATTCCTCGACGTCGTACGGGGGTTGTGGGAGGGCAGGACCGTCGATCTGGCGGGGGAGCACCTCCGGGTCGAGGACGCCAGGCTGGCGCGGGTGCCGGAGCCGGTGCCCGAGGTGTACTTCGGCGGATCCTCGCCGGTCGCGGGGGAGATCGCGGCCCGGTACGTGGACGTGTATCTGACCTGGGGGGAGCCGCCGGCCCAGGTGGCGGAGAAGATCGCCTGGATCCGCGGGCTGGCGGCGAAGGAGGGGCGCACCCTCCGGTTCGGGATCCGGCTGCACGTCATCACCCGGGACACCTCCGAGCAGGCCTGGAGCGAGGCGAACCGGCTGCTGGACGGCTTCGACGCGGAGACCGTGCGGTCGGTGCAGGCGGGGCTCGGCCGGAGCGAGTCCGAGGGGCAGCAGCGGATGCTGGCCCTGCACGGCGGCCGGCGGGACGCGCTGGAGATCCACCCCAACCTGTGGGCGGGCATCGGGCTGGTACGGGGCGGCGCCGGGACCGCGCTGGTCGGCTCGCACGACGAGGTGGCCGCGCGGATCAAGGAGTACGCGGCGCTGGGGATCGAGGAGTTCGTCCTCTCCGGGTATCCGCACCTGGAGGAGGCGTACTGGTTCGGCGAGGGGGTGCTGCCCCGGCTGGCCGCCGAGGGGGTGTGGCGGCATCCCGCCGGGCGGGACGAGGCCCCGGCGGGTCTGGTGCCGTTCGCGTCCTGATCAGGCGGCGGGCTCGGCGGCCGCCCGGGCGGCGATCACCGTGCGGCCGCGGTCGGACTCCGGGAACCGGTCGAGCATCCCGCGCAGTTCCGCCGCGCCGGTGTTGGCGCCGAAGGGCTCGGTGCCCGGTTCCAGCCGCACCCCCGCGGCGAGCGGGCCCGCCACCACCGGGTCGAAGCCGAGCGCGTCGACGAGGTGCGCGACGGCGGCGAGGCCGTCCGGATCGTCGCCGGCGATCGCGATCGCCCTGCGCCCGGGCGTCCCCGCCGGCCGCGCCCCGTCCTCCAGGTCGTGGTAGCCCATGTGGTTGAACGCCTTGACCACACGCGCCCCGGGCAGGAACGCCCGCACGGTCTCGCTCGACGAGGTGAGCGGGTCGGTGAGGTCCTCGCGGACGCCGTCCACCTCCCACCAGTAGTTCATCGCGTCGACGACGAGCCTGCCCCGCAGCGCGTCGGCGGGCACGGTGCGGTACTTGCCGAGCGGCAGCGCCAGGACGACCAGGTCCGCCTCCGCCGCGGCCCGCGCGGCCGTGACCGGGACCGCGCCGGGGGTGAGCACCTCGACGGTGAGGGCGATCTCGGCGGGATCACCCGAACCGGCGATGAGCACCCGGTACCCGGCCGCCACCGCGAGCCGCGCCAGCACGGTGCCGACCTTGCCCGCGCCCAGGATGCCGACGGTGCGGACGCCGGTGGTCTCCCTGTCCTCTCCGTTCACGGCGTCAGTCCGCGAGGAGTTCGCGGACCATCGGGATCACCTTGGTGCCGTACAGCTCGACGGCGCGCAGGCGGGCGCTGATCGGCTGGTTCCCGCTGGTGTAGATGAGGTCGAAGCGGCCGACGCCGAGCGCCTTGACCGCGCGGGCGATCTTGCGGGCGACCGTCTCGGGCGAGCCGACGTAGAGGGAACCGTGCTCGATCTCCCTCGCGTACTCCTCCTCGCGCACCGGCGGCCAGCCGCGCTGCGCGCCGATCCGGTCCCGGATCACCCGGTAGTACGGCCAGTGCCGCTCCCGGGCCTCCTCGTCGGTGTCGGCGATGAAGCCGGGCGAGTGCATGCCGACCGGATGGGCGGTCGTACCGAACTGCTCGGCGGCGCGCTCGTACAGGTCGATGTACGGCGCGAACCGCTCCGGGCTGCCGCCGATGATGGCGATCATCAGCGGGAAGCCGTAGCGCGCGGTGCGGATGACCGACTGGGGTGTGCCGCCGACCCCGACCCAGGTGGTCAGGCGGCCGGACTCGGTCTTGGGGAAGACGTCGGCGTTCTCCAGCGGAGCCCGCTTGGTGCCGCTCCAGGTGACGGGTTTCTCCTCCAGCAGCTTGGCGAAGAGCTCGATCTTCTCCTCGAACAGCACGTCGTAGTCGGCGAGGTCGTAGCCGAAGAGCGGGAAGGACTCGGTGAACGAGCCGCGTCCGAGGATGACTTCGGCGCGGCCGCCGGAGAGCGCGTCCACGGTGGCGAAGCGCTGGAAGACCCGGACCGGGTCGTCGGAGCTGAGCACGGTCACGCCGGAGGCCAGCCGGATCCGGCTGGTGCGCGTGGCGATCCCGGCGAGGACGGTCTCCGGCGTCGAGATCGCGAACTCCGGGCGGTGGTGCTCCCCGAGGGCGATGACGTCCACGCCGGTCTCCTCCGCGAGCACCGCCTCGTCGACGACCTGCCGGATGGCCCGGGCGTCGGACACCCGTTTCCCCGAGTCGTCCCGCGGCACATCGCCGAAGGTGTCGAGGCCGAAGACGAGTTCAGACATGGAGGGGGCTCCTTGGTGAGCAGTTCCTGCACCCGCGGGGCGACTTCGCGGCCCAGCAGCTCGATGGTGCGGGCCATCGTGGCGATCTTACGGGCGACGGTCCCGGGCGATCCGACGAAGCGGGCGCCCGTGTCGGCTTCCCGCGGACGGCCGGGGAACCGCGCGCGTACGTCAAGGGCCAGGCCGCCGCCTACGGGCCGGTCAGGTGGCGGGGCAGCGCGCGGAGGCGCCCCCGATGCGCCGGCCGTCCGCCGCCGTGACCGTCACCGGATCGGGTTCGGCATCGGGGGCGGCCACCCGCTGTGCCGCCTCGGCCGTACAGACGAGCTGCGCCGCCGCGAGCCGGGGATCGTCCACCTCGCGTGCGGACACCGAAAGTTCGACGGAGATCCGGTGGTCGCGGACCGTCACCGTCACGGTGTCCGCCGAGCCGGTCGCCTCCGGTACGGCGGAGGCCGCGCCGCCGGTGACCGGGACCGCGGGGACCGCCGTCGGCAGTCCGGTACGCAGCGGCAGCCGGGTGGTCAGCCCCTTGCCCAGCTCCGCGTCGGTCGGGCCGCGCAGCAGGTCCCGCAGCGCCGACTCGACGTCACCCGGCGCGTCGGTCCCGCGCCGGACCCCGACCAGGGCACCGTCCCGCACGAAGTACAGCCGCGTCATCGGCACGACCCCCACGGCGGGACCGCCCGCCTGCACCACACCGGTCGTGGGGATCCCGCACGAGGTCAGGGCGCACACCGCCACCGCCGGCAACAGCAGTGCGGAGCGGGCCCCGCGTCGCAAGGTCACCACTGGTCCTCCAGAGGGGGCTCGTCGGCCGGCAGGGGCAGCCGTACGGTGAAGACGGCACCCCCCTCGGGCCGGTTCGCGGCGCGGACGGTGCCGCCGTGCACCCGGACGTTCTCCGCGGTGATCGCGAGGCCCAGCCCGCTGCCCTCGGTGCGGGTGCGGGCGGCGTCCGACTTGTAGAACCGCTCGAAGACGTAGGGCAGTACGTCGTCCGGGATGCCCGGTCCGCTGTCCAGCACCTCGATCACCGCGACCCGCGCCCCACCGGGCTCCCCGGCCTCGTACAGGCGCAGGGTCACGGGCCGGGCGCCGTGCCGCAGGGCGTTGCCGACCAGGTTGGCGACGACGACGTCCAGCCGGCGCGGGTCGACAAGGCCGCGCAGGGCGGCGGGGGCCGGCAGGTCGGCGCCGATCAGGCCGGTCCAGGCGCGGGCGTCGAGCGTGCGCCGCAGCGACTCGGCGAGATCGATCTCGTCCAGGTGCGGTACGGCGGCACCCGCGTCGAAACGGGAGATCTCCATGAGGTCGTCCACCAGCCGGGCCAGCTTCACGGTCTCCTCGCTGATCAGGCGGACGGCGGTGGCGGTGTCCGGGTCCAGGCCGGCGGCGTCCTCGTCGAGGACGTCGGTGACGGCGGACATCGCGGCGAGCGGGGTGCGCAGTTCGTGCGACACGTCGGCGGCGAACCGCCGGGCCCGGGCCTCCATGCCGCGCAGCTCGGCCACCGACTTCTCCAGCGCGGCGGCCGTCTCGTTGAACGTGTGGGACAGATCGGCGAGTTCGTCGGACCCGTCGACGGCGAGCCGGGTGTCGAGGTGCCCCTCGGCGATGCTGCGGGTGGCGCGGCGCAGGGCCCGTACCGGGCGCAGCACCCCGCGCGCGGCGAGCAGCGCCAGCAGCACGGCGAGCGTCAGCGCGGGCACGGCGGCCCGTTCGGCGGCGGTGACCAGGGCGTCGACGTAGGCGCGTTCCGTGGTCTGCGGCACCGTCAGGAAGACATGGATCCCCGAGGCGTACACGCCCGTGGCGGGGGCCTCGGCGAAGGTGACCGACATGCCGACGACGAGCGCGGTGCGGTCGCCGACGGCCACCCGCTGGAAGACGGTGGCCATGCTGGACTCCACGGACCCGCGCAGCGCGGGCGTCAGCTCCTGGAAGGGGTCGCCCTGGACGGAGGTGGCGCTCAGATCGCCGTACGTGACCAGGACCCGCCAGCTCCCGGAGGGGTCGGCGCGGGCCACGTCCGCCGCGAGCCGCCCCACTTCCCCCTGGCCGGGCGGGAAGACGACGTCCGGGGCGAGGCGGCCGACCTGGGCGCGCAGCTGCTGGATCACCGCGTCCTGGCTCTGCTGGAGCACGCCGGTGCGGGCCTCGCGGAAGGTCAGGGCGCCGGTGGTGGCCGCCGTGACGGCGGCGACGAGCGTGAAGGCGAGCACCAACCGGACCCGCAGACCGCGCAGTTGGGGGAGCCGGGGACGCCGGGGGAGCCGGGGGCCGCTCACCGCGCCGCGAACCGGTAGCCGAAGCCGCGCACGGTCTGGATGTACCGCGGCTCGCGCGGCGGCTCGCCCAGCTTTGCGCGCAGCCGCCGGACGCAGGCGTCCACCAGCCGGGCGTCCCCGTGGTAGCTGTGCTCCCAGACCGCCTCCAGCAACTGCTGACGGCTGAACACCTGGCCGGGTGAGGCGGACAGCAGGAGCAGCAGCCGGAGTTCGGACGGGGCGAGCGGGACCGGTTCGCCGCCGCGGGTGACCGAGAGCCCGGCCCGGTCGACGGTCAGGTCCCCGTAGGCGTCGATCTTCGGGATGCCGCCGTCCGCGGGCGGGCCGCCAGCGCGGCGCAGCACCGCGCGGATCCGGGCCTCCAGCACCCGCGCCCGCACGGGCTTGACCACATAGTCGTCGGCGCCCGCCTCCAGCCCGACGACGATGTCCTCGTCGTCGCCGCGCGCGGTCGCCATGACGATCGGCAGGGTCGGGTCGAGGGCGCGGATCCGTCGGCACACGTCCAGTCCCGGCAGCCCGGGCAGCATCAGGTCCAGCACCACGACGTCCGGCCGGAAGGACCGTACCCGCTCCAGCCCGTCCTCCCCGGTCGCGACGGCGGCGGCCTCGTGGCCCTGGCGGCGCAGGGCGAGGGCCACCCCCTCCCGCACGGCACGGTCGTCTTCGATCAGCAGAACGCGTGGCATGCGCTCAGTATCCGCAGGGGATCCGCACAGCTGTGCGTTTGTTACGGGATGATCATATAGTCGCGCGCCATCCTGTCCGTTATCTTTTCGTTATCATTTGCGCCAGGTCCGATCACATTCCGATCACAGCCTGACGGTCATGACCACGCGTACCGCACGTTCCTCCCGTGGCCGTCGCCGCGGCGGCTCCTCGCACGCCGTCGCCCGCGGACGGTCGTACAAGGGTCCGCTCTGGGGAGCCCTGGCCGCGCTGACCGTCCTGGGTGCCGCCGGGTTCGTGGCCGTGGACGCGGGCTCGTCCGGTACGGGCGTCCGGAGCGGGCCCACCGAGCGGGCCCGCGCCGGCCGTTTCGGCTCCACCGCGCCGACGTCCGCCCCGCCCACCGCCTCCGCCTCGGCCTCCGCCTCACCGAGCCCGCACACCTCGCCCACCCCCACACCCGACATCCCGGCCACGGGGCCCGGCACGTTCATCACCGCGGCCGGCGGCAGCGGTGCGGTCGGGTCGGGAACCGTCCTGCGCTACCGGGTGGACGTCGAGACCGGTATCAACCTGCCGCCCACGGACGTCGCCCGGCAGGTCGACCGGATCCTGGCCGACCCGCGCGGCTGGACCGCCGACGGCCGCTCGGCCTTCGAGCGGGTGTCGAGCGGTCCGGCCGACTTCGTGGTCCGGGTGGCCACCCCCGGGACGGTGGACAAGATCTGCGGACAGTACGGGCTGGACACCGGAGGCGAGGTCAACTGCGACGTGGCGAAGAACGTCATGGTGAACCTCCGGCGCTGGCTGCTGGCGACCCCCGTCTACGCCCACCGGGTCAAGGACTACCGGGCCCTGATCATCAACCACGAGGTCGGCCACTTCCTCGGCCACGGCCACGTCGGCTGCCCCGGCGCGGGGCGGCCGGCCCCCGTGATGATGCAGCAGATCAAGGGCATGCACGGCTGCCTGCCCAACGTCTGGCCGTACGACGACCGGGGACGGTACGTGACCGGGCCGGCCGTGTCCTGACCCCGGCCCTCCCGGGACGACCGCCCCGGAACGCTCACGGCACCGACGCCCAACGCCCGTACATCCGCGCTGTGTTGGGTGTGCTGTGGGCGGGTCAGCCCTCGATCCAGCCGTGGTTCTTCGCGAACTGGGCGAGCGCGCCCCGGACCCGCACGATCTCCTCGGCGGTGAGCGTGGGCGCCGACGCCAGCAGCGTCTCGGTGACCTCGCGGGTGAACTCCTCCGCGCTGAGCAGGTCGCACAGCGAGTCGTCGTCCGGGCCGAGCGTCCTGACGTCGGCGCCGCGGGCGAGCCGCACGCCGGACGCCTTCGGCCCGCGCTCACCGGCCTCGATCTCGAACTCCACCGCCACACCGGGGCGGACGTACGACTCCGACATCTGCATGTCGTTCACATGGAGGAAGACGTCCTCCCCGCCCCCGTCCGGAGCGATGAACCCGTACCCGCGCGAGCTGTCGAACCGCACCACACGACCAGTGACCATGCGAAACCCCCAACCAAACCAAACCGGGCCACCTGCCCGGACACCTGGGCCCGATGGTAGTCAAGACGGCCCCGGCCGGGCGACTCCCCCCACCGTCAGCGACTCGCGCGGCAGGGGAACTCGGTGCGCGGACACCGAAGTTGATGTGTAAAGCTGTCGCCAGCCGTCGGTGGGCCAAGGGGAGCCGGGGCGGTCGTTGAGAGGAGCGCACGTGACGCAGGACGGCATCGGGTCCGTGGAGATCGACACCAGCAAGCCGCATCCGGCCCGGATCTACGACTACCTGCTGGGCGGCAAGGACAACTACGAGGTGGACCGCAAGGCAGGCGACCAGCTCGCCTCCGTCGCCCCCGAGGTCTGGATCTCCGTACGGGCCAACCGCGGTTTCCTGCAGCGGGCGGTCCGGCATGTCATCCAGAGCGGCGTCCATCAGATCCTCGACGTCGGCACCGGGCTGCCCACCTCGCCGAACGTGCACGAGATCGCCCAGGAGCTGGCCGCGGACGTCCGCGTCGCCTACGTCGACAACGACCCGATCGTGAAGGCCCACGGCGACGCGCTGCTCAGCCGGGCCGGTACCACCAGCATCGTCCTCGCCGACCTGCGCGACCCGCGGTCCGTCGTGGACCACCCCGAGGTCCGCCGGATCATCGACTTCGGGCAGCCGGTGGCCCTGTTCCTGGTCGCCATCCTCCACTTCGTCCGGGACGAGGAGGAGCCCGAGCGGATCGTGGCCACCCTGCGCGACGCCCTCCCTCCCGGCAGCTTCCTGGTGCTCTCGCACGCCACGGACGACTTCGCCGACGACCGCAGCGACGCCCAGGCCGTCTACAACAACGCGACCGCGACGATGAACCTGCGCCCCCGCGCCCGCATCGAGGGGTTCTTCGAAGGGTTCGAGCTGGTCGAACCCGGCGTGACCCAGGTCCCGTTCTGGCGTCCGGACGCCACCCCGCCGGAGGGGTCCGAGCAGATCGGCTTCTACGGCGGCGTGGCGGTCAAGAAGGGCTGAGCCGTCGCTGGGCCGGGCGCGGCCGCTAGGGCACTCCGAGCTCGAACAGGGCGTAGCCCGCGTACGAGCCGGAGGCCAGTGCCGCCAGGCCCAGCACAAGGCACAGGCAGGGAAGGCTGATCCGGCGCAGCGCCACCGCGAGCGGCACGAACAGCGGGAAGGCGGGCAGCAGATAGCGCGAGACGTTCGCGAAGTACTGCTGGCTGCCCAGCACCAGGGCCAGGGTGAGCACCGTGTGGACGACCAGCACCGCCGGCGGCCGCAGCCGGAACAGCAGCGGCAGCAGCGCGAGGTCCAGCAGGACGACACCGACCCCGATGACGTCCGCGAAGGGGAGCGCGAAGAGATACGAGAAGTGGCCGACGGGGACGGACGTCAGGACGTCCAGGGTCTGCCTGCCGTAGTCGAACTCGTGCCCCCACGCGCCTGATTGCAGCCTGAAGTAGCCGCCGTAGTCGCCCATGCGGTGGCCCACCCAGCCCAGGTAGCCGAGCAGGCCCAGCGGGGCCACGAGCAGGGCGGTCAGCGGACGGGCGACGCCGTCCTCGCGGCGGCGCAGCGCGAGCAGCGCGGCCAGGGCGAGCGCGGCGATCAGCGCGACCGCGGTGGGCCGGTTGAGACCGGCGGCGAAGGCGAGGACACCTGCGGTGAGCCAGCGGCGGGTCAGCACGGCGTACAGGGCCCAGGCGGCGAGCGCCACGTACAGCGAGTCCGAGTACACCGCCCACTCCACGCCGGAGCCCGGCCACACGGCCCACAGCCCGGCCGCCGCCAGCCCCGCCCGCCCGCCCCCGAACCATTCGGCGACCGCGAAGATCCCCAGCGCCGCCGCGAACGAGGCCACCACCGACACCAGCAGTCCGGCGCCGAACGGGCCGAGCCCCGTGACCTCCATCGCCACCCGCATCAGCGCCGGGTAGAGCGGGAAGAACGCCGCCGAGTTGCCCTGCAGGGTGATCAGGCCGGTGGCGCCGGGGACCGGGACCAGCGCGGGGTGGTAGCCGTGCAGGGCGATCTGCTGGTACCACCAGCCGTCCCAGGTGCCCAGCACGTCCCAGACGTGCGCGCCGCCGCCGAAGCGCGGATGCTTCCTGCGGAAGTCGCCGGCCGAGTCCAGCAGATACATGAACGAACCGAAGCCGACGAGCTTCAGGGCGCCGTACATCGCGAGCGCCGGGCCGTAGCGGCGGATGCGCTCCCGGAAGCCGGGCACTTCCGGAATCCCGGGGGCGGGTGTCGCGGTCAGTGCCGGGAGCGGGGTGTCCAAGGGGGTCGTCATGGGGCCGTGCGCTCCGTCCGGTTCCGCCCGGACGCCGACCGCGCCAGGACGAGGGACAGGACGAGGGAGAGGACGAGGGACAGGTGGACGGCGGCGAGCACGGCGAGTTCGGTGCGGTGTCCGGTGGTGGGCACCGCGTGCCGCAGGGCGGCGAGCGCCCCGGCGGTGAGGGCCAGCCGGGTGGCCAGGGCGGGCGGCGGGAGCGGGCCGAACACCGTCTGCCCGGCGACCCAACAGGCCAGCAGCGCGAGGGCGTTGGCCACCTGCGCGCCGGCGGCCGGGCGCAGTGCCGCGTACAGGAGGAGGTGGGTGAACGCGATGAGGGCCGCCGGTGCCAGGAACGGCCGTCCCCGGCGGGGCAGCGCGCCCCGGGCCAGCTCGCGTCCCAGCCGCGCGATGCCGCGCAGGTCGGCGAGGGCCGTGGACAGCAGCGCGACCCGGCTGTCCGGGTCGTCCACCCAGTCGACCGGCACCTCGTGGATCCGCAGCCCGGCCCGCTCCGCGACCACCAGCAGCTCGGTGTCGAAGAACCACGCGGAGTCCCTTACCAGCGGCAGGAGTTGCTCCGCCGCCTCCCGTCGTACGGCCTTGAACCCGCACTGCGCGTCCGAGAAGCCCACGGACAGGGTGCAGCGCAGCAGGACGTTGTAGCAGCGGGAGATCACCTCCCGCCGGGGCCCGCGCACCACCCGGGAGCCGGGCGCCAGCCGGGTGCCGACGGCGAGGTCGGAGTGGCCCGAGAGCAGCGGGGCGACGAGCGGCAGCAGCGCCGTGAGCCCGGTCGACAGGTCCACGTCCAGATAGGCGACGACCGGCGCCGACGAGCCCGACCAGGCGGCCCGCAGCGCCCGGCCGCGCCCCTTCTCGGCCAGCCGGATGAACGCCACCTCGGGCAGCTCGGCCGCGAGCCGCGCCGCGATGTCCGGGGTGGTGTCGGTGCTGGCGTTGTCGGCGACGGTGATCCGGAAGGGGTACGGGAACGTGTCCCGCAGATGGGCGTGGAGCCGACGCACGCTCGGCGCCAGGTCCCGCTCCTCGTTGAACACCGGGACGCACAGGTCGAGGACCGGGTCGTCGGGGTGCGGGAGGGGCGTCGAGGCCGCGATCGGCAAGGTGACCTGAGGGTGCTTCATGGCGTTTTTTCGCATTCGTTCTCGATTTCGGGGCATGCCGAGGGCACGCCCGGCGAAGGGGTGGGGGACGGGGGACCGCCGGCTAGCCGGCCGAGCCGGTCGAGGCCGACGCCCCGCCCGACGGGTCGGATCCCTCGGTCACGGGCGCCGACGGCGGTGACGTGGTGGCGGTGTCGCTCCCGGACGTGCCCCGCGTGGCGCCCCCGGTCGTGCCCGGGTCCGGGGTCGTCGTCGCGGACGGGGTCGACGAGGAAACGGCCGTGTACCCGTGGGTGGCCGACGGGATGTCATCGGGCGTGGACGAGTTCGTGGGCGGTGGGGCCGAGGTCGTGGCGCCGGAGGACGGTGCGCCGGGGGAGGGGCCCGGCGCCGGAGCCGTGGTGGTGCCGGGACCGGGGCTGACGGCGGGCCGCGGGTGGGGCGCGCTCGGCTCGTCGCGGGCGTCCGCGTGGGGCCACAGGAAGAGCCCCAGGCCGAGCCCCGCGACCGCGAGGACACCGCCGGCCGCCCGCCGGGCCGCCCGGGCGCGGCGCCGCGCCCGCACCCCGGCCCGCAGCCGGTCCCGGTGCCGGGGCTGGAACGCCGTCGTCTCCCGGTCGTCCTGCATCAGCCGCGTCAACTGCCGTTCGAAGTGATCCATGACCTCCCCCTCAGCCGACCGGCTCGATGACGTCCGACAGCAGCTCCCGCAGCCGGGCCACTCCGCGCGCCGCGTGCGAGCGGGCGGTGCCCACCGGGCACCCCAGCACCTCGGCGACCTGCCGGTCCGGCAGGTCCTGGTAGTAGCGCAGGACGACCGCGGCCCGCTGACGCGGGGTCAGCAGCGCCAGCGCGGCCTCCAGCCGGGACCGCTCGGCGACGAGCGCCGACATGTCACCGGCCGCCGCGACCTCGGGCAGCTCCTCGACGGGGCGCTCGCCCCACCACCGCCGCCGCGCGGAGCGCGCCGCCGCCCGGGCCAGCACCTTGCGGACGTACGCCTCCGGCGCCTCGTCGGCGATCTTCGGCCAGACGAACCACAACCTGACCAAGGACTCCTGCAACAGATCCTCGGCCCGATGCCGATCGCCACCGGTGAGCAGACGGGCCAGATGGAACAACCCCGACCAGCGGGCCGCCACGAACTCGTCGTACTCACCGGCCCGAGCCTGCTCCATTCCCACGGTCCCCGCTCTCCCCGGCTGCCTACACCTGGGAAAAGGCCCTGGAGCCCGCGGAACGCTGCACTCGATGAGGGTGATCCGCATCACGCGCGGACCGGGGCCGTAATTGGCTCGCCGACGGGGGCGGGGACGTCGTACGCTCCCCGTGATGACCACTCACTCTGTTCACAGAATGGGGGTCCCGTCCGCGCAAGGTGAGTGCTGATGGCCACTCATCCCGCGCACGGGGACACCCGTCTCTCCCTCTGGCAGCGTGTACGCGAGTTCGCCGTACCGCCCGCCATGATCGATACCGCGACCGCCCGCCGGACCGCCGGGGACTGGGCGGGCGCCTGTGCCGCCGCCGGCTTCGACGTCGATCTCGACCTGCGCCTCCTGGCCCGCACTTGGGGCCGGGACGTGGTGCGGCGGATCCGGGCCGACCTGCGGGGGCTCGCTCCCGACCTGCTGCGCTGGCATCTGCCGAGGGTCGCCCCCGACGGGCTGCTGCGGCCCGGGCTGACCGTCGCGCTCGCCCGCCACGACGTCGGCGACAGCGCCCTGTTCTTCGTCGCCCGGACACCGCCGGCCTGGGCGGACGCCGGGCAGCGGATCAGCCTGGCGCTCTGGGACGGCACACCGGGCGGGCCCGCCGCCAGGGGGCATCCGCACCCGCGGCCCAGCCGGCGGTTCCGCTTCGACCTGCACCGCCACCTCTGGCACGCGGGCGCCGCCGGCGACCTGCGGACCCGCTCCGGCGCCGACCAGCCCTCCGACGGCGAACCGTCGCCGTGCGCCACCGGCCGCTGGGCGGACGAGGCCCGGATCGTGCTGCGCGCCGAAGGACGGGACAGCGGAGGCGTCGTCGTGCGCCTGGGCGGCAGGCAGCGGCTAGCTCTGCACGTCGCGGCGGACGGAACGACGACCACCGGCACCGGCGACAAGGACACCGGCGCGCTGCCCGTGCTGCCCGACGCGGCGACCTGGATCCTCCCCGATCTGGAACTGCTGCGCGCCGGACTGATCGACGCCGACCGACTGCACCCGCTGGTCGCCCCGGCACTCGTCCCCGGTCATGTTCCGGGTGCCCGCGACCGGAGCCCGGACCCGGCCGGGCAGGCCCGCCTCGTGAAGTGCCGGGGTGCCCGGCACCGGATCGGCCTGGTCGACGGGGTGCTGTCCCCGCTGGACCACTCCCCGGACGAACTGCGGCGCGAGGAACTGCTGTTGGCGTTCGGCGGCCCGCCGCTGCCCTGTCTGCGGGTCATCGACGCGGCACACCGCCGCCCGGACTGCCTCACCGGCGTCCGCGAACGCCTCGACCACGGGGACATCGCCGGCGCGCTCGCCGTCGTGGAAGGACTGCTCGGCCCCGAAGCCGTCCTGCGCGACGGCCCGTTGAAGGACGAACTGGAGTCGGCGGCGCGACGGCGCATCGACTACGGCCTCTACCGGGCGGGCCTCGCCGGTTCCCGCGACGCCCCCGTCCGCACCCGGCACCGCGAGCGCCACGACCCGCGGCTGGGCCCACGCCCCGCCGGCCGGCGCTGAACCACACCCCTTTGCTTTCTCGCACCCCTTTGCTTCCTCGCACCCCCTTGCTTCCTCGCACCCCCTTGTTTTCTCGCACCTCCATGCCTTGCCTTCTCGCACCCCTTTGCCTTCTCACACCCCAAGGTGATCAGACATGCCCACCCAGATGACCGACCAACTCGCCGTCGCGGACTCCCTGTTGACCCTGCTCGGCGACTCCTCCACCGAATCTCGCACCGACATCCAGCTGGAGGCGCTCACCCTCGCCGTCGCCGCTGACCTGCCCGTCCTGCTGTGGGGCGAGCCCGGCATCGGCAAGACCGCGGCCCTCACCCAGCTGGCCGAGACCCTCGAACTGCCGCTGACCACCGTGATCGCCAGCGTGCACGAGCCGTCCGACTTCTCCGGGCTGCCCGTCGTGGGGGACGACCCCGCCGTCCAGGGCGTCCCGATGGCCCCGCCGGACTGGGCGATCCGGCTGGTGAAGGCCGGCCGGGGCCTGCTGTTCCTCGACGAACTGTCCACCGCGCCACCGGCCGTCCAGGCCGCCCTCCTCCGGCTGGTCCTGGAGCGGCGCGTCGGCGCCCTGCGGCTGCCGCCCGGCGTACGGATCGTGGCCGCCGCCAACCCTCGTTCCTCCGCGGCCGACGGCTGGGAACTGAGCCCGCCGTTGGCTAACCGTTTCGTGCACCTGCAGTGGGCCCACGACCACGAGGTCGTCGTACGCGGCCTCGGCGGCACCTGGCCCCGGGCCGTCCTGCCCCGGCTCGACCCCGAACGGCTGCCCGCCGCCGTGGACTTCGCGCGCCGCGCGGTGTGCGGCCTGCTCGCCACCCGCCCCACCCTCGTGCACCGCCTGCCGAGCGGCGAGGTCCGCCGGGGCGGCGCCTGGCCGTCGCCCCGCAGCTGGGACATGACCCTGCGCCTGGTCGCCTTCGCGCACGCCGCCGGATCCTCCCGGGACGTGCTCTCCCTGCTGGTCAGGGGCACGGTCGGGGACGGCCCGGGGCTCGAACTCCTGGCGAGCGTCGACCGGTTGGAACTCCCCGACCCCGAGACCCTGCTCGCCGACCCCGGCGCCGCCGAGCTGCCCGAACGCGGCGACCTGCGCCAGGCCGTCCTCGACGGCGTGGTCGCCGCGGTCCGCGAACGGCCGGACCGGGCCCGCTGGGAGGCGGCCTGGGCGGTACTGGTCCGCGCGCTGGACACCGGAGCCCCCGACCTGGTGGTCGTCCCCGCCACCACCCTGGCCGCGCTCCGCCGCGACGACTGGGACGTCCCGGCGGAGATCGAGCGGCTGGCCGGGGCCGTGTCCGTGTCCCGGCGCGCCGACCGGGCCGCCGACCGGGTCACGGGCCGGGCCGCCGAGCGGGTCACGGGCCGGGCCGCCGAGCGGGTCACGGCGAAGGCGGGCCGATGACCGTGGACCCGACCCGGGCACTGGACCTCGACAAGCTCTACGCCGCCCGGCTGCAGGCCGCCCGGGCCCGCCCCTACCTGGCGACGGCCCTGTTCGCCCTGCACGTCGTGGAGTCGCGCCAGGTGCCGACCATGGCCGTCGACACCCACTGGCGGTGCTACGTCTCGCCCGCGTTCGTCGACCTGATGCCGGAGGAGGACCTGGCCGGGGTGTGGGTGCACGAGGTGTCGCACCTGCTGCGCGAGCACCACGCGCGCAGCGACCGGGTCGCCCGGGAACGCGGCCTGACCGGCGCCGGCGAACGGCTCCGGATGAACATCGCGGCGGACCTGGAGATCAACGACGACGCCTACGGCGACGGGCTCGTCCAGCCCCGGGGCGCCGTCCGGCCGCACATGCTGCGGCTGACCGAGGGGCAGCTGATGGAGGACTACCTGCGCGAGTTCCGGCTCGGACCGCTGACCCGGGACATCGCCTGGCTGGACTGCGGCAGCGGCGCCGACGGCCGGGCCCGGGAGTGGGACCTGGGTCCCGACGGCGCGCACGGCCTGAGCGACCAGGAACGCGACGGGGTCCGGTTCCGGGTGGCGCAGGCCATCACCGGCCGCCCGGGCAGCGCCCCGCAGGGCTGGCGGCGCTGGGCGGAGGAGGTTTTCCACCCACCCCAGCCCTGGCGGGAGCTGCTGGGCGCCGCCGTCCGCTCGGCGACCTCCGCCGCGGGCGCCGGCGACGACTACAGCTACGGCCGCCCCTCGCGCCGCTCGGCCGGCCTGCCCGGGGTGGTCCTGCCGAGCCTGCGCCGCCGCCCGCCCCGGGTCGCCGTCGTCATCGACACCTCCGGCTCGGTCAGCGACGCCGAACTGGGCGGCGCCCTGCTGGAGGTGGCCGCCATCGCCCGCGCCGTCGGCGGCCGTCGCGACCTGGTCAGCGTGGTGTCCTGCGACGCGGCCGCCCGGACCGCGCATCCGCTGTGCCGCGCGGAGGGGATACCCCTGGTGGGCGGCGGCGGTACCGACCTGCGCGCGGGCTTCGCCAGAGCGCTGCGCGGCCGGCCGGCACCGGACGTGGTGGTGGCCCTCACCGACGGGCAGACCCCCTGGCCCGAGGCCCAGCCCCCGTGCCGCACGGTGGTCGGGCTGTTTCCCCGGCCGTACACCGGCACGGCGCACCGCGAGTCCGACCCCGACTACGTACCGGACGCACCGCCCGCCTGGGCCCGGGTCGTAGAGATCGGGTGACGCCGCCGGTCGGTGTGACGGGCCCCGGGGGCGGTCAGTCGGTGCGGGTCGCGGACAGGTAGGTGTAGGCGGAGGCCCGGGAGATGCCGAGGCGGGCGGCGACCTGCTGGACCGCTCCGCGCACCGCGAAGACGCCCTGCCGGTCGAGGTCGTGGAAGAGCTCCAGGCGTTCGGCGCGGGTGAGTTGGTGCCAGGGCTTGTTCTGGCGGAGCTGGCGGGCGTCGACGATCGAGTCCAGTACGGCGGTGATGTCGTCGCCGAAGGTCGTGGTGGGCGCCGTCTCGGGAACAGTGGTGACCCCGGCGAGACCGCCGAGCAGGGTGTGCGCCTGGCTCACCGCCGTGACGTCGAGGTTGACGCACAGCGCTCCGAACGCCGTACCGGCCGAGTCGCGCAGCACCATCGTGGAGGACTTGACCAGCTTTCCGTCCCGGGTGCGGGTGAGGTAGTTCAGCTCGTCGGCCGCCTCGTCCCCGGCCGCCAGCAGCTTCATGCCGATCTCGCTCATCGACCCGCCGACCCCGCGGCCGGTGACCGACCCGGCGAGGGCGACCACGGACCGCTCCGGGCGCCGGAAGTCGTGGATCACGACCTCGCAGAAGGAGCCGAGAGTCGCCACGATGCCGTCGACGACCGGGGCCAGCGCCGCGATGATCGCGTCCTGCTCGGCGCGCGCGCTGGCCTCGCCGCCCGCCGCCGCTGCCGGTCCGTGTGCCATGGATACCCCCGCCAGGGTCGGGTCTGGACTTCCTGTCCAGATGATAGACAATAATTCCAGACGACCGACGCCCATCCGGTGCCCGCCGGCGCCCGGAACGGAGGACGAAGATGACCGACACCCCGCCCGTGACCCTCCAGGACGTGCGCGACGCGGCCGCGCGGATCGAGGGAGTGGCCCACCGCACCCCCGTGCTGCGTTCGCGCACCCTGGACGAGCTGGTCGGTGCCGAGGTCTTCCTGAAGTGCGAGAACCTCCAGCGCATCGGCGCGTTCAAGTTCCGGGGCGCCTACAACGCCGCGTCCCGGCTCTCCGCCGCGCAGCTGGCCAAGGGCATCGCCGCGTACTCCTCCGGCAACCACGCCCAGGCCGTCGCCCTCGCCGCCCGCGAACTCGGCACCACCGCCGTCATCGTGATGCCCGAGGACACCCCGCGCGCCAAGCTGGAGGCGACCGCCGGCTACGGCGCGGAGATCGTGACGTACGACCGCTACACCGGCGACCGGGTCGCGATCGGCGAGGCCCTCGCCGCCGACCGCGGACTCGCGCTCATCCCGCCGTACGAGCACCCGCACGTCATCGCCGGACAGGGCACGGCCGCTCTCGAACTCATCGAGGAGGTCGGCGAGTTGGATGCCCTGGTGGTGCCCGTCGGGGGCGGCGGGCTGATCGCGGGCAGCGCCACCGCCGCCAAGGGGCTGCTGCCCGGGATCCGGGTGGTCGGGGTGGAGCCGGAGGCCGGCGACGACACCCGGCGGTCGCTGGCGGCCGGGCACCGGGTGTCGATCCCGGTGCCGAGGACCATCGCCGACGGTCAGGCGGCCGACATCCCCGGCGAGCTGACCTTCTCCGTCAACCGGCGCCTGGTGGACGACATCTCGCTGGTGAGCGACGACCAGATCCGGGACGCGATGCGGTTCGCCTTCGAACGCCTGAAGACCGTCGTGGAGCCGAGCGGCGCCAGCGGCCTGGCCGCGCTGCTCGCCCACCACGTGACGCCGCTGCCGCGCCGGATCGGGGTCGTCCTGTCCGGCGGCAACGTGGGCGCGGAGCGGTTCGCCGAGATCATCGCGGGCTGACGGGCGCAGGAGGCGGGCACAGGAAAGGGTGGAGGCACCCCTGAAGGGGTGCCTCCACCCGGTGCCTCCTGCCGCGGGCCCTCGGCGCAGCCGTAGATCACAGACATCGTGCTCAGAACGGTGGTGTCGGCGCCGGACGCCTTGCCCGCGCCCTCCTTCTCGGCCACCGGGCCGAGGACCGCCACCGCCGCCGACCTTGTCCGTGATCGGGCCGGCCATCCGGGGCACGAACATCGGCGTCAGCGTCCAAACGGGGGCCCGGGGCATGGTCTGGAGGTACTGGGCGAGCAGCAGGGGTCACAGAGCTTCCCCCGCCGGCTCGTTGACCTGCTGGACGGTCCGCCGGGCCGCCCTCGTGCAGCCGCCCGGCGGCGCGGGCGGCTCAGCAGTCGCGGAACTCCGGTGACTGGTTGAGGATCTGCGAGCGCGCCGAGGTGAAGCGGGTGTGCGTCTCCCCACCCCGTGCCCCGGACGGGAACACCGCGACCCGGTGGCAGTTCTGGAAGGCGAGGGCGACTCCGAAGTGCCGTTCCAGACTGCCCCGGATCGCGTCGGAGGACAGCGCCCGCAGCAGCTGCCCGCGCTCCCGCTCCGAGGGCGGCGGGGTCTGGTTGTCGGCGAACTCGGCTGTCCCGCCCCGCAGTTCGGTGGTCAGCCGGGCGATGAGGTCGTACGCGTACGGCAGGGACGTACGGACGGTTTCCACGAAGTCCTCTTCCCGCACCGAGCCGTTCTCGGCTTCGGCGAGCAACTGCGGGGAGACGTCGAGCGACATGGGGCGATGGCCCTTTCTTGTTGGGGGGGGGGGGGATTCAGGCGCGGTCTGTAGGGGAGGTTCGGATTCAGGCGTAGGCGGGCAGCGCAGCGGGCCCGTGCCGGAACTCCGGGTCGACCTGGTCGGCCAGGTTCTGGCCGGTGGCGGCGTCGGCCCAGGCGGTGGCGTTGCGCAGATGGAACTCCACGGCATGCCGCTGGAAGACGTCCCAGTCCTTGCCGCGCGCGTCCACGGCGGCCCGCAGTCGGTCCAGGGCCCGGGAGTTGTCCGGCTCCAGCGCACCGCCCGCGCGGCCCTGCTCCTGGGCGCGGACGTGCGGCGACAGCCCGCAGTGGGCCAGCAGGTCGTCGCCGACCCGCTCGCGCAGGAAGGCGAGGTCGTCCGCGCCGGTCACCTTGTTGCCGACCACGGCGACCGGGATCCCGAACTCGGCCGCGTGGTCCCGGTACTGGCGGTACACGGACAGGCTCTTGCGGGTCGGCTCGACCACCAGGAACGTCATGTCGAAGCGGGTGAACAGACCGGAGGCGAAGGCGTCGGCGCCCGCCGTCATGTCGACGACCACGTACTCGCCCGGCCCGTCCACCAGATGGTTGAGATACAGCTCCACCGCGCCCAGCTTGGAGTGGTAGCAGGCCACCCCGAGGTCGCTCTCGGCGAACGCCCCGGTGACCATCACCGGCACCCCGCCAACCTCCTGGACGTGGTGGGAGTGCACCTCGTCCTCGCCCAGCAGGCGCAGCAGCCGGGAGCCGCGTCCGGGCGGGGTCGTCTTGACCATGGCCTCCCGGGACGTGATCCGCGGGTTGGTGCCGCGCAGGTAGTCCTTGATCTCGCCGGTCCGCGCGCTGAGTGGCGGCGCGCCGAACGCTTCGTCCTCGTCGAGGCCGAGGGCGTGGGCCAGGTGCTGGTTGATGTCGCCGTCGATCGCGACGACCGGCGCGCCGGAGAGCGCCAGATGCCGGGTGAACAGGGCCGACAGGGTGGTCTTGCCGCTGCCGCCCTTCCCGACGAAGGCCACGCGCATCGCTAGCCGCCCCTCCTGTTGAAAATGGATTTCATGACCATAGGTTGGAGCGGGGCCCGGGCGGTGTCAAATCGACGTGGGCCAATCGGGTTGCCCGCTCCCACCGTTGACGGAGCCGCGGCTCCCGGCGGATGCGCCGGCCGTGTCCGGGCCCGGCGCACCCCGCCGCCGCCTGATCAATTACCTTGACCCCCGAGATCGGCCGACCTAGCCTCCAGCCAACACACCTGGACGGATGGGCCGACGATGGCGGACACACGGGAACCCGGCAGACAGCTCCAGGTCGAGACCCACGGGCTCGACGTGATCGGCGACGCCGACCGCAAAGGCACCCCGCGCACCCTGTTCTGGCCGTGGTTCGGCGCCAATGTCTCCGTTTTGGGACTGAGCTACGGCGCCTTCGCGCTCGGCTTCGGCATCTCCTTCTGGCAGGCGCTGGCCGCCGGAGTCCTCGGCATCCTCGCCTCCTTCCTGCTCTGCGGCTTCATCGCGGTCGCCGGAAAACGCGGCTCGGCGCCCACGATGGTGCTCAGCCGCGCCGCCTACGGAGTCCGCGGCAACCGGCTGCCCTCGGTCGTCTCCTGGGTGCTCACCGTCGGCTGGGAGACCGTCCTCATCGCCCTCGCCACCATGGCCACCGCGACCGTCTTCACCCGGCTCGGCTGGGGCGGCGGCACCGAGACCGAGGTGGTCGCCCTCATAGTGGTCTGCGCCCTGACCGTGGTCGGCGGGGTGATGGGCTTCGACCTGATCATGCGGCTGCAGACCGTGATCACGGTGATCACCGGCGTGCTCACGATCGTCTACGTCGTCCTGGTCGCCGACCACATCCACTGGGCCACCGTCAGCGCCGTCCGGGCCGGCTCCGCCCAGGAGTTCATCGGCGCGCTGGTGTTCATGATGACCGGCTTCGGCCTCGGCTGGGTCAACGCGGCCGCCGACTACTCCCGCTACCTGCCCCGGACCTCCTCCAGCAGAGGCGTGATCGGCTGGACCACCTTCGGCGGCTCCGTCGCCCCGCTCCTCCTGCTGCTCTTCGGCCTCCTGCTCGCGGGCTCCTCCCCGGCCCTGGACAAGGCGATCGCCGCCGACCCCATCGGCGCGCTGACCACCATCCTCCCCACCTGGTTCCTGGTCCCCTTCGCGGTCGTCGCCGTCCTCGGCCTGGTGGGCGGCGCGGTCCTGGACATCTACTCCTCGGGCCTCGCCCTGCTCTCCGCGGGCCTGCCCGTGCCCCGCTACCTGGCCGCCCTGGTCGACGGCGTCCTGATGATCGCCGGCTCGGTCTACATCGTCTTCTTCGCCGACGACTTCCTCGGCCAGTTCATGGGCTTCCTGACCACCCTCGGCGTGCCGATCGCCGCCTGGTGCGGCGTCATGCTCGCCGACCTGACGCTGCGCCGCCGCGACTACGACGAGGCGGACCTCTACCGCCCCGCCGGCCGCTACGGCGACGTACCGCTCCCGCCGCTGCTCCTCACCCTCGCCGCCACCGCGCTCGGCTGGGGCCTGGTCACCAACACCGCCGCGAGCTGGCTGACCTGGCAGGGCTATCTGCTCGGCCCGCTCGGCCTCGGCGGCAAGTCCGGCGCCTGGGCGTACGCCAACCTGGGTGTCCTGGCCGCCCTGGCGCTCGGCTTCCTCGGCACCCTGGCCCTGGCCCGCGGCCGGGTCCGCGCCCAGGAGGCCGAGCCCGCGAGCGCACCGATCACGGCCGTATGACCGCCCCGCCCGCCCCGGCCGGCCTGCTGGCCGTCATCGACATGCAGCACGTCTTCGCCGACCCCGGCGGCCCCTGGGCCGCCCCGCGCTACGCCCAGGCTGCGGCGGGCGTACGACGCCTGCTCCCGGCCTTCGCGCACCGCACCGTCTTCACCCGCTTCGTCGCCCCCGAGCACCCCACCGGCGCCTGGCAGGCCTACTACGAGCAGTGGCCCTTCGCGCTCCAGCCCCCGGACGCCGAACTCTGGCGCCTCACCGACGACTTCGCCGAGCAGGCCGAAGTCGTCCTGGACGCCCCCACGTTCGGCAAGTGGACCCCCGGACTCGCCGCCCTCACCGCCCCGCACGGCCGACTGGTCCTCACCGGCGTCAGCACCGACTGCTGCGTCCTGTCCACCGCCCTCCCGGCCGCCGACGCCGGGATCGAGGTCGTGGTCGTCGCCGACGCCTGCGCGGGAGCGGACGACGACTCCCATGCGAAGGCGCTGCACCTGATGGACCTGTACCGCCCGTTGATCCGGGTGACGACGGTCGCCGACCTCCTCGGCGAGCCGGGCCCATGACCGGCCGGCTGATCCTGCTCGGCGGCGGCTTCTCCACGGACGACGACGGCCTCCTCGACGACTGGACCCTCGCCCACGCCCGTGTCCGCCGCCCCCGCGTCTGCTTCCTGCCCACCGCCGGCGGCGACGCCGAGGCCTACGTCGAGCGGTTCCGCGCCTGCTTCGGCCCGCGCACCGACTGCGAACCGTCCGTACTGCCCCTGTTCCGCAGAGAGTTGGACGACTCCGCGCTCCGCGACCACCTGCTGGCCCAGGACGTCGTGTACGTCGGCGGCGGCAACACCGCCAACCTGCTCGCCGTCTGGCGCGCGCACGGCGTGGACCGGTTGCTGCGCGAGGCCTACGCGGGCGGGACCCTGCTGTGCGGCATCAGCGCGGGCGCCAACTG
This sequence comes from Streptomyces sp. NPDC090088, assembly GCF_044747345.1. Classification (NCBI taxonomy): domain Bacteria; kingdom Bacillati; phylum Actinomycetota; class Actinomycetes; order Kitasatosporales; family Streptomycetaceae; genus Streptomyces; species Streptomyces sp. NPDC090088. The sequence continues at coordinate 198,038 of NZ_JBIVDZ010000012.1, read as the reverse complement.
CTGGGCCGAGGGCTCGCACACCGACTCCTTCGGACCGCTCACCCACCTGCCCGACGGACTCGGGCTGCTGCCCGGCTCCGTCTGCCCGCACTACGACGGCGAGCCGGGCCGACGGCCGTCCTACCGGCAGGCCGTGGCCCGGGGACGGCTGCCCGCCGGGTGGGCCCTGGACGACGGGGCGGCCGCGCTCTTCACCGACGGGGAGCTCACCGAGACGGTGAGCCGGGTGCCCGGCGCCCGCCTGTACCGGGTGTCGCCGGACGGCTCGGGCGGGGTCCGGGAGCGGCCCGAGCCGAGCCGGCTGCTCGCCCCGGGGTGAACCGGCTCAGTCCCGGCGCGACACCTCCACGTTCTCCAGCACACCGAGGGCGTCCGGGACCAGGACGGCGGCCGAGTAGTAGGTGCTGACCAGGTAGGAGATGACCGCCTGCTCGTTGATGCCCATGAAACGGACGTTCAGGCCCGGCTCCACCTCGTCCGGCAGACCCGTCTGGAAGAGGCCGACCACACCCTGGTTCTCCTCGCCGACACGCATCGCGATGATGGAGGAGGTACGGGCCCGCGAGACCGGGATCTTGCCGCAGGGCAGCAGCGGGACACCGCGCCAGGCCGGCAGATGGTGGCCGTTGAAGTCCACACCGCCGAAGTACAGGCCGCGCTTGTTGCACTCCCGGCCGAACGCGGCGATCGCCCGCGGATGCGCGAACAGGTGGGTCGTGTCGCGGCGCATGCCGAGCAGTTCGTCCAGGTCGTCAGGGGTCGGCGGACCCGAGTGGGTGGAGATCCGCTGGTCGTAGTCGGCGTTGTGGAGCAGCCCGAAGTCCCGGTTGTTGACCAGCTCGTGCTCCTGGCGCTCCCGCAGCACCTGCACGGTGAGCCGGAGTTGCTGCTCCGTCTGGTTCATCGGCTTGTTGTAGAGGTCGGCCACCCGGGAGTGCACCCGCAACACGGTCTGGGCCACGCTCAGTTCGTACTCGCGCGGATCGAGCTCGTAGTCCACGAAGGTGTGCGGGATGTCCGGCTCGCCGACATGGCCCGCGCTCAGCGCGACCTCCGCCTCGCCGAAGGCGTTGGTGCCCCGGTGCCCGTCCAGACCCGCCAGCTCCACGTGCGCCCGCAGATCGGCGTGCTGTCCCGCCACCTCCAGGTACGCGGTGTGCGGCAGCGCCAGCACGGTCGTGGCCGTCGCCGCGCGGGCCGTGAAGTCCCAGGCGCCGTAGGGCCCGGCGAGCACATGGCCGCCGAAGGCGTCGCCGTCCGCGAGGAGTCCGACGACCGCCTCGTCGCCGTACGGGCCCTCGCCGATCTGCTCCACCTTGCCGTGCGCGATCAGATACACATGGTCGGCAGGCCGCCCGGCCGACACGATCACCTGCCCCGGCGTGTACTCCCGCTGCTCGAACCGGGCCGCCAGCGCCTGCAGCGCGGTGCCGTCCTCGAACCCCCGCAGCAACGGCAGTTCGCCCAGCTCGGCGGGGATCACGCCGACCTGCGACCCGGTCCGTACGAAGGTCACCCGGCCGTCGCCGACCAGGTACGACAGCCGGCGGTTGACCCGGTACGTGCCGCCGGGCACGTCCACCCAGGGCAGGGTGCGGGTCAGCCACCGGGAGCTGATCTCCTGCATCTGGGGTTCGGACTTGGTCGTCGTCGTGAGGTTCCGCGCCGCGGCGGTACCGAGGCTCTGCTGCTCCCGCTCCTCGGCGTCCGCCGCGGGTGCCGTACCGGTCTCGACCGACATGACTTTCCTTCTCTCCTGTCGCACGGGTGACGGAACGCATGCGGACCGTCACCTTCCGCGGCTACCCCTACCCCCGGACACGCGCGGGGAGTGCCGCCCGGGGACGGAGCGCGAGGCACGTGCCACCGGGAACTGCCTCCGCACCACCCCCCGTTCCGCCACGGCCACCCGGTCGGGCGGTTTCCGGCCGGGACACCGCCGCGACCGCCCTCGTAAGCCCCCGAGGGCCCCGGTGGTCCCGGCGCATGCCCCGGCCCGGACCGGGTACGCGTGCCGTGGCCGCCCGGCGCCCTGCCGGACCCCGCGGCCCGTACCACCACCTACCTGGGGATCTGCCATGGAGACACCCGCACACGACGACATCCCGACGCCGGCCCAGCGGGCGCTCGACACGCTGGCCGTGAACGCCGAGGACCGCACCGCCCTGGACACGCTCGCGCACAGCGACGTGCTGGTCCCGGTGCCGGACGACGCCGGGGAGACCGCCGACCCCGCGATGATCGCGCTGCCCGTCCTGGAACGGTCCGACGGCGACCCCGTCGTCCCCGTGTTCACCTCGGAGGGGGAGCTGACCGGCCTGCTGCCGACGGTCTCCCGGTACCGGATCGTCCCGCTCGGCGCGCTCGCCTCGCAGTGGCCCGAGGAGAACCTCTCCCTCGCCATCGACGGCAGCTCGGCGCACGCCCTGACGCTCACCTCGGAGGGAGTGCGCACCCTGCTCGCCCGGCCGGCGGGCTGACCCACGGTCTCCGGTCACCGGAAGTCCGCCGTGCGGGCCAGAATGGCGCCATGGAATGGATCTCCGGGGTGGCCGGAGGACTGGTACTGATCGCGGTCCTGCGCAGCATCCTGCGCACCCTCGTGGTCCCCAGGGGCCTGTACTCCGTGCTGGTGTACCGGCTGTGGTCGACCCTGCGCCGGATGCTCTGCCTGGTCGCGCACCGGGGCGGCTACCGCGCCATCGACCGGGCCCAGACCTGGCTCGCCCCGCTGATGCTGATCGGCATGCTCGCCGCCTGGCTGGGCGGGGCGTTCCTCGGCTTCGGGATGCTGCTGTACGCGTTCTCCCCGCTGTCCTGGAGCACCGCGTTCCGGGAGGCCGGCTCCAGCCTGTTCACCCTGGGCTTCGCCAGCGGCGCCCGGCTGCGGCTGTCCGTGCTGGACTTCGTGGCCGCCGCCACCGGCCCCGTCGTCATCGCCCTGCAGATCGCCTACCTGCCGACCCTGTACGCCGCGTACAACCGCCGCGAACTGGAGGTCACCCTCCTGCAGTCCCGGGCCGGCGAGCCCGCCTGGGGCCCGGAGATCCTCGCCCGGCAGTGGCTGGTCGACACCGAGACGGCGCTGCCCGAGCTGTACCGGTCCTGGGAGCGGCTGGCCGCGGACATGGGGGAGAGCCATGCCACCTACCCGGTGCTGCTGGCCTTCCGCTCGCCCCGCCCCTACCGCAGCTGGCTGGTCGGCCTGATCGCCGTCATGGACGCGGCCGCCCTCCAGCTGGCGCTCGCCCCGCGCACCGCCCCGCCGGAGGCCCGGCTGGTGCTGCGCGCCGGCTTCACCGCGCTGCGCGACATCGCCGCCTCCGTCCGGGCGGCCTACGACACCGACCCGGCCCCGGACACCCCCATCCAGCTGACCTACGAGGAGTTCGAGGCGGCCGTGGCCATGCTGGAGAAGACCGGCTTCCACGCCGAGCGCGCCACCGCGGACGCCTGGCCGCACTTCCGCGGCTGGCGGGTCAACTACGAGGCCGTCGCCTACGACCTGTGCCGCCGCTGCGACGCCGTACCGGCGATGTGGACCGGACCGCGCGACTTCGCGTCGCAGCCGATCCCGCCACTGCGCCCGGTGGACCGGCAGCCTTCCGAAGGACGGCCGGAAGTTCCCCCCACCCGCGGGTAGCGCGGGCCGTCCTGAGGGAAGATCCCAGCAGGGACCGGGGAGACCGAGAGGGGCGGATCGTCGTGAGGGTCGTCCTGCTGGGCACCGCCGCAGGCGGCGGTTTTCCGCAGTGGAACTGCGCCTGCGGGCTGTGCGCCGCCGCCCGGGACGGCAAGCTGCCCTCCCGCGGCCAGGAGTGCGTCGCCCTGACCGGCAACGGCCGGGACTGGTGGCTACTGAACGCCTCCCCGGACATCCACGCCCAGCTCACCGCCACCGCCGCCCTGTGGCCGGGACCGGGCGCCCGGGACACCCCGCTGCGCGGTGTGCTGCTCACCGACGCCGAGGCCGACCACGTCACCGGCCTGACCGTGCTGCGCGGGGCGCCGGACCTCAAGGTCTACGCGGCACCGCCGGTCCTGACGGTCCTGGCCCCGGTCCGCGCCGCCCTCGACCGCTACGCCCCCTGGCAGTGGGCCGACAGCATGGCGGACGGCGGCTTCGTACTGGCCGGCGGCCTGGTCGTCACCGCCCACCCGGTCGGCGCCAAGACCCCCAAGTACGTCCCGGCCGCGCTCGCCGAGGCCGACGGCCGCTGGGTCACCGCCTACCGCATCGAGGACCTGGCCACCGGGGGAGTCCTGCTCTACGCCCCCTGCGTCGGCGCCTGGAGCGACACCCTGGACGAGCTGTGCGCGGAGGCCGACTGCGTCCTGCTGGACGGCACCTTCTTCAGCGCCGACGAGATGGGCACGGCGGTCCGCTCGGGTCCCGGCCAGGCGGCCATGGGCCATCTCCCGGTCTCCGGCCCGCACGGCAGCCTGGCCGCGCTGGCCAGGCATCCCCGAACCCGCCGGATCTACACCCACCTCAACAACACGAACCCGCTGGTCGACCCGGCCTCCCGGGCCCGCGCCCAGGTGGCGCGGGAAGGCGTCGAGGTCCCCCCGGACGGCATCGAGTTCCTGCTCTAGCCGGCCCTCAGCCGACCGGACCCGCCAGCATCCGCTCCAGCGCGGCCCGCTGCAGCGGCCGTACCTCGGCGTGCAGGCCGCGCCCCTTCGCCGTCAGCGCCACCCACACGCCCCGCCGGTCCTCGACACAGACCGACCGCTCCACCAGGCCGTCCTTCTCCAGTCGCCCGATCAGGCGGGACAGCGCGCTCTGGCTCAGATGGACCCGTCCCACCAGGTTCTGCACCCGGCAGTGGTCCCCCTCGGCGGGCGACTCGGTGGCCAGCAGATCGAGCACCTCGAAGTCGCTCGCACCCAGCCCGTAGGGATGCAGCACCCGGTCGATCTCGCACATCGTGCGCGCGTGCACCGACAGGATGTCCCGCCACTGTTCCTCGAGCCGGGCCTCGGCCGTCTTGACTGCCATACCCGCACCGTAGCACCGATCCAGCCAATCGTTGAGTGTGCAACTAGTGCGGGTGCAAGCAGTCTTCCGGCGGCGGTACGACGCTCAGGCCACCGGGTCCTGGAGCAGCCCCACCATGTTGCCGTCGGCGTCCTTCACCGACGCGACCAGCCGCCCGTTGCCGACGTCCCGCGCGTCCTGCACCAGCTCCGCCCCCGCCGCCACCAGCGCCGCGAGCCGCTCCCGCAGATCCGTCACATGCCAGAACGGCGTCGGCCCCGTCAGCCCCTGCGCATGCCCGTTCGGGTCCAGCCCGACATCCTGCCCGGCGGCCTTGTACCCGATGTAGTAGGGGGTGTCGGCGTACGGCTCGACGCCCAGCAGCGCACCGAACACGGCCTTGGCCTGCTCCGCGTCCTTCACGGGGTAGATGATCGTCTGGATGCCTGCGGTCATGGGACCTTCTCCTTGTGCCGAGCCGGGTCCGACGGTTTCCTCGTCGGTGATCCCACGCTAGGCCGGGGCAGTCGCCGGCGGCTTCTCCAATCCTGACCGGTTGCGCCCCGAAGGGGCGCGGGGCCCTGTTGGATTTGCGGCTCCGCCGCGTGGGCGCGCTCAGCCCCCACGCACCCGCAGACCACGAACGACCTGCCACGGCCCCCTCAGCGGAGCGTCACGCCGAGTCGCGCACCACCAGCTCCGTCGGCAGGATCACCGCCGCCGGGTCCTCGCCCCCGATCTGCGCGAGCAGCAACCGCACCATCTCGGCGCTGATGCGGTCGTAGGGCTGGCGGATCGTGGTGAGGGCGGGGACCGCCTCCGTCGCCGCGACCGAGTCGTCGAAGCCGCCGACAGCGATGTCATCCGGCACCCGGCGGCCCGCCCGGCGCAGCGCCGTCAGGGCGCCCTGCGCCATCAGGTCGGAGGCCACGAACAGGGCGTCCAGGTCGGGGGCGCCGGCGAGCAGCCGGTCGGCGCCCGCCTCGCCGCTGGCCCGGCTGTAGTCGCCGGAGACGACCAGCCGCTCGTCGAACTCGACGCCCGCCTCCGTGAGCACCTCGCGGTAGCCGGCCAGACGGTCGACACCGCCCGGGGTGTCCAGCGGGCCGGTGATCATGCCGATGCGGCGGCGGCCTGTGTCCAGCAGGTGCCGGACCATGTCCCGGGCGCCGTCCCGGTCGTCCGCCGCCACGTAACTCACCTTGGAGCCGGGCCCCATGGGCTTGCCGCACTGGACGAGCGGTACCCCGGCCTCGCGCAGCTCCTCGGCGACCCGGTCGCCCGAGTGGCTGGAGACCAGCAGCACCCCGTCGACGTGCCCGGCGGTGATGTACCGCGTGATCCGCCGCCGTTCGTCCTTCGTGCCCGCCAGCATCAGCAGCAGCGGGATGTCGTGCCCGGCCAGCGCCTGCGTGCAACCACTGAGCAGCACATTGAAGTTGGGGTCCTCGAAGAACCGCTCCTGGGGCTCGGTCAGCAGGAAGCCGATGGAGTCCGAACGCCCGGTGATCAGCGACCGGGCGTGCCGGTTCACGACGTACCCGGTCCGGCGGATCGCGTCGTTGACCGCCTCCTGCGCGGCGGGGCTGACGTAGTGCCCGCCGTTGAGCACGCGCGAGACGGTCCCTCGTGAGACACCTGCCTCGCGCGCCACGTCGTGGATCGTCGGCGGTCTGCGCCGGCCCCCCGCATTGCTGCTCATGGTCATGACTTTACGGCCCCGGACAGCAGGTCAAGGCTCCAGAAGCGCTGAATGACCAGGAAGAGCGCGATCAGCGGCAGCACGGCCAGGAAGGCGCCGGTGATCACCAGGGTGTACAGGGCCGGGGTGTTGGCGCCCTGCATGAGGAGCGTGTACAGACCGAGGGTGAGCGGGAACCGCTCGTCGTTGCTCAGCATGATGTACGGCAGCAGGAAGTTGTTCCAGATCGCCACGAACTGGAACAGGAACACCGTCACCATGCCGGGGATCATCATCGGCAGCGCGATCCGGGTGAAGATCCGCCACTCGCTCGCCCCGTCCATCCGCCCGGCCTCCACCACGTCGGTGGGGACGGCCGCGGCCGCGTAGATCCGCGAGAGGTAGACCCCGTACGGGGCGAGGATCTGGGGGAGCAGCACGGACAGGTAGGAGTCCGTGAGGTTCGCCTTGGCCAGCAGCAGGTACTGCGGGATGGCCAGGATGACCGGGGGCATCAGGACGCCCGCGAGCAGCACGTTGAAGATCGCCTCGCGGCCCCTGAACCGGTAGGTGGCGAGGGCGTAGCCGCTGAACGCCGACACACACGTCGAGACCAGGGCACCGAGACCGGCGTACAGACCGGAGTTGAGCATCCACTGCCAGTAGATGCCGTCCCGGTAGGCGCTGAGGTCCTTGAGGTTCTGGGTGAAGCCGGAGCCGGGCAGGAAGGTGAACGTGGAGAACAGCTCGCTGCCGGACTTGGTGGACGCGATCACCACCCAGGCCACCGGCAGCAGCGTGTAGACCGCGCCCAGCAGCAGGGTGATCGTCGGGATCAGGGCGACCCGGCGGCGGGGCGACGGCCCCTTGGCCGTACCGGGTGTCGTACCGGCCGCCGGGGCGACCTTGTGGACGGCGACAGAACTCACTGCGCGGCTCCTTGACTGGCGTCCTGCCTGTTGCGGCGGTTCGCGGCCCGCAGGAACCCGAAGGACAACGCCAGCGTGGCGAGGGCGATCAGCGTCGCCTCGGCCGACGCCGAGTAGATGTCCCCCTTGGCGAAGGCGTCGACGTACACCTTCATCAGCGGACTCCAGGTCGTGCTGACCGAGTTGGTGAGGGGCTTGAGGGTCATCGGCTCGTTGAACACCTGGAGCGTGGCGATGATGGAGAAGAAGAAGGTCAGCACCAGCGAGGGCGCCACCATCGGGATCTTGATCCGCAGGGCGATCTGCAGCGGGGTGGCGCCGTCCAGCTTGGCCGCCTCGTACACCTCGACCGGGATGGACCGCAGCGAGGTGTAGATGACGATCATGTTGAAGCCGGTGCCGCCCCAGACCGCGATGTTGGAGAGGGCCAGGTACAGGGGCCCGCCGTCCAGCAGGTTCGGCTGCGCCAGGTGCAGCTTCCCCAGCACGTAGTAGAAGGGGCTGACGTCCGGCAGGTACAGGAAGCCCCACAGCAGCGCGGCCACCACGCCGGGGATGGCGTAGGGCAGGAAGATCGCGAGCCGGGTGAACGGGGCGAGGCGGACCCGCTCGGAGTCGAGCATCAGGGCGAACAGGAGGGCGAGGCCCAGCATCACCGGGACGACGATGCAGCCGTAGCCGAGGACGCGCAGCGCACCCTGGTAGAACTCGTTGTCGGTGAGGGCGTCGCGGTAGTTCTCCAGGCCGGCCCAGACCTCGCTGCGGGCGCCGGCGCCCAGGCCGAGGCCGGAGACGTGCACCTTGCGGAAGCTGAGCCAGACCGCGTACCCGATGGGCAGCGCGAAGAACAGGGCGAAGAGGACGGTCGCGGGGAGAAGGAAGGCGTACGGGGCCCCCTTGACCCCGTACGACTTCCGGCCGGTGGGGCTGGTCACTGAGAGACCTCGAAGCCCTGCTTCTTCATGTCGGCGACCGTGGCGTCCTGCATGGTGTTCAGGGCGGTCACGAAGTCCGACTTGTTCTTCGCGGCGGTGCCGAACGCGTCGTTGAAGGACGTGTAGGCGACGTTCACGTTCGGGCCCCAGGCGGAGGGCGCCGTGGTCTTCGCGATCTTGGCGGCATCGGTGTAGAAGTCGGCCTGGTTCGAGAAGTACTCCGGCGGGTTGGAGAAGGCGCCGCTGAGCTGGGCCGAGCTGGACGCCGGGTAGATGCCGCTCTCCTTGGCGAGGGCGTTGAGCGCGTCGCCGTCGGTGTTCAGCCAGGCGGCGAACTTGGCGGCGGCCTCCTGGTGCTTGGAGTCGGTGGTGACGGCGGTGGAGGAGCCGCCCCAGCTGCCGGTGACGTCCTCGGACGCGGACCACTGGGGGAGCGGGGCCATCGCCCACTTGCCCTTGGTGTCCGGCGCCGCCGTGGTCAGGGTGCCGGGCGCCCACACGGCGGAGACCCAGGCGATCTGCTTGCCGGTGTTCAGCGCCTTGTTCCAGGCCGGGGTGTACATCGGCTGGTTGTCGATGGCGCCCTCCTTGACCAGGCCGCCCCAGAACTTGGCGACCTTCTGGGTGGCCGCGTCGTTGATGGCGACCTTCCACTTGTCGCCGGAGGTGGTCCACCACTTGGCGCCGGCCTGCTGGGCGAGGCCCGCGAAGAGACCGGAGTCGTTGGCGGAGAACGTGGTCAGGTCGGTGTCCGGCGCCTTCTTCTTCAGCGCGCGGGCGGTCGAGGCGAACTCGTCCCAGGTGGTGGGGACCGTCAGGCCGTACTTCTTGAAGAGGTCCGCGCGGTAGTAGAACATCATCGGGCCGATGTCCTGCGGCACCGCGTACACCGCGTCCGTGCCCAGCGTGACCTGCTGCCAGACGCCGTCGGCGAACTTGCTCTTCGCGTCACCGACGTTCTTCGATATGTCGGCCACGGCGTCGTTGCTGACCAGCGTCGGCAGCGCCTGGTACTCGGCCTGCACCAGGTCGGGGCCGTTCTTCGCCTTGTGCGCGGTGAGGATCTTGGTGACCAGCGTGTCGCCGGACGCCTGCTTCTTCACCGTGACGGTGATCTGGTCCTTCTTGCCCTCGCCCTTGTTCCACAGGTCCACGACCTTGTCCATACCGGGCGCCCAGGCCCAGTACGTCAGCGAGACCGGACCGGAGTCGGCCTTGCTGTCGTCGGACGAGCCGCAGGCGGCGAGGGCGGTGGCGCCGAGCGAGACGGCGACGACGGTTGTCACGAGGCGACGGCGCTTCGTGTGCGGCATGGATCTCTCCCCTGGCCTGGGTCCCCGCCCGTCGCGGGAACCTGCCGTGCATATGTGTGGGCTTTCCAGACAGCACAGACCCGGATCATCGCCTGCCGCGAGTCCGTGTCATGCTCTGTGAGCGTTCACAGTAGAGAAACATCCCGGACACTTGTCAATGGTTGTTGCTGTGCGGTTATGTTGGGCTCACGCCACGATCGATGTGTGTGCACGTTCCCAAATGATCGATTAAACGGGAGAGATCCATGCCGGACACCACCCCCAGGGGCCTCACCAGGCTCGCCTTCGGCGGGGACTACAACCCCGAGCAGTGGCCGGAAAGCGTCTGGCACGAGGACGTCCGGCTGATGCGCGAGGCCGGGGTCACCATGGTGAGCGTCGGGATCTTCTCCTGGGCCCTGCTGGAGCCGGCGCCGGGGGAGTACGACTTCGGCTGGCTCGACCGCGTGCTCGACCTGCTGCACGAGAACGGCATCCGCGTCGACCTGGGCACCCCCACCGTCGTACCGCCCGCCTGGTTCTACCGCGCGCACCCCGAGGCCCTGCCGCTGACCGCGGAGGGCGTGCGGTACGAGTTCGGCTCGCGCGGCGCCATCTGCCACTCCAACGCCGACTACCGCGCGGCCGCCGCGAACATCACCACCAGGCTGGCCGAGCGCTACGGCGACCACCCGGCGCTCGCCCTGTGGCACGTCCACAACGAGTACGGCGTCCCGGTCTCGGCCTGCTACTGCGACTCCTGCGCCGCCCACTTCCGCCGCTGGCTCGCGGACACGTACGGCACGGTCGACGGGGTCAACGAGGCCTGGGGCACGGCCTTCTGGGGCCAGCACTACACGGACCTGGCGCAGATCAACCCGCCGCGCGCCACCCCCACGGTGGGCAACCCGGGCCAGGCCCTGGACTACAAGCGGTTCGCCGACGCCACCGTCCGCGAGAACTTCGTGGCCGAGCGGGACATCCTGCACCGCCTCTCGCCCGGCGTCCCGGTCACCACCAACTTCATGACCGCCCTCAGCCAGTGCGACTCCATGGACTACTGGGCCTGGGGCCGCGAGGTCGACCTGGTCACCAACGACCACTACCTGATCACCGACGGCCGCCGCACCCACGTCAACCTCGCGATGGCCGCCGACCTGACCCGCTCCGTCGCCGGCGGCGCCCCCTGGCTGCTCCTGGAGCACTCCACCTCGGGTGTCAACTGGCAGCCGCGCAATCCGGCCAAGGCGCCCGGCCAGATGGCCCGCAACTCCCTCGCGCACGTGGCCCGCGGCTCCGACGGCGCGATGTTCTTCCAGTGGCGCCAGTCCCGGCGCGGCGCCGAGAAGTTCCACTCGGCGATGCTCCCGCACGGCGGCACCGAGACCCGGGTGTGGCGCGAGGTCGTCGAACTGGGCGCCTCCCTCGACTCGTTGAGCCAGATCCGGGGCAGCCGCACCCGGGCCGACGTGGCCGTGCTGTGGGACTGGCAGTCCTGGTGGGCGCAGAACCTCCAGTGGCGCCCCAGCGAGGACCACGACCCGCGCGAGCGCGCCGACGCCTTCTACGAGGCCCTCTACGACCGCCACCTCACCGTCGACTTCGCCCACCCGGAAAGCGACTTGTCGGCCTATCCCCTTGTCGTCGTACCGGCCTTGTACCTGATGACGGAGGCGGCCGGGAACAACCTCCGGGAGTACGTCGAGAACGGCGGCACGCTGGTCGTCTCGTACTTCTCCGGCATCGTCGACGAGCACGACGCCGTGCACGAGGGCGCCTACCCCGGCCCCCTGCGCGACGTCCTCGGCCTGGACGTGGAGGAGTTCTCGCCGCTCCTGAAGGACGGACGGGTGCGCCTGACCGGCCCCGACGGCTCCGAGCTGACCGGCGACGTGTGGACCGAGTTCGTCCTCCCGCGCGGCGCCGAGACCGTCTGGACCTACGCCGACGGCCTCACCGCGGGCCACCCGGCGGTCACCCGGCACCAGCTGGGGGAGGGCACCGCCTGGTACGTGTCGACCCGCCTCGACGCCCACGGCCTGGACGCGCTGCTCGGCTGGGCCGCCGAGGACGCCCGGATCGCGCCCCGCGCCGAACTGCCCCGCGATGTCGAGGTCGTCCGCCGCACCGGCGAGTCCGGCACCTTCCTGTTCGCGATCAACCACACCGCCACCGACGCCAAGGTGCCCCTGGAGGCGCACGGCACCGAACTGCTGACGGGCGAACGCGCCGCGGGCCGGCTGGCGGTCCCCGCGGGGACCGTCCGGGTCGTACGACTCGACGGCTGAGCACCGGCACCGGGCCCCGGCCCGCCGATACTCCCCTCCGTCCGCGCGTGCCACGAGAGCCGCGGGCGGAGGGGCTCTCCTCCGGCCCCGCCGGAGGACACCCCTCCCCAGTCACGTCGAAGGGACGACGGACGATGATGTTCCATCCCAGACGCACCATCAGAGCCCTGCTGCTGCCGCTCCTGGCCGGGCTCGCCCTCACCGCCCTTCCCGCGCAGACCGCCCAGGCGGCGTCCACCCTCACCAACGGCGGCTTCGAGTCGGACGGCGCGGGCGTGGCCGGCCCCGCCGGCTGGTCGGAGTACGGCGACACGGGCGCCTCGTACACCGAGTCCGGCGGCCACAGCGGCAGTTACCGCCTCAGCCACTACTCGGCCTCGGCCTACAAGGTGGAGACCTACCAGTACCTGTCGGGGCTGACCAACGGGAACTACACGCTCACCGCCTGGACCCGCTCCAGCGGCGGTCAGAACTCCGCGTACATATCGCTGAAGAACTGCGGGAGTTCGGAGCAGCGGACCGACCTGCCCGTCTCCACCAGCAGCTGGGTGCGGATCGTCACCTCGATCGCGGTCACCAACAACCAGTGCACGATCAGCGTCTACTCCGACGCCAACGCGGGCAACTGGATCAACGTCGACGACGTGACGTTCGCCTCCGGCTCGACGGGCCTCGCCATCAAGGGCGCCGACATATCGTCACTCGCCAAGAGCGAGGCCAAGGGCGGCGTCTACAAGACCAGTTCCGGCACCACCGGGGACGCGGTCACCATCCTCAAGAACGCCGGCATGAACTACGCGCGGCTGAAGGTCTGGGTCAACCCGGCCGACGGCTACAACGACAAGGCGCACGTGCTGGCCATGGCCAAGCGGATCAAGGCCGCCGGCATGAAGCTGCTGGTCGACTTCCACTACTCGGACAGCTGGGCCGACCCGGGCAAGCAGACCAAGCCCGCCGCCTGGTCCGGCCACTCCTACAGCCAGCTGAAGACCGACGTGTACAACCACACGTACGACGTCCTGAACGCGCTGAAGTCCCAGGGCACCACCGCCGACATGGTCCAGATCGGCAACGAGATCAACGGCGGCATGCTCTGGTCCGAGGGCTCCACGGACAACTGGTCACAGCTCGCCGGCCTGATCAACTCCGGCTACAGCGCGGCCAAGGCGGTCTCCTCCTCCACCCAGGTCGCCCTGCACCTGGCCAACGCGGGCGACGACGCCACGGTCCGCTGGTGGTTCGACAACGCCAAGACCTACGGCATCAACTACGACGTGATCGGGCTGTCGTACTACGGCTACTGGCACGGCTCGCTGGCCGCCGCCCAGACCACCCTGGACGACGTGGCCTCCCGCTACTCCAAGCCGGTCTTCGTCGCCGAGACCGCCTACCCGTTCACCCTCGCCCAGGACGACTCGCTGGAGAACCAGATCGACACCAGCGGTGAACTGGTCACCGGCTACCCGGCCACCGCGGCCGGCCAGCTGGCCTGGATGAACGCCGTCGCGAACATCGTCGAGGCAGTCCCGAACGGCCGGGGTCTCGGCGTCTTCTACTGGGAGGCGACCTGGACCGCCGTCACCGGAAACGGCTGGGACCCGACCGACGCCACCTCGGGCAACGGCTGGGAGAACCAGGCCCTGTTCGGCTACGACGACAAGGCGCTCTCCTCCATGGCGTGGTTCAGCCACCGCTGAACCACCACTGACGGGGGGCCCGGCCGTTAAGGGGACGGCCGGGCCCCTCCGCCGTGTCCCGGGCGCGTCACGCGTCACGTCCCCAACCGGCCGATCTCGTACGGCCGTTCGGTCTCGGACAACGCGCACCGAGTCCCTGACGTGGGGGCTTCGGCTGCGGGACAGTGGGGCACACGAACTACGAGGAGGCAGGGACGGAGGCCGGTCGGATGCTGAGGAACCCCACGAGCGCGCATCGCCTGGACATTCTGGACTGGCTCAAGGATCCGGCGGCCCACTTCCCGCCCCAGCGCCACACCGACCTCACCGAGGACGGCGTCACCGCCCGGGCCGTCGCCGCCAAGCTCGGCGTCTCCCGCAGGGTCGCCGGCACCCATCTGGCCCTGCTGACCCGGCTCGGGCTGCTGCGCACCAAGCGCATCCGGCACCGCACCTACTACCGGCGCGACGAGATGCGGATCGCGGAAGTGGCCCGGATGTTCGAGAAAGGCTGGTGAGAACCGTTCCGCCTGCCACCATGGGGCTCATGGACCGACCCACGCGCCTCGTCCCCCTCCACTACGTCGCCGTCGGCGGCCGGGGCCCGGAGGACGTGGTGACGGATCCGGACGGCCGGGTCCTCACCGGCGTCGAGGACGGCCGCATCCTGCGCCTGGACGGCCTCGGCGACCCGGACACCCCCCGGGTCCGGGAGCTCGCCCGGACCGGCGGCCGCCCGCTCGGGCTCGAACTGCTGCCCGACGGCGACCTGCTGGTGTGCGACGCGGAGCGCGGGCTGCTGCGCGTCGGCCTCGCCGACGGCACCGTCCAGGTCCTCGCCGACACGGTCGAGGGGGAGCCGCTGCGGTTCGCCAGCAACGTGGTCGCCCTGCCCGACGGCACCCTCTACTTCACCGTCTCCAGCCGCCGCTTCCCGCTGGACCACTGGATCGGCGACATCGTCGAGCACAGCGGCACCGGCCGCCTGCTGCGCCTCGCGCCCGGCGCCCGTACGCCCGAAGTCGCCTGCGACGGGCTCCAGTTCGCCAACGGGCTGGCCGTCAGCGGCGACGGCACCTTCCTGATCGTCGCCGAGACCGGCGCGTACCGCCTGACCCGGTACTGGCTCACCGGCCCGCGGGCCGGCCGCGCCGAGTTCTTCGCCGAACTCCCCGGCATGCCGGACAACCTCTGGCGCGACGGCGATCTCACCTGGGTCGCCCTGGCCGGACCGCGCAACCCCCCGCTGGACCTCTTCCACCGCACCCCGGCCGCCGTGCGCCGGGCGGCCGCCCGGGCCGCCGTGCACGCCCCCTACCGCCCGGCCGGGACGGTCGCCGTCGTCGCCCTGGACGACCACGGCAGGGTCGTGCACCACCTGGCCCGCCGGCCCTCCGGCTTCCGCATGGCGACCAGCGTCTGCCGCACCGGGCGCCTGCTGGTCCTCGGCAGTGTGTGGGAGCCCGGCGTCGCGGTCTGCGCGGCCCCCACCGCGAAGTGACCGCCGGGTACGCCCGGCGGTACCCTGTTGCACCCGTCGGGGCGGTGCCGAACAGGAGACGTACGACCGATGACAGCCCCGGAAGCCGAGAGCCTCCGAGTCCAGCCGAGCCCGCGGCGGCGGCCCGAGTGGCGCACCCAGGCGCCGGTCGTCGCGGTGGTCGCCGCCGGCGGCGCGATCGGCGCCGTGGCCCGCTACGGCCTCGCCCTCGCCCTGCCCACCGCGGCCGGCGGATTCCCCTGGGCGACCTTCTGGACCAATGTGATCGGCTGCGCCGTGATCGGCGCCTTCCTGGTCCTGATCACCGAAGGACTCCCCGCGCACCGCCTGGTCCGCCCGTTCTTCGGCACCGGCGTCCTCGGCGGCTTCACTACCTTCTCCACGTACGCCGTCGACATCCAGAAACTGGTCGACCACGGCCGCCCCGCCACGGGCCTGGCCTACCTCGCCGCGACCCTGTGCGCGGCCATGGCGGCGGTGTGGTGCGCGGCCGCCGCGACCCGCCGTGTCCTCACCCGGAGGCAGCGATGACCAGACTGACCGGCCGCGCCCTGCGCCTGACCGTCCACATCGGCGAGGACGACATCTGGCACCACAAGCCCCTCTACACGGAGATCGTGCACCGCGCCCACCGGGCGGGCCTCGCGGGCGCCAGCGTGTTCCGGGGCATCGAGGGCTTCGGCGCCTCCTCCCGCATCCACACCTCCCGGCTGCTGTCCCTGAGCGAGGACCTGCCGGTCGCGGTCGTGATCGTGGACACCGAGGAGCGGGTCCGGGCGTTCCTGCCGCAGCTCGACGAACTGGTGACCGAGGGTCTGGTCACGCTGGACGACTGCGAGGTCATCCGGTATGTCGGCCGCACGGACGACACGGGCAAAACGGACGCGGAAGGTAAGAAGTCGTTGTGAACTGGCTGTTGGTCGTCGCCGGCGCCGTCGTGGGTGCTCCGCTGCGCTATCTCACCGACCGCGCCGTCCAGGCCAGGCACGACTCCGTCTTCCCCTGGGGCACCTTCGTGGTCAACGTCACGGGCTGCCTGATCCTGGGCCTGCTCACCGGCGCGGCCTCGGCCGGCGCCGCGGGCCCGCATCTCCAGCTGTTGCTGGGCACCGGGCTGTGCGGGGCGCTGACGACGTACTCGACGTTCTCGTACGAGACCCTCCGGCTGACCGAGACCGGCGCCGGGCTCTACGCTGCCGCCAACGTCGTCGCGAGCCTCGTCGCGGGGCTCGGGGCGGCCTTCGCCGGGGTGGCGATCGCCCAGGCGGTCTGGTCCTAGGACTTGCTTCACACCACCGCGCTGTAAGACTGTCTACAGCACTGTCGACCAAACTCTGCAGAACTGGATCCCATGAGCGCCATCTCAGTCGGCCAGGCCGCCATCCTCGGGGTAGTCGAGGGGGTGACCGAGTTCCTCCCGGTGTCCTCCACCGGCCACCTCAAGATCACCGAGGGGCTCATGAACATCCCCGTCGACGACCAGTCCGTCGTCGGGTTCTCCGCCGTCATCCAGGTCGGCGCCATCGCCGCCGTGCTCGTGTACTTCTTCAAGGACATCAAGCGCATCGTCTCGGCCTGGTTCCGCGGTCTGACCAACAAGGAAGAGCGCTACCACCACGACTACAAGTTCGCCTGGTGGGTGATCGCCGCGACCGTCCCGATCGTCCTGGTCGGTCTCGCCGCCAAGCCGCTCATCGACGGCGCGCTCGGCTCCCTGTGGGTGGTCGGCGGCTCGCTGATCGTCGGCTCCGGCGTGATGTGGGCGGCCGACCAGATGGGCCGCCACAAGCGCGGTGAGGACGACACCTCCTTCAAGGACGCGATGCTGGTCGGCTGCTCGCAGATCCTCGCCCTGCTCTTCCCGGGCTTCTCCCGCTCCGGCGCCACCATGTCCACCGCGCTCATCCTCGACCTGGACCGCGTCGCCGCCACCCGGCTCTCCTTCTTCCTCGGCATCCCGGCCCTGACCGGCGCCGGCATCTACGAGCTCAAGGACGCCCTGGGCGCGGGCGTGGGCGCCGCCCCGCTCGCGGTCGGCACGATCGTCTCCTTCGTGGTGGCCTACGCCTCCATCGCCTGGCTGCTGAAGTTCGTCGCCAAGCACTCCTTCAACGCGTTCGTGATCTACCGGATCGTGATCGGCCTGGCGCTCTTCGGCCTCCTCGCCACCGGCACCATCAACGCCTGACCGATTCACCCGTCCCACGAGTCACCGCTCCGCCACGGGGTGTGACGCCTGCGCATTCAGGTGTCGCACCCCGTGAATGTTTCCTTTCGCGACACCTTGACAGTCTCGTCCCGCAACCCGGAACATCTCACCCGTGAACCTGTCAGACAGCCCGACAGCCGGACAGCCCCCGCGACGCGTGAGCGCCATGGAGGCGGTGCTGGCGCACCTGCGCGGTGCCATCGAGCGCGGCGAGTACGCGATCGGCGACAAGCTCCCCTCCGAGGCGGAGCTCTGCCGCACCCTGGAGGTCAGCAGGCCCGTCCTGCGCGAGGCCCTGCGGGCCCTGCAGACGATGGGCCTGACCGTCTCCAAGACCGGCAAGGGCACCTTCGTCGTGGCCAGCGCCGTCGAGGACCCCACCTTCGGCGACTACGCGGCGAGCGACCTGCTCGAAGTCCGCCGGCACATCGAGATCCCGGTCGCCGGGTACGCGGCGCTGCGCCGCAGCCCCGAGAACCTGGACCACCTGGCCCATCTGCTCGACCGCATGGAGCGGGAGACGGACACCACCGCGTGGGTCGCGATGGACACCCTCTTCCACCTCGCCGTGGCCGAGGCCGCCCAGAACCCGGTCTTCCGCCGGGTCATCGAGGAGATCCGGGACGCACTGGCGCGTCAGTCGGCCTTCCTCAACGAACTGGGCGGCCGCCGGGAGCAGTCCAACCGGGAGCACCGGGCCATCGTCGAGGCCCTGATCGACGGTTCCGAACCCGACGCCGTGGAGGCCATGAGCCACCACCTCGACCGCGTCGAGACCACCCTCACCCACATCGTGCGCCCCGCGCGCACGGACCAGCACCAGGAAGGCGGAACCGAGGCGTGAGCGAACAGCACCTCAAAGACGAGACGCGCCCCTCGTCCCGTCACGTCGACGCCGGAGACCACGGCTACAGCAAGTCGCTGAAGCACCGGCACGTCAACATGATCGCCATCGGCGGCGCCATCGGCACCGGCCTCTTCCTCGGCGCCGGCGGCCGCCTCGCCGACGCCGGCCCCTCCCTCTTCGTCGCGTACGCGGTCTGCGGGATCTTCGCGTTCCTCGTCGTGCGCGCCCTCGGCGAACTCGTCCTGTACCGCCCGTCGTCCGGCGCCTTCGTCTCGTACGCCCGTGAGTTCCTGGGCGAGAAGGGCGCCTACACGGCCGGCTGGATGTACTTCCTGAACTGGGCGACCACCGGCATCGCCGACATCACCGCGGTCGCCACCTACACCCACTACTGGGGGATGTTCTCCGACATCCCGCAGTGGGTGATCGCCCTGATAGCCCTGGCCGTGGTCCTCACCGTGAACCTGATCTCGGTGAAGATCTTCGGCGAACTGGAGTTCTGGTTCGCGATCGTCAAGGTCAGCGCCCTGGTGATCTTCATGGTCATCGGCATCTTCCTGCTGGTCACCCAGCACCCCGTCGACGGCGCGACCCCCGGCCCGTCCCTGATCACCGACAACGGCGGCGTCTTCCCCAACGGCCTGCTGCCCATGCTGCTGATCATCCAGGGCGTCGTCTTCGCCTACGCCTCGGTCGAACTGGTCGGTGTCGCCGCCGGCGAGACCGAGAACCCCGAGAAGATCATGCCCAAGGCGATCAACTCGATCATGTGGCGGGTCGGCCTGTTCTACGTCGGCTCGGTCGTCCTGCTCTCGATGCTGCTGCCCTGGAACAAGTACACGGCGGGCCAGAGCCCCTTCGTCACCGTGCTCTCGCACATCGGCGTCCCGGCGGCCGGCGGTGTGATGAACCTCGTCGTCCTCACCGCGGCCATGTCCTCGCTCAACTCCGGCCTCTACTCGACCGGCCGCATCCTGCGCTCCATGGCCGTCAACGGCTCCGCCCCGAAGTTCACCGGGAAGATGAGCCGCACCCAGGTGCCGTACGGCGGGATTCTGCTCACCAGCGGTATCTGTGTCCTCGGCGTGGGCCTCAACTTCGTCGTCCCCGCCGACGCGTTCGAGATCGTCCTCAACTTCGCGGCGATCGGCATCATCTCCACCTGGGGCATGATCATGCTCTGCCACCTGCTCTTCTGGCGCAAGACCCAGAACGGCGAACTCATCCGTCCCGGCTACCGACTGCCGGGTTCCCCCTGGACCGAGATCGTGACGCTGGCGTTCCTCGCCTCCGTCCTGGTCCTGATGTACGCCGACGGCGGCGCCGGACGCACCACCGTGCTCTGTGTGCCGTTGATCGTCGCAGCGCTCGTCGCCGGCTGGTACGCCGTCCGCCGGCGCGTGGCGCGCCCGTCCGCCGGAACCGACGCGTGAACCGCGTAACGGTCCCTCCCACCTCACCCGAGACCAGGCAGTGATGTACAGCAGTTCCCCCGCGGACGCACCCATCGTCCGTGAACCCCTCCACGCCCCCGTCGCCCACCTCATACGCGACGGGGTCGTCGAGGGCATCCACTACGGTTCCGTCGTCGTCCTCGGCGCCGACGGAGAGGTCCAGTTCCAGCTCGGCGACATCGAGGCCGCGTTCTACCCGCGCTCGGCCCTCAAGCCCGTCCAGGCCGTCGCCATGCTGCGGGCCGGGCTGCCCCTCGACGGCGACCTGCTCTCGCTGGCCGCCGCCAGCCACTCCGGCGAGGAGCGGCACCTCGCCGGGACCCGGCGCATCCTCGACCTCGCCGGACTGACGGAGGACGACCTGCGCAACGTCCCGGACATGCCGTACGACCCCGGCGTGCGGGACAGCTGGGTCCGGGACGGTCGGCCGCCGTCGCGGCTCGCCCAGAACTGCTCGGGCAAGCACGCGGCGATGCTGTGGACCGCGAAGCTGAACGGCTGGTCGCTGGCGGACTACCTCGATCCGGGCCATCCGCTGCAGCAGGCGATCGCCGAGATCGTCGAGGACCTGACCGGACAGCGCATCGCCCGTACGTCCGTGGACGGCTGCGGGGCCCCGCTGTTCTCCATCTCCCTGCACGGGCTGGCGCGGGCGGCGTCGCGGATCGCCGCCGCCGTGCCGGGTACGCCCGAGGCACGGGTCGCCGACGCGATGCGGGAGCACGCGGAGATGGCGTCCGGGGCGGGGCGGGACGTGGCCGCGCTGATGCGGGCCGTGCCGGGGCTGCTCGCCAAGGACGGCTTCGAGGGCGTTGAGGTCGCGGCGCTGCCGGACGGGCGGGCCGTCGCCGTGAAGATCGCGGACGGGGCGAACCGGGCGCGGGTGCCGGTGGCCGCGGCGGCGTTGGCGCGGGCCGGGGTTGATCCGTCGCTGCTCACCGAGTTCGCCGGTGAGGCGTTGCTCGGGGGCGGGCGGCCGGTCGGGTGTGTGCGGCCCGTTCGGTCGCTGGAGCCGGTTGCTGTTTCGGCTTGCGCCTAGTCGGCCGCGTGGACTTGTCGTTGGGCGGCTGCGGGCCGGTTGTGGCTGGTCGCGCCCACGCGGCGGTAGCCGCAAATTGATAACGCCCCGCGCCCCTTTCGGGGCGCTTCACCCTCACTCTTTTGAAACAGGACCCATGACTGTTCGTAGCGAACACGATCTGCTCGGCGACCGTGACGTGCCGGTCGACGCGTACTGGGGTGTGCACACCCTGCGCGCGACCGAGAACTTCCCGATCACCGGTACGCCGATCTCCGCCTACCCGCATCTGATCGACGCGCTGGCCGCCGTGAAGGAGGCCGCGGCGCTCGCCAACGAGGAGCTGGGGCTGCTGGCGCCCGAGAAGGCGGCGGCGATCGTCGCCGCGTGCCGGGAGATCCGGGGCGGCAAGCTGCACGACCAGTTCGTGGTCGACGTCATCCAGGGCGGTGCCGGGACCTCGACGAACATGAACGCCAACGAGGTCGTGGCGAACCGGGCGCTGGAGCTGCTCGGGCACGAGAAGGGGCAGTACCGGTACCTGCACCCCAACGAGGACGTCAACCTCGGCCAGTCCACCAACGACGTGTACCCGACCGCCGTCAAGGTCGCGACCGTCTTCGCGGTGCGCGGGCTGCTCAGGGCGATGGCGGTGCTCCAGGACTCCTTCGGGCGCAAGGCCGTCGAGTTCCGTGACGTGCTGAAGATGGGCCGTACGCAGTTGCAGGACGCGGTGCCCATGACGCTCGGGCAGGAGTTCTCGACATTCGCCGTGATGCTCGACGAGGACCGGAGCCGGCTCGCCGAGGCCGTCGAGCTGATCCACGAGATCAACCTCGGTGCCACGGCCATCGGGACCGGGCTCAACGCGCCCGCCGGATACGCCGAGTCGGCGCGCCGGCACCTCGCCGAGATCACCGGGCTGCCCCTGGTCACCGCCGCCAACCTGGTGGAGGCGACCCAGGACTGCGGTGCGTTCGTCCAGATGTCGGGCGTGCTCAAGCGGATCGCGGTCAAGCTGAGCAAGAGCTGCAACGACCTGCGGCTGCTGTCCTCCGGGCCGCGGGCCGGGCTCGGTGAGATCAACCTGCCGCCCGTGCAGGCCGGTTCGTCGATCATGCCCGGCAAGGTCAACCCGGTCATCCCCGAGGTGGTCAACCAGGTCGCCTTCGAGGTCATCGGCAACGACGTCGCCATCACCATGGCCGCCGAGGCCGGACAGCTCCAGCTGAACGCGTTCGAGCCGATCATCCTGCACTCCCTGTCGGAGAGCATCACGCACCTGCGGAACGGCTGCCTGACCCTGGCCGAGCGCTGCGTGGACGGCATCACCGCCAACACCGAGGTGCTGCGGGCCACCGTCGAGAACTCCATCGGCCTGGTCACCGCACTCAACCCGCACATCGGGTACACGGCGGCCACCGACATCGCCAAGGAGGCCCTCGCCACCGGCCGCGGGGTGGCCGAACTCGTCCTGGAGAAGGGCCTGCTGCCCGCGGAGCGGCTCGCCGACCTGCTGCGTCCCGAGGTCGTCGCCGGCAGCGGATCGCCCCTCGCCTGACCTGCGCGTACGCACCAGGACCGGCACGGAGGCACAATAGTGATCATGACAGTGACGTCGTCGCCCGCCTTCCTGCCGGTCCTGGAGCGCATCGCCGAGGAGATAGGCCGCACGCCCGGGCGCGGCCGTCCCGCCGACTACATCCCGGCGCTCGCCGCCTGCGATCCGCGCAGCTTCGGCATGGCGGTCGCCGAGCTGGACGGCACGGTCTACGGCGTGGGGGAGTGGCGGCAGCCGTTCTCCACGCAGTCCCTCACCAAGGTCTTCACCCTCGCCCTGGACCTCGCCCGCGAGGGCGACGAACTCTGGGAGCACGTCGGCCGCGAACCCTCCGGCAACCCCTTCAACTCCCTGGTCCAGCTGGAGTACGAGCAGGGCATCCCGCGCAACCCGTTCATCAACGCGGGCGCCCTCGTCGTCACCGACCGCCTGCACACCCGTACCTCGGACGCGGCCGGCGAACTGCTGGCCTTCCTGCGCGCCGAAAGCGGCAACGCCGGCCTGGACTTCGACCGGGAGGTGGCCGCCTCCGAGTCCCAGCACGGCGACCGCAACGCCGCCCTGGCCCATTTCATGGCCTCCTACGGCAACATCGACAACGAGGTCCCGGTCCTCCTCGACCAGTACTTCCGCCAGTGCTCCGTCGCCGCCTCCTGCGCCGACCTCGCCCTCGCCACCACCTTCCTCGCCCGCCACGGCATCCGCGCCGACGGCACCCGCCTGCTCACCCGGAGCCAGGCGAAACAGGTCAACGCCGTGATGCTGACCTGCGGAACGTACGACGCGGCAGGCGACTTCGCGTACCGGGTGGGGCTGCCCGGGAAGAGCGGGGTCGGGGGTGGGATCATCGCCGTGGTGCCGGGGCGATGTGCGTTGTGCGTGTGGAGCCCGGGCCTGGACGAACGGGGCAACTCGGTGGCGGGAGTCGCGGCGCTGGATCGCTTCACCACTTTGACGGGCCTGTCGGTGTTCTAGCGCCCCGAAGGGGCGCGGGGAACTGCGCGACCAGCCCCCACCGGACCCGCACCCAACCCCCCGACCCACTGGCCAGTCACAGCCAGGTCTCTCGCAGGAAAACACCCCGTCGCTTTCCGGCCACCCACCATTGACACGCTGACCCAGTGTTGGCCATGGCTTTTCCCGTCGATCTACGCCGCTGTCAGGTTCTCGGCCTGGCCGGCACCGCCTTCCTTGCCCTGGGAGGTGAGACTGCCGGCGCCCTGCCCGTGGAGGATCTGCTCGCCCCCAGCTCGGTACAGGCGGCGTTCGGCCTGGTCGGGGTCTACTTCGGCGTCGTCCTGCTGATAGCGGCCTGGCTGCTGCTCGGTCGCCTCGTGCGCAGCGGCGCCCCGCCCACCCCGCGCCAGCTGATGCTGGTGCTCGTCGTGTGGGCGGCCCCGCTGCTGCTCGCGCCGCCGTTGTTCAGCCGCGACGTATACAGCTACCTGGCGCAGGGCGCGATGGTCGACGCGCACATGGACGTCTACACCTCGGGCCCCGCCCAGCTCGGCGGCCCGCTGGCCGACGAGGTGGCGCCGGTGTGGCAGAACACCGCCGCCCCGTACGGTCCCGCGTTCATGGGCGTGGCCTCGCTGCTGTCCGGGCTGACCCGGGGCGAACTCCCGGCCGGGCTCTTCGGGATGCGGCTGGTCGCCCTGCTCGGCGTCGGCCTGATGGCGGTCGCGCTGCCCCGGCTGGCCCGGCACAGCGGCGCCGACCCGGCCGCCGCGCTCTGGCTGGGCGCCCTCAACCCGCTGGTGCTGCTGCACCTGGTCGCGGGCGCCCACAACGACGCGATCATGCTCGGTCTGCTCGGCCTCGGCCTGGTCGCGGCGCTCGGCCGCTGGCCGGTCCTGGGGGCGGTGCTGGTCACCCTCGCGGCGCTGGTGAAGGCGCCCGCCGCGCTCGGACTGCTGGCGATCGTCGTCGTACAGGCGCGCAGGGGCCGCAGCCCGGTGCGCGCCACCCTGCTGACGGCCGCGGCCTCCGGGGTCACCACGGTGGTGGCGACCGCAGTCGCGGGCACGGGGTACGGGTGGATAAGGGCGCTGGACACGCCCGTCTCGGCGCACAACTGGGCGCTCAGCAGCCTGCTGGGCCGGGCCACCGGCGCGCTCCTCGAACACCTCGGCAGCGACCTGGCGCCACTGGCCGTGCCCGCCTGGCATCTGCTCGGGATGGCGCTGACCGCGGTGACCGTGCTGCTGATATGGGTCCGGCTGCGGCCCCGCCCGGTCTACGCGCTCGGCCTGAGCCTGGCCGCGGTCGCCGCCTTCGGGCCGGCGATCCGGCCCTGGTACGCGATCTGGGGCCTGTTCCTGATAGCGGCGGCGGCGCCCAGCACCTCGGTACGGCACCGGGTGGCCGCGGTCACCGGAGTGCTCGCGCTCGCCGTGCTGCCCAGCGGCGGCCCCGCCGACGTGGGCCAGCTGGTCCTCGCCGTCTCCGGCGGGGTGCTCGGCGTGGTCGTGCTGTGGCAGGCCCACCAAGCGGCGCAGGCCCCGGTCGTGGGACGTACGGCATGAGAGGACCGCAGACCGTGCGGGGAAGGCTGCTGCTCGTCCTGGCCCTCGTCGCCGCCGTGACCGTGTTCACGGCCACCGTGCCGCTGCTGCGCGACTGGTTCGACCTGCGGGTCTACTACGGGACCGTGCACACCTGGGTGCACCACGGCGGCCGGATCTACGACTACCGGGTGCCGGGGACGGAGTACGGCTTCACCTATCCGCCGTTCGCCGCCGTCGGCATGCTGCCCATGGCGCTGGTGGGGCTGCCGCTGGCCATCGCGGCCTCGCTGCTCGTCAACCTGACCGCGCTGGCGTTCGTGCTGCGCGTCCTGGCCGGGCCGGGCTGGCGGCGCTGGGGCTGGTACCGGTGGGCGCTGGCGCTGTGCGCGCTGGCCCTGTTCGAGCCGCTGCGGGACACCTTCAGCTTCGGCCAGGTGAACCTGATACTGCTCGCCCTGGTGCTGGGCGACTGCTGCCTGCTGCGCAGCGGCCGGGGCCGCTGGGCCGGGGTCGGGATCGGGCTCGCCGCCGCGATCAAGCTCACACCGGCGCTGTTCATCGCCATGCTGCTGATCGGCCGCAGGTGGCGTGCGGCGGGGGTGGCCACGGCCGTGGCGCTCGCGGCGACCGGGCTGGCGGCCTGGACCGATCCGAAGGCGTCCCGGTTCTACTGGACGCAGGCGCTCTGGGACACCAGCCGGGTCGGCCGGCTCGACTACGTGTCGAACCAGTCGCTGCAGGGTGTCCTGGCCCGGCTCGGCCATCCGGACAAGCCGCTGTGGGCGATCGTCGTGCTGCTCACGCTGGCCGTGTGGGCGTGGCGGACCCGCCGGGCCGTGGCGGCCGGCGACTGGACGGCCGCGTTCGCGCTCACCGGTCTCGCCGCCTGCCTGGTCAGCCCGATCACCTGGGTGCACCACCTGGTGTGGGTGCTGCCCTCGTTCGCGCTGCTGGCCCGTGCGGGGTACCCGCGGATCGCGGGCGCTCTGTACGCGGTGATGTGCACCAGCGTGGTGTGGCTGTGGTTCGACGACGCGTCCGGCGTCGACGGTTTCCTCGGCAGCAACCTCTACACCTGGATCACGCTGGGTCTGCTGTTCGGGCTGCCGGCCGGTCAGTCCCGTACGGGCGGGTCGGAGGGGTCAGACCGGTCCGAGCGTTCGCCCTTGAGCCGCATCGCCAGGGTCACCGCGCCCACCCCGAGACCGGCGAAGGCCGCGGCGATGGCGGTGTCCGACCAGACGGAGTCGTCCTCCGGCGCCGCGGCGGCCGCGATCGGTACGGTGCTCGGTCCCGGCCGCGGGGCCGGCCGCAGGGCGTCCAGCGAGCCCACCGGATCGACCCGTCCGGCCGCCTCGAAACCCCAGTCGAGCAGCTGACGGGCCTCGTCGTACACGCCGCCGTCCTGGGGGTTCATCACCGTCACGAGGAGGGTGCGCCCGCCCCGCCGGGCGGCGGCGACGAGGGTGTTGCCGGCGTTGCTGGTGTAGCCGTTCTTGATGCCGATCAGCCCGGGGTAGCGCGCCACCCCGTCCTCGCCGGTCAGCAGCCGGTTGGTGTTCTCGATGCCGAAGGTCCAGCCGTCGCCGGCCGGGAAGCGGGCCTGGGCGGTGGAGCAGTAGCCGGCGAATTCGGGGTTGTGGAGTCCGGCCCGGCCGAACACCGCGAGGTCGTAGGCCGAGGAGACCTGCCCGGGTGCGTCGTAGCCGTCGGGGGACTCGACATGGGTGTCCAGGGCGCCCAGGGAGCGGGCCTTGGCCTGCATCCGGGTGACGGTGCGGCTCCAGCCGCCGTCGAGCGCGGCCAGGACGTGCACGGCGTCGTTGCCGGAGCTGAGGAAGACCCCGCGCCACAGATCGGACACCTGGTAGGTGTGTCCCTCCTCGACCCCGACCAGGCTGCTGCCCTCGCCGACGTCCGCCAGCTCCGCGTGGGTCACCCGGTGCTTGAGACCGGGGGGCAGGGTGGGCATCACGGTGAGCGCGAACAGGGTCTTCAGCGTGCTGGCCGGCGGCAGTCCGAGATGCGCCCCGTTCGCCGCCAGCACCTGGCCGCTGTCGGCGTCGGCGACCACCCAGGAGAGCGCGGATACGTCCGGCAGTCCGGGGGCCCCGACGTGCGGACGCACCTGGGCGCCGGAGCGGTAGAGCAGCGCCGGCCCCGGCACCACCGCCCTCGGCGGCGGGGCCGGGTCCAGCGTCCTGGTGCCGGCGGCCGCCGTGCCGGGCGTCAGGGCCAGCAGGCCCGCCACACAGAGGGCGCAGGTCGACACCGTCACTCGGCGAGAGAAGCGGTCAGGGAATCCGATATTCATATGATCAACGTAGGAAGGTGGGCGCTGGACGGCGCGCGGCCTGGGCCGGACGGGCGTCTTGAGCAACCCGGATGCCGCACGCACGGCTCACCCGCCGGTCCGCCGGTCCGTCGATACGCCGGTCCGCCGGTCCGTCGATACGCCGGTCCGTCGATACGCCGGTCCGCCGGTCCGCCGGTCCGCCGGTCCGTCGATACGTCGGTCCGTCAGCCCGCCGGCAGGGTCGGCTGGACCCGGCGCAGGAAGGTGGCGTTGTCCGGGGTCTCGCGCATCCGCTCCAGGAGCGTCTCCAGCCCGCTCGGAGTGCCCTCCCGGCTCTGCAGGGCCCGGCGCAGTCCGCGTACGGCGGTCAACTCGGCCGGGGTGAGCAGGAGTTCCTCGCGGCGGGTGCCGGAGGGGGCGATGTCCAGGGCCGGGAAGACCCGCCGGGAGGCCAGCTCGCGGTCCAGGCGCAGCTCCATGTTGCCGGTGCTCTTCAGCTCCTCGAAGAAGTAGCCGTCGGCCCGGGAGCCGGTGTCCACCAGGACGGTGGCCAGGATGGTGAGCGAGCCGCCCTCCTCGGCCTTGCGGGCGGCCCCGAAGAACCGCTTGGGGCCGAGCAGCGCGCCGGCGTCGACACCGCCGCTGAGGGTGCGGCCGTTGGAGGCGGCCGCGTTGTTGTGGGCCCGGCACAGCCGGGTCAGGGAGTCCAGGAGGATGACGACGTCCCGGCCCTCCTCGACGAGCCGCTTGGCGCGCTCGACGACGAGTTCGGCGAGCGCGATGTGCTCCTTGGCGGGCCGGTCGAAGGTCGAGGCGTACACCTCGCCCTGCACGGAGCGCCGCATGTCGGTGACCTCCTCCGGGCGCTCGTCGAGCAGCAGCACCATCAGGTGGCACTCCGGGTGGTTTCCGGCGACGGCGGCCGCCAGCTGCTGGAGCAGTACGGTCTTGCCGGTCTTCGGCGGGGCCACGATCAGCCCGCGCTGCCCCTTGCCGACCGGCGCGAACAGGTCGGCGACCCGTCCGGCGAGCCCGGCGGCCGGGTGTTCCAGGCGGATCCGCTCGTGCGGGTGCAGCGGGGTCAGCTCACGGAAGTGACGGCGACCGCGCAGCTCTTCGGGCGTACGGCCGTTGACGCGCGTGACCTCGGTCAGCGCGCGCTGATTGCCCCGGACGCCCTCGACGAGGTCGCCCTTGCGCAGGCCGTGACGGCGGATCAGCGCGGCGGGGACCTGCGGGTCGGCGGGGGAGGTCAGGCAGCTCGGGGCCCGCAGCTGCCCCTTCCCGCTCGCGTCGATGTCGAGGACACCGGTGACGGGACGGGCGGCGTTCTGGGCCTGCTGCCGTACGGGAGGTTCGAGTGTGGTGGTCATGAGAGGTGGTCCTTTCGAGGACGGAAGTCAGAAGAGAAGGGGGAGTGGGCCGCGAGCGGGAGGGCGTGTGCGCATGCCTCCGTGCGGCGGGAACGACACCTCGGCGACGGCGGAGAAGCCCTGGCCACGAGGTGGTGCTGAGAAGCCGGCGGGCCGGTCGGGAACCGACGGGCGGTGCGGCTGGAGGAGGTGGAACGGGCACGGCGCCCAGCAGTGGGGCGGCCACACGTGCTGATCGCACTATACCCAGCGTTCCGCGATCGTCAACATGGCACCGGTCACGGATATTCCCGCCCCGCGGGCACCCGGGCGCCTACGATCAGCCGTGTCCGCTCGTACGGCTGTCCGTCAGGAGACCCGGTGGAGACCCCGTCCGTGCCGCACCGCCGCTACCCCGCCACCGGCTGTCCGCATGCCGACAACGCCCGGCTGCTGGCGCGCGGAGCCGTGGCGCCGGTCGTGCTGCCCGGTGGCGTCGAGGGCATGGCCGTCCTCGGGCACGAGACGCTCAGGGACTTCCTCCAGCATCCCGAAGTCGCCAAGAACGCACGGCACTTCACCGAACTGGCGGAGGGCCGGATCCCCGTCGGCTGGCCGCTGCTGACCTTCGCCACGGTACGGGGTATGACCACCGCCGACGGGGCCGACCACCGCAGACTGCGCGGACTGGTCAGCCGGGCGTTCACGCCCCGCCGGGTGGAGCGACTGCGGCCATGGATCGAGGAGTTGACCAGCTCGCTGCTCGACGCGCTGGAGCGGGCCGCGGCCGAGGGCGACGGCGTCGCGGACCTGCGGCGGCACTTCGCGCTGCCGCTGCCCATGGAGGTGATCTGTGAACTCCTGGGCGTGGACGCCGAGTTCCGGCATCGGCTGCACCATCTGTCCAGCCAGGTCGTGAGCACCGACATCGCACCGGCCGAGGCCGTCGCCGCCAACCGGGAGCTGGTCGCGGTGCTCGCCGCCGTCGCCGCCGCCCGGGCCGAGCGCCCCGGCGACGACCTCACCAGCGCCCTGATCGCCGCCCGGGACGAGGCCGGCGACCGGCTCGGCCAGGAGGAGCTGATCGGCACCCTGGTGCTGATGATCATCGCGGGCCACGAGACCACCCTCAACCTGATCACCAACGCCGTGCGCGCCCTGTGCGGCCACCGCGACCAGCTCGACCTCGTCCGGAAGGGGGACGCGAGCTGGGCGGACGTGGTGGAGGAGACGCTGCGCTGGGACGCGCCGGTCAGCTTCTTCCCCTTCCGCTATCCGGTGCGGGACCTGACCGTGGACGGCACGACGATCCCCGCGGGCACGCCCGTCCTGGCCGGCTACTCCGCCGCCGGCCGTGATCCGGCCGCGCACGGCCCCGACGCCGACCGGTTCGACGTCACCCGGCCGGCGCGTCCCGACGCCGTACGCCACCTCTCCCTCGGCCACGGCGCCCACTACTGCCTGGGCGCCCCGCTGGCCCGGCTGGAGGCCACGGTCGCCCTGGAGTGCCTCTTCGACCGCTTCCCCGCCCTGGACCTCGCCGTGCCCGAGGACGGCCTCGCCGTGCTCTCCGGGTTCGTCGGCAACAGTGTCCAGGCCCTCCCGGTGCGGCTGCGCACCTGAGGCGCATACCAGCCATACGAACCCCCGATGGCGTTTCCCCGGTGCATTTCTTGTTCTGGGCAAAGGCCCTACCTACGCTGCCAGCACCGCACTCGGGCGGCATGGGACAAGGGACTTGGCAATCATGGGTCGATTGGCCGGAAAAATCGCTTTCATCAGTGGAACGGGGGCAGGAATCGGCCGGGCCGCGGCCCAGGTATTCGCGGCCGAGGGCGCCACCGTATTCGGCTGTGACATCGATGAGAACAGCGCCGCCGAAACCGTCGCACTCGTCGAGAAGGCCGGCGGTGTGATGCGTTCGCTGGCGCCGGTCGACCTTTCCACCGAGGCCGGGGCCCGGGAGTGGATCGAGACGGGGATCGCGGAATTCGGCGGGATCGACATCCTCTACAACAACGCCTCCGCGCTCCGGAACGGCCCGTTCGAGACGATGCCGGCCGAGGACTGGTATTTCACCATCAAGAACGAGCTGGACATCCCCTACTTCTGCACGCAGGCCGCCTGGCCGCACCTGATCGCGCGCGGCGGCGGGGCCGTCCTGAACGTCGCCTCCGTGGCCGCCGAGCGCGGGGCGCTGTTCATGCCTATGGTGCCGCACGGCGCCGCCAAGGGCGGGGTCCTCGCGATGACCAAGCACCTGTGCGCGGCCGGCGCCCCGCACCACATCCGGGCCAACAGCATCGCCCCCGGCATGACCCGCACCTCCGCCACCGCGCCCTTCCTCGACGACCCGGACGGACCGAAGGCCCAGCTTGAGGCCCGCATCCCGGTCGGCCGGGTGGGGCAGCCGGAGGACATCGCCCGTGCCGCGGCCTTCCTCTGCTCCGACGAGGCGGCCTTCGTCAACGGCGCGAACCTCATGGTCGACGGCGGCGACAGCGCGATGGCGGGCTGAGCGCGCATGCACGCACGACTCGACCACGTGGGCCTGAACGTACACGACCTGCCTGCCCAACTCTCCTGGTATCAGACGGTCTTCGGACTGGAGACCGTCTTCGAGTTCCATCTCGACGGCCCCGGACTGACCGGAGTCGTCCTGGAACACCCGCACGGCTGGCGCATCGAGCTGCTCGCCAGGCCCGGATCCACACCCGGCCTCCGGGCACCGGACCCGATGACGGCCGTACTCACCGAGGGGTACGGGCACTTCGCGGTCACCACCCCCGAACTCGACCCCGTGTACTCCGTGTTGACGGCTCATGGAGCGAGCGAGGTACTCGCTCCCGGCCCGTCCCCCGAACCGGGGGTGCGGATGGCCTGGGTCAAGGACCCCGAGGGAAATCTCATCGAACTCATAGAACGCGGCGAAGCGACCGAACGCGGCACCACTGTCCATCCCTGAGACGGAGTACGGAATGACCGACGCTGTGAAGAAGCTGGACGTGGGCACGCTCATAGCCTGTTGTCTGGCGGTTGCCGCCGCGCAGCTGTGCATTACCGTCCCCTCGCCCATCAACGGGGAAATCCAGACCGCGTTCGGGGCCTCAGGATCGCAAGTCGCCTGGGTCACCTCGGCGTTCATTCTGCCCACCGCGATCCTGGAACTGAATTTCGGTGTGGTGGGCGACCTGTTCGGCCGTAAGCGGCTGCTGGTCCTCGGCGGATTCGTGCTGGCGCTCGGTGAACTCCTCAACGCCACCTCCCAGAACATCACCATGCTCTGGATCGGCCAGGCCCTCGCCGGTGTCGGTGCCGCCGCGCTCTTCCCGAGCTCCCTCGCCGTGATCGCCGCCGCGACGCCCGAGGAGAAGGACCGCGCCAAGGCGGTCTCCATCTGGGCGCTGAGCATCTCCCTCGCCTCCGCCGTGGGCCCGCTGTCCTCCGGCATCCTGGCCACGGTCGCCGACTTCCGCTGGGCGTTCGTGCCGCCGGTCGTCCTCGGCATCGTGGTCGGCATCGCCGCCTGGGCGCTGGTCACCGACTCCAGGGCGCCCGAGGGCCGGGCCCTGGACTGGCCCGGTCAGATCAGCGTCGCCGTCGGTCTCACCGCTCTGCTGTGGGGCATCATCGAGGGCGGCGACCGCGGCTGGAGCAGCCCGTCGATCGTCTTCGCGCTGACCCTGGCCGCCGTGGCCCTGGTCGGCTTCGTGATCGCCGAGAAGCGCGCCGTGTCCCCGATGTTCAACCTGGACCTGCTGAGGATCCCGTCGTTCGCGGCGGCCGCGGTGGTCGCGCTGACCGGCATGTTCGGCTTCATCGGCACGGCCTACGTGGTCTCCATCCGGCTGGGCGCGGTGATGCACCTCAGCGCGCTGCGGGCCGGCCTGCCGTTCGTGATCCTCCAGCTGATCCCGCTGCTGCTCGCCCCGGTGCTCAGCAAGATGCTCACCCGGGTCGAGCCGCGCTGGCTGCTGATGGGCGGCCTGCTGCCGATGGCCGCCGGCCAGTTCTGGATCGCCGCGCTGCCGATCACCACCACCTCCCTCGCCGCCTTCATCGGCCCGGTGCTGCTGCTCGGCGTCGGCTTCATCTGCGTGGTCTCCTCGCTGACGTCGGCCGCCGTCAACGCGGTGCCGATCGAGATGACCGGTATGGCGAGCGGCGCGACCAGCCTGGTCCGCGAGTTCGGTCAGGGCCTCGGCCCGGCCGTGATCAGCACGGTCGCGATGAGCGCGGCCTCCTCCGCGCTGGTCGGCAAGCTGTCCGGCGCCGACGCCGGCATGGAGGCGGCGGCCGGTCCGCTGGCCGTGGTCAACGCGGGCAGCGACAGCGCCAAGGCCGCCGCGCGGGACGCCCTCGCGCACGGCATGTCCCTGGGCGTGGTGATCTGCGGCTGCGCCTCGCTGCTGGGCGCGGTGGTCACCCTGCTGCTGGTCCGCAGGAGCACCGCCCGTGCGACGGTCACGGCGCCGGTGCCGGCCGCGTCCGCCTGATCCGCAACGCGCCGGGAAGGCCGGGGCCGGTGCCCCGGCCTTCCGCCGTGCCGGGACCTGCTCGCCCCCGATCAGTGAAAGCGGGCCCGCAGGCCTGCCGGTGCGAGGCGGCCGGCGAACTTCGGGGCCGCCGAGGAGGCGTTCGGTGACTCGATGGTGAAGCGTTGGGCGAGCCGCGAGGTGGCCAGGGTGAGCTGCCGCACGGCCAGGGCCGACCCCAGGCAGACCCGGGGTCCGGCGCCGAACGGAAGGTAGGCCGCACCGGGTGCCGTCCGCCCGTCCAGCCACCTGGCGGGGTCGAACTCGTCCGGGTGCGGCCACCACCGGGGGTCCCGGTGTATCAGGTAGGCGTTGAGCAGGACGTCGTCGCCGGGGTCGAGCGACCAGGGACCCAGGCCGGTCGCGGTGGCGGCGGTGCGGGTCATCAGCCACGCGGGCGGATACAGGCGGAGCGTCTCGCGGACCACGGCCTCGGCCAGCGGCAGCCGGCCCGCCGACGCCGGGGCGCCGCCCTTTACCGGCCCGTCCGCCTCGGCGCGCAGTTCGGCAACGAGCCGGGGCCTGCGGGCGAGTTCCCGTACGACGGAGGTGAGCGCGGCGGCGGGCACCCCGTGACCGCCCATGAGGATGCTGTGCAGCGCCGACGCCACGGTGGCGTCGGGCATGGCCGGATCCGCGTCGAGCAGGAACCCGAGCAGGTCCTCCCGTGGCGTCCCGGCGTCGGACGCCCGCCGCTGCCGGACGATCGCGGTCATCGCGTCGATCAGGCGCCGGTAGGCGTGGAAGAAGCGCCGGTGACGGCGGACCGGCAGCCACGCGGGGAACTCGTAGGACGACTCCGTGAACGGCTGGGTGGCGCTGATGAGCTCGTGGAGCAGGCCGGGGACGCCGGCGGAGTCCGTGCCGAAGCAGTAGTCCGCGATCGCCCGGGCGGTGAACGCCCGCATCGCGGTGAGCACGTCCACCTCACGGCCGGCACCGCCGGCCAGGACCGCGTCGAGGAACCCGGCCGTACGGTCGTCGGACGAGGCCGCGGCCGAGCGGCTGAGCCCCGGCCGCAGGGTACGGCGTGCGGACATCCAGGCGGCGGCCTGCGCGGCGGCCTGGTCGAGATCCCGCCGCATGTCGAACGGCGCGAGCTCCGTCACGAAGCCGTGGCCGGTCCTGACGAGCGTCTCGTGGGCCAGGTCCGGGTCGATCACGAACACGGTGTCCTCGTCGAAGGAGAAGACGTCACCGTAGGCGTGGTGGCAGTGGCGCAGGAAGCCGATCCGGTCGGCCTCGTAGGCGCGCATGTTGCCGGTCAGCCAGTGCCCGCGCGGGCCCGGCGGTCGGCCGGACTCCTCGCCGTGTGCCATCCGGCCTCCCCAGAAGGACCGCAGGACCCCTGGTCCGAGATCCTGCGATCGGTGTCGTCCGGTGCCCGCGGGCTACCGGAGTTGGTAGGGCCAGTACGGGTAACGACCGCTTACCCGCTTCCTGCCGACCAGGCGAGCCACCAGGCGTCGTGTCCGTTTCATGAACACCCCACTGCCAACTGGGCGAATATTTGTCCGATCGTGGCACGGTCCCCGACAGCCCGGCAATATGCGCCGACCTGGGTTTCCGAGGAAGGCGCAAAACCATCTGACGATGGGTCAGGTGGGTTTCCTGAGCCGACGGACATGGGGAGAACCTTGGCGTCCGCTGCATAACGGTCCTGGCTGGAGCGGGACTTGATGTCGGGTTATGCCTTATCTTCACGACATGTCCACGCCACCGCAGCAGCCGCCGTCCTCTCCGCAGCAGCCGCAGCCCCCGCAGCAGCCGGCGCAGCAGCCGGACCAGCCACCGGCGATACCGCCGCAGCCGGCCCAGCCCGTCCCGTCGGCCCAGCCCGTTCCTCCGGCTCAGGCCGCGCAGCCGACCGCGTACCCGTATCCGAACCCGCAGTCGCCGCCGCCCCCGCAGAACCCCTACGCCCAGCCGACCCTCGCCAGTCAGCATGCCCAGCCGCAGCAGCCCAACCCCTATGCCCCGCAACCCGGTTACGGCTATCCGCCGGTGGCCGCCCCGCCGTCGGGCGGCGGCGGGGGCAGGGCGGGACAGGCCGTGCTGTGGGCGGCGGTGGGCGCGGTGGTGGCCTCCGCGGCCTGGGCGGCCGGCGTCTTCCTGACCGGGGGCTTCGGGGACAGCGCGGACCTGCGCGGCTACCAGGCGCCCGCCAACCTCTGCTCCGGCGCGGACTACTCGTCGTTCAAGGACGAGTACCCCGAGGACGACTCGTCCCCGACCAAGAACGCGCTGAAGGACCCGGCCCTGGACGAGAGCTACTGCAGTCTCAGTCTCAAGAAGACCGGGTCCAGCTACGGGGACGCCTATCTCACCCTGCAGGTCGACCTCCACAAGAAGACCGACCCGGGACCGGAGTTCACGGCCACCTGGAAGAACTACGGCGACAGCCACACGGACTACGACGTGAGCCCGGTGAGCGGTATCGGCGACGAGGCCTACCTGGTCACCGAGGACACCAGCAACGGCTCCTCCACCAGCGGCTCGCGGTACGCCACCCTCGCGGTCCGGGACGGCTGGATGACGTACACCATGAGCTACAGCGCGTACTTCTCCTCGTACGACAACGACACCGACCCGCCGTCGCTCGACGACGTGACGGGCTGGCTGAAGACGGACACCAAGTCCACATTGGAGCAGCTCAAGGGCTGACGCTCAGTCCTGGTCGAGGGCGTTGGTGATCGCCTTCACCGGGCCGTGCGAGGAGTAGCCGCCGTCGACGGCGATCTCCGCGCCGTTGACGTAGGACGCCTCGTCGGAGAGGAGATAGACGACGAGCGGCGCCACCTCGTCGACGGTGCCGGGGCGGCCCTGGGGCGTCATGGCGAGGTGGGCGGCGACGAACACCGGGTTGGCGGTCGCCATCAGCGGGGTCTCGATGTACCCGGGGTGGATGAT
The DNA here is from genome assembly GCF_044747345.1 of Streptomyces sp. NPDC090088. Taxonomy (NCBI): domain Bacteria; kingdom Bacillati; phylum Actinomycetota; class Actinomycetes; order Kitasatosporales; family Streptomycetaceae; genus Streptomyces; species Streptomyces sp. NPDC090088. The sequence goes on along the minus strand of NZ_JBIVDZ010000012.1, from coordinate 162,066 downwards.
GTTCGTCCGGATGCCGCGCGGGGCCAGCTCCAGGGCCGCCACCTTGGACAGGCCCCGCAGCGCCCACTTGCTGGTCGTGTAGGCGACCGCGTGATGGGCGGTGAGCCCGGCGACCGAGCCGACGTTCACGATCGAGGAACCGGCCGGCATCAGCGGGGTGAGGGCCTGGATGCCGAGCAGGGCGCCGGTGGTGTTCACGGCGAAGGCCCGGTTCCAGTCGGCCGGCTCGACCTGGCCGAGCCGGGCCCGCATCGGGATGCCCGCGTTGTTCACCAGGCCGTGCACCACGTCGAGGGAGTCCGCCAGCGCGGCCCAGTCCTCGGCCGAGGTCACGTCCAGGTGGACGTAGCGGACGTCGAGGCCGTCGGCGCGCAGGGTCGCGGCGAGCTTCTCGCCGGCCTCGTCCAGCACGTCGGTCGCGATCACCGTGGCGCCCTCCCGGGCGGCCGCGGCCGCCTCGGCGGCTCCCTGGCCCTGCGCGGCTCCGGTGACGACGACGGTACGGCCCGCCAGGCGCGTGCGGCTCACGGCTTCCACGGTTTCCTCCAGGGGCGTGCGGGGTGTCCTCCCGTCCACGCTAGGAAGCCGCGGACAGCTCCGGAAACGCGCTCTCGGGATGGGTGGCATCCACGTCGGCGATCTCCAGTGGCGGCGGCTCCTCGCCCAGCGCCGCCCCGACCCGGCGGACGGTGTCCCGCAGCCAGCGGTGCGCCGGGTCCGCGTGCCGGTTGTGGTGCCAGTACATGGCCTCCACCAGCGGCACGTCCGGGAACGGCGCCGGTACGACCGCGCAGCGCGCGAAGTCCTCGTAGCGCCGCGCCAGCCGCTCCGGGACCATCGCCACCAGGTCCGTGCCGCTCACCAGGAACGGCAGCACGCTGAAGCCGGGCGTGCTGACCTGCACCTTCGGGGTGATCCCGAGGGTCTCCAGCTGGCGCTCGGCGGGGGTGTGGCTCTTGCCGATGGCGCAGGCCGCGTGCGGCATCTCGGCCAGGTCGCGCAGGGTGAGCCGGCCGTCCACCAGCCGCGGGTTGTCCGGGTCCACGATGCACACGAAACGGTCGTGCATCACGGCCTCGCTCACCCCCGGCAGCTGGTAGCCGAGCGGCACGATCATCAGGTCGTGGCAGCGCAGATGCGTCTCCGTCTCCAGCTGCCCGTCCACGATCGGATGGAAGTCGATCCGGATGCCGGGCGCCTCGGCCGCGATCACCCGCAGCAGCGGCTCCACGAACACCGTCATCACGTAGTCCGACATCACCACGGAGAACCGCTGGCGGCTGCGCCCCGGCTCGAAGTGCCGGGTCAGCGACAGCGCCTCCTCGGCCTTCTGCAGCGAGCCCTGGACGACCGGCAGCAGCCGCTCCGCCAGCGGGGTGAGCTCGTACTCCCGGCCCACCCGGATCAGCAGCTCGTCGTTGAAGTGGCGCCGCAGCCGCGCCAGCGAGCCGCTCATCGCGGACTGGCTGGTGGACAGTCGTACACCCGCGTGGGTGACGTTCTTCTCCTCCAGGAGTGCTTCCAGTGCCACCAGAAGATTGAGATCGATCGCTCCGAGACCCACGGATGTCCCCTTCCGGCCGGCCACGTCTTTGAAGCTTCGGTGAAACGCGAGGTTAACCAGCGGACGGCCGTCGAGGAAGGGGGTCGGGCCGACTCTCAGGAAGATTCGATGCCAGGCATCCGGTCGCCGGATACCCGCAGGTGGGGGGTCTGCGCGTACCACAGGCCCCCCACAGGTCCCCGTGTTACGGCCGGGGCGTGCGACCCCTTTTGCGGGCCCGCGGAAGGTACGCGTCCGCCCGTCCGGGCACGATCCTGTTGGACACCGTGCCCAGTCCCTCGACGGTCAGCGTCACCTCGTCCCCGGCCCGCAGCGGGGGCGGTGTGCGCTCCCCCACACGGCCCCAGAACTCCGCCAGGGCGCCCCAGCCGCAGGTGCCGGACCCGAGGATGTCACCGGGGCGCACCCAGGCGTCCCGGCTGGCGTAGGCGATCATCTCCTCGAAGGTCCAGGAGACGTTGGCCAGGGTGTCCCGGCCGATCAGCTCGCCGTTCAGGGTGACCGTCATCTCCAGGTCCAGGAAGCCGTCGGGGTCCCGCCGGTCCTCCACCTCGTCGGCGGTGACCAGGAAGGGGCCGAGCGTGTTGGCGAAGTCCTTGCCCTTGGAGAAGCCCAGCCCGAGGTTCTTCTCCGGCTTCTGGAGGTCACGGGCCGACCAGTCGTTGAAGACCAGGTATCCGATGATGTGGTCCTTCGCCTGCCCGGGCGTGAGGTCCCGGCCGCTGCGGCCGATGACCGCGCCGACCTCCAGCTCGAAGTCGAGCACCGAGCAGCCTGCCGGGATCGGCACGTCGTCATAGGCGCCGTAGGCCGCATGGGGGTTGGTGAAGTAGAAGTTGGGCGCCCGGTACCACTCCTCGGGCACGTGCTCCAGACCGTCGAGCGACTTCGACACGCCCTCGATGTGCGCCTCGAACCCGACGAAGTCCCGGATGGACGGCGGCTTCAGCGGTGGCAGCAGCCGCACCTGATCCACCGTCAACTCGCCTGACCCGCCCAGGGCTTCGATGCCGGCGGCGTACAGCACCCCGGCCTCGATCAGGGCCAGCAGGGTCACCCCCTCGGGCAGCGGGTGGATCACCCCGTCCCGCACCGCGCCGGCGCGCTCCTCGCCCTGGTACTCGTATGTCGCGAAACGCATGGCTGCTCAGCTCTCCCAGTGGTTGGTGTTGGTGACGGTCCCGGCGCTCAGATATCCGGCGAACACGCCCTTGGGGTCGCGGGCGGCCCGGATCCCGTTCAGCCGCCGCCACTGCTCGTCCCCCATGAACCTCACCTGCCGTACGGTGAAGTCGGAGTCGCCCAGGTACTGGCCCGCGGTCACCGGCTGCATGGCCGCCATCGCCTCGTCCAGCCAGGCGCGCAGCTCCGCGTCCCGTGTGGAGTCGTCGTGGACGACATAGGTGGCGCTGTAGATCTCCGACTGCATCGAGAAGGCCATGTCGGGCAGTGCGCGCAAGGGGGCCATCGAGAACCAGATGGTGAAGGTCTGCCGGGTGGGGTGCTCGGTGAACGCCTTGCGGATCGCCGGGACGACCTCCTCGGCGGTGCCGGTCAGCCAGGCGTTGTCGACGAAGTAGCGGTGGCCCTCCGGGTTGGCGGTGCGCTGGCCCGCCAGCTGCTCGGCGAGGGTGGTGGGCTGCGCCTCGACGCGGAACAGGGCCCGGTCGGCGTACGGGTTGGCGTGCAGCGGCGCCAGCGCCTCGGCCGCCTCCTCGGGGGTGTCGGTCATCGAGACGCCGGTGACCAGCAGCACCGGACCGTCGAGGTCGGGCGGGGTCTGGGTGAGCGCGACGATCTCCACCAGGTCGGAGACCGTGTGGTGGGTGTCGTGCAGCCAGGTCATGACCTCGTCGAAGAGGTCGAGCGGGTAGGCGTGCACGGTGTGCGCCAGGTGCCGGGGGAGGGGGCGGGTGCGCAGGTGGAAGCGGGTGACGACGCCGAAGAAGCCGGGGCCCGCCCCGCGCGCCGCCCAGAACAGGTCGCTGTTCTCGCTCTCGTCGGCCCGGACCAGCTCGCCGTCCGCCGTGACGACGTCGATCGCCACGATGTTCTCGGCCGCCCAGCCCCAGCCGCGCGCGTTCCAGCCCTGCCCGCCCTGTAGCAGGAAGCCGCCGATGCCGACGGAGGGACAGTGCCCGCCGTTGAAGAAGCGCCCGAACCCGCCGAGATACGGGTTGAGTTCGTCGCCGCCCTTGACGCTGGGGGTGGCGGAGACGATCCCGGTGGTCTCGTCGTACGCCATCTCGCGGAAGTCGCCGAGGTCGATCAGCAGCGCGTCCCGGCGGACCGACCAGGCGGCCCAGCTGTGCCCGCCGGAGCGGACGGCGACCTGCCAGCCGCGCTCCAGGGCGAACCGGACGCCTTCGACGACGTCCTGTTCGGTGGCCGCCCTGAGGACGGCGGCGGGGGTGCGGTCGGCCGGGCGGCGGGCGTTGAAGACCCGGCCGAGGCAGGCCTCCTCGAAGTCCTCGTCGCCGGGGAGGTGGAGGGTTCCGGAGAAACGGTTCGTGTTCACGTGGGGGCTCATTTGCGGCTCGCTGGACGGGTCACTTGACGGCGATGGGGCTGACGGGGGCACCGACCGCGCCGGTGACCGGGAGCGGGGCGGCGACCAGCAGGAACTCGTGGACACCGTCGGCCGCGCAGTCCTCCGCGAGGGCGTCCAGGTCCCACATCCCGCCCAGCGGCAGGCCCATGGCGGGGATGGCGATCCGGTGCAGCGGGTCCGCCGCCGGCTCGGCGAACTCGTGCGGCCGTACCTCCAGGCCCCAGGTGTCGGTGGCGACGGCCGCTATCTCCGTGCGGTGCAGCCAGCCCAGGGTGGTGAAGGACAGGCCGGGCGCGTCCCCGTCCGCGTACCCGTCCCACGCGCCGAGCCGCCGTACCCGGCCCAGCTGGCCGGTGCGGACGAGAACGATGTCGCCCCGGCGCACGCTCGACGTGGCGCCCTGCGCCTCGATCGTGTCGCGCAGGTGCTCCTCGGTGATCGCGAAGCCGTCCGGGAGTTCACCGCGCGCGTCCCCGGCCACCCGGCCGACATCGAGGAGCACCCCGCGGCCGGTGAACGCGCCCCGTATGCGGTCGATGCCGGTCACGGAGTCCCCGCCGCCGGTGACGGCGGTGCGCGGACGGTCGTGCCACGCCTGCTCGTCGCCGTGGACACGGCCCGGCCCGTCCCACCGGGTGGCGGCCCGTGACGGCAGCAGGTCCCGGTCACCGCGGTGCGGGCCGGACTCGTCGAACTCCTGGGCCAGCGAGAAGGAGCGGCCGCGCCGGACCAGACTCGCGGCGTGCGCGCGGATCGCGTCGTCGATGAGGTTGAGCGTGCCCAGTACGTCGCCCTCGCCCCAGCGGCCCCGGTTCCGGTAGGCGGCGCGGGCCTTGGCGAGCTCTTCCTCAAGGGGGCCCAGGATCATCGGGCGTCTCCTTTCACCAGCAGGTCGAGCGCGTTGCCCCCGGCGATCGCGTCCCGGGCCGCCGGATCGAGACCGGCCGCGTCCAGGCGGGCCACCGGGTCGGTCACGCCCATGTCGAAGGGGTGGTCGGTACCGAGCACCACCCGGTCCGCGCCCACCTCCTCGACCAGGTGCCGCAGCGCGCGCGGGGTGTAGACGAGGGCGTCGAACCACATCCGCCGCAGATAGGAACTGGGCGGCTCGGCGCAGCCGCGCGCGTCCGGCCGTACCCGCCAGGCGTGGTCGGAACGGCCGATGTACGTCGGCAGGTAGCCGCCGCCGTGCGCGGCCACCAGCTTCAGCCGGGGGAAGCGGTCCAGGACCCCGGTGAAGATCAGCCGGGAGAGCGCGACCGTGGTCTCGGTCGGCTGGCCGACCGTGTTGCCGAGGTAGTGCGAGGCGAGCCGCTCGCCGAGCGAGCAGCCCCACGGGTGGACGAAGACGACCGCGCCCAGCTCCTCGGCCTTCAGCCAGACCTCGTCGTGCGCCGGGTCGGCCAGCTCGCGCCCCTCGACCGTGGTGGAGACGCTGATGCCGGACAGGCCGAGTTCGGTGACCGCCTTGTCCAGCAGGGCCACGGCCAGGTCCGGGTGCTGCAGCGGTACCGTGCCGAGGCCGCGGAGCCGTTCGGGTACGGCGGCGCAGTGCTCGGCGACCGCCTCGTTGACGGTACCGGCCAGCCGTACCGCCAGATCGGGTTCGGCCCAGTAGTGGTGCATGGGCATCGGGCCGACCACCTGGAGGTCGACGCCCATCGCGTCGAGATCGGCGAGCCGGGCCTCCACGTCCGTCAACTTCCCCGCCAGACGCTGGAGTTGCGCCCGGTTGGTCGCGAGGGACTCCGGGGAGTGGGCGCGCTGCTCGGCGGCCAGCTCGGCCGCGAAGCCCTCGGTGCCCGCCACCAGGGCGTCGGCCTCCGGGACCGCGAGGTGGCCGTGGAAGTCGACGACGGGCGTGCTCATGCGGCGGCCGTCAGCGAGGAGAGCGTCTCCGACATGATCCGCGCCGGGTCGGCGCCCGGGGTGTCCGGGTGGATCTCCCACTCGGCGAGCTGGAGGGAGTTGTCCAGCACCATGCGGACCCGCGGCAGGCGCCGGGCCATGAACCGCTCCAGGGCCCGCTCCAGCGGTTCGTCGCCGACGACCAGCTCGGCCAGCAGCACCGCGTCCTCCATGCACATCGCGGCACCCTGCGCGATCAGCGGCGGGCAGGCGTGCGCCGCGTCGCCGATCACCATGGTCCGGCCCCGGTACCAGGGCTCGTCGATCAGGATCGCCTCGATCCACCGGTAGTCCACCGCCGTGTCGTCGGGCAGCGAGGCGAGGATCTTCCCCCAGGTGCCGCCGTAGCCGGCGCCGCGCTCGCGCATCAGGTCCAGGGAGGCGCGCGGGCCGATCAGGGAGGCGTCCAGGTTCTCGTCGAGGAGGTAGGCGTAGCACTGGTCGTCGGATATCGGGCTGTACCCGGCCTTGTAGCGCGGGCCCCCGTAGTAGACCTCGGCGCAGTCCATCTCGGCGGGACGCCGCGCCACCACCCGGAAGATCGACATGCCGACCGGGCGGGGCTTCGCCTCGATGCCGATGAGGGCCCGCATCGACGAGTTGATGCCGTCCGCGCCGACCACCAGGTCGTAGCGGCCGGTGGAGCCGTCGGTGAAGGTGACGTCCACCTGGTCGTCCTGCTCGGCCAGCTCGCGCACGCTCAGGCCCAGCCGGACGGTGACGCCGTGCGCGTGCACCGCGTCGCAGAGCGCGTTCTGCAGGTCGGAGCGGAGCGCGCCCGCCGTCGACGGCAGGTCCTCGCCGCCGGTGTGCGGGGTCCGCAGTTCGGTGATCAGATCGCCGTCGGCCCGGCGCAGCCGCATGTGGTCGAAGGGCACCGCCCGGGCCAGAACCCGGTCCAGCACGCCGACCGAACGCAGCGCCTTGAGCGCGTTGCCCTGGATGGTGATGCCATGTCCCACCCCGAACCACTGGGGGGAGATCTCGACGAGCTCCGCCTCGACACCGCGCTGGGCGAGGGCGAGACACAGCACGCTTCCGGTGATGCCGCCGCCGACGACGAGCACCTTGTTCACGGGCATGGGCGATCCTTGCGAAGGTAGAAAGACAGACAGTTGGGGGTCAGCGGCACTCAGCCGGTGTAGCGGGGGCCCAGCTCGTGGTAGTGCTCGACGGCCGGCGGGGCGGCGAAGAACGGGCCGACCAGGGCCCGCCAGCGGGCGAACCGCTCCGACTCCCGGAAGCCGACCGTGTGCGCCTCGACCGACTCCCAGCCGACGAGCAGCAGGAACGTCCGCGGCCGCTCGTCGCAGCGCAGCAGCTCGGCCCAGCGGAAGCCGTCGGCCTCGGCGAGCACCTCGCGGGCCTTGCCGAAGACCTCCTGGAACTCCGCTTCCCGGCCTTCCTCGACGGTCAGCTCGGCATGCTCGACTACCACGGTGTGCTCCTAGCGATCGGGGTGGCATCGAGCCTGATCGGCGGTACCTGCAGGGTCAACGGATCGAGTCATCGGCAAGGGGGACGTCATCCATCCCGTACGGCGATGGAGCCGCCCGCCCGGCCCGGCCGCATCCGCGCAGGCAGGGGGTGGGACCGCAGCCGATGGCAGCCATCGTGAACGGCCATTTCCGCCGACCGCGTGCGATGCCTAGCGTCGAAGGCGAGCCCCCACCCGTACGAGGAGAGCCGCCCGTGCCCGAACCTTCCCCCTCCCACGCCGGACCCTTCGCGCTGGGTACCTTCCGCGGCGCCGCGGCCGCCTTCCCCGGCCTGGTCGCCGGCCCACGGGTCCGCGACCTCTCCGACCGGGCCGGGTCGGTGCGCGAACTCGTCGAGGACTGGGACGCCTGGCTGCCCCTGCTGCACGAACTGGCCGCCTCCGCCGACGGCACCTGGCACGACCTGGCGGACCTGCGGGTCCTGACCCCGATCGAGCCCGGCCAGATCCTGCAGAGCGGCGCCAACTACCGCAAGCACGTGGTGGATCTGGTTGCCGCCGAGAAGGAGAGCGTGCACGGCGCCACCCCCGAGGAGGCCCGCGCCGACGCCGAGAAGATGATGGACGAACGGAGCCGCAACGGCGTCCCGTACATCTTCCTCGGCTCGCCGCGCGCACTGTGCGGACCGTACGACGACGTCGTACTGCCCGCACTCGGCGAACAGCACGACTGGGAGCTCGAACTCGCCCTGGTCATCGGGAAGTCGGGCAAGGACATCCCGGCCGAGGAAGCCATGTCGTACGTCGCCGCCTACACGATCAGCAACGACCTGACGACCCGTGACCGGCTCTACCGGCCCGACCTGAAGGCCATCGGCACCGACTGGTTCACCGCCAAGAACGCCGACACCTTCCTGCCGACCGGACCCTTCCTGGTCCCGGCCGAGTTCGTCGGGGACCCGGGCGACCTGCGGATCACCCTGCGGCACAACGGCGTGGTCCGGCAGGACGAGTCCACCAAGGACATGATCTTCGACATTCCCCGGCTGATCGCCTACGCCTCCACGACCACCACCCTGCGCCCCGGCGACCTGCTGCTCACCGGCTCCCCGGCCGGCAACGGCGCGCACTGGGGGGTCTTCCTCAGGCCCGGTGACGTGATCGACGCGGAGATCACCGGCCTGGGCCATCAGCGCAACACCGTCAGGAGCCACGCATGAGCTTCCAGCCGATCACCCACCTGCGCCATGTCGACCTGGCCGTACCGGACTTCGCCACCCAGCGCGCCTTCTACGGCACCACCTGGGGCCTGACCGAGGTGGCGAACGACAGCGGCATCGCGTTCTTCGCCGCCGAGGGCAGCCCGGAGCAGTACATCGTCCGGATCCGCGAGGACGAACGCAAGCGGATGGACCTGGTCGCCTTCGGGGCGGTCTCGGCCGCGGCGGTCGACGAGCTGGCGGTGCGGCTGGGCCGGGCCGGGGTGCAGATCATCCACGAACCCCGCGCCCTCGACACCCCCGGCGGCGGCTACGGGCTGCGCTTCTTCGACCTCGACGGCCGGGTCGTCGAGGTCTCGGCGGACGTGGCCACCCGCACCCACCGCAAGATCGAGGAGCGCGAGGCCATCCCGGTACGGCTCTCGCACTGCGTGATCAACTCCCAGGACCCCGAGCGGCTGCGCGACTTCTACATCGAGCACCTGGGCTTCCGGCTCACCGACACCCTGTACTCCACGCACATGGGTGACCTCATGTACTTCCTGCGGTGCAGTCCGCTGCACCACTCCTTCGCCATCGCGCGCGGCCCCCATGTGTCGCTGCACCACGCCTCGTTCGAGATGCGCGGGGTGGAGGAGTACATGCGCGGCACCGGGCGTGCGCTGCGCGCCGGGACCCGCCTCACCTGGGGCCCGGGACGGCACCTGGCGGGCGACAACACCTTCTCGTACTTCCACGACCCGCACGGCAACACCGTCGAGTACACCACCGAGCTCGCCGTCCTCGAAGAGGACCTGTGGCACCCCGGCCGGCACGACGTCGACGACCCGATCACCCAGGACCAGTGGGGCACCGCCGACCCGATGAGCGAGTCGGTCGCCAAGGAGCAGTTCAACGACCCCGACGTGCTCTTCGAAGCGCCTCCCGTCTGATCCTCCGATGATCCTCCGAGCCGAGAACTCTTGAGAAAGGCCGCAGCTGTGGCAGAGATCCTGAAGCACGCCGTGCCCAAGGCCGAGGTGGCCGCCTCCCTCGACCAGGTACGCGAGACGGTGGCCGGTGTCATCGCGGACATCCGGGAGCGCGGTGACGAGGCCGTCCGCGCGTACTCCGAGAAGTTCGACAAGTGGAGCCCTGACTCCTTCCGGCTGAGCGCCGAGGACGTCGAGAAGATCGTCGCCTCGGTGCCCCAGCAGGTCATCGACGACATCACCTTCGTCCAGGAGCAGGTCCGTAGTTTCGCCCGCCACCAGCTCGCCTCGATGGGCGAGTTCGAGGTGGAGACGCTGCCGGGCGTGCGGCTCGGGCAGAAGCACATCCCGGTGCAGGCGGCCGGCGCCTACATCCCCGGCGGCCGCTACCCGCTCACCGCCTCCGCCCACATGACCATCGTCACCGCCAAGGTGGCGGGCGTGCCGCGAGTGGTCGCCTGCACCCCGCCGATCCGCGGCGAGATCCCCGCCGCCACCGTCGCCGCCATGCACCTGGCGGGGGCCGACGAGATCTGGCTGCTCGGCGGTGTCCAGGCGGTGGCCGCGATGGCCGTGGGCACCGACACCATGGAGCCGGTCAACCTGATCGCCGGACCCGGCAACGCCTATGTCGCCGAGGCCAAGCGCCAGCTGTTCGGCGAGATCGGCATCGACCTGTTCGCCGGACCGACCGAGATCCTGGTCCTCGCCGACGACCAGGCGGACCCGTTCGTCTGCGCGGTCGACCTGCTCTCCCAGGCCGAGCACGGCCCGGACTCCCCGGCCGTCCTCATCACCACCTCCCGCGAGGTCGCCGAGCGGACCGTCGCCGAGGTCGAGCGGATCCTCCCCTCCATGCCCACGCGCGACTACGCGGAACCCGCCTGGCGCGACCACGGCCAGGTGCACGTCGTCGACTCGATCGACGAACTGTACGAACTCGCCGACGCGTTCGCCTTCGAGCACGTCGAGGTGCTGACCGCCGAGCCGCGTCTCGCCCTGGAGCGGATGACCCAGTACGGCGCCCTGTTCCTGGGCGAGGGCACCTGTGTGTCGTTCGGCGACAAGGTCATCGGCACCAACCATGTGCTGCCCACACGTGGTGCCGCCCGCTACACCGGCGGCCTGTGGGTGGGGAAGTACCTCAAGACGGTCACCTACCAGGAGGTCACCGACACGGGGTCGCAGGCCTTGCTCGGGCGGCTGTGCGGGCGCGCGTCCCGGGTCGAGCTGTTCGAGGGCCACGCCCGCTCCGGTGACGTACGGGCCGCGAAGGCCGCGGGCGACGAACTGCCGTGGAACCAGGCGTGAGCCTGGACGGCCGTACGGCGCTGGTCACCGGCGGGGGCGGCCCGCTGGGCCGCGCCTTCGCCCTGGCGCTCGCCGGCGCCGGGGCCCGGGTGATCCTCGTCGGACGCAACGAACAGGCCCTCGCCGAGGCGGCGGCCAAGGTGGGGGAGGCGGCCCGCACGGCCGTGTGCGACGTCGCCGACCCCGCCTCCGTACGCGCCCTGGCCGGGGAACTCGCCGACGAGGACGTGTCGGTGCTCGTCAACAACGCCGGCGTCGCGGGCCCGGTGCGGCCGCTCGTCGACATCGAACCCGACGAGTGGGACGACGTGTTCGCCGCCAACGTACGCGGCGTCTACCTCGTGTGCCGGGCGTTCCTGCCGCCCATGCTGGCCGCCGGACGGGGCGACATCGTCAACGTCGCCTCGGTCAGCGGCAAGCGCCCGCTGCTCAACCGCACCCCGTACACCGCCTCCAAGATGGCGCTGATCGGCCTCACCCGGACTCTGGCGGGCGAGGTGGGCCCGCGGGGCGTCGCGGTCAACTCCCTGTCCCCGGGCCCGGTGCGCGGCCCGCGGATGGACCGCAACTTCCGGCTCACCGCCGAACTCACCGGCTGCACGGTCGAGGAGGCGGAACGGGACTTCGCGTCCCGGGCCGCGCTCGGCCGGCTGGTGGAGGAGGACGAGGTCGCGCGGGCGCTGGTCGCGATGCTCGCGATGCCCGGACTGTGCGGCGCGGACATCGACCTGTCGGCGGGGATGATCGCACCGGCGTAACCACAGAGACGTAACCACATAGAGGAACACGGCGAGGTGGACGGCATGCGGGCCGTCCGCCTCGCCGTCGTGTGTTCCCGCCACACAGGGCTGTGACCACTCTGTGTAATCGCCATGAACCAGGCGCCACGATCGAAGCCATCGGGTTCCGGGATGCGTGTGTGCGAAGTCTGTCCCCCCTTGACCGGGGCTGCTTCACTCCCACCTCAGCACCTCAGGTGCCTTCGCCGCCCAGGTCCCGACCGGCGGCCAGTAACTCTGCGCGACGGCGCACTCCACCCGTGGAAAGGCCTGCAATGACGCTGACATCCCGACGCTCGTTCCTGATCGCCGGATCGGCCACGGCCGCGGCCGTGCTCGTCCCGGTCGCCTCCGGCACCGCCACCGCCGCACCGAAGGCGTCCGGCAAGACGATCTCCGTCGCCGCGGGGGAGACCTACGAACTCGCCGCGACCACCCGGGTCAGCGCGCTGACCATCGGCACCGGCGGCAAGATCGTCGCCCCGGACGGGTACGACATCAGCCTGACCGTGGACGGCGTGGAGACCGGCCAGCTGCTCACCGCCACCGGCGGCACCGCGACCCTCATCCAGGCCGGCACCTACCGCGGTGACGTCGTCCTGACCGTCGCCGAGTCCAACGACGTCACCTACGAGACCCTCACCTTCCCCTTCCGGCAGGCGCTGTACGTCGGCTCCGACGGCGTCGACTCCGCGAAGTCCGTGCTCTCCGCGGTGCGCGGCGGCAAGGTCACCGACGCCGCCGCCCGGGGCGTCTCGATCGCCTCCACCGGCGAGTGCTTCAACGGCGTCTACGTGGAGAGCGGCAGCTACACCCTCCAGGGCGCCACCATCAACCTCACCGGCAACGGCCGTTCGGACTTCGCCGGTTACGGCGCCGCCGTGGTCGGCGACGGCTCCTCGACCAAGCTGGTCGTGGACGGCGCCCGGGTCAGCAACACGGGTGTGGTCCGCACGACCGTCATCGCCAACGGCGGCGCCAACGTCCTCGTCAAGGACTCCTTCCTGCGGGCCCGCAACGGTGTGCTGCCCTCCGACTACCAGGCCACCGTCGAGACCCCGTACATGGAGTCGGTGCCCTGGATGCTGGGCCTGGACGGCAACGTCCGCGCCACCAACCTCATCGGCAAGGGCAGCATCGCCACCTACCTCAACTCCACCGTGTTCTCCGAGACCTGGGGCGCGCTCTCGGTCGAGGGCGGCAGCGGCCTCAAGCTGACCGCGATCAACAGCCACGTCGGCAACACCGGCGACTACGGCTACGGCACCTACGCCATCGGCGACGCCACCGTCCGGGTGCTCGGCTCCCGCTTCGACGTCGGCTCCTACGCGACGATCATCGCCGGACCGGCGGCCGTCGTGCACTACGGCGACAGCACCCGCTCCGCCGTCGCCGCGCTCAACACCGAACTGGACCTCGGCCTCTCCAATGGCGAGCTGCGGAGCATCCCGGAGCGCAGCACCGTGGTCAACTCCGGCCACTTCGGCTACATGTTCTTCGGCGCCGGCCAGCTCACCCTGGACGGCGGCACCGTCATCAACTCCGAGCGGGCCACCTTCCTCAACAAGGGCCAGCAGACCACCATCAAGGTCGACGGCTCGCAGGGCGCCCGCCTCAACCCGCGCGACGGCGTCATCCTGCAGATGATCGAGCTGGACGACCCGGGCCCGGTCCCCGTCAACGGCAAGATGATGAACGTCGGCGTCTACACCGAGCCCACCACCGACCCCACCAAGAACTCCTCCTTCGACGTCACCGCCGTCCACTCCACCGACGGCGCCGCCACCTTCAGCTCCATCAGGCTGAAGGGCGACTTCTACAACGGCATGCGCAACGGCAAGAACATGGTCCTCACGTTCGAGGGCTCCACCGTCGAGGGCGTCATCTCGGCGACGAAGACCAAGCACCGGGTGTCCTCGATCGACTCGTCCACCTTCTACGAGCTCGGCATCGTCACCAACACCGCGCAGGCCGCGGTCAACAACGGCGTGGTCGTCCAGCTCAACAGCGGCTCGGCCTGGACGGTCACCGGCACGTCGTACCTCACCAGCCTCACCCTGGCCGCCGACGCCGCCGTGAAGGCGCCGCGCGGCAAGAGCGTGAAGCTCACCGTCGACGGCACCGCGACGGCCCTCACCGCCGGCTCCAGCTACACGGGCGCCCTCGTGCTCACCGTCGCGTGAGACCCGGCACCGTGAGGTGAATCCCGGCCAGGGCGCGGTCTCTTCCACGGACCGCGCCTTGGCCGCGTCCGGCGCCGGCCGCTCCCGTAAGCTGGCCGGATGTTCAGCCCCGAAGGCCCGAGCCTCAGCGAGCTCGCCGTCCAGGCACTGACCTCGGTCGAGCGCGGCTACGACCTGCTGGCCCCGAAGTTCGACCACACTCCCTTCCGGACGCCCGACTCGATCCTGGAAGCGGTCACGAAGGCGCTCACCCCGCTCGGCCCCTTCGAGGACGGACTCGACCTGTGCTGCGGGACGGGAGCCGGTCTGGACGTGCTGGCCCAGGTGTGCCGGACCAGTGCCACCGGCGTCGACTTCAGCGCCGGCATGCTCGACATCGCCCGGCGCCTGCCGCCGCCCGACGGGCCGGACGTCCACTGGGTGCACGCCGACGCCCGGGCCCTGCCCTTCGGACCCGCCTTCGACCTGGTCGTCAGCTTCGGGGCGTTCGGGCACTTCCTGCCCCGGGAGCTGCCCGGTCTGTTCGGCCAGGTCCACTCGGTGCTGCGGCCGGGCGGCAGCTTCGCCTTCCCGGTGCTCGCCCCACCGCGCCCCACCGGCCTCGGGTTCTGGATGCTGCTCGGCTTCGACGCCGTGATGCGGGTGCGCAACGCCCTGTGGCGGCCGCCCTTCGTCATGTACTACCGCGCCTTCCGACTCGGCGAGGTGCTGGGGGAGTTGGAGCGCACGGGGTTCGCCACCGACCTGTACGCGCTGCCCGATTCCGGCGAGCGCGCGGACGGCAGCCCGCGCGCCCGGCTGGTCGTGGCCCGGAAGGTCAGCCCGCGGCAGGGACCGTGAACTCGTAGATCAGCGCGTCCAGCTGGGCGTCCACCACCAGGTCGGTGATCTCCAGCGGACGGGCGTACTGGTCGTGCACCCGGCGGGTCACCCGCACCGAGGAGGCGTCCGCGACCTGGGTGATGGAGTCCCGGTGGTGCAGGGTCAGACCGGCCTTGCGCATCCAGTCGTAGGTCCGGCGCAGCTGCGCGGCGGCGGAGCCGTCGGCCCGGTCCCGGTAGCGGCCCAGCTCCTCGACCTCGGTCAGGGCCACCGCCGAGAAGGACGTCACGGCGGTCCGCAGGGCGCGGCCGTCGGGGGAGGCGCATTCGTAGCGGTGCATCAGGGTCGGCCGGTGCGGGGCCAGGCCCAGCGCCGCCGCGTGCTCCGGCGGCGGCTCCTCCCAGGTCACCGTGGCCCGGTCGACCGCGCCGTGCTCGGTTGTGCCGACGCCCACCGGGAACGCCAGGGAGACCGGGTTCTCGACCGGGCGGCCGTGCAGCGTCGCATGGCTGCCCCGCCGGTCGGTGGCGACCAGTCCGCTGTGCCGCAGCACCTCAAGCGACTGCCGGACGGTCTCCCGGCTGACCCCGAAGTGCTGCGCCAACTGCCGTTCCCCCGGCAGCCGTTCGCCCGGCGGGATGGTGCCGTCGCGCAGTTCGCCGAGCAGTTGTGTCGCGATCCGCCAGTACAGGGGCTGCCCTTCGCTCTCGGAGTGGTCGTGCGGGGTGGTGCGGGCCATGCCGCGCCTCCTGTGGGTGACAAGAAGTAGCCGTGCGGGTTCGTTCCGCGACCACATCTAGCATTGGTCTAAACCATCAGGGAAGAGCGGCCCATGGCATTCGGCCGAAACCGAACGGGCCTCACAGACTCGTGTAAAGGGCGCTGACCAGGGCCGTCTTCCGGGGATCGTCCGCGATCCGCGGCCCCATCCGGTTCATGACATAGCCGAGCGAGACCCCTGCCTCCGGGTCGGCCAGCCCGCAGGAGCCACCGAACCCGTCGTGCCCGAACGCGCGCGGGTTCGGCCCGTACGAGCCGTTCGGCCCGCTCAGCCACAGCCCGAGCCCGATCTCGGTCTCGTGCTCGAAACCCGCCCCCAGGACCAGGTCGCGGCAGCTGCCCTGCCCCTCGCGCACCCGCTCCGCCGCCTGGGGCGACAGCAGCCGCAGGCCGCCGTACTCGCCCCGGCCCGCGAACACGCCGTACAGCGCGGCGACCGCCCGGGCCGTGCCGTGTCCGTTGGCCGCAGGGATCTCGGCCGCCCGCCACCGCGGGGTGTTCGCCTCGGTCGCGCCCGCCGCCGGGTTGGCCAGGGCGGCGATCGCGGCGGGCGCCAACTGGCTGAAGATCGCGGCCTGTTCGCTGTCCGACAGAACCCGCGGATGCTCCAGCTCCGCCGCCCGCCCGGCCTCCTTCTCCGGCAGCCCCACGGTGAAGTCGATCCCCAGCGGCCCGGTCACCTCCCGCTCCAGGAACGCGCCCGGCAGCAGCCCCGACACCCGCCGGACCACCTCGCCGACCAGGAAGCCGTAGGTCAGCGCGTGATACCCGGACCGGGTCCCCGGCTCCCACCAGGGCTCCGTCGCCGCCAGCCGGGAAGTGGTCAGCTCCCAGTCGTACAGATCGTCGAGCGAGTGCGGCTCGCGCAGCCCGGACAGCCCGGCGCGATGCGACAGCAGATGCCGTACGAGGACGCCCGCCTTGCCGGCCGCCGCGAACTCCGGCCAGTAGTCGGCGACCGGCGCGTCGAGGTCGAGCAGCCCCCGGTCGGCCAGGATGTGCGCGCACAGGGCCACCGGGCCCTTGGTCGTCGACCAGACGTTGACCACGGTGTCCCGCTCCCACGGCCGGGTGTGTGCCGGGTCCGCCCAGCCGCCCCAGAGATCCACCACCGTCTCGCCGCCGACCGTCACCGCGACGGCGGCGCCCAGCTCCCCGCGGTCCCGGAAGTTCTCCTCGAAGGCCTCCCGCACCGCCGCGAAACGCGGTGCGCAGTGACCCTGGACCTGTGGCTCGTGCTCGGACATGCGCCCTCCGTCGTACGCCGGAAACCCGGGCCGCGACGCTGCGGCCCAGGCACCTCGAACGTACCGACTGGTCGGACTGGAGGGAAGGTCAGCGGAAGAAGAGGTTCCC
Organism: Streptomyces sp. NPDC090088; assembly: GCF_044747345.1. NCBI lineage: Bacteria > Bacillati > Actinomycetota > Actinomycetes > Kitasatosporales > Streptomycetaceae > Streptomyces > Streptomyces sp. NPDC090088. Next base: position 145,183 of record NZ_JBIVDZ010000012.1, on the reverse strand, counting down.
GGACGGCTCCTGGTGGCCCTCGGCGGTGTGCCAGTAGTCCCGGGTCTCCACCGCCAGCCCCCGCGCGTCGAAGCGCGCGAACACGCACCCGGCGACCGTGACCGCGGCGCCGTCCTCCTCCGCGAACACCCGGAACTCCGCCACCGCGATCCCGTCGGGACCGACCAGCGGCGCCGAGAACCGGACGTCCGCCACCCGCTCCCCCTCGAACGACCAGCGCAGATACGCGGCGAGCTGGTCCCGCCCGCGGTGCGGTGCGCGGAACGGCATCGAGCGGTGCACGCAGTCCTCGGCGTACAGGGCGAGCAGCGCGTCCACGTCGTGCGCGGCCCAGCCCCGCTCCCACACCCGGACGAACCGCTCGGCGGCCTCCCGCGGGTCCATGCCCCCGGTCACCTCAGGCGTACGAACCGAGCCAGCGCACCTTCGCCGCCTCGTGGTACGGACCGCCGCCCTCGTGGTCGTTGAAGTCGTACACCTCGATCGCCTTGTCCTCGTGCGCCCAGGAGTTGAAGGCCGCGAAGACCGTGGACGGCGGGCAGGTCTGGTCCTCCAGAGCCGCCGAGAACAGCGCCGGGGCCCGGCCGCGCGCCGCGAAGTGCACCCCGTCGAAGTACGACAGCGTGCGCTGCACGTCCGCCGAGCGGCCGCGGTGCGTCTTCAGGAACAGGCCGATCTCCCGGTACGGGTGACGGTCCGTCAGGGTGGTGGCACGCGGGAAGTCGCACAGGAACGGCACGTCCGGGGCGACCGCGACCAGGTCCGGGACCAGACCGCCGACCGCGATGGTGATCCCGCCGCCCTGGCTGGCGCCGAGCGCCACGGTCCGCGTCGCGTCGGTCAGCGGATGCGAGCGCGCCGCCTCGACCGCGCGGACCGCGTCCGTGTACACCCGGCGGTAGTAGTAGTTCTCCGGCGCGTCGACGCCCCGCGTCATGAACCCGGGGTACGCCGGCGCCCCGCCCACCGGGTCCGCGGTGCCGCCGCCACCGCCCCACGCGCTGCCCTGGCCCCGGGTGTCCATCACGAAGTGCGCCCGGCCCGTCGACGCCCACAGCAGGTTCTCGTGCGGCAGCCCGCGCCCGCCGCCGTAACCGATGAACTCCACGACCAGCGGCAGCGGTTCGGCGGCGCCGGCCGGCAGCCGCAGCCAGCCCTTGACCGGGTGCCCGCCGAACCCGGCGAACGTCACGTCGTACACCTCGACCGTGGACAGCCCGGTGTCGACCGGCTCGAAGCGGGCGTCGAGATCGTGCTCGCGGGCCTCCTGGAGCGTCTTGGACCAGAAGGCGTCGAAGTCCTCGGGCGCCACCGACTCGCTGCGGTGTTCGCGGAGCTCGTCGAGGGGAAGGTCGAACAGGGCCATCAACAGCCGCCTTTGCGAAGGGTAGGTGCGGATGATCACACCGTACGTCGGTGGTCCGACGACTCGCCAGGCCTGCGCGCCGCCCGCCCCCTACGACGATCCCCTGCCGGCCGCGGTCGATCTGCTGGTCAAAGGCGCCGCACTGCCCGTCCTCGACGGCGGACGGGAGATCCCGGGCGGCCGGGTGGCCAGAGCGGGTGGTCGGGTCACCTCGTCCGGTGCGGCGGTCAGCGAGCCCGAGTGGCTTCAGGCGCGCCCACGGGTCCAGTCCGGCCCGGTGCGCGCCCACTCCTGCTCCCACTCGGCCAGCCGGTGGCGCAGCGCGACCCGGCGGACGACACCGTGGCCGAACAGCACCACGGCCGCCGCGCCGCCCGCCCCGCACACGCCCACGGTGACCGTGTGCTGCCAGACGGCGACCTCATTGGCCGGCGGGGCGACACCGCGCCCCTTCCGGTCGAACCACACGTCGACCGTGTCACCGGCCCGGGTCCCCGCCGGCACCCGGGCCAGGGCGGTCTTCGTGCCCTTGCCGGGTTCGGTCCAGCGGACCTCCGCCTGGTAGGCGTGCTCCCGGTCGCCGCCCTGCACGTACGGCAGCTGCTGCGGCGTGTCGCCGACGACCACGGCCCGGACCATGTGCCGCTGGGCCCGCTCCGCCGTCGCCACCGACCGCGCCTGGTCATGGGCCCACAGCCCCACCATCGCCCCCACCAGGGGCGCACCCACGCACAGCAGCACCGCGACGCCCAGCGCGATCCACGCCTCCACCACGTCCGACCTGCGGCGCAGCGGGTTCTGCCGCCAGCGCCAGCCACACACCCGGGTACGCATGTCGACCTCCTCGCCGCCACAGAAGCCGAAGGGCCGGACAGTCGGTCCGCAGCTCCCAGCGTGCCCCCGCTGCACGCGAGCGTCCACACGGGTCTGGTACCCCGTACGGAGTACCCCGCTCACCCTGCGCAGCCACCCGGTGCGACAGCGGCCGAAGCACGCCGTCCGGCGCGCGCCGCACGCCCGCACCTCCGCACCCCCGGGCCGTCGTACCGGCGCTCCCCGCGTACTGGTGCTCCCCGTACCGGCGCTCAGCCGAACCGCTCGATACGGATCCGATCCACCGGCTGCCCGGCCGCCACCAGCAGCCGCGAGGCGTGCTCCGCGAACCCGTTGGAGCCGCACACATAGGCCTCCCACCCACCAGCGGGCGGCTCGGCCAGGAGCGGGGCCACATGTGCGGCGGCCATACGTCCCACCGGCACACCCGGGGGCGCGGAGCGGGTGAACACGGTCGTGGTCTCCGCGCCCAACTCGCGCGCGTAGATCAGCTCCTCGGGGGAGCGGGCCGACACCACCATGCGCAGCGGCACGTCCAGCGCCCGCGCCCGGTGGTGCCGGACCATCGACATCAGCGGTACGACGCCGGAACCGGCGCCGACCAGCAGCGCGGGCCGGTCGCCGGGCCAGGCGAAGAAGCCGCTCAGCGGGCCGCGCACCTCCAGGGTGTCGCCGAGCCGGGCCACCGTGTGGAACCAGCCGGAGACCTCCCCGCCGTCGACGTGGTCCAGCGTCAGCTCGACGTGACCGGAGTCGTCGGGCGCGGAGGCGAGCGAGTAGTGACGCTGGGCCGCGTAGCCGTCCCCGGCGGTCAGCCGCAGCATCAGGTGCTGCCCCGGCAGATGCCCCGTCCAGCCCGGCACCGCCAGCCGGAACGTGGCCGCGTGCGGGGTCTCCCGCCGTATCCCGGCGATCGTGGCCGTCTGCCACACCGACGCGGCCCGGTTGCTGACCGCGATGCGGCCGGGCACCGCGAAGCGGGTCGCGGGAGTGAACGTCCCGGCCGCCGTCGTTCCCGTGGCCTCAGTCACCGGAGTACCTCTGCTCCTCCCAGGGGTTGCCCCGCGCGTGGTACCCGTTCTGCTCCCAGAACCCGGGCTCGTCGTGGTCGAGCAGGGTGATGCCCGCGATCCACTTGGCGCTCTTCCAGAAGTACAGGTGCGGCACCAGCAGCCGGGCCGGCCCGCCGTGCTCGGCGGCCAGCGGCTGGCCCTCGTACGCGAAGGCGATCCAGGCCCGCCCGCCGACGAGGTCCGCGAGCGGCAGGTTGGTGGTGTAACCGGTGTGGGAGTAGGCGAGGGCATGGGTGGCGGCCCCATGGGGGCGCACCACATCGAAGAACGCGTCCAGCGAGACGCCCTGGAACCGCACCCCGAACTTGGACCAGCTGGTCACGCAGTGGATGTCACCCTCGTACGCCGAGGCGGGCAGTGCGTGCGCCGCGTCCCAGTCCCAGGTGTGCGGCTCGGCCACCAGCCCGTCGATCCGGAACGACCAGTCGGCCGGGGCCAGCTCCGGTGTCACCTCGGCGGACAGCACGGGCCAGTCGTCGCCCGCGTCGTACTGGCCGGGCGGCAGTCCGGCGTTGGCTGTGCGGGGGCGGCCGGTGAAGCCCCGGGTGATGTTCATGCTTCAACCGTACGACGTCCGATCGGGTGCTCCGACCCAGGTCAGGGCACCGATCATTGCGGCCTTGTGAACGATCCGGCCTGCGTGGTACTCGGCCTGGGCGAATGCGTTGGAGGTCGTGGAGGAGTTCCCGCCAGTTCCCGGGTTTTCCCTGGAGTTCCCGCCCTGGTGTGCACTGGTTGTGCACTGGGCGCGGAGGGGGCGGGGACCGGGTGACCGGGCGGGAAGGGGACGGTGGGTATCGGGTTGATGGCCGTGGGTTGGGCTCCGAGGCGGGGTGCGGCTTCTCTGTGCGCTGGTGGTGGCAGGGGTGGCGGCGTATGCCTCGTATGTCCATCAGTGGTCGTTCGCTCTGCAGGCGGGAGCGGACCGGGTAAGTGCGTCGCTGTGGCCATTGTCGGTCGACGGACTGTTACTCCTGGCCACACTCGGTCTGCTGAAACCGGAGGGCGAGGCCGATCATCGTGCCAGGTGGGCGGTGCGGACAGCGTTCTTGCTGGGTATCGCGGTGTCTCTGGCCGCGAATGTTGCGGCGGCGCCGAGGCCGGAGTGGCGGTCGGTGCTGGTGGCCGGCTGGCCGCCGGTTGCCCTGCTGTTGTCGGTGGAGCTTCTGGTGCACCGGGTAGGGGGCCGCCGGACGGAAGGAGCGGCGTGGGCGTCTGACCGTGACGGGGCGGGCGTGAACGGTTCGGATCGCGATGAGGATCCGCTGCTGGTGCGGGCGAGGAAGCTCGATCTTGAGCATCGTGAGATGCACCAGCGGCCGGCTTCGGCAGAGACGCTACGCAAGGAGTTGCATGTGGGAGCGCAGAGATCAAGGACGTTGGTTGCGCTCGTGCGCGGTCGAAAGGGGCGCAGCGAGAAGGGAACCGAAGGTCATGCGGAATGATGGCATGGTGTGCTCCAGCTCTCGGTGGCCAGATGCCTTCACCTCGCGCCCGCTGCACCGAACAGGCCTCGGCTTGAGTCAGCGGATTGTGTGGTGGCAATCAACCTAAAGGGTATTGCGCGAGGCTCTGAGCTGGACATATCCCTTGTATGGCTGTGGTGCTCCGACACGGCCCAGGTCATGTTGCCTACGAGGTCAGGGACTTGGCGGATGCGCGCTTCATCAGCATCGCGCCAGGGTGGTGACGGCCGTCACGAGGACCGAGGTCAGAGTGAGGGTGGCCGGGCGGCCGTTGCCTTCACGGATCGCCAACGATGCAGTCGGTGCGGCAGCAGCCGCAATCCGTGGCAGCAGCCATCATCGCAATAGGCGAGTTCCTCATGAAATACTACGAGAAGCTACTCAAGTGGTACCCGAGACGAGGCACGAAAACCGTGAGGCTCTACTTCATCTTGGCACCCACCTGTGCCTGGCACCAGTAGACCACCGCGCGAGCGCCGGTTCGCATCACTCCGGACCTCGCGCCTCGGCAAAGTGTCCATCTTCTTGGCAGCCGCCGGCGCCGGAGTCTGGATTCTCGGCTTCGTCGTCTGGTCCCTCCAGGGGCACGTAGTTGCGGTAGACGTGCTGCTGCGTTTCCTCTCCCCGGCATTGGAGGTCGCGGCGATAGCACTCGCCTACCTCCATCATCGACGAGATACGCCAGTACGGACCTGAAGAAGCCGTTCGAAGCGGTGCATACGAATTTCTCAGCGGTCGCACAACTGCGGATCGACAGCTGGCTGACGGCGTCAGGCGACACTCCACCCCTCCGTCGAAAAGCGCGGTCGGGCAGCCAGACCGCTGTGAATAGCTGAGGTAGGACGCCCGGCCGGGAAGTCCCGGCCGGGCGTCCTACCTGGAAGCTCCAAGGGCCGCGTTCTGTGTGGGACCTGAGCATGTTCCTGGCCGACTCACTCCGGCCAGAGTCCGGCGGGGGTCAGAAACCTCCGCCCACACCTCACCCCTCCGGCTCCTGCACCGAAACCCCCGACACCCGGCCCTGGACGGCCACTTGGTTCGAGGAACCGACGGCCCGCCACCCACTACGACGTGGGCAAGACCGTGAAGCGAGCCGAGACGATCATCAAACGGAACCGGCTCCGGCACTGAAGAAGCGCCTAGTTGATCGTGTAGGGGACCTCGGTTGAGTCGGCCAGGCCTTCGCGCGCAGCCATCAGCCTTCCCGGTGTCCGCGCCGCAGTGGCAAGCTGGGGATGGCTACCCCAGGCATTCGGCCGGCCTTTGGCTCGCTCATCCAGGGCTGACGCGTTCTCAGCCAGCGAGATGAACTGATCGAGTGTGTACGCGTCGCTGCGGACGGATTACCCGGTTCGCCATTGAGCGGTGTGCATCGTGAAGTCACAGGTCCGGTTCTGGCGGGATGCCGGGTTCGGCTGCGCCCACGACCGGCCCCCGGCTGCGATCCGTCAGCAGGTCGGCACACCGTGAGAACGCGGGAGGGTGCGGGGGGTGCAGGAGCGGCAGCGGATCACCGCTCGCCGGAGCGAACTGGATGTTCTTGCCGAGGAGTTGGGCAAGCAATTCCAGGAGGCAGGCCGAGCGGCACGAACTGGCGATCGCGGAGCGGAGTGTTGAACCGTCTGGCCGAGCAGGCCCGGGCCGATGCCGGGCTGTCGCTCTGGCATCGACGAAGGTGGCCGGGCGGGCAGTCCTGCTCATCCCGCACCGCGGTGACGCGGCCGACGAGGGCGGGCTGCCCGGCGACTACCGCAAGATCCTGGCGATCGTGCGGGAGGCGGACGGCCCGGTGCAGGTCAGAGCGGTCGGTGAGCGGCTGGGGTTGGACGCCTCGGTACACGGCAAGCTGGAACCTTTGCTGGCGAAGATGACCAAGCTCGCCGCCCGGGGCCGGCTGCACAGCGGGGCGACGGGCGGTTCACGGCCTGTCCGTAGGCGCGCGGGGCGGGCCTGTAACTGACGGGCCCCCGACGGCCATGGGGATCGCCCTCCTGCTAGAGCACTAATGGCCGCTGAAGAAGTCGGTGAGGGCGGCGGCGACGGCCTCGGGCTGCTCCTCGGGGATGTAGTGACCGGCATCGGGCACGATGACGCCGGTCACGTTCTCGGCCCACGGGCTGATGGAGGCTGCCATATCCGGGATCGAGCCGTGGCTGCTGGAGATTCCGAGGACGGGCGCGGTCAGTCGCCGTTGCTCAAGTGCCGCGCGGTTCTTGCGCGCGGACTCGGCGGCGTCGCGGTAGTAGGCGAGGCCGGCGCGCAGGCCGCCATCGACGGCGAGGGCTGCGCCGTAGTGGTCGAGCTCTGCTTCCTCGAACGCGTCGGGCGCGAGGGACTTGGTCTTCAGGAACCAGCTGATGTACTCCCGCTCGCGGCCGGCTATCAGCGTCTCGGGAAGATCGGGCACCACGTGGAACGCGAAGTGCCAGGTCTTGAACGCCAGAGTCGGGTCGAGAGGGATCGCTTCCGGCATGGTGATACCGGGAATTCCGGCGTCGAGCAGCGCGACCCCGTGCAGTCGGCTCTCGTAGTTCAGGGCGAGGGAGAAGGCGACCCAAGCGCCGATGTCGTGCCCGGCGAGCCAGTAGTCCCGCACGCCGAGAGAGTTCACAGCGGCCTGGATGTGCGCGGCGACCGTGTGCGTGTCGTAGCTGAGTTCCGGATGCTCGGAATTGCCTTGGCCAGGCCGGTCGATCGCTATGACCCGGAACCGATCGGCGAGAGCGGGCATGACCTTTCGCCAGGCCCACCACGTCTGCGGGAACCCGGTGAGCAGGACGACGACCGGTCCGTCCGGCCGACCGCCTTCGACGGCGTGCAGGCGGACGCCGTCGGCGTCGACCCAGCGGTGCGTGAATCCGGCCAGGTCATGCAGGGGCAGGGCGGGGACAGGGTTGGTCATGGGAATCCTCCATCGAGGCGGGTGGACCGTGATTCGACGCTAGCACGTCTTGAACTGATCGGTCCAAGATGGAAGGATGGGTCGCATGGCAGGCAAGAAGCAGTTCGACATGGACACGGTGCTCGACGCCGCGATGATCCAGTTCTGGCGCTCCGGCTACGCCGACACCTCGCTCGATGACCTGTCCCGGGCGACCGGCCTGAACCGCAGCTCGATCTACTCCTCGCTCGGCGACAAGGACGCGCTCTTCCTTCGCTGCCTGGATCGCTACGCCACGCGCTACGGCGACAAGTTCGACGCCGCCCTCTCGTGTGCGGCCGAGGACCCCGTCGCCGCCGTCCGTGCCTTCTTCGATGTCACCCTGGGGCGCATCGCCGACCCCGCCGTGCCCGACGGATGCCTGATGGCCCAGTCGGTCATGGCGAGTCCGGCGCTGAGCCCGAGCGTCGCAGAGCATGTCAAAGAGTTGTTCGGCCTACAGCGCCCGCGCCTGCGCACCGCGCTGAAGGCCGGCGGAATGTCCGACGAGAACGCCGAGGACTTCGCCGTACACGTAGCGGCCGTGAACCAGTCTCTCGCGGTGATGGGTAGGGCCGGGTCGAGCCCGGAGCAACTCCGGGCGATCGTCGGTGTGACCGTCGACGCGCTCGCGCGGGCGCTGAGACCGATCGGATAGCTGGCATATCAAATTTCTGTCTGAGAGGTTGTTCAGGTTCCGGCAGCCGAGGGCGCGGTGCGGCTGGACCAGGTCTACCGCGTACCCGGCGGAGCCCCGCCCGCCGCTGTCCCGTCGAACGGCGGCCAGGCCGCCGCGCCCGGGCCGGGGTCCGGGCACACGCTGCCCGTGTCGAACGCGCTGAGGCAGTTCGACTTCGGGCAGTTCGTCCTCCTCTACCACCAGGTGCAGGTCGGTGCACGGTGGCGCTCGGTGCCCGTCGTGCTCACCGTGGAGGACACCATCGAGATTCCTGCGGGCCGTGACGTCGTCAGCCATGTGGGCGGCGTACCGCTGGAGATGCTGCTGAGCGGCACCTACCCCGGGCACCCGGTCACGTCCGCACAGTCCAAAGCGAGGGAGGTTGTCTTCCCGGACCTCGACGCGCTGCGGAAGGCCGCCGCGGGCGGCGTCCTCACGGCGAGCGGTACGCGCTACGCGGCCGTGCTCAGGCAGGCCGGCCTGGAACAGCTCATCGCCGGGCAGGAGATGACGGTGCTGGCCCGCAGGGTCACCGAGGACGGTACCCCCGGCGCCATGGAGCCGGTCACGGTCCGCGCCGAGATTCAGCAGACCGCAGTGCAGGACGCCGAGCTGCATCAGGCGATTGCCGAACGCTCCTGGAAGGGAGCCGAGTTGGGTGAGGCGCAGATCGCCGCACTGGCTCGCGGCGAATCGGCCGTCGTCGCCGACAGCGCGCAGCGCCTGGTACGGCTGATGCCCGTGCGGCCCGAACCCGTCCCGGTGACCAACCGGTTCACCGTCACCGATGTCGCCGGTTTCCTCGCCCACCAACTGGTGCCGGGCACAGGCGGCAGCGCCGTACCGGTCGCGCTCTCCGGCGAGGCCGTCGCCGCACTGCGCGGCGGCCGCCCGGTCCAGGCCATGGCGGGCGGCGAGCGGGTCGAACTGCAGCCCGCCGCGGGCGCGGAGGTGGAGTCCGCCAACAGCGCGGGCGACGGCATCTCGAACGGAGCGGCCCGGATCCCGGTGATGATGATGCGGCGCAAACAGGACGGCCCGCTCCCCGGCGAGGACAAGGCCGGGAACAAGGAGAACAAGGAGAAGCCCAAGGGCGTGGAGCCCGCCGGGCAGACCGGCTCCACCTCGACCCCGGCCTCCACCAGCGGCCCGGCGGGCGGCAGCGCCACGGTCACCGGCAGCCCGCCACCGGGCGGCACACCGCTGCCCGGGCAGCAGACTGCCGGGTCCGGCGCCGACGACGAGCCGACCGCGCCGCCCCGACCGCAGGCGCTGAGCGTCGCGGTCCACCTGCCCTGGCGGCAGACCTGGTCGCTGGACGGTCTGACCCGGGGCAGCCTCGTCTCCAGCATCGCCCTGGCGCCCGGCGAGGTGACCGTGCTGAACCTGTCGAGCTGGGAGCGGCGCTCCAAAGCCCTGGAGCAGTCCACCGAGACCGAGACGGAGCAGCAGTTCGACTACACCTCCACCACCCGGGACACCGACGACGTCTTCTCCGAAACGGTCAGCAAGAACGACTTCCAGCTCCAGGTGGGCGCGAACCTGGACGCCTCGTACAGCACCGGCGTCGCCTCGATCTCCGTGGGTGTCAACGGCAGCCTGTCCAGTGCCAACAGCCTGCAGGAGACGCTGCGCACCACCAGCCAGCACCTCCAGGAGGCCACCTACAAGGCGTCGACGCGGGTGCGCAGCCGCCGCATCACCAAGATCACCGAAACCCGGGAGCAGGGCTCGCTCAACGAGGTCACCCGCACGATCCGCAACCCCAACGAGTGCCGCACCCTCACCCTCGACTTCCACGAGGTGCTGGCGCACTACACCATCAGTACGGTCTTCCGCCCCGACCGGGTCCGCATGGTCGTCCTGGTGCCCAACCCGGTCACCCTCACCAACTTCAGCCCGCTGTTCATCCGCAAGAACGAGACCGCCCTGCGCCAGGCTCTGCTCGATCCGGCGCTCGCCCCCGGCTTCGAGGCGCTGCGGCTGCTCGCCAGCTACCAGTTCGCCTACGACGAACTGGTCAAGCAGGCAGATGAGCAGGCCAAGAACGCTGTACTGCAGCAGGAGCGCAAACCGCCGGCCCAGGCCGATCCGCCCGACCCTGCCGCCGCCGAGAAGACCGCGCTGCTCGCCGCACTCGCCGAGGTCGGCCAGGCCGTGGAGACGCTTACCAAAGGAGCGATGGACCCCGCGCTCAAGCGGATCGGCAGCCACAGCGACGTCGCGTCGACCACCCGGCAGAGCGCCCAGCGCTGGCTCTACTGGAAGCTCCTCCAGCGCAAACTGCCACCCGGGATGTCCGCAGCCCTCACCGGCATCGCCGGAAAGGCGGCGAACGTCCTGACCGTCGACGACGCCCGCAGAGTGCAGGACAGCATGCCACAGCCGGGCAGCTCCTCGGCGAGCCTGAGCAGCCTCGGTGAACTGAGCGACCAGGAGAAGGAGGACGCCGGACTGGCCGCTCTCATAAAGTCCCAGCCGGACTACGGCCCCTTCGACTGGGGGACCTTCTGGTACTCCCGCGTCAAGGACAACCGGCTCTACGACGTCGACGACGCGGGGCTGGCGGCACGCGCCGACCGGCTGCGCGAGGCGTTCCTGCGCTGGGAGGGCAAAGCGGCCGCGGGGACAGGCCAGTTGGAGGCCCAGCAGGCCCTCAAGGACGCGGAGCAGAAGCAGGACGAAGCCACCGTCGCCGACAAGCTGGAGATGAAGTACGGGCTGGAGAACGTCTGCGACGCCCGCGAACGCGCCGAGACCCTCCAGGCCCACCTGGAGGACCACCGCAACTACTACCGATACGTCCTCTTCCAGGCGCTGCCTCCTTCGGAGCAGCTGTCCCTGCTGATGCAGACGGCGCCCCAGCTGAGTGTCGGCATGTTCGAGCCGCACGTGGTGGCGATGAACGGCGGCGACCTCGCCGTGCCGCTCACCCCGCTCGGAGAGTCCACGCTCGCCCGGCTCGTGGGCGACATTCGGCACAGCCTGGCTGACGCGTCCGACGAGGCGGCCGCCGCCGCGGAGCGGATGCCGCCCGACACGGTCGTCCTGCCCACCCCCGGCGTCTCCGTGGAGACCTGGCTGGGAGACTGCACCGGCTGCGACGAACACACCGAGCAACTGCGGGCCGCCGAGCTGGAGTCGGCCCGGGCGCGTGCCCGGCTGCTGCGCCTGGAGGGCGATCTGCGCCAGGCCAGGCTGGCGGCCGACCCGCCTCAACTCGCGCCGCTCTACCCGAACTCCCCTGCCCCCGCGGACCGCCCTCCCACACTGGAGGATCTCGGTGGCTAGCAAGCGCCGTCCTGGAAAGGTTCCGCAGCTTCCCGTTCAACATGCAGTACCTGTACGGCAGTTGGTGGTTTCTGCCGAGAGGCAGACGCCGAACAGGGCGGCCGCCGGACCGCCCCGCCGACCCTCCGGCTACCAGGCACGCATCCGCTATGCGCAGGGCCGCTACCTCCTGGAGGGTCTGGAGGCGGCAGGCCTGCCGCAGCAGCCGTCCCTGCCCGGCTTCGTACTCACCGAGGACCATGAACAACAGCGCTCCGTACTGGAAGCCCACTACCAGGTCGGCGGCTGGCCCGCCTTGTACGACATCTACGCTGCGCTGCGCCCGCGGCTCGCCGTCGCCCTCGGCCAGGAGGCCCAATCTGTCAGCGACTTGGCCGAGGCCCGCGTCCGGGACGTGTGGGGGAGCGAGATGCGCGCCCTGGACACACGCACGGAGTGCTGGCTGCAGCGCATCGAAGACGAGGCGCGGATCCTCGTACTGCGCCGCATCGCACTGAGCGAGGCGCAGATCAGGGTGGAGGCGGAGCGCTATCTGCTCGGTGTGAGCGACGCGGCGTTCGACGGAGACACACTCCGGCTGCCCCGCCCCGGCCTGTTCGCCACATCTGCCGCCGAGGCGGCCGTACGGGAGCAACTGCGCAAGCTGCGGCCCGCCGAGCAAGCCGTGGAGAAGGCCGCCGAGGAGGCCGCGGTGGCTCAGCGCCTCGCGTACGCGACGGACGAGGGGGTCCCGCCAGTGCTGCCCTTCCCGCCCCCGGACAACCCGCAGTGGAAGGCGGCCCGCATCGCTTACGCGCGCACGGTGCTCGCCGCCGGTCAGGACTCGCCCGTCCTGTACTGGGTGCGCGGCCTCTCCCCGGACGCGCACGGCCGCACGATCGCCGAGCGCCTGCGCCGGGAGCTGGAGACCGCCTGGAACGCGGGGCGGCGGGTGAGCCTGCGGATGGAGGAGTCGCCGGCGAGGGCCCGCTCGCCGCTGGTCGGCGGCGCGCTGGCCGGGCACCCGGCCGAACAGCGCCTCGGCCAGTGGTTCGGCGACCCCGAACGGAACGGGCCGTGGCGCTACCCCCTGATCATCGAGGAGGCCCGGGGCGGAGTGCTCGGCTGGGTCGAACCCGCTCTGCAGTGCCGGGCCGTGAAGGAGGCGTACCGCTACAGCGGACGACACGAGCTGACGAAGGCGCTGCTCATCGGCGCCGGAATGCTCGTGCTCTCGGGAATTCTCGTGTTCGCCGGAGCGGGCGCCGTCGCCACCGGATTGGACGTCGTCATCTCTGCGTCCGGGCTCGCCGACGAAATCATCGAGCATGAGCGGGCGGACGACGACTACCGCGCGGTACTCGACCGTACCCGGCTGCTCACGATTCCGCCGCGCGCATGGGGTGTGGTCGGCCAGACCCTCGGTCTCGTCGCCTCCACCGTGCCCGGTGCGGGCGGTCTGCTGCTCGGCGCCGCTGGAGCTGCGGCAGGACTGGCCGGAGGGCTGGTGCCCGGGGACGCCGACCCGGTGGCGGCCGGAACCGCGGAAGCCGCCGCCGACCCGGGCGCGACCGGCGCACCGAACGGGCCCTGACGGTGGGCGGGCTCCCCAAGGGGGCGGTGGAGGCCGAACTGTTCGAGCGGTTCGGCCTGGCGCTGGTGAAGGGCATGTACGGTCTGGGCGCTGATGCCATGCTCGTCCTCGGCCCGAGCCGCCGGGTCTGGCAGGCGTTCCTGCACGAGCCCGCGGTCATGCGCTGCCTGGGCAGGTTCGCGGACGTCAAGCTCGGCATGCTGGCCCGCTCCAGCACATTGCTGGAGGTACTGGAGGAGGCGGCCGAGGAACTGCGTACCGCGGTGAAAGCCGTGGGCGGGGCAGGCCAGGAGATGGCCCGCGCTCTGGAGGCGATCGACGTCGACTTGCGCACTGTAGGACGGGCCGTCGGCGCGGAGCCGCTGCCCGCGATGACCCGCAACCGGGGCTGGGAGCGCCTCTTGGCCAAAGGGCGTGCCGACCCCGGTCTCGGCAGGGCGCTGAACGCCTTCGAGGAGGCCCTGCGGTACGGGAACGCCGCCGATCTGCAGGCCGCGCGCAAGCGGCTGCTGATGCACGGCGGGCTCAACGGCGACGACAGGCGGCGCCTCGTACGTCTGGTGGACCGGCTACTGAACATCCCACCCCCGGTGGACACCGGCGCCCTCCTGGACACGGTGGTGAGCCGGCTCGGACAGCTGGCCAAGAACTCGCCGCTGCTCGCCGAACGGGTGGCCTTCCTGGAGGCGTGCCGAGCGACGACGGGCCGTTGGGCGCAGGCCCTCACCGAGATCAACCGCCTCGCGACAGGAGCGACCAAGACGGAGTGGGGCGAACTCGCCCACAACGTCAAGGGAATCCTGGCCGAGGTACTGGCACAGGCAACCCCCGGATTCCTGAAGATGCGCGGAATCGCCTTGGACGAAGCCGAGTCGCTGGCCCTGCGGCTCAACGTGATCTCCCGCCTGGCCGGTGAGAAGGTGACCTGGATCGTCAAGGAGAGCCACACACTGCGCGCACCGGGCGTCAAGGGCGCCGGGAACGGGCTCTTCGTCGATCACGGTGTCTTCGTCGTCAGCGTCGGCAAGGGCGCGGGCGCCGAAGTCGCCATCCCGTTGATGTTCACCCAGATCAAGGGCGGCGACCGGGCTTCGGCCGAGGGCGCCGTCCAGATGCTCACCGACCTGCTCCGCGGCGAGGCGGGCCGGATCAACATCGACAGCATCGAGCACCACCTGGTGTTCCGCTCGGAGGCGCTGCCCGGACAGCTGTTCGTCGGCACGATCCTGCCGCACTCGCCCCCTTCCGGGCCGATTCCGTCCGAGGCCGTCGTGGACCTGCTGCCGCTGGCCTCCAAGGCGATGGACGAATTGACGAGCCTGGTCATGGACGTGGTGTGGAAAACTCTGCACCCTTCCAAGCCGTAAGACGTCCTTGCGTCGCGCACCGCTTAACCGCGATCTTTCGTGATTGGTCGTCAGAAGCTGTGCCAGAACCGGTGATCTGTGACGTTCTGCTACTGGTGTACCGGTCTGTGACTCCGGGGGCTGTGGTCGCAATAGGGACTGAGATCGGCCATGTTGGCTCAGTATCTGGTGATGTTGGCGGTGCCAGGTGGAGTCTGGCCACAACACCGGGCCGGGGTTCCGCAGCCGACGCAGGACGCCGACGCTTCGGCCCGCGCCGGGTGGTGCGCCATGGCCCCGATGGTGGAGATGGTCGGGAAGGTCACGCGAAGCCGGTACGACGAGCTGGTGGCCGAATCTCTGGACATGGTGGAGGAGGACACCCGCTGCCAGTTCTCGCCCGGGGACGCCGCGCTTGAGCTGGAGCCGCTGCGCGGGCACGGCGGTCACCTGCCGCTCGTCGAGGGTGACCAGGGTGTGGAGGAGTCGCTGCGGCTGTTCGCCGAGGAGCTCGGGCTGTCCATCTACATCGTCCGCACGCACCGGTGGGTGGCCGCGCAGTGGCTGGAGGAGCACCGGCAGACGGGGGTCTCGTACGAGGTGCACCGGATCCTGGCCTCCGCGCCGGACCGGTTCGAGCTGATCGGGAACCCTCCGCTGAGCGAGCGCACCGGTCGGCGCCGCCGGAGTGCGGAGGTTGCGAAGAAGGTGGTGGGCTGGAAGACGGAGGAGGTCCTGGTCCCGGTCACCACCGAGGAGAAGGTCGAGGCGATCCGGGAACTGGCGCGCGATGACGAGGCGCGGGAGAACGTGAACGAGGTCCAGTTCGAGCAGGCCGGCCTGGATGAGGACGAGTTCGACGAGGAGTACGAGGAGGCCTTCGCCGAGGAGGGCGCGCCGTTCGGCGATCCGGCCCGCATCGTCCACAGCTGGCGGAAGTCGATGGAGTTCAACGCCCTGATCGCCGTCTGCCAGGGGTTCATCGCCGGGGCTGCCCGGCTGGTCCCGAAGCTGCGCGGGCACGAGTTCACCGGCACCCAGACGAAGGTGTTGGAAAACCACCTGGAGAAGATCCGCGCGACGGCCGACTGGATCGAGACCGTGGCCGCGACCGGGCAGGTCGACCTCGACGAACAGCTCGCCCAGCTGGTGCGGGGCCAGTAGCCATGGGGGCGGGTCTGCCCGCCCACGTCCACGGCCAGGTGGTCCGCAAGGCCCTGCGGGAGGCACGGCCGGCGGGGCCGGCGCTCCCGCAGCTGTGCCGGGCGACCAAGCGCACACCGTCGCAGGTCTGGGCGGGCCTGAGATTCCTGCGGAAGGTCGCGGTCAAGGAAGGACTCCCGCCGGTGACCTACAGCCGACGGGACGGCTTTCAGATGTCGGAGGAGAGCGAGGTCTGGATCTCCTACGAACGGGCGATCTTCCAGGCCGAACTGCACCGGATCACCAACTTCATCACCGGCATCATCGCCCCCCACGCCAGGAAGGCCCCCGACGACGAATGGATCCGCCTGGTCCTGGACCGGCTCGGTGGTGTCAAGGCCACCCTGGAAGTCCTCACCCGCATGGAACGCTGATGACCACGAACGGGACTCGGCCGCCGGCCGTGCGCGAGCGGTGCTACCCCAGTGATACCACGGACGCCGAATGGGCCGTCCTCGAACCGCTGCTGCCCGTCCCGGCCCGTGAGTTGCCCACGGGCGGGCGCCCGGAGAAGCATCCGCGCCGCAACGTCGTCGATGCCATCCGCTACGTCAACGACAATGGCTGCAAGTGGAGGTCGGTTCCCGTCGACTTCGGGATCCCCTGGCGCACGGTCTACGGTTTCTTTCAGAGGTGGCGGGCGAGTGGGGACCTGGCCCGCATCCATGCCGAGCTGCACCAGCTGGTCCGCCTTCACGACGGCCTCAATCCCAACACCGTCGCGGTCATCCTGGACTCCCAGTCCGTCAAGGGCGCGGAGACGGTCGGCCAGGACACCCGCGGTTTCGACGGCGGGAAATTGATCAACGGCAGGAAGCGGCACCTGGCCGTCGACATGCGCGGCATGGCGCTGGCCGTCATGGTCACCAAGGCCTCGCCGCACGACAGCATCCCCGCCCGTGACCAGCTCTTCCGCCTGCGCCTGACCCGTCCCGAACTCGCCGTCGCCTGGGCGGACTCCGCCTACGGCGACGGCTTCGCCGTCCTCGCCAAGCGGTGGCGAGTCGAGCGGGCCATCTCGTGGATCATGAGAGCCCGCAGAAACGTGCGGGACTACGAAAGGCTCATCTCCCACAGCGAGGCTCAGATCACCTGGACCTTCATCACCCTCATGGTCCGCCGCCTCACCCGCCCTCCCCGGCCACCACGCACCTCACCGCACCCCGTCGAACCAGCGAAAGCGGCCGTCAAACCCTCGCCCATACGCATCCGGAAGCAGACGCAGACGATCCGTCTGGCCCCCAGCACCTTGCGCTGATCCCGAACACAGAAGGCCGACGCCGCTGGCGGCCCCGGCCCCGGCCTCGGAACTGGGGACCTCGGGTAATCGACTGTCGCGTATTCCTCGTGCCGAGGGCTCGGGGTCACTGTGAGTGGTCGCCGGGGGCTTGGTGGCGCCAGGTTCCTTCGGCCTCTTCGGCGAGGCGGGCTGTGGTGTCGTCGTGGTAGTCGAGCATCCGGGCGATCAGGTCGTCGCCGGGCTCGATTCCTGACGCTGCCCCCCCCATGCGGCGGGTCTGCCGCATGGGAAACGCCGGGGCTCGGGCGGTGTGGTCAGTGCTGTTCGGGGGCCTTCACGGCCGGTCGGGGCCACGCGTCGGCGATGGAGGTGTTGGGGTCACGCGTGGTCCATTCGAGGACCACGGTGCCGTTGAGACGTTCGAGGACGTACTTGTCACTCCGGTACCAGATTCCCTCGGTGACCCGCTTCCCGGCGAAGTACTTCCGTTCGATGGTTACTTCCCTCTTGTGCTCCTTGACCTCCTCGTGGGTGGTGGTCACCTTCAGTTCGTGGCTGACGGTCGTGCTCAAGGAGGCGCCGAATCCCTTGAAGCCGAAGCTGGCCTCAGCGGTGACCGAGATGCTGGTGGTGTTCTCGACGGTCTTGGCATCAGTGGTCGTCAGGCCCACCGTCGTCTTCTCCGTGTGGGTGTAGTCCGAGGCGCCGCCGTGCTCGTAGGAGAAGACCCGTTCCCAGAAGCCGTACCGGCGCAGGATGTAGTAGGGGCTCTCCTTCGCCTGGCGCCGCAGGTCGTAGGCGGGGTCCTTGACCAGCGGGAAGGGATAGGCCATCGCCCCGACCTCCACCGGCTCCGTCTTCTCGGAGGAGGTCGGACTGTAGCCGGTCATCCGGTGGATGTCGCCGATGCCGGGGTAGGTGGCGTCGGGCAGGTCGAGGATGGGCTTGTACTCGTCCTCGATCTCGAAGAGCCAACGCTGTGAGTCGGCGTTAGGGCTGTCGGCCTGGGTCCATTGCTGGAGGGGGGTCCCCGGATCCGTGCTGTAGGAGAAGGGCTGTACCAGCAACTGGCCCTTGTCGTTGATGACCTCGACGGCGCCGCCGGTCACGTCGTGCAGGAGCCACCGCTGGGCGGGCTGGTCGCTCAGCGGCTGAAGGTGGAACTGCTCCAGGTGCCATCCCGGACTTGCCGAGTTGCGGGCGACGTTCGCCACGAGGCCGCTGGCCTTGTTGGCCAGCAGGTACATGCCGAAGTCGAGCGGGAAGACATGCCAGATCTGGCTGGCCCGATTGTGGTCGGACTGGGGCTGGAGGTGCCACAGCTGAAGCTCCATGGACGCGTCATGGCTGTACGCCCCGACGTTCATGTACAGACCGCTGCGCTTGTTCTTGAGCCGGTACGACCTGCCAGCCGGGATCTGTGGCATCGCGGCCACTCTTTCACTCGCGGAGGATGAGACCCGCCGCTGCACTAGGCAGCAATTATCGTCGTGTACGCGCTATTGCATCACTTAATGCAGCGGTTTAGGAGGATATGAGCCAATCATGAGAGCTTTGTGACGTCTAGGAAGCACTAGGCCACCTGCGCCTCGATCCACCACCTAGTGGCCGGGCTGTGGACGGAGAAATCAGTTAGCCGCAGCGGTCAACAGCGTCAGCGTCGGGTTGCCGGGAAGGGCCCGATGCGGCTGATTCGGGCTTTACTGGTGGGCTCGCGTATTCAACTGTCGCCAGTTCTCCGGAGCCTCCAGCTCGATGGCGGCGCCTGAGTGAGCTAGCCGTTGCCGTCTGAGAGACGTGCGCGCATCAAAGCGGCTGGCCGATCGCCACCGGCGCGGTCGAGGGCGCCTGTCGCCACTTGATCGCCGACCGCCTCGACATCACCGGCGCCCGCTGGGGGCTCCACGGAGCGGAAGCTGTACTGCGAACTGCGTGCTGTCGTCTCCAACGGCGACCTCGACCCGTACTGGCGCCACCACGCCGCCCGCGAACACGAACGGCTCTACCCCGCACCCGACCAGCCGAACTACGACGACACGCGGCACGCCGACCTGACCGGCAGCGATCACCTCTCAGGGCGAATCGCCAGGAACCGGCCACCTCAGTCGGCCCCCTCAGGCTGGCGCGCACCTGAATGATCGAGACTGGGGTTACGAGTGGGTGCCGGAATGCGAGGCGGAGGATGCCGATGCGGCCAGATGAGTTCGGCGCCGTCAACGGTGACCCCACCTTCGACAGCGGCCCTGCCCTGAACGAATTCTTCGCTCACTGCGCCACCCACCGAGTCGACGACGCCGACATCTCGGGCGACTGGTACACGAAGCGGCAGCGGAGCGAACCATCGTCGGGAAAACCGCCGCGGCGGTAGTGCCGCCCGTGCCCTCCGGGCGCACCTCGCCCAGGAGACGTCAGAACACCACGAGCGGGGCGTTCGGACCGGGCTCGTTGTCGAAGCGGAAGTTGAATCTCGCCTCGCCTCTGGAGCAGCTCATGGTGGTGACGATCTCGGTTCCCCAGCCGAAGTCGGTGTCGTCACCAAGACAGGTGCTGCGGTTCGCCGGGTGATCGACGCCGAAAGGCCGGCCTCCGTGTACCTGACGCTCACCGATGTCCACGGGATGCGATGGCCCGGTGCGGACCGCACGGTGGCAGCGGATGTCTGCGGGGTCGGCGTGCTAGCCGGATTCGGAAGCGCCGCGCAGGCCACCGGGGAACGCTTCGACACCACCGCGCAGCGCACCCGCGAGAGCTCGCCTCTTGTCATGATCCGGCTCACAGCCCCGGCACGATCGCCCTCATGGCGTCCGCACCTGAGTGCGACGCCGTCGAGGCTGTCATCACCGCCGGCTGACGCCGGGGGCCGGCACGATCAGCCGGAGGGGCGGCACGATCAGCCGGGGCGGCACGTGTATGCCCGCGGCTGATCGTGCTTGTCATGCGGAGGCCGGACGGGATGTGTCGTTTCCCGCCCCCGCGCGACGCGTCGGTGCTCATCCGGCGTTGATGACCACCGCCTTGACCTGGGTCCAGTCCTCCAGGTAGTCCGGGCCCATGGAGCGGCCGAAGCCACTGTGCTTGTAGCCGCCGAACGGGGTGCCGATCGAGCCGTTCGGGCCGCCGTCGCCGACCGTGTTGACAGCGACCTGGCCGGCCTGGACCCGGCGGGCGAGGCGGACCGCGCGGCCGATGTCCCGCGTCCAGACGGTGGCGGTCAGGCCGTAGCGGGTGCCGTTGGCGATCGAGACGGCCTCCTCCTCGTCCTCGTAGGTGAGGACCGACAGCACCGGACCGAAGATCTCCTCCTGGGCGATCCGCATGCCGGGTGTCACCCGGTCGAAGAGGGTGGGCTCGACGAAGTATCCGCCGTCGTAGGGAGCCCCGGTGAGCTTGCCGCCGCCGATGATCACCTCGGCGCCCTCTTCCCGGCCGATGGCCAGGTAGTCCAGCACCCTCTTCTCCTGGCGGGCGTTGATGAGCGGGCCCATGTCGACCGGCTGGTCCCACAGCCCGACGCGTACGGCACGGAAGGCGTCGGCGATCGCGGAGACGAGGCGGTCGTGGAGGGAGGAGTGGACCAGGACGCGGGAACCGGCGGCGCAGACCTGGCCGCTGTTCATGATGATGCTGCGCACGATCGCTGGAACGGCCCTGTCGAGGTCGGCGTCGGGCAGCACGATCTGCGGGGACTTGCCGCCCAACTCCAGTTGCAGGGGTATGAGGTTGCGGGCGCACGCCTCCATCACGGCGGTGCCGGTGGCGGGGGAGCCGGTGAAGCTCATCTTGCGGATGCCGGGGTGGGCGGGCAGCGCCGCGCCCGCCTCCGAGCCGTACCCGGTGACGACGTTCAGGACGCCCGGCGGGAGGCCCGCCTCCTGGGCGAGACGGGCCAGGTAGAGGGCGGTGAGCGGGGCGTCCTCGGCCGGTTTGAGGACGACGGTGTTGCCGGCCGCGATCGGGGCCGCCGTGTTGAAGACGGTCATCGGGCCGGGCGCGTTCCACGGGATGATCGCGCCGACCACGCCGTACGGCTCGCGCAGGGTCAGGCCCAGCACGTCGGGGGAGCGGGTGGGGAGGGTGTCGCCGAAAACCTTGTCGGCCTTGCCCGCGAGGTAGGTCAGGCGCGCGGCGATGGGGGAGGGGCCGACCGGGTGGCCGACCTCCATGGCCTCCAGGCGGTTGATGTCGTCGTCGTGTTCACGTACCAACTCGGCCCATCGGTACAGCAGTTCGCCGCGCGTGGCGGGGCTGGTGTCGCGCCAGGCGGGCAGGGCGCGTTCGGCGGCGCGTACGGCGTCGTCGACGTCCTCGGCGGTGCCGCGCGGGACGCGGGCGAGCAGGGCGCCGGTGGCGGGGTCGAGGACGTCGATGACGGCCTTGGAGCGGGCGGGGACCCACTCGCCGTCGATCAGGTGCGTGCCGTCGGGCAGCAGAGCCGCGATCTCGGCGTGGGCAGGTGCGGTGGTGGTCATTTCGATCCTTTGGGGAGGAGGGCTCACGCCTGCTGGCCGGCGGCAATCTCGTCGTAGCGGTGGCAGGCGACGGCCACCCCGTCGCGGTCGGTCAGCTCAGGCGGTGTCGTCCAGCAGATGTCCTGCGCGAACGGGCAGCGCCGGGCGAAGGCGCAGCCCCCGCCGCCACGGTCGGCGGACGGGGCGGTGATGCGGAGCCGCTGGGCCTGGCGGCGGCGCTGGACCACCGGATCCGGCACCGGCGCGGCGGCCAGCAGGGCGCGGGTGTACGGGTGGGCGGGGGCCTCGGCGACCCGGGCCGCCGGGCCGCGTTCGACGACCCGGCCGGCGTACAGGACGACGATGGTGTCGCTCAGGTAGCGGACCACGGCCAGGTCGTGCGAGATGAAGAGATAGCTCAGGCCGCGGGTCTGCTTGAGCCGGGCCAGCAGGTTGAGCACCTGCGCCTGCACGGAGAGGTCGAGAGCGCTGACCGCCTCGTCGCACACGACGAAGTCCGGTTCCATGACCAACGCCCGGGCGATGGCGATGCGTTGACGCTGGCCACCGGAGAACGCCGCCGGGTAGCGGTGGGCGGCGCCGGGCGGCAGGCCGACGTCGTCCAGGGCGCGCAGGACACGCGCGCGGATCTCGTCGGCGGGTAGCCCCAGGTTGTACCGCAGGGCCTCGCCGAGGGTGTCGCCCACGGTGTGCGCCGGGTTCATGGAGCCGTACGGGTCCTGGAAGACCACCTGCATCCGGCGGGCCAGCGACCGGCGGTCGGCACGTGTGCTGTGGGTGATGTCCGCGCCGTCGAATTCGACGGTACCTCCGGTCGCCGGCACGAGCCCGAGGACGGCCGACCCGATGGTCGACTTGCCGGAGCCGGACTCGCCGACCAGGCCGACGGTCTCGCCGCGGCCGACGGTCAGGTCCACGCCGCGTACGGCGTTGACGTCGCCGCCCCGCAGCCGGGACCGGCGGTAGGTGACGTCCAGGCCGCGCACCCGCAGGAGTTCGGTGTCCGTGGCCGGCAACAACCCGGTGACCGCGCTCTGTTCAGTCATGCGGGCCTCCTCCGATGAGTTCGAGCGGGCGGATGCACCGCGCCGACCGTTCCGGTTCCACCAGATGGGAGATCACGACGGGTTTCTCCTTGCACGCCTCGGTCACCCGCGGGCAGCGGTTCTGGAAGTGGCAGCCCACCGGCCACTCGGGCGGCGGCGGCACCGCGCCCTCCACGGCACGCAGCGGTTCGCCCGGCACCGCGTGGTGCGGGTCGGAGTCCAGCAGCCCGGCCGTGTAGGGGTGGGCCGGCGCGCTGACCAGCGCGGTGACCTCCGCCTCCTCGACGACCTCCCCGGCGTACATCACCACGGCCCGGTCGCACAGGTCGGCGAGCACCCCCCAGTCGTGGGTGATGAGGACGACGGCCGTCCCGGTGCTCTGCAACTCCCGCAGCAGGTCGAGGATCTCGGCCTGCACGGTCACGTCGAGCGCGGTGGTCGGCTCGTCCGCGATGACCAGGGTGGGGTCGCCGGCCAACGCCGCGGCGATACCGACGCGTTGGGCCATGCCGCCGGACAACTGGTGGGGGAAGCTGGCGGCGACGCGGGCCGGGTCGGGCAGCCGTACCTTCTCGAAGAGTTCGAGCGCCCGCTGCCGGGCCTCCTTGCGCGAGCAGCCGGTGTGGACGCGGACGGCCTCGGCGACCTGGGCACCCGCCGTGAACGACGGGTCCAGGCTGGAGATCGGGTCCTGGGAGATCCAGCCGATACGACGGCCGCGCACCGTGCGCAGTGCCGCCGCGTCCACCTGGGCGAGGTCGGCGTTCTCGAAGAGGATGGTGCCGGAGACGATCCGGCCGCCCGCGGGCAGCATGCCCAGCAGCGAGGTCGCGGTGATCGTCTTGCCGCAGCCGGTCTCGCCGACGATGCCCAGGACCTCGCCGGCCCTGAGGTCGAAGGACACGTCCCGGATGACGTCGGTGGGCGTGCCCTCGATGGTCAGGGACACGGTCAGACCGCGTACGGAGAGCAGGGCGTCCGCGTCGGGTTCCTCGACGGCACGAGAGGTGTCCGGGGCCTCGGCCCGGGGCGGCTCGGGCGCGGCTCCCCGCGGCCGGCCCATGCGGCGGGAGGGCGGCTTGTCGGCCGGGGGCGCGTACCGTTCGGCCAGGGTGTCGCGCAGGCCGTCGCTGAGCAGGCCGAGTGCCAGGATGAAGCTGATGATCATGAAGCCGGAGGGGACCAGGAGCCACGGGTCGGTGCCGATGTTCTTGGACGCCTCGGCGATCATGCTGCCCCAGCTGGCCTCGGTGGTGCCCAGGCCGAGGAAGCCGAGTCCGGTCTCCAGGAGTACGGCGTAGGCGCCGTAGACGGAGGCCTGGACGAGGATGACTCCGGTGACGCGGGGCAGGACGTGCCGGCGGATGATCACGCGGTCCCGGATGCCGTTGGCGACGGCGGCGCGGACGTACAGCTCCTCCTTCACCCCCAGGGTGGCCGAGCGCACGACCCGGGCCAGCAGCGGGGCGCCGAGCAGGCCGTTGGCGGCCATCGCGGCGCTCTCGTCGTTGGTGAAGACCGAGAGGACCACGAGGAGCACGATGATGACCGGGACGGCCGAGACCAGGTCGGCGCTCTTGAGGACGAACCGGTCGAACCAGCCGCCTCGGTAACCGGCGATCATGCCCGCCGGGACGCCGATCGTGAGGTACACCGCGAGCGTGATCACCACACCGAGGAGCGTGACCTGGCCGCCGTGCATCAGCCGGCTGAGCACGTCCCGGCCCAGCTCGCCGGTGCCCAGCCAGTGCGCCCCGCTCGGACCCTGCAGCGCCGCGGTCAGATCCTGCTGGTCCGGGTCGTAGGGCGCGATCCAGGTGGCCAGCAGGGTGACCAGCAGGACGAGCAGCAGGTAGGAAGCGGAGACGGCCGAGGCCGGCCTGCGCAGCAACCGCGCGGCGAAACCGCGCCGTGCCACCGCCGGACGGCCCTCCTGCCGCGTGGTCGGACCCTGAGGGGTCGGTCGGCCTTTCATGTCCGCACCTTCGGGTTGAGCATCGTGTACACCACTTCGATCAGGAGGTTGACCAGCATCACGGTCACGGTGAAGACGAGGGCGACGCCCTGGACCATGGGGATGTCCTGGGTCTGTGCGGCGGTCACGGCGAGCCCGCCGAGGCCCGGCATCACGAAGAGCGTCTCGGCGAGCACCGTGCCGCCGAACAGCGTCACGACGACCACGCCCAGGACGGTGACGATCGGCGCGGCCGCGTTGCGCAGCACGTGCCGGAAGATCACCGACCGCTCGGGGATGCCGCGGGCCCGCAACACCCGCACGTACTCGCGGTTCAGCTGGGTGAGCACGCTGTCCCGGGTCTGCTTGGCCACCGGCGCGGTGGCCGGCACGCCCAGCGTGAGCACCGGCAGGACCAGCGACTCGAACCACCGCACCGGAGAGTCGGTGAGCGGCACGTATCCCGAGACGGGGAACAGCGGCAGTTGCACGGCCAGCGCGGTCATCAGGACCAGCCCGAACCAGAAGTTCGGCACGGCGAGACCGACCAGCGAGATGCCGTCCACCGCCCGTCCCAGCCAGCCGCCCTTGAGCGCGCTGAGCACGCCGAGCGCCACTCCGGCGACGGCGGCCACCAGGATGGCGCCGCCGATCAGCGAGACGGTGACGCCCACGCGGGAGGTGAGCTGATCGCTCACCGGTACGCCGGAGGTGATCGAGTCACCGAGATCGCCGTGCAGGGCGGAGGTCAGCCAGTCCCAGTAGCGGACCGGCAGGGAGTGGTCGAGGCCGAGCTGCTGGTCGAGGGCCTTGACCTGGGCGGGACTGGCGTTCGCGCCGAGGATGGTGCGACCGGGGTCGCCCGGCACCAGGCTGGTCAGGACGAAGGTCAGGACGGTCACCCCGAACACCACCGGGATGGCGCCGACCAGCCATCGGAAGAGGATCCTGTGCATCTCACCTCACTTCTTGGTCCGGGCGGCCCCCGGAGTCAGGTAGGGGCCGCCCGGGGCTCTTACTTGGTGGCGTAGATGGCCAGCGGGCTCACGAAGGGGGCGCCCGCGCTGACCTTGACCCCGCCGATGCCGGGGCGGACGTAGTAGTTGACCGGGGTGAAGGCGACCGGGGCGAACCAGGCGTTCTTCACCAGGTACTCCTGCATCTGCCGGTCGAGCTTCGCGCGCTCGGCGGGCTCGGCGGCCGCCGCCTTGTCGAACAGGCTGGTCAGCTCCGGCGCGGTGCTGCCGAAGCCGTTGAAGACCTTGGAGCCGGGCATGAACAGGTCCAGGCCCTCCAGGTACATCGGCTCCTCGGTGAAGCCGCCGGAGACCGCGGGGTACTTGTGGTTGGTCTGGTTCTCGACGAAGGAGGTGATGCTGGTGACCGCGGTGACCTTGACCTTGATGCCGACCTTGGAGAGCTGTCCGGCGATCGCCTCGGCCATGGTGTCGAACCCGACGAACGTGGCCGCGAGGACCGGCAGTTCGAAGCCGTCGGCATATCCGGCTTCCTTCAGGAGCTGCTTGGCCTTCGCCGGGTCGTAGGGGTATTCCTTCGCCAGGTCGGCCGAATAGCCGTCGCCGCCCTTGATGACGGTCTGCACGGTCGGGGTCCCGGCGGAGCCGAGCAACGCCTTCGTGACGGCGTCGCGGTCGATGGCGTAGTTGATCGCCTGGCGCACCCGGACGTCACCGAGCGGCTTGGACACCTCGCCCGCGCGGTCGATGAGGCTCAGGCCCTGGAGGATCACCGGCAGTCCGACGGTGCTCATGCCGGCGGACTTCGCGGAGGCGGCGGAGGTGTAGTCGCCCTTGTAGACGTCGATCTGACCCGTCTTCATGGCGTTGACCGCGGTCTGGCCGTTCTGCACGATCCGGATGACGATCTTCTTGTAGTGCTGCTTGGACTTGTCGTAGTAGTCCGGGTTGGCGGTGTACGTGTAGTGGTCGCCCGCCACGCTGTCGGAGGGCTGGTAGATGTACGGGCCCGCCCCCTGGCTGGTCTTGGTCGGCGTCAGGCTGGATGCCGAGGCGAGGCCCTTGGGGCTGATGATCTGGCCGATGCCGTACGACTGGGTCAGCAGCGTCGGCAGGATCGGGTTCGCCTTCGCCAGCTTGATCGTCAGACTCAGCGCACCGGTGGCCGTGATGGTGGCGTCGGTCAGGTAGTGCGCCTGATTGCCCTGGGCCTTCTTCGCGTACTCCAGCGACGCCTTCACCGCGTCGGCGGTCACCGCCTCGCCGTCCGCGAACGTCACCCCGGAGCGCAGGGTGACGGACAGCTCCGTGTTTCCGGTGCCGACGTACTTCCAGGACTTGGCGAGCGCCGGCTGCACGGTGCCGTCGGGGGAGAGGTAGAACAGCGACTCGTAGGACAGCATCGTGAAGTCGACGAAGCCCAGGTCGAGGCTGCCCGGGTTGAGGGTGGGCGGGGCTTGCTGCTCGGCGACGGTCAGGGTGTCGCCGGCGACGGGCTTGCCGCTGCTCGCGGCGCCCGCGGCGGTGTTGGTGCCGCCACCGCAGGCGGCCAGGGTGAGCGAGAGGGCCGTGCACGCGGCGGCGAGGCCGACCCGCGCGGAGGCGACTCGGGAGGCCGTGCGGGTTCTGGGGGCGGGGCTGTCTGACGGTACAACGTGGGCGTTCATGTCTCTCCTTGCTCGGAGCCAGGCGGGGCGGGCCCGTGGGCATCGCGGCTCTGGGCTCCACGGGGAACCTGCTACGACGGCAGGGGAACTCGGCGGAAGCACTGCGCCCGCCGATGGCAGACGGCGGAGGTGCCGGGACTCGCAGCGTCTGTCCGGGAGGTCCCGCCCGCGTCATGTGCGGGAAGGGGCGATTCGGCCGACAGGCCGGGAGAAGAAGGGGCGATACGTCGCGGGGGCCGCCGTAGGACCGCGCCCGATCGGGGACGGTGCCAGGCCGGCGGTGACTGATGAGCGGCGACGAACCGGAGGTGCTCCCGCTGCTCGCGAGGGACTTGCTCAGGTGCTGCGCCCCACCGGGGGCTGTCCGGTGAGGCCGGGCGCGGTGTGCGTCTGGTGCGCTGACGGCGAGACGCGATCTGCCCGGTGCTGTAACCCTGCTGAAACGGTGCGGTGCTGTCTACGGGTCGTACAAGAGGAATGGGGCGACAGACCCGAAAGATAAGCGTGCTTGCGGTGACCGGTCAATCGGCCGGATCCGCCGTACTCGGGGGGACGTGAGGCGAGGGCGTGGGGCTCAGCCCAGCAGGCCGCGCAGCGCGTCGGCCGTGGACCGCACGACGTCGGACCAGCCCAGGAGTGTTGTGCGTGTCTCCAGGAACGTGATGGTCGAGACGCTCACGCCGCCGATCACCGTGCCGCGGGTGTCCCGCACGGGCGCGCCGATGCAGCGGATGCCGATCTCGTTCTCCTCCTCCTCGATCGCGAAGCCGCGTTCTCGTACCCGTGCCAGTTCCGCGCGCAGCTCTGCCGGGTCGGTGAGGGAGTTCTCCGTTCTGGCCGGCAGCCCGGTGCTCGTCACCAGCCTGCCCAGCTCGTCGTCCGGCAGGCCGGCGAGGACGCACTTGCCGATCGCCGTGGTGTGCAACGGCTGCTGCATGCCCACCCGGGAGGACTCCTGCACCGGGTTCGGACCTGCCACCTTGACCAGGTAGGTGAGGGCGTCACCGGTCCGGATGCCCATGTGCACGGTGTTGGCGGTCCGCCGGCTGAGAACCTCCAGCTCCGCGCGCATCGCCTGGTCCTCGGCGCAGCCCTGGGTGACCCGGGCGGCCAGGGCGCGGATCCGCGGGCCGGGGCCGTAGCCGCCGGACCCGTCGGAGGCCAGGAAGCCGATCGCCACCAGGTTCTGCAGGATGCGGTGCGCGCTGGCCTTGGGGACGCCGGCGGCTGCCGCGATGTCGCCCAGCCGGTGCGGGTAACCGGGGGCCGAGGCGGCCTCCAGCAGATTGAGCGCCTTGTCGGTGGCGTTGCCGGCCGCGGAGCTGCGCCCGCTGCGGCCCGCCGCCTGTGAGTCCTCTGAAGTTTCGATCCCGGCCATTGACAGGCTCCAGTCGTAGGGCTTCACTGATGGCCATTCCAGCGTTCCGCTAAAAGATACACCATTCTACGTAGTGGAACACCGGGGCGGCGGGAACGGAGGGCTGCCGTCACCCGCCTCGGAGGACCCCGGGCCGCACTTGAGACCCACCGAGAGGAAACACCCGTGGCGCAGAAGGTTCACAAGGTGAGCACCACGCCCGAGCAGATGGCGGAGATCGAACAGAAGTGGATCGACGAGGTCCGTGAGGACCAGGAGCTCACCACCTTCGGTCTCTACCCCCAGCCCTCGCGCGGCAGTGCCGACGCGGAAGGCAGCTACCAGCTCTACCTGCCGCCCCAGTACGCGACCGAACCCGAACGACGCTTCCCTGTCGTCTACTGGCTGCACGGCGGGTTCGGCAACGCCCGGCAGGGTTCAGAAATGGTTGCGCGGATCGACAAGGCCGTCAGGAACGAGGTCATCCCGCCCACGATCGTCGTCGTACCGCAGATCCTGCCGATCGGCTGGTACGTCGACTCCAAGGACGGTGCCCGCCCGCTCGCCCAGATCACCGCCTTCGACCTGGTCCACCACATGGACACCACCTACCGCACGGTCCCGGAGGCCGCCGCCCGCACCGTCGAGGGCTTCTCCATGGGCGGGTTCGGCGCCCTGCACCTGGGCCTGAAGTACCCGAAGGTCTTCGGGAAGGTGTCCGCGGTCGCCCCCGCGATCCTGCGCGACCTCAAGGACGAGCCCGAGGACCGGGTCAACAACACCTACTTCGGGGACCAGGAGTACTACGACCTCTGCCACCCCTGGAGCCTGGTCCTCGCCAATGCCCCGGAGTTGCGGCGCACCAGCCAGGTCCGGCTGCTGTCCGGCCGCCTGGACACCCGCCTCGCACCCACCATCCGCGACCTCGACGCCCGCTTCACCGATCTCGGTGTCCCGCACGACTTCTTCGAGTTCCCCGACGCCGACCACGAGTACCCGGACATCATGGACGGCTACGGCGACAAGTACTACGCCTGGTGGCGCACCGCCTGACGAGCAGGCGAACTGCGCGCCGCGCGAACCGAGAGCCTCCGTACGGGGCGCCGCCCGCGCCCGAGCCGCCCATCGCTCCTTTCCCGGTGGACCGTCGCGACCTCGGTCCGCCGGCGCCGGCTGCCCGTGCCCAGGGGGCGCCTCCCCCTTTCCCGTCAAGGCCACGAGGCCGGCCTGCCGTCGGCGCACCTCGTGCCGGGCGGGACCTGCCCCCGGGCACGGGTTCCTCCGACGGACTTTCGCCGTCGCCTCCTCTCTTCCGGGCACACCGGCACCACCGGGTGACCCCACCCCTCCTCGAAAGGGCCGCACGACCATGCGCCTGACCCCCCTGACCAGCCTCACCCCCGAGCAGACCGAGCTCCTCGAAGCCATCGTCGGACCCGGAATCGAAGAACCCCCGCCACCCTTCCTCGTCTGGGCGCGCAACATGGAACTGGCGCACTGGGTCGAGCACCTCGGCCGCTACTGCCGGAACGAGTCGCGGTTCCCGCAGCGGCTGCGTGAACTGAGCGTGCTGATCGCCGGCCGCCACTTCGACAGCCAGTCCGCCTGGAACGCCCACATCCAGCAGGCGGTCGCCGAGGGTATCCCGGCCGAGTGCCTGGAGCGGCTCGCGCGCGGCGAGGACCCCGAGTTCAAGGCCGAGGACGAGCGCGTCTTCCACGCCTTCGCCCACGAGATGCTCCACGACCACTTCGTCACCGACGAGACCTACGCCGCCGCCATCGGCCTCTTCGGCGAGGAAGGCGTCCTCGACCTCATCGGCTGCATCGGCAGCTTCTCCATGTCCGCCATGATGCTCAACACCTTCCGGATCCCGCTGCGGCCGCACCTGCCGCGGCCGTTCACGGATGTCGACGGCTTCCAGCACGTCATCGGGGGCGAGGCCTGATGCCGCACTCGCCCCTGGACCTGCTCGACGAACTCCTCGACCAGGACGGCACGGAGGCCGCGGCCCATCGCTTCATCCTCGGCGGCCCGTTCGGCGCCGAGCCGGCCGAGGCCTCCGCCGAGCGCCTGACCCACTTCGCCGACGAGGGCGGCCTGATGGTCGAAACCTCACACAGCTACGCCAAGGGACAGGCCGAGCCGGCGATCGGTACCTGGCTGCGCAGAAATCCCAACACGCTCGCCGTGGTCACCAAGGTCGGGCACGACACCACCGGAGCCGACCTTCCGCTCGATCGCGGCACCGTCCACAGCCATGTACGGGCCGCGCTGGACAACCTGTGCGTCGACACCATCGACCTTCTCCTCTATCACTGCGACGACCCGGCCCGCCCCGTCGCCGAACTCGCGGACACGCTCGTGAGCCTCGTCGAAGCCGGGTACGTCCGGCGCGTGGGCGCCTCCAACTGGCAGGCGGAGCGCCTGTCCGCACTCGTCGTCGAACTGGCCGAGCGGGGCCACACCCCGGTCGCCAGCTACCAGTTCAGCCTCGCCGAACCCGACCCGGCGCTGCTGGGCGGAAGCCTGCACGCCGACCGTGCCGTCATGGACGTCGTGCGCGAGAACCGGCTGCCCCTGCTCGCCTGGTCCTCGCAAGCGCGTGGCTTCTTCGCCCGCGACGAGGCCCCGCGGCCCGACAGCCGACCGGATCCGTACGACACCGACGGCAACCGCGCCCGCCGCCGCCGATGCCGTGAACTCGCCGACCAGCTCGGCACCCGGCCCGAGACGGTCGCCCTGGCCTGGACCCTGCATCACCCCGAGGTGTGGCCGTCCATCGGCGCGCGGACCACCGACCAGATCGACCGCTCCCTGGAGGCTCGCCGCCTGCCGCTGACCAGCGCCCAGGTCCGCTGGCTCCGGCACGGCCGGTGAGGGCCGTCGTCCGCCGGAACGGCACCGTCTCATCACCGCCGCACCGCCCCCGAGTACCAGCGAAGGTCGCGGTGTGCGGGGTGTTCGTCGCCGCGAACTTCATGGCGATCATGGACACCACGATCGTCAACGTCGCGCTCCCGGCCCTCGGCCGCGACTTCGCCGTGGACACCTCCGGCCTCGGCTCCGTCAACGTCGGCTACCTCGTGGCCATGGCGGTCTTCATCCCTGTGTCCGGCTGGCTCACCCGCCGTTTCGGCACCCGGCGTATCGCCCTCGTCGCTCTGCTGCTGTTCACGGCGGCCTCGGGCCTGTGCGCCACCGCCGGTTCCCTGACGGCACTCACGGGATACCGCGTCCTGCAGGGCACCGGCGGTGGGCTGCTCGCCCCCGTCGGTATGACGATGCTCCTGCGTGCCTTCCCCGTCGCCGAGCGACTGCGCGCGCAGAAGTACGTCATGCTGCCGACCGCCGTGGCACCCGCGCTGGGACCGGTCCTGGGCGGCTGGCTGGTGGACACCGTCTCCTGGCACTGGGTCTTCCTCGTCAACGTGCCCGTCGGAGCCCTGGCCCTGCTCTTCGGGCTGTGGGTGCTGCCCGACTTCCCCGGCTCGGGCGCACCCCGATTCGACAGCCAGGGATTCGTCCTGGCCGGCGGTGGGCTGGCCGCGGTCCTCTACGCTCTCACCAGGGCCCCGGACGAAGGCTGGGGGAGTGGTGGCGTCCTCGTCCCATTGGCCGGCGGCGCCGTGCTGCTGACGCTGCTGGTGCCGTGGGAGCTGCGCACCGGACATCCCATGGTCGATCTGCGGATCGTCGAGGACCAGCTCTTCCGTACCACTCAGTTGGCCCTGCTCCCGATGGGCGCGGCCTTCATGGGCGTTCTCTACCTGTACCCGCAACTCCTGCAGACAGGCGTGGGCTACGACGCCCTCCACGCGGGCCTGGCCACGTTTCCGGAGGCCCTCGGCATGCTGACGGCCTCCCAACTCGTGCCCCGGCTGCACGACAGGGCAGGTCCGAGCCGCCTCATGGCCGGCGGCGGCGCCGCGGCCGCGCTTGTCGTGGTCTTCCTGGCGACCACGGTCGGCGAGGCGCCGCCCTTCACCCTCTACCCGGCGATGTATCTGCTCGGCTGCTCCGTGGGCCTCCTGTTCGCCAGCGGCCAGAACGCCGCCTTCGTCACCGTCCCGGCCGCCCGCACCGCCGATGCCACCACCGTCCTCAACATGCAACGGCAGATCGCCGCCGCTTTCGGGGTGGCCCTGGCCGCGACCCTGTCCCAGGCGGGTGCCGACACCGGCACGGTGGGCGCCTACCGCGTCGGCTTGCTCACCATGGCGGCCGTGAGCCTCTGCGCCTCCGCTCTCGCCCTCCGCGTCAGCGACCGCCGGGTCAGGGAGGGATACTCCGCCGACGCCGCCAGGGCCCCGGACGACGAGTCGGCGCACCCGGGGTGAGCGGCTGGCCCTGCCCCCAGGACACTCGGCCTCGCCCGCGGTGTGACGTCATCCGGTTCGACGCGCAACGCGCCCGCGAGCGCCGAGGAGGGGGCGCCGGCCAAGACGGGCAGGAACCAGCCCGCCAAGAAGCGTCGACGGCCGTGCTCGTGCCGTCTTCGGTTCGCGGGAGGTCGGCGACGAGGAGTGGTACCGGAGCGCTCAGGACCGGGATCAGAATGAGGTGTCCCCCGTTCAGGAGTGACGGCCCGTCAGTCCCCGTGGCCGTCTGCCGAACAGGAGGTGGGTGCGGCCGATACGTGGTCCAGCGTCCGGTGTTGCGGCGAGTCTGGCGCTGGGCCGTGTGGGGCGGCGCCATGGGGGCGCACCACATCGAAGAACGCGTCCAGCGGGACGCCCCCGAACCGCACCCCGTTGGCTGTGCGGGGGCGGCCGGTGAAGCCCCGGGGGATGTTCATGCTTCAACCGTACGACGTCCGATCGGGTGCTCCGACCCAGGTCAGGGCACCGATCATTGCGGCCTTGTGAACGATCCGAGGGCGCGGGAATAGCGGTCGTGCGCCTGTCCTTGGCGCTGAGTGCGGCTGCCGGGACACCGGTGACAGCATCAGAGAGCGAGGAAGAACGATGCCCAAGGCGTATGTCTACACCAGGCACGGCGGGCCCGAGACCGAGGCCTTCGCCGAGGTGGACCGCCCGAGTCCCGGCCCCGGTGAGCTGCTGATCGCGGTGCGCGCGGCGGGGGTGAACCCCGTGGACTGGAAACTGCGCAACGGCTTCCGCCGCCCCGGCGAGGGTGAGGCGCGCTTCCCCGTCGTCCTCGGCAGCGAGGCCGCCGGTGTCGTCGAGGCGACCGGCGAGGGCGTGAGCGGGTTCACGGCCGGCGACGAGGTCTTCGGCAACACGGCAGGCGGCGCGTTCGCCGAGTACGCCCTGCTGAAGGCGTCCTTGACCGCGCACAAGCCCGCCGCCCTGTCGTTCACCGACGCCGCCACCCTGCCGGTCGCCGCGGCCACCGCCTACGACGGCGTGCGCCAGCTCGACCTGCCCGAGGGCGCGACCCTGCTGGTCACCGGTGCCGGTGGCGGGGTCGGCGCGGCGACCGTGCAGATCGCCCGCGCCTGGGGCCTGCGGGTCCTGGGCGTGGCGAGCGAGGCCAAGAAGGACTTCGTCGAGTCCCTCGGCGCCGTGCACGTGGCCTCCGGCCCCGACCTGGCCGCGCGGGTGCGGGCCGCCGCGCCCCAGGGCGTGGACGGGGTCTACGACCTGGTCGGCGGCGAGGTCCTCGCCGAGGCGGCCGGACTGCTCGCCGACCGCACCAAGCTGATCACCGCGGGCGCCGCACCCGACGAGGTCGCCGCGCTGGGCGGGGCCCGCGTCGAGCGTGCCCGGACCGCCGCCGTCCTGGACGAGGTCGCCGAACTCGTCGTCGGCGGCGAGCTCGACCCGCACATCTCGCAGACCTTCCCGCTGGAGAGGGCCGACCGGGCGCTGCGCGCCGTCGAGGACGGGCACACCCTCGGCAAGATCGTGATCGAGGTCGCCATATGAGCGTGCCCAGCTCCAGTCCGAGTCCCGGCTCCAGCACGAGCCCCGGTGCCGCCGACGCCCCGCACATCCTGGACAACCCCGCCCTCGCCTCGCTGACCGGCCCGCACGCCCACTTCGCCGAACGGCGCGGGCGCATCCTGCGCTACCCGGTCGACGTCTCCCCGTGGCTGGCCCTGCCGGACGAGCCGGACGCCCAGGACTGGGCCGATCTCGCCGCCCTGGCCGGACCCGGCGCGGAGATCGGGCTGCCCGGCTTCCGCGGGGAACTCCCGGACGGCTGGGACCTCACGTTCGACGTAGAGGGCGTGCAGCTGGTGGACGAGGGCATGGAGACCGCCCCGGAGCCGACGGCGGTCCGCCTCGGCCCCGCCGACGTGCCCGAGATCCTCGACCTGGTCGAACGCACCCGGCCCGGCCCGTTCCTGCCCCGCACCGTCGAACTCGGCACCTACCTGGGCATCCGCCGCGACGGCAGGCTGATCGCGCTGGCGGGGGAGCGGCTGCACCCGCCGGGCTGGACCGAGATCAGCGCGGTGTGCACCGACCCGGCGTACCGCGGGGAGGGGCTCGCGACCCGGCTGATCCGCGCGATCGGCCACGGCATCCGGGAACGCGGCGAGACCCCGTTCCTGCACACCGGCGCCGGGAACACCAACGCGATCCGGCTCTACGAGTCCCTGGGCTTCCGCATCCGCCGCCGTACCGCCTTCATCGCGGTCCGGGTGCCCGAGGCGCGCGGTCAGGCCTCGCCGGTGCCCGCCGACGTCCCGGCGTTGTAGCGCTCCAGATAACCGGCGAACCTGACCAGGTCCTCCTCCGGCCAGTCCGCCAGCCGCTCCCGGAAGGCGGCCCGGCGGCTCCGGGTGACCTGGGCCAGGATCTCCTCCCCGGCCTCCGTCAGATGCAGCACCTGGACCCGGTGGTCCTCCGGGTCCAGGCGCCGCTCGATCAGCCCCGACCGCTCCAGTGCCGCCACCTGGCGGCTGACGGTCGACTTGTCCAGCGCGTAGTGCGCGGCCAGGTCGGTCGCCCGGCAGCCGCCGCGCTCCTCCAGATGCCCGAGGAGCGTGTACGACACCAGCGACAGCTCGGGGTGCATTCGTCCGGCCGACGCCCTGGCCCGGCGCGCGAAGACCGTCATCTCGCGCTGGATGGTCTCGACGGCCGTCTCCGCCGCCGTCACGGCAGGACCTTCGACCGCGGCACCGCCACCGGCAACACCCTCACGGGAATACCTCCTCCGACGTTCTAGTTGTATAGTACAACTTGAGTGTGAGTTGTATAAGCCAACCAATTGCTCGGAAGAGCTGAGAAGAACCGGAGGTCGTCCGCGATGAGGTCACCGGCACTGCGTCATGTGCTCACGCACCTGATCACCCCCCTGCTGATGTGCCTGGGCATGGGGCTCGCCTATATGGGCGCGTTCGTCCACCCGGAGCCGAACCACATGCCCGTGGCCGTGGTCGGCGCCGGACCGGAGGCGAAGGTGTTGGCGCAGACCATCAAGGACACCGCGGGGGACCGGCTCGACGTCCGTACCGTCCCCACCCGCGCCGAGGCCGTCGACCTGCTGAAGTCCCGGACCGTGACCGGCGCCTTCGTACCGAGCGCCAAGGCCCCGGAGCTGATCGTCGCCAGTGCCGCCTCCGACATGGGCGCCACCGCCGTGGAGAAGGTCTTCACCCCGGTCGCCGACCAGGAGGGCGTCCCGCTGAAGGTCACCGACGTGGCCAGGCCGGTCGCCGACGACCCCACGGGACAGGGCCTGTTCTTCCTGCTCATCGCCGTCAGCATCGGCTCCTACGCCTCGGTGGCCGCCCTCGGCGCGGCCGGTGCGGGACTCCCGATACGGATCCGCGCGCTGCTCGCGCTCGGCGTCTCCGCCGTCGTCAGCGGCATCGGCGCGCTGCTCGCCGGACCGGTGTTCCACCTCGCCCACCACGACCTCGCCGGCGTCTGGGGTCTTACCTGGCTCTACTCGGCCGGCATCCTCCTCATCGGCGTCGGCCTGCACACCTTCCTCAAGCGGTGGACCACGCTGACCATGATGGTGCTGTTCGTGATGCTCAACTTCACCAGCTCCGGCGGGCTGTTCCGGCCCGAACTGCAGAACGGCTTCTTCGGCGCCCTGCACGCCTTCTGGAACGGCGCCGGCTTCGTCGAGGGCACCCGCAGCCTGCTGTACTTCGGCGGCGACGGCCTGAGCGGGAACGTCGTCACCCTGGCGGTCTGGCTGCTGGCCGGCCTCGCGGTCACCGCGATCGCCGCGCTGTACGAGCGGACCAGGGCGACCCCGGCCGCGACCGTGGTCGTAGCGGCATCGCACGCGGAACCGGCGGCCCGGGCCGCTGCCGCCGAGGAAGAGACCGAGGAGGAGGCCGAGGAGACGGTCGGGGTGTGAACCGCCGATCCGATCCGCGGCCCCGAAAACCCCCTGACCGCGGCCCCGCCGCCCGGATAGGCTCCCCGCGATGCTCTCACTCTCCGACACCACCGCCGTCGTCTCCGCGCTGCGCACCGCCGGGTGCGTCTTCGCCGAGGACGAGGCGGAGCTGATCCTCGCCACCGCCCGCACCCCGGAGGAACTGGCCACGATGGTGGACCGGCGCGCCTCCGGACAGCCCCTCGAACACGTTGTCGGCTGGGCGGAGTTCCACGGGCTGCGCGTGCTCGTGGAACCGGGCGTGTTCGTGCCCCGCCGCCGTACCGAGTTCCTGGTCGACCAGGCCCTCGCCCAGGTTCCCGGCGCGTCCGTCGTCGTGGACCTGTGCTGCGGCTCCGGCGCGGTCGGCGCGGCCCTCGCCGCCGCTCTCGGAGACATCGAGCTGCACGCGGCCGACATCGACCCGGCCGCCGTCGGCTGCGCCCGCCGCAACATCGCCCCCTACGGCGGCCACGCCCACGCCGGTGACCTCTTCGACGCCCTGCCCGCCGCCCTGCGCGGCCGCGTCGGCATCCTCGCGGCCAACGTGCCCTACGTCCCCACCGGCGAGGTGGGACTGCTGCCCGCCGAGGCCCGCGACCACGAGCCGCTGGTCGCCCTCGACGGCGGCGGCGACGGACTCGACGTGCTGCGTCGCGTCGCCGCCGAGGCACCCCGGTGGCTGGCCCCCGGCGGCTGCGTCCTCGTCGAGACCAGCGAACGCCAGGCCGAAATGGCCGTCGAGGCCTTCGCCCGCGCGGGACTCAGGACGCGGCTCGCGGTGTCGGAGGAGCTCTACGCGAACGTCGTGATCGGCGTACGCGACCAAGTCGGCCAGGTCGACCAGGTCGGCTAGGTCGTCGCCCCGCTGCCCGAGGGGCTCGGCGCCGGGGAGCGGTCGCCGGGGCGCGTCCAGGGGCCGCCGCGGTCGTGCATGCCGCCCCGGCCCATGCCCGTGAAGTCGCCGGAGAGCGCGGCGGAGGCGGAGAGCTTGCCGTCGTCCCCGCGCGTGCCGACCAGGAAGACCGTGGCGTCCTTCTTCAGCGAGTCCGCGTCGCCGCGCACCTTGACGCCCGAGCCCACGGTCCAGGTCCACGACGTACCGTCGTCGCTCTTCACGGTGACCTGGTCGCCGTCCGTCTTCTCGACCGTGCCCCGCTGCCAGACCTTGACCACGTACTTCCCGGTGTCCGGGTCCTTGACGGTCGCCTCGCCGTGCACCCCCATGCCGCCCATGCCGAACCAGCCGCCGTGTCCGGGGCCGTGCCCGTCGGGGGAGGGGGCCGCCGAGGGTGCGCCGGAGGCGGCCGGCGGGGTCGGGGAGCCGCTCGTGCCGGAACCGGCGGCGAACGCCACCGTCCCGCCGAGAGCCAGTGCCCCCGCCACGAAGGCCACGGTCACCGCCCGGGTGCGGGTGGACTGCCGGCGCCAGCGGTCACGCAGCGGCGCGCCCGGTTCGCGGTCGGCTCCCGGTCCCGACAGCACCTCCCACTCGGGGGCGGCCTGCGGGGGACGGTCCGGCATCGGCGGAACGGACGGGCCGGTTCCGTCGCCGTCACGGCGGTTTTCCTGCTCCGGTTCGTGCGTCACGGCTCGCTCCCATCGGCGAACGGCACGCGGCATCGCGATGCATGCCTCTCTGTGAAGTGTGGGTGTTCGCCGATAAGAACCCGATAACGAGTGCCTGTGAATTCCATGAACCCCTGGCCGCGGACGCGCAGACCGGTGGACGCCGTGGCCGCCGGGCGTTCGGCTACGGCAGTTCCTGCGCCCGCGCGATGAGCAGGGCCACGTCGTCGTGGTTGTCGGGGTGGTGCAGCTCCCGCAGCAGCAGGTCGCAGACCTCCTCCAGCGGACGGGCGGGGTCGTCGAGGAGGGCCAGCAGCGCGTCCAGCCGTTCGTCCAGGGAGTGGCTGCGGGTCTCGACCAGACCGTCGGTGTAGAAGACCAGCTCGTCGCCGGGCTCGAAGTCCACGGTCGTCGTGGAGAAGGGGATCCCGCCCACGCCCAGCGGCACCCCGGTGGGCAGGTCGAGCAGTTCCGGCGGGCGGCCGGGGCGGAGCCGGGCCGGCGGCAGATGGCCGGCGTTGGCGATCCGGCACTGCCGCAGACGCGGATCGTGCACGGCGTACACGCAGGTCGCGATGGAGTGGTCGAGGCCCGAGGTGGTCTTGTCCAGATGCTCCAGCAGGACCGCCGGGTCCAGCCCCAGCGAGGTCAGGGTGGTGGTCGCGGTCCGCAGCCGGCCCATGGTCGCGGCCGCGTTGATACCGCTGCCCATCACATCGCCCACCACGAGCGCCGTACGGCCGCCCTCCAGCGGGATCACGTCGAACCAGTCCCCGCCCACCTCGACGGTCTCGCCCGCCGGCTGATAGCGGGAGGCCACCTCCAGGCCGGTGGTGACCCGGGGATGGGTGGGCAGCAGGCTGCGTTGCAGGGTCAGCGCGGTGGTGCGGGCGTTCTGGTACCAGCGGGCGTTGTCGATCTGCACGGCCGCCCGCGCCGCCAGCTCCCGGGCCAGCAGCAGATCGTCGTCGTCGAAGGGCGCCGGATTGCGGGTGCGCTTGAGTTCCAGGGCACCCAGCACCTCGCCGCGCGCGATCAGCGGCACCGCCAGATACGAGTGCACCCCGGCCCGGCCCAGCAGCACGGCGGCCTCGGAGGAGGCGGCGATCCTCGGCAGGTCCTCGTCCTCGACCCGCCGGACGACGACGGCCTCCCCGGTCCGTACACACTCGGTGATCAGCCGGTCCGGCGCGTACCGGGCGACCGTGCCCGGCGCCTGGACCGCCTGCTCCGCCTCCGCCTCCTGCTCCGCACGGACCGCGAGGGCGCGGAGCAGGGCGGGCTCGGCCGGGCCGAGCGTACTGCGGCGGCCCTCGACCACCGTGTCCAGCAGGTCCACGGCGGCCACGTCGGCCAGCTCGGGCACGGCGACCTCGGTCAGCTCACGGGCGGTGCGGTCCAGGTCCAGGGTGGTGCCGATCCGGGCGGAGGCGTCGGCGATCAGCGCGAGGCGCCGACGCGCGTTCTCCGCCTCGACACCGGCCCGGTACGGCTCGGTGATGTCGACCACCGAGGTGGCCACGCCCAGCACGTTGTCCGACGCGTCGTCCAGCCGGTAGACCGACACCGACCAGATGTGCTCCTCGTCCGGATCGGCCGGCGTACGGCCCACCGCGGACTGGTCGATCATCGGCTCACCGGTCCGCAGCACCCGCAGATACGCCGACTCCAGTGCGTCGGCGTCCAGGAAGGGCAGCACCTCGCGGATCGTCCGCCCCACGTGCTCCTCGGCCGGGACACCGTTGATCCGCTCCAGCGCCGGATTGACCGAGACGAACCGCAGCTCCGTGTCGAAGACGGCCAGCCCGATCGGCGACTGCTGCACGATCCGCTCGGACAGCGCCACGTCCTGCTCCAGCCGGCGCACCGTCGACTGGTCGGCGGCGAGACCCAGCGCGAACACGTCGCCGTTGTCGTCCATGAGCCGCATGTTGCGGAACTCGACCACCAGGCTGGTGCCGTCCTTGCGCCGGATCGGGAAACCGCCCGCCCAGCTCTGACCGGTGATCATCACGTCCGCGAAGAGCTTGCCGACCAGTTCGATATGGCGCTCTTCCACCATCAGCCGGGCCGCGTACTGCCCCAGCGCCTCCTGCGCCGAGTAGCCGAACAGCTCCTCCGCCTGCGGGCTCCACAGCACGATCCGCCCCTTGGCGTCCAGCACCACCGAGGCCACGCTCAGGACGTCCAGCAGTCCGCCCGGGCGCACGGGGCCGCGCACGGGGTCCTCGCCCGCGGGCACCGAAGCCTCCGCTGGACTCATCGCACGCACCGCCTTCGTACCTCCGTACGGCACGTCGTCCCCCGTGCCGGGTCCCCTTGTTCTATCGCGCACACACCCGACTCTCCGACGTCGCCGCCGACTTTTCCACCATCTCTCAACACGGCCGGATCTGTACGGCGAAGAGGCCAGAGAGACGGAAGAGGCGTGAGTTCACTTTCCCGTTCCGCCAGTGGTCTGTACATGTCTGTCATGGGCACGCCAGACTGACCGGCGCACGCGCGTCCCACCCCCCAGATACCGAGGAGTAGGCTTCCATGCCCGCGTCCCCCCGGCAACGTTGTCGCGCAGGCCTGACCGCCCTGGTCGCCCTCGCCGCGACCTTCGTCCTTTCGGCCGGCCCGGCCTCCGCGGCCGACACCTGGACCGAGACCGGCTCCGACCGCGCCGACCCGCTCACCGAGAGCCAGGGCCTGACCTCGGTCGAGGTCCCGGCCAACAGCGCCAACCGGTACACCGGCATCGGCACCATCCCCGTCAGCGTCTCCAGCCGCGGCTGGAACCACGTCGGCGACCCCGACGAGTCCTACGACGGCTACTACGTCGAGCCCTACCAGGCGGACTCCGGCACCGCCAAGATGTACCGGGTGCAGGCCCCCGACGGCACCTGGTCGGAGTACACCCACACGCTCGCCTCCGGCGAGGCCCTCAACAACTCCTGGGACGCGATCTCGCCCGACAGCCAGTACATGCTCTCCGGCGAGTACGGCACGATGACCCGCTTCCTGGTCTTCCCGACCCCAGGCGCCAACAAGAGCACCTCGCCGTCCGCGAACCTCCCGCTGGCCTCCGTCGTCAACCTCGACCACGCCGTGCGCGACGTCCAGGGCTGCGACTTCTCCGGCGCCACCACGCTGCTGTGCTCCTCGGACGACCCGGACGGCAGCCTCTTCGGCTACACCAAGCCGCTGCTCCAGATCGACCTCTCCGCCCAGCCCGGCACCGGCAACGTCACCGGCCATGTCACCGCGCTGCGCCAGCTCCCGCTGCGCAGCTCCTGCTCCGGCAGCTTCGAGGCCGAGGGCATCGACTACGACCGGCGCACCGGCAC
The DNA here is from genome assembly GCF_044747345.1 of Streptomyces sp. NPDC090088. Classification (NCBI taxonomy): domain Bacteria; kingdom Bacillati; phylum Actinomycetota; class Actinomycetes; order Kitasatosporales; family Streptomycetaceae; genus Streptomyces; species Streptomyces sp. NPDC090088. The sequence continues at coordinate 103,508 of NZ_JBIVDZ010000012.1, read as the reverse complement.
CCTGCGCGTCATCGTGATGTCGCCCGGGTTCTGCGTCCTCACCGACAGCAAGACGTACAAGTTCACCCGGAGCTGAGCCCGCCCCGTCCGCCCGGACGGGTGGTGCGCCGCCCGGTAAACGGTGCTTTTCTGTTGGCATGGCGCGGTGCGCGGGGGTACCCGGGCCACCGCGCCATCGCCATGAGAGGAGCGATCACCATGGACCGTGTGCGTATGCACGAGGAACCCGTCTCCCTCGAGATCAGCGGATGCAGCAAGGAAGACGCCCGGATCGTGTTCGACGCGCTGTGCCAGTGCTTCGAGTCCGACCGGGTCGCCGAGGACGTGCCGCAACAGCTCCACGAGACCCGCCCGATGGTGTGGCTCGGCACGTTCGAGGTCACCGACGCCCACGAGTGCACCCCGCCGCCCCGGCTCTCGGCCACGGTCGAGGCCGACGCCCAGGGCGGCTACTGGGCGATCGACCGGCTCCGTACGACCCTCGACTCCCTCTTCACGGTCCGTAACCTGTCCTCCGCCTCGGGGGACCAGGAGCGGGAGCTGCATGTGCTGCTCGAAGGGCGGTGAGCGAGTCGGCGGGAGGGCCGGTGATATGTCACACACCACCACCCCAGGCCTTGTGCAACTAGTTGCATAAACCGTGCGCGGTCCTCTACAACTACGGTGACGACACCGCGCACGGAGGGCCCGATGAGCCGTTACCCGCACCTGCTGAAACCCCTCGACCTGGGCTTCACCACCCTGCCCAACCGCGTGCTCATGGGCTCCATGCACGTGGGCCTGGAGGAGGCCGAGCGCGGCTTCGAGCGGATGGCGGAGTTCTACGCCGCCCGGGCGCGCGGCGGCGTGGGCCTCATCGTCACCGGCGGTATCGCGCCCAACGACGAGGGCCGGCCCTACGAGGGCGGCGCCAAGCTCACCACCGAGGCGGAGGCCGACCGGCACCGCACGGTCACCGACGCCGTCCACCGCGCGGGCGGCCGGATCGCGATGCAGATCCTCCACTTCGGCCGCTACGCCTACCACCGGGACCTGGTCGCCCCCAGCCCGCTCCAGGCGCCCATCAGCCCCTTCCCGCCCCGCGAACTGACCGACGACGACGTCGAGCGCACCATCGACGACTACGTCCGCGCCGCCCGGCTCGCCCGGCAGGCCGGCTACGACGGCGTCGAGATCATGGGCTCCGAGGGCTACCTCATCAACGAGTTCGTCGCCGCCCCGACCAACCAGCGCACCGACCGCTGGGGCGGCTCGTACGAGAACCGGATGCGGTTCCCCGTCGAGATCGTCCGCCGGGTGCGCGAGGCCGTCGGCGCCGACTTCATCATCGTCTACCGCCTCTCCATGCTCGACCTGGTCCCCGGCGGCTCGACCTTCGCCGAGGTCGTCACGCTCGCCAAGGCCGTCGAGGCGGCCGGCGCGACCATCATCAACACCGGCATCGGCTGGCACGAGGCCCGTATCCCCACCATCGCCACCTCCGTGCCGCGCGGCGCCTACACCTGGGTCACCAGGAAACTGATGGGCGAGGTGTCCGTCCCGCTGGTGACCACCAACCGCATCAACACCCCCGAGGTCGCCGAGGAGTTGCTCGCCGACGGCTACGCGGACATGGTCTCCATGGCCCGCCCGATGCTCGCCGACCCCGACTTCGTCGCCAAGGCCGAGGCCGGCACGCCCGAGGCCATCAACACCTGCATCGGCTGCAACCAGGCCTGTCTCGACCACACCTTCAGCGGGAAGATCACCTCCTGCCTGGTCAACCCGCGCGCCTGCCACGAGACCGAGCTGATCCTCGCCCCGACCCGGCTGCGCAAGCGGGTCGCGGTCGTCGGCGCGGGCCCGGCCGGCCTCGCCTGCGCGGTCTCCGCCGCCGAACGCGGCCACGACGTCACCCTGTTCGACGCGGCGGGCGAGATCGGCGGCCAGCTGAACGTGGCCCGCAAGGTCCCCGGCAAGCAGGAGTTCGACGAGACCCTGCGCTACTTCCGCCACCAGCTCGACGCCCACGGCGTCGCCGTACGCCTGAACACGACCGTCGAGCCCGAGGACGTCACCGGCTACGACGAGGTCGTCGTCGCCACCGGCGTCACCCCGCGCGTCCCCGACATCGCGGGCATCGACCACCCCCGCGTCCTCGGCTACCTCGACGTGCTGCGCGACGGTGCCGCCGTCGGCGACCGCGTCGCGATCCTCGGCGCCGGCGGCATCGGCTTCGACGTCGCCGAGTACCTCACGGACGGCGGCGACAAGGCGAGCGAGGACCCGTCGACGTACTTCAGGCAGTGGGGCGTCGACATGGACTACCAGGGCCCCGGCGGCCTCGCCGCCCCCGAGCGCCCGGCGCCCCCGCGCACCGTGCACCTGCTCCAGCGCAAGACGAGCAAGGTCGGCGCGGGCCTCGGCAAGACCACCGGCTGGATCCACCGCACCGAACTCAAGCACCGCGGCGTCACCATGGTCCCGGGCGTGCGCTACGACCTGATCGACGACGCCGGACTGCATGTCACCGTCGACGGCGAGAGCACCGTCCTGGAGGTCGACACCGTCGTGCTGTGCACCGGGCAGGACCCGCGCCGGGACCTGTACGACGAGCTGGTCGCCGCCGGGTGCAGCGCGCACCTGATCGGCGGCGCCGACGTCGCCGCCGAACTGGACGCCAAGCGGGCCATCAAGCAGGGCACCGAGCTGGCCGCCGCCCTGTAGGGGGCGTCCCTAGGATGAGCCCATGTCACTCCCGCACGCGATCCTCACCGCCCTGCTCGAGAAGCCGTCGTCGGGGCTGGAGCTGACCCGCCGGTTCGACAAGTCGATCGCGTACTTCTGGTCGGCCACGCACCAGCAGATCTATCGCGAGCTGGGCCGGCTGGAGGCCGAGGGTCACATCCGCACCCTGCCGGCCGAACAGCCGGCCCGCGGGCAGAAGAAGAGTTACGAGGTCCTGCCCGCGGGCCGCGCCGAACTGGCCCGCTGGACCGCCGCCGCCCAGGACCCCAAGCCGCAGCGGGATGTGCTCCTGCTGCGGCTGCGGGCCGCCGCGGTCGTCGGCACCGCCGGCCTTGAGGCCGACCTGCGCCGCCATCTGGAGCTGCACCAGCGGCAGCTGGCCGAGTACGAGGAGATCCAGCAGCGCGACTTCCCGCCGGGCAGGGACGCCCCCGAGGACCGGCTGCGGCACCTGGTGCTGCGGGCCGGCCTCGACCTGGAGACCTTCTGGACGCAGTGGCTCACCCACGCCCTGGAGGAACTCGGCGAACTCCCCGGCACGCCGTAGCCGCGCCGCGCCCGCCCGTTCAGAGCCGGTACGGCTTCGAGCGCTTGCGCAGGTACCAGCCCGTGGCGATGACGCCCGAGCCGACCAGGGCCGCGCCGACGCCCAGGGTGAGCGGGCCGTAGTCCCGGGCGGCGCCGCCCAGGCCGCCCATCACGCCCCGGGAGGGCGCGGCCGACCTGGTGGTGGAGGAGGTCGTGGGGGCGGCGGGGGCGGACGAGACGATCACCGACTGGGTGCCCGCCGTACCGCCGTTGGAGCAGACGACGACCACCGTGTAGGTGCCCGGCGACACGCCCGACCAGGCGGCGGACTGGCTCACCGTGGTGCCCGCCAGCGCCACCTGCCGCCCCTGGGCGAAGGCCGTCTGGCCGCTGTTCAGCAGCGAGGCGTTGCCCCAGCTGCCGTTCGCCTGGGTGCAGGCGCTGGTGACCACCGAGACCGTGGTGCCGATGGTGCTCACCGAGATGCCCGTGACCGCGGCGGACGGGCCGGCGAGCCAGGTCGGGAGCGTGGCGGCGGCCGCCAGGGTCAGGCCGGAGCGGAGGAGAAGTCGTGTAGTACGCATTGGCTGCCCTCCGGCGGCACGGTTGGCGGAACGTCCCTTGCGCCGCCGAGGGTCGGGAAACGCCCGTGCTGCCTCGGGTTCAGCGAAGACGGCCGCGGCCCGTGCCGCACGCGGAGGGCGACCGGCCAGGTGAACTATTCCTCCGTCCGGCCCAGGCCCGGGTGCGGATCAGGGCCCCGTCGTCACGGTCCGCCGCGCCGACCACCCGCCCCAGGTCCCGTCCGGCAGCCGTGCCCGCAGCCGCACATGGTGCACGACACCATGGTCTCGCCCCACATAGAAGCTAGAGGTCGAACGGCCTTTCGGTGGTGTGCCGCCCCATACCAGCGAGGTGGTCGTACCGCCGTCGAGCTGGATCTGGTATTCGGTGATCACGCCGTCCGCGTGCGGCGGATCCCAGGCCAGATCGAGGTAGTAGGCCCCGTCCTCCTCGTGGCTCCCCGCGGTGAACCCGGTGGGCGCGGTGGCCCGGCCGTCGTCGGTGCCCGGCGTGCCGAGGCGCACCGCCGCGCTCGCGGGCGAGAGGTTGTCGGCCGCGTCCCGGGCCCGGACGGTGAAGACATAGCGGGTCCCCGGCCGCAGTCCCGTCACCACGGTCGCGGTCTGGTTCCCGCCCACACTGTGGATCCGGGCACCGCCCTGGTAGATGTCGTACGACGCCACCGCGCGGTCGTCCGTCGAGGCGTTCCACGACAGCTGCACCGCGCGGGTGCCCACCGCCCGGCCGGCCGCTCGCGCCGGGCGGGTCGGTGCCGAGCGGTCCGCCGCCACCGCCTCCGGCGTCGTCGCCCGCACCTCGCGGCTGCGCGGCCCGAGGCTGCCGTCCCCGCCCCGGGCCCGCACGGTGAAGACGTACACCGTGGACGGCTTCAGCCTGGTGACATCCACCATGTGCTGCGACCCCGGTACCTCACCGACCTTCGTGGTGCCGCGATATACCTCGTAGGCGCGGATGCCGGAACCGTCCGGCAGCGCGTTCCACATGACGTGCACGGTGGACGCGCTCCCGGCGGCCGCGGTGACCCCCGTCGGGGCACCGGGCAGCCGGCCGCTGTCGCCGTCGGCGCCGCCGCCCCAGCCGCAGGACGTCACCAACAGCAGGGCACAGACCACGACGACGACTCGGCGCACGGTTCCGCCTCCCCGGGGCCGACAGTACGGCAATGGTCCGGACCAATATGGCCTGCCCGGGATGCGGACATCAAGAGGGCCGTATTGGTGACGGCGGGCCGGAGTTACGTATGCTGAGGTTCCTGCGGCCGAACTTCCGGAGACAACACGGGAGTTCGCGCCTGTGGCGCGGAACGCTGTCGTCGCTGATCCCGCGCCGACGCGGGCGGCCGGGGTGGCCTGGGCCGGCATCGGCTCAGGGCTCCGGCCCCCCGGCGGATTCTCGCAGGGTGTCGGTTCGTTGCTCCGTACGGCCCTGAACAGCCCTTCGTTGCTTGGTCGGGCCGCCCCGACCCCACCAAATTGAGCCGGGTGACTTCTTGTCCCCCATCGAGAGGGTCCTTCATCGTGCGTGTCCAGTCGCTGACGCTGGCCGCGGCCGGCGCCGCCCTGCTCGCCCCGACCACCCTGCCCGTCCCCACCGCCGCGCTCGCGGCGTCCGGCGCGCGGCACCGGATCACCGCCTCCGCACTGCTGGACCGGGTGGCGGACTGCGCCCAGGTCTCCAAGGGCCGCTACCGCACCGACGCCTACACCGCCGCCACCGTCCCCGTGTGCGGCACCCGGCAGGCCGTCTTCTGGAAGGCCGACCTCGACATCGACTGCGACGGCCGGGCCACCGCCCACTGCAACCGCGCCGCCGACCCCGCGTTCACCGCCACCACCGCCTACCAGCAGTCCAACGGCCGTCACCTCAACGCGGAGACGCTGCCCTACATCGTCGTACCGGCGCCCAGCGGCCGCTGGGACCACCGCGCGTCCGGCGTCCGCGGCGGATCGGTCGCCGCGGTGATCTACAAGGACCGCGTGCAGTACGCCGTCGTCGGCGACACCGGACCCCGCGACATCATCGGCGAGGCCTCCTACGCCACCGCCCGCGGCCTCGGCGTCAACCCCGACCCCCGCGTCGGCGGCGTGCCCTCCGGCGTCACCTACATCGTCTTCAAGGACTCGACGGTCAAACCCATCGAGGACCGCGCGGCGGCGGAGGAGGAGGGGAAGCGCCTGGCGGCAGAGTTCATCGGGGTCGGGGACGACATCGGGGACGGGAACGGGGGCGGGAACGGGGCCGGCGCCGGGGACGGCGGCGCGGACGGGGACGGCGACGGGGACGGCTGACCACTGGTCGGCCTCTGCGCGGGGCCGACCGACGGGGCCGCTGCCCCGGACGTGGGTGCCTTCCGCTGCGCGGTCGACGTGGCGGTGGTGCCAGCCGTCGCGAGGGGGGCGCTGGGTCCCGGGTGGTCGTGCTTGCCGTCGGGGGCTGTCGCGGCGGTGGTGCTTGCCGTCGGTCGGTTGCCTCCTGGGCGGGGCGCCTGCTGTCGAGGGGGCGTCCCGGGCGGTGGTGCTCGTCGCCGGTCGGCTGTCCGACGGGCGGTGGTGATCGCTGTCGGGCGTTGCCCGCCCGGGTCCTGCCGTCGATCGGCTGCCCTGGACCGCAGCGCCGGGCGTCGGGTGCGGGGCGGCATCCCCGGCCGGAGTCGCCTGTGGGCGGGCGGCCTTCGTCGGGGCCGCCCGCCCGGGTCGCGGGCCCGCGACGGTCAGACGGCCGCCCAGCCGTTGTCGACGGGGAGGATCGCGCCGTTGATGTTCGCGGCGGCGTCGGAGGCCAGGAAGAGGATGGCGGCGGCCTGTTCCTCGGGCTGGGCCACGCGGCCGACGTTGCCGAAGTAGGGGCCGAGCGCCTTCGGGCCGTGCGCCTCGCCGTCGATGTCGGGGATCATGCCCGTCGCCGTACCGCCGGGGGCGATGGCGTTGGCCCGGATGCCCTGGTCGCGGTACATCACCGCGAGGTTCTTGGTCAGGCCGACCACGCCGTGCTTCGAGGCCGTGTAGGCCGCGCCCGCCGCGCTGCCGCGCAGGCCGGCCTCGGAGGCGGTGTTGACGATCGCACCCCGGCCGGCCGCCAGCATGTGCGGCAGCACCGCGCGGGTGAGCAGGAACGGCGCGGTGAGGTTGACCCGTATGACGCGCTCCCACTCCGCGTCGCTCACCTCGCCCAGCGCCGACATGCGGTCCATGATCCCGGCGTTGTTCACCAGCACGTCCACCCCGCCGAACCGCTCCACGGCGGTCGCGACCACCTGGTCCACCACGGACTGCTCGCTGAGGTCGCCGGTGACGGCCACCGCCGTACCGCCCGCCGCCTCGATCTCCTTGACCACCGCGCCCGCGCTCTCGGCGTTGAGGTCGGCGATCAGGACCCGGGCGCCCTCCGTGGCGAAGGCCAGGGCGGTGGCCCGCCCGATGCCCGATCCCGCGCCGGTGACGATGACGCCGCGCCCGTCGAGTCCGCTGGCCATGTGGTGCTCCCATCCGGTGGTTCGTGGGCGCGCCGCGCCCGGTTACGGGCACACCATACGACTTAATGTCTGTGAGTGACATAAACTGGCGGGCGGAATTTCCCGGTCCAGCGGCAGCTTGGGCAGAATGCCGATCATCAGGCACCGGCAACGGCACCGGAGGAGCAGATGACCGCAGCAGCGGGACGCACGGGACGGCCGCCCCTGACCGAGGAGCGCAAGGCCGAGATCAGACTGGAGATCGCCCGCGCCGCGGTGGACCTGTTCGTCACCCAGGGGGTGACCGCGACGACGGGCGAGCAGATCGGCCAGGCGGTCGGGGTCTCGGCGCGCACGGTCTGGCGCTATTTCCCGAGCAAGGAGGCCTGCGTACGGCCGCTGTTCACGGCCCGCATCGACGCGGTCGCCGACTGCCTGCGCGACTGGCCGCCCGGGCAGTCCCTTGAGCAGGTCTTCGAGAGTTCCGTACCGGCCGACAGCCGTCTCGTGCAGGGCCCCGACAGCGCCACCATCGGCGCCCTGGTCCGGCTGACCCGCGTCGAGCCGGGACTGCGCGCGGAGTGGCTCCAGACGTACGACGAGGCCGAGCCGGCGTTCGCCCGCGCCCTCGCCGAACGCGCCGGACTGCCCGCCGACGACGTGCTGCCGAAGATCCAGGCGGCCATGTTCAACGCGGCGCTGCGCGCGGCCGTCGAGCACTACGCCTGGCACGTCGCCGACGAGGCGACGGACGCGGTCACGGCGGAGGCCGAGCTCACGGCGATCGTGCGCTCGGCCCTGACCGTGGTGGCGGCCGGTCTCGCCTAGCGAGCCGACCTTTCCGCCGGTCCGGGCTCTGCGGGATGTCCCGCGGAGCCCGCAGAGGTTGTCGCAGCGCCCGCGGGGGTTCTCTCGGGCCTCGCGGGGGTTCTGTCAGCTCTCGCGGATGTGCGCTCGGACCTCGCGGGTATCCGCTCAGACCTTGCGGTAGGTGTACGCCTCGGCGGCGGCCGCCTCCACCGCGTCCAGGTCGGCGCCGGTGGTCGCGGTCACCACCGCGGCCACCGCGCCCTCGACGAACGGGGCGTCCACCAGCCGGGTGCCGTCCGGGAGTTCGTCGCCCTCGGCGAGCAGCGCCTTCACGGTGAGCACCGCACTGCCGAGGTCGGTGAGGACGGCGACCCCGGCGCCCCGGTCCACGGCCGCGGCCGCGGCGGCGATCAGCTCGGCGCTGGTGCCGAGCCCGCCGCCCTCGGTACCGCCCGCGGGCGCGACCGGCACCGCTGTGCCGCCTCCCGCCAGGCTCTTGGCCAGCTCCGCCACGGACGCGGCGACCTCCGCGCTGTGCGACACCAGCACGATCCCGACCAGCCTGTCGTCACTCACCGGCGGCCTCCTCCAGTGCGGCGACGAGCAGCGCCGACGAGGTGGCGCCCGGATCCTGGTGGCCGATGCTGCGCTCGCCCAGATAGCTGGCCCGGCCCTTGCGGGCCTGCAGCGGGGTCGTGGCCTCCGCCCCCTGCTCGGCGGCGGCCCGCGCCGCGCCGAAGCCGTCACCGAGCGCGTCGACGGCGGGCACCAGGGCGTCGATCATCGTCTTGTCCCCGGGCGCCGCCCCGCCGAGCGCCATGACCTTGTCCACGCCCGCCCGCAGCGCCTCGGCGAGCTGTGCCTCGCTGACCTCGGCCGCGTCGCCGAGCGCCTTGCCGGTGCTGCGCAGCAGCGTGCCGTAGAGCGGTCCCGACGCGCCGCCGACCGTGGAGATCAGCCGGCGCCCGGCGAGTGCCAGGACGGCTCCCGGGGTGTCGGGGGCCTCCTTCTCCAGCGCGGCCACCACCGCCTTGAACCCGCGCTGCAGGTTGCTGCCGTGGTCGGCGTCCCCGATGGGGGAGTCGAGGGCGGTGAGCCGCTCCGCCTCACGGTCGACGGAGGCGGCGGTCGCCGCCATCCAGCGGCGGAAGAAGTCGGCGTCGAGCACGGGATCTCCTTGCGTTGCGGTACGGGCGCGGGTCGGTGCTGTCTCGGTCGCTCACATCCCCCAGCGCAGGCCGGGCGTCTTCACCGGCGCGTCCCACAGCCGCAGCAGGTCCTCGTCGACCTGGCAGAGGGTGACCGAGGCGCCGGCCATGTCCAGGGAGGTGACGTAGTTGCCGACCAGGGTGCGGGCCACGGTCACCCCGCGTTCGGCCAGCACCCGCTGGACCTCGGCGTTGAACCCGTACAGCTCCAGGAGCGGGGTCGCGCCCATGCCGTTGACCAGGACGAGTACCGGGTTGCGCGGGGTCATGTCCTCCAGGATGGCGTGCACCGCGAAGTCGGCGATCTCGCCGGAGGTCATCATGGCCCGCCGCTCCCGGCCCGGCTCGCCGTGGATGCCGATGCCCAACTCCAGCTCCCCGGGCGGCAGATCGAAGGTCGGGGTGCCCTTGGCCGGGGTCGTGACGGCGCTGAGGGCGACACCGAAGCTGCGGGAGTTCTCGTTCACCTGGCGCCCGATGGCCTCCACCCGCTCCAGCGGCTGGCCCTCGGCCGCCGCGGCGCCCGCGATCTTCTCCACGAACAGGGTGGCACCGGTGCCGCGCCGGCCCGCGGTGTAGAGGCTGTCGGTGACGGCAACGTCATCGTTGACCAGCACCTTCGCGACCTGGATGCCCTCGTCCTCGGCGAGTTCGGCGGCCATGTCGAAGTTGAGCACGTCACCGGTGTAGTTCTTCACGATGAACAGCACGCCGGCCCCGCTGTCCACGGCCGCGGCGGCCCTGGCCATCTGGTCCGGGACGGGGGAGGTGAACACCTCGCCCGGGCAGGCGGCCGACAGCATTCCGTGGCCCACGAATCCACCGTGCAACGGCTCGTGCCCCGAGCCACCACCGGAGACCAGTGCGACCTGCCCGGCGACGGGGGCGTCCCGTCGTACGATCACCCGGTTCTCCACGTCCACGGTGAGGTCGGGATGAGCCGCCGCCATCCCCCGCAGCGCGTCCGCCACCACGGTCTCCGGAACGTTGATCAACATCCTCATGTGGTCCTCCAAGAGACGTTACCAGACTAGTCTCTGACCTGCCTTTTCGCAGTTCAGAGCAGGTTTCCGCAGTTCTTGACCCTGGCGGTCCGCAGCGGTCCACAGCGGGTTGTGGCGAGGCCGATGCCGACTCAATGTTGACTTTGGTGACTCTTCGTCAGGCGTAGGTGGCGGACGGGACCGCGAGCGGCGCAGTTCTTCTCAGCGCAGTATCGACCTTGTGCGCGCGAAGGTCACCTGGGCGGACTCGGGAAGCGCACTTGAGACGCTGAAAGGTCGGGCCACTCGGCGAGGCCGGTGTCAGACGTCCCCACGGGCCGGGATGCGCAGGCTCACCTCGTAGCCGCCGTTCGGGGTGGGGCCGGATTCGAGGGTGGCGCCGAGGAGTTCGGCGCGTTCGCGCAGGCCGATCAGACCCTGCTGGGAGCCGGGGAGGGGGAGTGAGGGGCGGGTGGAGGGTGTGTTGATGACGGTCACGCCGAAGGAGTCGCCGTCGGCGGTGTGCCACAGGTGGACGGCGGCGCGGGCGCCGGGCGCGTGTTTGCGGACGTTGGTGAGGGCTTCCTGGACGGTGCGGTAGACGGCGCGCTGCGCGGTGGTGCTGACGTCGGAGGGGATCTCGCCGGTGAGCTCGGCATCGATACCGCTGGTCGTGACGAGCCTGTGGAGGTCGGCGAGGGTGGGCTGAGGGGTGAGCTCGGTGGACCGCCCGCCGGAGGCGCGCAACAGGGTGACCATGTGCCGCAGTTCGTCGAGGGTGTCGACGCTGAGGGACCGGATGGTGCGGGCGCCCTCCTTGAAGTCCGGTTCCCTGGCCGCGACCTGGAGTGCGCCGGCCTGTACCGCGATCAGGCTGACCTGGTGGGAGACGACGTCGTGCATCTCCCGGGCGAGCTGGGCGCGTTCTCGGGCCAGGACCGCCTGGGAGTGCAGCAGGCGCTCGTGCTCGCGTGCCTCCTCGATCTCGACGAGCCGGCGGGCCAGGTCCCCGCGCGTCTGGACGAGTTGGCCCAGCAAGACGGGAGCGGCGGCGGTGGCGAGAGTGTAGAAGAAGTAGATCAGGGTCCAGGTGCGTTCGTGCGAGGAGAGGTCGTTCAGTGGCCAGGGGGCCGCGGAGGCTACGGCGAACAGCACGGCGCAGACGACGAGCAGGCGGCGGTCACGAGAGCGTTCGGCCAGGGTGAACAGGGCGGCGAACGGGGCGAAGACGATGTCCAGCATGAGGCTGGCGGGAAGGGTGAGCAGGAACACCGGGAGCGGGAAGCGCCGCCGCAGGACGAGCGCGGCGCAGGCCACCGCGGCCATGCCCTGCGCGACGCGGCTCGCGTCCTCCAGACTCAGCAGGACGTCCACGACGGCGACCGCCACGACCACGGCGTCGACGACCGGATCGGGGATCCGGGCCCACCATGCCCCGGGTGCGGGTGCGGGTGCGGGTGCGGGTGCGGGTGCGGGTGCGGTCATCGCCCGGAATCCGGGTGCCGTCGTCCGGCGTCGAGAAGTCCGGCCCGCTGCGCGAGCAGCGCCGCCTGCACCCTGCTGCCGACCCGCAGCTTGGACAGGGTCGCGCTGACGTGGTCCTTGACCGTGCCCGCGCTGAGGTGGACCCGCGTACCGATCTCGGCGTTGGACAACCCCTCCGCGATCAGCACGAGCACCTCGCGCTCGCGCCTGGTGAGCAGGTCGACGCGGGCGGCCTCCGCGTCGTCGGCGCCCGCCGCGCCGGGGTGACCGCGCCAGACGGCACGGGACGCCTTGGGCGACAGCACCACCCCGCCCGCGGCCAGGGTGCGAACGAGCTGGGCGAGCTGGTCGGGCTCGGTGTCCTTGAGCAGGAAGCCGGCCGCGCCGGAACGCAACGCGGTGACGATGTACTCGTCGGCGTCGAAGGTGGTCAGCATCGCCACCACCGGCGGCTCCGGGAGCGCGCGCAACTGCCGCAGCACGGTCAGCCCGTCCACGTCCGGCATCCGGATGTCAAGCAGCACGACGTCCGGACGCTCCCGTCGTACGGTGTCGACTGCCTCGGCACCGGTCGCGGTCGCGACGACCTCGATGTCGCCGGCCGCGCTCAGGATCAGTTCGAAGCCGGAGCGCACCAGCGCCTCGTCGTCCACCACCGTGACCCGGATCACGTGCGCTCCGCCTCGTCGTCGTCATGCGTACGTCTTGGGCCGCACGTCGATGTTGATTGCCATCGGTGCGATGGTAGAGCGGGAACTGCCTGGTGGAGCGGTTGGTCGGGACACTCCCGCCAACCGGGGGGTGGGTTCCCGCCGCACGGGGGAGTCGTGGCGCGGTCGGCGGACGGGTCGTTCCGGCAGGGCTGTACGACGCCTGATGACTGCGGATCACGGCCGATGCGTCGCCCCTTGCCGCACGGGACCGGGCACATCATCGCCCGGCGCGCTGTGTGCCGACCGGCCGGGCGGCTGACGGCCCCCTGCCCGGCTGGTCCTGCCCCGCCGGGTGGCGGGGCAGGACCGGACAGTCGCCGGATACTGCGGGCCGGGGCTGTTCACCAGCCTGGAACCATGACCCAGCACACAGACGATCCGGCGCCCAAGGCGTCGGTCACCGCCCGCCCCGGAGCCATCGGGAACAGCCCGTCCACGGCTTCCGAGACCGGACGAGTCCCGCTCGGCCGCCTGATCGGTGTGGACCTGGCCCGGGGGCTCGCGGTCTTCGGCATGTACGCGGCCCACGTCGGCCCCGACCCGTCCGAGGGTGGTGTCACCGGGCACCTGATGGAGTTGGCGCACGGCCGTGCCTCCGCCCTCTTCGCCTTCCTGGCCGGATTCTCGATCATGCTGATGACCGGCCGCCGTAGCCCCAGGACGGGCCGGGCGGGCCGTCAGGCGGTCGCCAAGGTGGTGATCCGGGCGCTCGTCCTGCTGGTGCTGGGCACCGCGCTGACCATGACCGGCACCCCGGTCGAGGTGATCCTCGCCTTCTACGGCCTGTACTTCCTGCTGGTCCTGCCGCTGTACCGGCTCGGCGCCCGCTCGCTGACGATCGTCGCCGCGGCGAGTGCGCTGGTTCTGCCACAGGTGCTGTATGTCATCCAGCACGCGCTGCCCGCGGACGGCGCCACCGGCATCTGGGCCTGGCCCGCGGATGCCGACGGCATCGTCTCGCTGTTCTTCACGGGCAGCTACCCGGCCCTGAGCTGGGTCCCGTTCGTCATCGCCGGCATGGCGGTGGCCCGCCTCGACCTCGCCGCCACCGCCGTGCGGACCCGCCTGGCGATCACCGGCGTCGCGCTGGCCGTGCTCGGCTACGGCGGTTCCTGGCTGACCCTGCACCTGGTCCCCGGCACCCTGACGAAGCTGAGTGCCGGCGGCTGGGGCGAGGGCGGATCGGCCGCGTCGGCCTGGTGGTCCGACACCTGGGGCTACCCCGACGGCAGCACCCCGGCCGGGCTCCTCGTGGCCTCGCCGCACAGTGAGACGACCCTGTCCGTCATGGCCAACACCGGGGTGGCGATCGCGGTTCTGGTCGGCTGCCTCGCCGCCGTGGACGCCTTCCCGCGCTTCCACCGCTTTGCCCGCCCGGTGATCGCGGTCGGCTCGATGTCCCTGACCGCCTACGTCTTCCACATCGTCGGCATCCACTTCCTCGGCATCGAGGAACTGCCCGGACCCGGCCTCCACGTGCTGCTCGGCTTCATCGTGTCCGTGACCGTGTTCGCCACCCTGTGGTCGCGGTACTTCCGCCGAGGCCCGCTGGAGTGGCTGCTCGGAAAGGCCACCAAGGCCGCCGAACTGATCCGCTGACCCGTCGCCGGGCGGGCCGCGGCACTCCCGCGGCCCGGCCCGGCTCGGCCGTCAGGCGTCGGATCAGCCCCGAGGAGACCCACCTCCATGTCGTGAGGTCATCCGGCTGCGGGCAGCGACCAGCCGTCGACGCCGTCGAGATCCGCCACGGCCCGGACACCGCCGTGCCCACCAGGCAGGGCCGTGCCCACCAGGCAAGGCCGTGCCGATCAGGCAAGTCCGTGCGGCCCGAGTCGTCTCACGGCCGACGCGTTCCGGCGGATGCACCGGTCGCCGTCGCCCGGATCGCCTGGATGTGCAGGTCGACCTGGGTGGCGAAGAGGAGGTCCGGGTCGCTGTCGATGGCGAGGGCCGGCATCCGGGAGGCGCGGGGCTCGGCGCGGGCCACGTTGGCGTAGAGGGCGGCGAGAGCGGCGTCGTCCTTGCGGCGGGTGTCCTCGTCGAGGGACTCGCGCATGGCGTCGACCGTGTTCAGGCCCATCATGGTGTCCGTGAACAACTCGTAGTGGAAGAGCGCCTGTTCCTGGGTGAGCCCGGCGTCCAGGAGGAGCCGGAGGATGGCCAGGGCGATGCCCTGGTCGCCGGGGCCGCCCGTGTTGCGGTAGCCCAGCCAGGCGAGGGTCACCGCGTGCCGGCGGCCCACCTCCCGGCCGAGCTGGGCGATCTGGTGCAGGTCGGCGGCCCAGTCCCCGCTGGGGGTGAAGCGGTCGGTCATCTCCACGAAGATCTGGTCGGCCAGAGCGAGCATCAGCTCGTCCTTGTCGCGGAAGTGCCGGTAGAGCGCCGTGGCGACGACACCGAGGCGGGCGCCCAGCGAGCGGAAGGACACCTCGGCCGGGCCCTGGGCGGTGCTGATCTCCACGGCCGCCTCGATGATCTGCTCCCTGGTGAGCGTGCTGCCACGGCGTCGTCCCCCGCTGGTTCCTGCCGCTCCCATGGACTTCCCCTCCGCTGCCGGTCGTTCCTGCGGTGATCCTAGGGAACAGCCGCGTGGCCAGTATAGACATCGCCCTAGACAACAGTGTTCACATTGCTGTTCAATCGGGGCCACGTCGACGCCACGTATCCCTTTCGGCGCCACCTTCCGCACGCATCGCGATCCCGGACCACTCTCCGCACGCGCCGCGATCCGCACCCCCGCTTCCCTCCCTCGGAGCTGTGAGATGCCCCTGCCCGTGCACCGTGCCGAACCCGCCCCCGTCCCCGACTCCGCGACCCAGGTGATGGTCGCGATGCGGGACGGGGCGCGGCTGGCCACCGACCTCTACCTGCCGTCCGGCCACGATGATCTGCCGTCCGGCCACGACGGACGACTTCCGACGGCGCTGGTCCGGCTGCCGTACGACAAGAACAGCCGCTACGTCTTCATGGACCGCATCGCCGCCTACCTGACCGCACGCGGCTACGCGGTCGTCGTCCAGGACGTGCGGGGCAAGTTCCGCTCCGAGGGCGAGACCGTACCCTTCGTCCACGAGGCCGACGACGGCTACGACACGATCGACTGGATCGTGGGTCAGGAATGGTCGGACGGGCGGGTCGGGATGTTCGGCGACTCCTACTACGGCGCCACCCAGTGGGCGGCCGTCTCCGCCGGTCACCCGGCGCTGAAGGCGATCGCCCCACGGGTCACCGGCGCGGACGGCATCCGCCCCGACTACTGGGAACGCGACGGCGTCACCCAGCTCTTCGGCGCTCTGTACTACGCCGCCTACTGGACCGACCGCTGGGTGTACGAGTTCGAGCCCGACCTGAGCCGCCGTCCGCTGATCGAGGCGATGGCGGAGATCACCGAGGGCATCGGCGCCCGGCCGGCCATGTGGGACTCCTTCGTCCCCGAGGTGAGGGCGGTGCCCGCGTTCCCGCACGGCCACCCCTTCGACGGACCCCCGCTGCCGGTGCTGCACCAGGCCGGCTGGTTCGACAACTGCCTCCAGCCCAGCATCAACGACTGGGCGGAGCTCTCGGCCCGCCCGGACTGGGCTCCCCTCCAGTACCTGCACGCCGACTCGATCGACCACGAGAACTACCACCTCGACGACGCCCCGGTACCGCCCGAGCTCGACCACGCGCACGTGGACACGGCGGTGGACCGGCTGCTGCCGCGCCACCTGGACCCCCTCGTGGAGTTCTTCGACGTGTTCGTGAAGGGCGAGGGAACACCGGAGCGACTGCCCCGGGTCCGCTGGCACCACGGCCACCTCGGCGACCGTACGGCGGACAGCTGGCCACCCGTCGGGGCCCGCACCCTGCGCCTGTACCCGGGGGGCGAGGGCGGCCTGACGGCGGACGCCCCGGCCCGGGAAGCGGCCGTCTCCTGGGTCCACGACCCGGCGGACCTCGTGCCCAGCCTGGTGCCGGACTCGTTCTCCGCACTCCGGGACCACGTCGACGAGTCCCTCCTGCACGACCGTGCCGACGTGCTGACCTTCACCGCCGACCCGGTGACCGAACCACTGGACCTGGCCGGACCGGTCCGGGCCACGCTCACCGTCGGCACCGACGGACCGAGCGCCCACGTCTACCTCAAGCTCCTCGACGTCTCGCCCGGCGGAGCCGCGCACGTGCTTGTACGAGGCCAGCGCCTGATACCGGGGGGCGCGCCCGCGCCGGTCACCTTCGACCTCACCCACACCGGCTACCGGCTGCGCCCCGGACACGCGCTGCGGCTGCACATCGCCTCCAGCGACTTCCCCACCTACGTGCCGCACCCGGGTACGGAGGAGAACGAGTGGCTCGCCGCCGACGGCAGGACGACCACGCAGACCCTGCGCACCGGCGGGGAGCACGACTCCCATCTCTCCCTGACCGTCGTCGACCTGACCGGTGTCGACGCGGCGAGTCTGTCGTGACCGCGCTGCGACGGCTGCTCCTCGCGGTGCTCGCGCTCGCGCTGGCCGGCTGCACCGGCCTGCCCCGCGCCGAGCTCGGCAGCGCGACCCTGCGCAGCACGTCCGACAAGGCCACGGGCCGGCTCGACTCGCTGGTGTGGGACCTGCCCGCCGGTGAGCCGACCACCCTCGACTACCAGCAGGCGGGCGACTCCTCGCCGTATCTCGTGGTCAGCAACCTCTGCGACAGCCTCCTGCGCCTCAATCCCGACTTCAGCACGTCACCCGCGCTGGCCCGCTCATGGGACCAGCCCGACGCACGCACCCTCGTGCTGCACCTGCGCGACGACGTGCGGTTCTGGGACGGCACGGCCCTCACCTCCGCCGACGTGGTCTACAGCCTGAAGCGGCAGCTCGACCCGAACGCCATCGCCAACTCCTTCTTCGTCAACGTGAAGTCGATCGAGGCGACCGGCACCCACACCGTCACCGTCCGGTTCACCCGCCCCGACGAGCTCTTCCTCAAGGAACTCGCCACCACCGCGGGCACCGTCGTCCAGGCCCGCTACGCCCAGCGGGCCGGCAAGAAGTTCGGCACGGCGGCCGGCGGTGTGATGTGCTCCGGCCCCTTCGAACTGGCCGCCTGGAAGTCGGGCGCCAGTATCGAGCTGAAGGCCAACTCGCACTACTGGGACGCCCGTTACCGGGCTCACGCCCGCAAGGTCACGCTGCTCTTCGTCACCGACACCACCGCGCTCACCCAGGCCCTGGCCAGCGGCGCCATCGACGGCGCCTACGACGTCCCCAACGCCGCGCTGCCCACCCTCAAGGGAAGCGTGGCCGGACAGCTCTACTACGGCCCCAGCCTCAAGTCCGTACAGGTGGCCCCGCTCCAGGAGAAGGGCATCTCCGCGGAACCCGACATCCGCCGCGCGCTGTCCCTGGCCATCGACCGCACCCAGCTGGCCGACACCGTCTACCGGGGCGCCGCCACCCCCAGCACCACCGTGCTCCCGACCACCGGCTGGGACCTGGAGGCCACAGCGGTCTACCAGAAGGCCGCCGCCGACCTGCCCCTCGCCCACACCACACCCACCGCCGCCGACCTGCGCACCGCCCGCGCACTGGTCGCCGAACACCCCGGCCTCCACTCCGGCACCCTCGCCGTCGCGGCGGGAAACCAGGACCAGATCAATGCGGCCTCCGTGATCCAGCAGGCGGCCCGCTCCATCGGCATCACGCTCACGATCCGCCAACTGCCCGCCCTGCAGTTCTCCAGCATGTTCTACGACCCCACCTACCGCCGTGGGCTGGACTTCGTCCTGGCGGAGGCGTTCCTGGACATCCCCGACCCGCTGGACTGGATCCCCAACCTGGTCCTGCCGGACGCGATGTTCAACTGGGCCGGTTTCGACGACCCGGCCGCCACGGCGGCGCTCACCAAGGCGCAGCAGACCCTCGACCCGCACGAGCGCGCCCTGCTGGTCACCGACGCCCAGCGGCGCTGGGAGGCCAGGACCCTCGCCGTACCGCTGCTCTCCCCGTACGAGGTGACGTACATGAACAAGCGCATCACGGGAGCCACCACCTCCTTCGCCCAGACCTTCTCCCCGTCCCTCGCGCTGATCGGCAGCAGGTGAGCGCGATGAGACCTTTCGTGACGAAACCCTTCGCCCGTACGGCGGCCACGGCCCTGCTGCGGCTGCTCGGGGTCGCCGCCAGTGTCCTGGTCGCCGCGTTCGCCCTGTTCGCCGCGCTGGCCGCGGCGCCCGGCGACCCCGCCAGCCGACTCGCCGGCACACACGCCTCCGAACGCACCCTGGAAGCCATCCGCCACCGGCTCGGTCTCGACCAGCCGCTCCCGGTCCGGTTCTGGGACTGGCTGACCGGCCTCTGCCACGGCGACCTCGGCACCTCGCTGACGTATCGCCAGTCCGTCTCCTCGCTCATCGGCCCGCGTATCGGCGACACCCTGCTGCTCGTCGCGTACGCCGCCGTACTGATCCTCGTCTTCGGCCTGGGCCTGGGCATCTGGGCCGCGCTGTCCCGCCGTACCGGCACGGCCGTCACCGCGCTCACCGGCGTCGGTCTCGCGGTGCCCTCGTTCGTCGCCGCGTCCGTGCTGGTCGCGCTGCTGGCGGTGAAGGTCCACTGGTTCCCGGCCCTGGGCGGCGGCGGGCCCTCCCTCGGCGACCGGCTCCAGCACCTGACGCTGCCCGCCCTCACCCTCGCACTGTCCTCGGCCGCCTACCTCGCCCAGATGACCAAGGCGGCCGTACGGGAGGAGGCCGACCGCGAACACGTCGAGACCGCGCGCAGCCGGGCCCTGCCCGGCCGCCGGATCCTGCGCCGGCACATCCTGCGCAACGCCATGATCCCCATCAGCACGGCCGCGGGCCTGACCGTCGGCGGACTCATCGCCGCGGACGTCGTCGTCGAGCAGGCCTTCGGGCTCAACGGACTCGGCGCGACCCTGGTGGCCGCCGTGGCCCAGAAGGACACCCCGGTCGTACAGGCCGTCGGCCTGCTCATGGTCGTGGTCTTCATCGTCGTCAACGCCGCCACCGACGCCCTGCAGGCGGCCCTCGACCCGAGAATCCGGGCGGTGAGCTCCCGATGAGCAATGTGTCCGCCGTACGGCTCGGCACCCGCGGACCGACCCTGCGCCTGCCCCTGCGCGGTGCCTCCCCCTCCGTCAAGGTGCTGACCGCCCTGGCCACGCTCCTTGTGGCGCTGGCCCTGTTCGCCCCCGTGCTCGCCACCCACCAACCCGATGCCGTGAACATGGCCGACGCCAGCCGGGACCCGTCCGCCGGGCACTGGCTCGGCACCGACGCCCTCGGCCGCGACCTGTACTCCCGGCTGCTGTACGGCGCCCGGATCAGCCTGCTCGGCCCGGCCCTCGTCATCGCCGGGGCCACCGCGGGCGGTGTCGCCCTCGCCCTGCTGTGCGCGTGGCGGGGCGGCCGCCTCGACCGGATCGTCAGCCGGATCAACGACATCCTCTTCGCCTTCCCCGGCCTGCTCCTCGCGGTCCTCGCGGTCGCCGTGCTCGGCTCCGGACTGACCGCGCCCGTGGTGGCCCTGGCCATCGCCTATCTGCCGTACATGGCGCGCATCGTGCGCGGGGTGGCGGTGCGCGAGCGCCGACTGCCGTACATCGCCGCACTGGAGGCCGCGGGGATGTCGGCCTGGCGCATCAACCTGCGTCATCTGCTGCCCAACCTCGCGCCGTTCGTCGTCGCCCAGGCCACGGCCGCGTTCGGCTCGGCGCTCATCGACCTCGCCGGGGTGTCCTTCCTCGGGCTCGGCGTCCAACCACCCACCTCCGACTGGGGGTTGATGGTCTCGGAGGGCCAGTCCTCGCTGCTCGCCGGAGCACCCGGGCAGAGCCTGATGGCCGGTGGCCTGATCGTCCTCACCGTCGTCGTCTTCAACCTCCTCGGGGACACGATGATCGCCCGCAGCCACCAGGAGACCCTGCGATGACCGACCCCGTGCCCCTGCTGCGGGTCGACCACCTCGGCATCGACCTGCACCGCCGCCGCCAGGAACCCCGCACCCTCGTCCGCGACGCCTCTTTCGCCCTCGCCCCCGGTGAGGCCCTCGGCCTGGTCGGCGAGTCCGGCTCCGGCAAGTCCCTCACCTCACGGGCGATCATCCGGCTGCTGCCGCGGGACGCCCGCCCGCGCGGCACGGTCGCCTTCGACGGCGAGGACGTGCACGCGATGCACGGGGACCGCCTCACCCGCTACCTCGGCCACGACGCGGCGATGATCTTCCAGAACCCGCGGGCCCACATCAACCCGGTCCGTACCCTCGGCGACTTCCTCACCGAACCCCTTGTCTGCCACCACGGCCTGAGCCGGGCCGAAGCGGAGGAGCGGCTGGTGCCGCTGCTGGCCGAGATGGGCATCCCGGACGGCCCGCGCCGCCTCGGCCAGTACCCCCACCAGCTCTCCGGCGGCCTGCTCCAGCGCATGATGATCGCCTCCGCCCTCGTCACCGCACCGCGCCTGCTGCTCGCGGACGAGCCCACCACCGCCCTCGACGTCACCACCCAGCAGGACGTCATGGCGATCCTCGACGAGCAACGGCACGAACGGCACCTCGCCCTGCTCTTCGTCACCCACGACCTGGAACTGGCCACCGCCGTCTGCGACCGCATCGCCGTCATGTACGCGGGCACCATCGTGGAGCAACGCCCCGCCGCCGCCCTGCACTCGGGCCGCCGGCACCCCTACACGGCGGGGCTGCTGGCCGCCCGCCCCGGCCTGGGCGAGCCCGGCGCCCGGCTGCCCGTCATCCCCGGCCGCCCGGCCGCGGCCTTCGAATCCCCCGAGGGCTGCCCCTTCGCCCCGCGCTGCGCCTTCGCCGAGGACCGGTGCCGTGCCGAACGCCCACCGCTGCTGGCGGATTCGAACGGCGCCGTCGCCTGCCACCGCGCCGACGAACTCGCCGGCGACCTCGACCGCACGAGGGAGGAAGTGTGACCGCTCTGCTGGAGGTCAGCGGCCTGACCAAACGCTATGCCGTACGACGCGACCAGGTGACCGCCTGCGAGGACGTCACCTTCACGGTGCGCCGGGGCGAAGCCCTCGCCCTGGTCGGGGAGTCGGGCGCCGGGAAGTCGACGGTGGTCCGTCTCATCGCGGGCCTGGAGCAGCCGACCACCGGCCGCGTCCTGCTGCGCGGCAACCCGATCGACGCCCGCCCCAGGGGACGGACCGAGCGCCTGGCCCGGGCGGCGACCGTCCAGATCGTGCACCAGGACCCGTACTCCTGCCTCGACCCCCGCCAGACCATCGGCGCCGGACTGGCCGAGCTGCTGCAGCTGCACGCCCGCCGCCTGGGCGGGCACCCGGACCGGGCCGCGCGTGTCGCCGAACTGCTGGACACGGTCGGCCTGCCGGGACTCGCCGACGCCCGGCCCGCCCGGCTCTCCGGCGGCCAGCGCCAGCGCGCCGCCATCGCCCGCGCGCTGGCCGTGGAGCCCGACATCCTGCTCCTGGACGAAGCGGTCGCCGCCCTCGACGTCTCCGTCCAGGCCCAGATCCTCAACCTCCTCGCCGACCTGCGCGAACAGAAGGGCACGACGCTGGTGTTCGTGACCCACGACCTGGCCGTGGTCCGCCAGCTCTGCCAGGGGACCGTGGTCATGCGGGGCGGTCGGGTCGTGGAAGAGGGTCCCGTCGCCCGGATCCTCACGACACCGCAGCATCCGTACACCCGGGCCCTGCTCGACTCCGTCCCCCGGCCGGGCTGGCGACCACGCCGGACACGCCGGCCGACAGCGCCCGACGGAACGGCGCCGGTGGCGTGAAGGGGGTCTGCCGCCGGGCGGGGTGCGTGTCACCCCGCCCGGTCGTGTGTGTGCGGGGCCGGGAAGCCGGAGCAGCATCGACCATGGCGGCGCGAAGGTCACGTGGGGGCGCGCGACGTGAGGGTTGACGGCGCGCCCGCGGCAGGCCGGCGCGATGCGCCCCGTGCTACCGTAGGCCGTTTGCAGCGTCACTGTGTGGGTGCCGGGCTCACGGTCCCCGGCCGGTGGCCGCGTCCCCGCCGCGCCTTCCTCGGTACGGTCCCTTCGGAGGAAGGCTTTCTGTGAGCGAATCAGCACGTTCCGATACCCGCCAGCAGGGTGCGGTGGCCGATGTGCCGGACGGCACCGCGGCGCTGCCCCCGGCGGCGTCCTTCGCGGAGCTGGGGCTGCCGGCCGCCGTGCTGCGGGTGCTCGGCGAGCAGGGGGTGACGGTGCCCTTCCCCATCCAGGCGGCGGCGCTGCCGAACGCGCTCGCGGGACGGGACGTCCTGGGCCGGGGCCGCACCGGATCCGGCAAGACGCTCGCCTTCGGCCTGGGGATGCTCGCCCGGACGGCCGGGCGGCGCGCACAGCCCAAGGAGCCGCTGGCGCTCGTGCTGGTGCCCACCAGGGAGCTGGCGCAGCAGGTCGGTGAGGCGCTCACCCCGTACGCCGAGGCGCTGCGGCTGCGGCTCACGACCGTGGTGGGCGGAGTGTCCCTCGGGCGGCAGGCCGCCGAGCTGCGGGACGGCGCCGAGATCGTCGTCGCCACGCCCGGTCGGCTGCACGACCTCGTCGAGCGCAGGGCCTGCCGGCTGGGCCGGGTGCGCATCACGGTCCTGGACGAGGCCGACCAGATGTGTGACATGGGGTTCCTGCCGCAGGTCACCGAGATCCTGGATCAGGTGCGTCCGGACGGGCAGCGGATGCTGTTCTCCGCCACCCTCGACCGCGACGTCGACCGGCTGGTGCGGGACTACCTGCGCGACCCCGCCGTCCACTCCGTGGACCCCTCGTCCGGCTCGGCCTCCGCGATCGATCACCATGTCTTCGTCGTGCACGGCCCGGACCGGTACGCCGTGACCACGGAGATCGCCGCCCGGGACGGCCGCGTGCTGCTGTTCCTGGACACCAAGCACGGCGTCGACCTGCTCACCCGGCATCTGCGGGCCAGCGGTGTGGCCGCCGCCGCCCTGCACAGCGGCAAGGCCCAGCCGCAGCGCACCCGCACCCTGGCCCAGTTCAAGAACGGGCAGGTCACCGCGCTGGTGGCGACGAACGTCGCCGCACGCGGCCTGCACATCGACGACCTCGACCTCGTGGTCAACGTCGACCCGGCCACCGACCCCAAGGACTATCTCCACCGCGCCGGCCGCACGGCCCGGGCCGGCCGCTCCGGCACCGTCGTCACCCTCGTCCTGTCCGCGCAGCGCCGCGAGACGAGCCAGGTCATGGCCGACGCCGACGTCACCCCCAAGGTCACCAAGGTCCGCTCCGGAGAGGCCGAGCTGAGCCGCGTTACCGGCGCCAAGGCTCCCTCCGGAACGCCCCTCGACGGCGGACCGGCCGTACCGCGCCCCAAGAACCACAACACCCCCTTCCGCGGCCTCGGCAGCACCAAGGACGCCCGGGGTGGCTCCGTCGGCAGGCCCTCCCGCAAGACCAGCGAGGCCCGCAAGCTCGCGGAGGCCCGCGAGGCGGCCCGGGTACGGCGCGGCGGTTCATCCGGCGGGCGGTAGCCGACACGGCCGCCGTCGGGCCGGGTGGGAAACGGTCCGGAGGGCGCCGTGGCGGTCTGTGGTCATGGGCCGGCTGTCGTCGGGGAGGCGGACGGTGGGGCGTAGCTCGGGTGCAGCGAGGGCGAGAGCGGTGCGAGCGACTCGCCGAGGGAGGACGGGAACGCGGGCTGCTTGCGCCGCACGTCCCGGCAGCCTCCGGCCGAGGTCCGGATGATCGGCGCCCAGCCCGACTCCCGGGCCCGGAAGAACCAGCGGTCGCCCAGCCGGGAGGAGCAGGGCTGCCGAGTCGACATCGCCGCGTCGGCTGGGACGGCGGGGCAGCCCGCGCGATTGCGGCGCCGAACGCGGTAAGGCGGGGTAGGTCACAGCGGCCTTGACTTCCGGCATTTACTTGGACGTCCTACTATTTATTACTAGGACGTCCTAGTATCTATCCCGTCAGTGTTCCTTCGTCCCGCCCGGGAAGGCCCATGACCGAGTTGCATCGCCCCACGCACCCCGTCCGTCTGGTCACCGCATCGGCGCTGTTCGACGGACATGACGCGTCGATCAACATCATGCGGCGGATCTTCCAGTCCCAGGGCGCCGAGGTGATCCACCTCGGGCACAACCGGTCGGTCCAGGAGGTCGTGGACGCGGTGCTGGAGGAGGACGTCCATGGGGTGGCGGTCTCGTCGTACCAGGGCGGGCATGTCGAGTACTTCGAGTACCTGGTGGAGTCGCTGCGCGCCGGCGGCGCCGACCACGTGCGGGTGGTGGGCGGGGGCGGTGGGGTCATCGTGCCCGAGGAGATCGCCCGGCTGCGGGCGAGCGGGGTGACCATCTTCTCCCCGGAGGACGGGCAGCGGATGGGGCTCGCCGGGATGGTCAACTCGGTCGTAAGGGACTGCGACTTCGACCTGTGGGGCGCGAAGCGGGCCGACGCGGACGCCGTGCTGGCGGGGGACCGGTTCGCGGTGGCGCGTGCCGTCACCGGGGCCGAACTGGGCAGGCTGTCCGACGAGTTCCGCGAGCGGCTGCGGTCGGCGGCGGAACGGCGACCGGTGCCGGTCCTCGGGATCACCGGCACCGGCGGTTCGGGCAAGTCCTCGCTCACGGACGAGCTGGTGCGCCGGTTCCGGGTGGACCAGCAGGACAAGCTGCGGATCGCGGTGATCGCGGTCGACCCGACCCGCCGCAGGGGCGGTGGCGCGCTGCTCGGCGACCGGATCCGGATGAACTCCCTCGACGGGAACCGGGTGTTCTTCCGGAGCCTGGCCACGCGGGGCGGTCGTGAAGTGCCCGAGCATCTCTCCGATGTGATCGATGTGGTCAAGGCCGCGGGCTTCGACCTGGTGATCGTGGAGACGCCGGGCATCGGGCAGGGCGACGCGGCGATCGTGCCGTTCGTCGACAGTTCGCTGTACGTGATGACGCCGGAGTTCGGCGCCGCCTCGCAGCTGGAGAAGATCGACATGCTCGACTTCGCCGACGTCGTGGCGATCAACAAGTTCGAGCGGCGCGGCGCCAAGGACGCGCTGCGCGACGTGGGCCGTCAACTGGTCCGCAACCGCGAGGCGTTCGGGATGCGGCCCGAGGACATGCCGGTGTTCGGCACCTCGGCGGCCACCTTCAACGACGACGGTGTCACCGCGCTCTACCAGCATCTGAAGGCGACGCTGGCCGAGCGGGGGCTGCCGCTGCCCGAGGGCCTGCTGGCGCCGGTGACCGTACGCCACTCGTCCGGGATCCGTCAGGTGGTGCCGGCGGACCGGGTGCGCTACCTCGCCGAGGTCGGTGACACCGTCCGCGCCTATCACGCGGCCACCGAGCGGCTGTCCGAGGCGGCCCGGCGCGAGCAGCGCCTCGCGGAGGTGGAGCGGGAGCTGCTCGCGGCGGGCTCCGACGCCGCGAACGTACGGTCGCTGCTGGACGACGCCCGCGCCGGCCTCCCGCGCGACATCACCGAACAGCTCGCCGGCTGGCCGGCCGTCGTGGCCGCCTACTCGGGCGACGAGCAGGTCGTGAAGGTCCGCGACAAGGAGATCCGTACCAAGCTGACCCGGGAGTCGCTGTCGGGCAACAAGATTCCCCGGGTCGCCCTGCCCCGGTTCACCGACCACGGCGAACTGGTGCGCTTCTGGCGCCGGGAGAACCTCCCCGGCCGCTTCCCCTTCACCGCTGGGGTGTTCCCCTTCAAGCGCGACGGCGAGGACCCGGCCCGGATGTTCGCCGGCGAGGGCGACCCGTTCCGCACCAACCGCCGCTTCAAGCTGCTCTCCGAGGGCCAGCCCGCCACCCGGCTGTCCACCGCCTTCGACTCGGTCACCCTCTACGGCCGCGACCCGGACGAACGCCCCGACGTCTACGGCAAGGTCGGCACCTCCGGGGTCTCGGTCGCCACGCTGGACGACATGAAGGCGCTCTACGACGGCTTCGACCTCGTCGCGCCCACGACCTCGGTCTCCATGACCATCAACGGACCGGCGCCGACGATCCTCGCGTTCTTCCTCAACACCGCCGTCGACCAGCGGATCGACGGGTTCCGGGCCGCCGAGGGGCGCGAGCCCACCGCCGAGGAGGCGGCCGAACTGCGGGCGCAGGCCCTGGCGAACGTCCGGGGCACCGTGCAGGCGGACATCCTGAAGGAGGACCAGGGCCAGAACACCTGCCTGTTCTCCACCGAGTTCTCGCTGCGGATGATGGCCGACATCCAGGAGTGGTTCATCGCCCACCAGGTCCGCAACTTCTACTCGGTGTCCATCTCCGGCTACCACATCGCCGAAGCCGGGGCGAACCCCATCAGCCAGCTCGCCTTCACCCTCGCCAACGGCTTCACCTACGTCGAGACCTACCTCGCCCGCGGCATGCACATCGACGACTTCGCGCCCAACCTGTCGTTCTTCTTCTCCAACGGCATGGACCCCGAGTACGCGGTCCTCGGCCGGGTCGCCCGCCGGATCTGGGCGGTGGCGATGAAGGAGAAGTACGGCGCGAACGAGCGCAGCCAGAAGCTGAAGTACCACGTCCAGACCTCCGGGCGCTCCCTGCACGCCCAGGAGATGGACTTCAACGACATCCGCACCACCCTGCAGGCGCTCATCGCGATCTACGACAACTGCAACAGCCTGCACACCAACGCCTACGACGAGGCGGTCACCACCCCCACCGAGGACTCCGTCCGCCGGGCCCTGGCCATCCAGCTGATCATCAACCGGGAGTGGGGCCTGGCCATGAACGAGAACCCGCTCCAGGGGTCGTTCATCATCGACGAACTCACCGACCTGGTGGAGGAGGCCGTCCTCCAGGAGTTCGAGCGGATCAGCGAGCGTGGCGGCGTGCTCGGCGCCATGGAGACCGGCTACCAGCGCGGCCGTATCCAGGACGAGTCGATGCTCTACGAGCAGCGCAAGCACGACGGCACCCTGCCGATCATCGGCGTCAACACCTTCCGCAACCCGCACGCCGACACCGCCGAACCCGGCGCCGTCGAACTGGCCCGCGCCACCGAGGAGGAGAAGGCGGCCCAGCTGCGGCGCGTGCGCGGCTACCGGGACGGACACCAGGACGACGCCCATGCCGCCCTCGCCGCACTGAAGGTGGCCGCCACGAGCGACGCCAACGTGTTCGGCGTCCTCATGGACGCCGCCCGCGTCTGCACCCTCCAGCAGATCACCGATGCCTTCTTCGAGGTCGGCGGGCAGTACCGCCGGAACGTCTGACGCCTCCCGGGGTACCGCGACCATGTCGGAGCGCGCCCGCCGGGACGCGGTCAGGGGTTCCAGAAGACCGAGGTGAACGTGCGGTCGAAGCGCCGTGCGGCCAGGTCGTCGCGCTGGATCACCCAGTGGACGGTGGCGCTCTCCCAGCCCTCCACATCCATGCCGGCCTGCCAGTCGCCCAGGAGTACCCAGTCCGAGACGTCGGCCGAGACCGGTCCGTCCCAGCGGCCCGCTGCCGCGGCCTTCACGGCCCAGGACACGGCGGTGGCGACCGGGTCGGTCTCGATGGCCTCCTCGTCGGCGTATCCGCCGATCCGCAGTGGCCCCTCGGGGGCGATGTCCTGACGCGTGCTCTCCCAGACGGCGACGAGTTCCTCGGCGCGCGGATGTTCCGGAAGCGGCCTGTTCCCCGGTCCGCCGAGGAGTTCGACCGTGTGGTGGTAGGGCAGGGAGACCTGGGCCGTCGCTCGTAGCGGACCGTGCGGGAACTCCTCGAACATCGCCTCGTCGTCGTCGATCTCGAAGGGGTTCCAGGCGTGCCTGTCCCGTTCCACCACGGGCGAGCCGACGGGGACGTACACCGCACTGCCCATGGTCTCGTAGTCGTCGGCGGTCTCGGGGTAGGCGAAGAGCAGCAGGTCGCCGTCGGGAGGCAGGGGCAGGTCCGTCGTGCCGGCGGGCAGGGCCGCGAGGTCGATGGAGGCGACGAAGGGGTGGACGGGGTCCGGGACATCGGCGGGGAGCAGGAGCGGACCGCCGAACCGGCCCACGACCGGACCGTCCCCACCCCCGTCGCGCGTCAGGGTCGCGCAGGGGCGGGCGGCGGCCGTCAGCCATCGCTCCACGTCGGTGGCGGGGATGCCGCGCGCGATCGCCTTGTCACGGAAGGGCGTTAACCGGTCCCACAGCTCTGGAGTCATGGGCAAACCGTAGAGGGAGGCACTGACACCGCGGGGAGAGCGCCCTTGACGGCATCCGGTGCCCTGATTACCGTAGTGCTCGTTCCAATTGGAATGAACGCTACGGCAAGGTGGGAGCCGCACACGACATGACCACACCGACCGGCCTGCCGGTGATGCAGGAGACGACGTACGACGTCGGCGGGAAGAAGATCTTCGTCGCGGAGACGGGCGAGGGCCCGCCGGTGCTGCTGCTGCACGGCGGGGGCCCCGGGGCCTCCGGCGTCTCCAACTACACGCGCAACATCGCGGGCCTGGCCGCGCAGTACCGGGTCATCGTTCCCGACCTGCCCGGCTACGGCCGCAGCAGCAAGGGCGTGGACGGCGCCGACCCCTTCGGCCACCTCGCCGACCACATCCGCGGTCTGCTCGACCGGCTCGGCCTGGACAGGGCGCACCTGGTCGGCAACTCCTACGGCGGCGCCTGCGCCCTGCGGCTGGCCCTGGACACGCCCGACCGGGTCGACCGCATGGTCCTGATGGGCCCCGGTGGTGTCGGCACCACCCGCACCGTGCCCACCGCCGGTCTGAGGAGCCTGCTCGCCTACTACAACGGCGACGGACCGTCCCGGCCGAAGCTGGAGAAGTTCATCCGCAACTACCTGGTCTTCAACGCCGCCGGCGTCCCGGACTCCGCGATTGACGAGCGCTACCGGGCCAGCATCGACCCGGAGGTCGTCGCCTCCCCGCCGCTGAGGCGGCCCTCCGGCCGGGGCGCGCTGCGCACCCTGTGGAAGAGCGACTTCACCCGCGACCCGCGCCTGAGCCGGCTGCCCGTGCCCACGCTCGTGCTGTGGGGTGCCAAGGACCAGGTGAACCGCCCGTCCGGGGGGCGCATGCTGGCCGACCAGCTGCCCAACTGCGATCTCTACGTGGTGGCCAACACCGGGCACTGGGTGCAGTTCGAACAGGCCGGCCTGTTCAACCGCGTGTGCTCCGACTTCCTGGTGGGCCACCGATGACCACGGGGGACGGGTACGGTGCCCCGTCCGTGTTCGGTGCCGTCCACCTCGGCTACATCGTCATCGAGACGAACCGCTTCGCCGACTGGCGCCGCTTCGGCACCGACGCCATCGGCATGCACCACGACGCGGTCTCCCGCGACCTGATGCGGTTCCGCCTCGACGACCAGGAGTGCCGGTTCCTGCTGCGGCGCGGCCCCGCCGAGGACGTCGTCGCCACCGGCTGGCACATCGACGACCACACCGCCTTCGAACGGATCGAGGCCCGCATCCGCGCCCACGGCGTCCCCCTCGTCGCCGGCACCGACGAGGAGGCCGCGCTGCGCGGCGTCGAACGCCTGCTGCGCTTCCCCGGGCCCAAGGGCATCACGCAGGAGATCTACACCACCCCGGTGAAGTCCGCCGAGCCCCCGCGCATGCTGGCCTCCGGTTTCGTCACCGGCGACTCCGGCATGGGCCACATCGCCCTGACCTCCACCAGGCCGACGCGTATCCGCGGCTACTTCGACACCGTCTTCGACGCCCGCCTGACCGACCGCATCGACGAGACCATCAGCGGCGTCAAGCTCAAGATCCGCTTCCTGCGGGTCAACGAACGCCACCACTCCATCGCGGTGGCCAACACCGTCGGCCTGCCGATCGACCCGATCCGCACCCGCGTCCAGCACCTCAACATCCAGGCCGCGAGCCTCGACGACGTCGCCCACAGCTACCAGCGCGTCCACGAACTCGGCTTCGACATGGCCCTGTCCGTGGGACAGCACACCAACGACCGTGAACTGTCCTACTACGCCCGAACCCCCTCCGGCTTCGAATGGGAGGTCGGCTGGAACCCCGTCGTCATCGACGAGTCGACCTGGGAACCCAGCACCCACCAGGGCATCAGCGTCTGGGGACACCTTCCGGTCGGGCAGACCATCGTCGACAAGCTCGCCCAGTTCCGGGCCGGCACCCGCTCCCTGGCCCGCCAGGAGAACACCGTGCCCGCCCTCAGCGGTTCCGGCATCGCCGACGACTGACCGGCCTCGCGCCCCGGGTGACGCCCCCCCGGAACGCCTCCCGTGGTCACACGACGATGGACGTCAGGGCCGCCCACAGCAGGGGCGCGTGTTCGATCCGGCCCCCCGCCCGCCACAGGTCGAGCCGTTCGCGCTGCCAGTGGCCGAGCCGGGCCACGGGGTCGGGGTCCTCATGGGCGGCGTCGACGGCGAGCACCGCCTCCGACAGCGGGCGGACGGACTCGGGGACACCGGCCAGCCGGTGGAAGGCGAAGCTGGTCGGCAGTACCCAGCGGGTGGCGGTGACGAGTTCGGCACCGTTGTGCAGCATCGCCGTGGCCAGACCGAACGACTCGGCGAACCGCAGATCGCCCCCGCTCTCGCAGCCGATCAGCGCGACCCGCGGCGGCGCGGGCCAGATCCGCGCGCCCGGCTCACCGTCGCCGCGCAGGGGCAGCGTGCCCAGCAGAAGGTCCTTCGCCGACAACGGCCGGTGCGTACGGACCGGTTCGGTCAGGCCGACCGTCTCCTGGCCGCAGCTCAGGTGGAGGGTGCCGTCCTCGCTCTGCCCGCCCTCGACCGGCGCGCCGCTTACATGACCGACGTACAGCAGTCTGCGCGCCCCCTTGCGCAGCACACCGCTCAGCCAGTCCCGGTCCAGGTCGGTGCGGCGGAACGCCTCCGCCGGGGTGGCCGGGGCCGGTTGTGCCGTGCCCGCGTCGAGGTGGCTCCGTACCAGGGAGAGCAGGTCCGGATCCGAGCCGGGCGGCCCCAGCACCGAACCGAGCGCGGAGTCCGCGCGGAAGCCGGGCACCCGGGGGTCGAGCACGAGGACGACCGGACCGCCGTCCGGTGCCGTCCGGGAGGACGGGTCCGTACGCTCCGGCGGGCTCTGGCGCCGCAGCGAGGTCGGGGCCGTCGTCACTACGTCCGCCAGATCGAGCAGCCGGACGTCCCCGTCGTCCACGGCCAGCAGTTCCCAGGGCACCTGGGCGACCCGCGGCGACGGCTGGACGCGGACCAGCGGACGGCCCGCCCGCGCCGACACCTGGCGGATCTGCGCCGTCAGCCCCGCCGGCCACAGTGCCTCGCCCAGCGTCCGCGCCAGCTGCCGCTCGGTGCCGGGGTCGGCCAGCGCGCCCGACTCGAAGGCGCGGCGCATCCCCGTCGCGCCCTCGCCCGCCCCGGGCAGCGCGGCGGCCAACTCCGCCACCGCGCCGTCGACTTCGGCGGCCGGGCCGCGCCCGGTGCCGAACCCCCGCGCGCCACCGGCCCAGGTCCACGTCATGAACAGGTCGCCCGCGTCGGCGAGGCGGACCTGGACCACCGGACGGGCGGTCAGCTCGTCGGTGTTCCAGAACGGCACCTCCTCCGCGTCCACGATCCGCCGGCCGTAGCGGAACTCGGCCGCCGCGATGTACTCCTGCAGCGCCACCCGCCCGGACTCCGCCGACATCCGCACCTTCGGCGGCGGCGCGACCCGCAGACCGACGGACGCGGCGGCCTCCGCGGCGACACCCCCGAGCGTCATGGCCCCGTCGCCGTCGCCGTACGCCTTCATGGCGGGGTCCGGGAAGACCGGGACCCGGTCCGGGGCGGAGGATGCGACGGGCCCCGGTGCACCGCCCAGGGCCAGTGCGGCGCCCGCGGCGCGGTGTTCCACCAGTTCGAAGAGGAGCCCCTGGTCCTGGCGGCGCACGGCCAGCCGGAAGGCCAACCGCATGGCGTCGTCGGCCAGTTCGAGCCACTGGCTGCGCGCGTGGGCGGTGACGAAGTCGTGGCGGGCCGCGGCCAGCGCCAGCGCGGCGGGCAGGGCGAGGGAGAGCGCGGTGTCGACGGACGCCCGCTCGTGGTCGCCGTGGTCCGTCCGCTCCAGGTTGTC
Source organism: Streptomyces sp. NPDC090088 (assembly GCF_044747345.1). Lineage (NCBI taxonomy): Bacteria > Bacillati > Actinomycetota > Actinomycetes > Kitasatosporales > Streptomycetaceae > Streptomyces > Streptomyces sp. NPDC090088. Next base: position 71,048 of record NZ_JBIVDZ010000012.1, on the reverse strand, counting down.
CTCAAGGGTGCGCGCGAGCATGAGGTCGACCTGCGCACACCGCTCGTGGATCTGCCGGGCCTGATAGACGTCACGGGCCTCCTGCGCGAGGCGCTGCATCTCCTCGATGTCGCCCCGCTCGTAGGCGTGTTGGGCGCCCAGCAGCATGGTGTCGGCGGCGGCGACCGAGGCACCGAGCCGCGCGAAGCGCTCCAGGCTCGCCTCCATCAGGCCCTGTGCGCCCGCCGAGTCACCGCGCAGCCCGGCGAGATGGCTGCGGGCCTGCTCGCAGGCCGCCAGGTCCCCGAACTGCCGCTGCCGTTCGAACACGGCGGACGCCTCCGCGAACAGCCGCTCCGCCAGGTCGAGTTCACCCCGCTCCATCGCGAGGAACGCGCGGTGCCCGAGCAGCGTCTGCTGCTCACCGGTGTCGCCCAGAGCCCGGAAGCGATCCTCCGCCCGGGCGAAGTAGTCCTCGGCCGGGTCGTACCGGCCGGTCGCCGTACAGATCGCGCCGAGCGCGGTCAGCAGACGCGGCACGGTCTCCGCCGCGGTCTCCGGAGTGGTGGACAGCAGCAGCGCGGCCTGTTCCTCGGCGCTGCCCCACTCGCCCCGTGTCATCAGCAACAGCACCCGGCTCAGGCCGAGTTCGGCGGCGCGCAGCCCGTCGGGGTCGTCGAACCCGGGCAGGGTGGCAGCCGCCTCGTCGAGACAGGCCAGGGCCTCGTCCAGCCGCCCCGTGTCGCTCAGTACGGCGGACCTCGCGATCAGCGTCCGCAGCCGGATCTCCAGCCACAGCTGACGGCCCCATGGTCCCATCGGCGCCGACGCGACGCTGTCGAGCAGCGCACGGGACCGCTCGTTGGTGTCCTCGGCCCGGGGCAGGTCCGAGCCGGTGAGGAGCACGCTGGTGAGGTCGGCCAGCAGGTGTGCGCGCAGGAACCGTACGTCGGGGGAGTCCTCCAGGGACTCGGCCAGGGCCAGCAGTTCGTCGTAGACGGCGTACGCGGCCTCGAAGTCGGCGGCCAGGTGCAGCTCGTGGGCCGCGGCGAAGCCGCTGTCGAACGGCTCCCCGTACAGCTGCACCGGTGCGTCGGTCGCGTCCGTCATCGGTCAGTAGTCCTCACTGGTGGCGGCGAGCGCGGCGAGCGTTTCGGCGAGAAGCGGTGCCCGGACGTCGTCGTGCGGTCCCGGTGCGTCGTCGTGGGCGTCGTCCGCCCCGGCCTGTGCCGCCCCGGCCTGCGCCGCCCCGGCCTGTGCCGCGTCGGCCAGTCGCCGCCTGGTCAGGGCGCGGACCGCGTCACGGTCGGCGCGGGCCTCGGTACCGGCGCCCGGGTCGAAACCGGGCAGCAGGACGCCGACGTCGACACCGAGCGGCGCCGATGCCGACGGTGTGGCCGCCGGGGTCAGGTCCACCTCCGCCCGGCCGGTCCACAGGTCGTCGCGCCTGGTGAGGGGCACCCGGTGCGGCGGGCCGCCGTCGACCCGGACCTCCGCGACGAGGGGCACGCCGATGCCGGCGGGGGCCGAGACGTGCGCGACGACCTCGACCTCGATCTGCCGTCGCGCACCGAGCGCACGGGCGGTCCAGGACACCGCGTGCTCGCCGGAGTCGACGAGGCCGGGCGGGTAGCGGCGCCAGTCGTTGGTCCCCGTGCCCCGGGCGATCACCCGGCCGCCGGCACCGCGCGCGTCGCCCGCCGCGAGGGCGTAACCCGCCTGCCGGGTGAACAGCGTGGCGGGGTCGGCCGGGGCACCGGAACGGCCGTGCTCCGGCCCCTCGTCGAGGGCCGAGCGGAGTCGGCGCAGCGCCGTCCCGTCCAGCCCGGCGCAGTCCGCCGCGCTGTCCACCAGCCGCAGGACCTGGTCCAAGTGCCGGGTCGTATAAGCCTGTTGCGGTGAAGAGTGCCACCACCGGAGCAGTGGGGCGAGGGCGGCCCGGTGCTCCTCGATCAGGTCGGCCGCGCAGTCGTCGGGCTGGTCGCCGAGGTCGTCGAACAACTGCTGGCAGCGGTGCGTGAGCGCGGCCGTCTCCAGTCCGAGCACGTCCGGTTCGAGTGCCGCGATGCCGTCCGGGTACGACGCCGGCCACCACCGGGCCGCCCAGTGCGCGAAGCCGAGCCGGGCGGCGGCGCCCGCGAGGGCCGGTGTCTCCGCCGCGACGCGCGCATCCGTCGGTTGCCCTGCCCCGGCGTCGTGCACGGCGGCGGCGACCCGCTCGCCGTAGACCGCCCACAGCCACTGCTGAGCCCGCCCCGCGTCATGGATCTCCGCCGTCGGCGGCCCCGGCTCCCCGAGGACCGGCCAGACCAGCACCGCCCCCGCGACGTCGAGCACGGCCCGCGTGAAGTCCGGTCCGACGGGCGGCACATCGTCGTAGGACGACATGGCGTGCCCGAGGCCAGGGGCGGCGGCGATCCGGACGGTGCCGTCCTCGCCCCGCGTCACGCGGACCTCCGTCCCGGTCCCCGCCGCCATCACGCACTCCTCGGCTCGGCCGGTGCCACGTCGGCCGCTGCCGGGGGCGCCGACAGCGCGCGCAGCGCCGAGCGGACCCGGGCGCGGTGGTCCACCATCACCGAGCGGGCGACCCCGTCCAGCATCGCCCAGGCCGACGCGAGGTCCGCCAGTGGCGCGTCGCGCACGTCCCGTCCGTGCAGCCGTACCCACAGCCGCCGCATGTAGGCGGCCCAGGGGGTGCGGAGGTCCTGGGCGAGCGCTTCCAGGGCGCCGCCGTCCTGGTCGGGGCGGTCCGAGACGGTCATCCGGCGGGCGCGCAGCACCGAAGCCTCCCTCCGCCAGCGGCCGTTGACGGCCCGGTGCGCGGCGGTGCGCCCCGGCACGGATTCGCCGGTGCCCAGCGGGTCGAGGCCGACCGCGAGCCGCCCGCCGAGGACGACGGCGACGCGCAGGCTCTCGTCGTGCAGGCCGAGCGGAGCACAACTGCGGCCGACCTCACGGGAGACGAGCTCCGGCACGGTCGGCAGTTCCTCGCGCCGGGCCGACGACTGGAGCACCACGAAGAGGCGTTCGAAGAGCGTGCGGTCCAGCGGTGCCGGAAGGGTGGCGGTGGAGGCGCCCTGGCCGGTCTCCGGGCGTGGCGGCACCTGGCGTGCGGTCAGCCCCAGCGACGCCGGAGGCCCCTCGACACCCCAGAACCCGCTCGCCCGCACCCACAGCGCCCGGCCGAACAGCGTGCCGTGTCCCGCCCCGACCATAGCGGCGTACGCCGGTGAGCCGCCCGGCGCACCGCAGGCGTCCAGAGCCTCGGTCGCCAACCTGACCGCATCAGCCGTATCAGTCGTATCAGCTGCATCGGTCGAATCAGCCGCATCCGCCGTACCAGCGGCATGAGCCGCATGAGCCGTACCGGCGGTCGGGGCGGTCGTCCGGCTCTCCCACGCGGCGGCCAGCTCCGCGTCGAGACGGGCGCGCCGGGCCGCGTCCGCGAGGTGCCCCTTGAGCGCCTCCACCGTGCGCCCGCCGCCCGCGTCCGCCACCTCCTCGACCACCGCCCTCGCCACCGCGTCCGCACCCGTCGAGGGCGCCCCGTGCTCGGTGGCCAGCTCGAAGCAGCGCTGGAAGTACAGGTCCTGGGGGTTGCCCGCGACCACGCCCAGCGCCCGGCGCGCCTTCTTCAGCAGCGTGAACCACTGTGCCGTGGCCACCAGACGCGGACCGGACTCCCGGATCAGCGCGTCCAGGCGCGCGGCCTCGGCAGGACCGAGGAAGTCCGCCCCGAGTTCGGGACGCAGCGAGGGCCTGACGACCAGCGGCAGCACGATCAGTTTGACGGTCCGGGTCAGCGGCGCCCCGCCGGGGCCGCTCAGCGACTCCGGTCCCGGCCCGAGGCTCCGCCAGGCACGGTCGATGACCAGGGCACGGGGCCGGGTCTCGGCGGTCGGCTGGCGCGGGGGCGGCATGCGGCGAGCGTACGTCGTCCCCGAACAGGCGGGCGAACCTGGGATCGGTAGACGGCCCGGGCCGCCTAGCGTCCTGACCACGCACCACGCACCACGCACCACGTACAACACCGGCTCACCCCAAGGAGAAGCAGTCATGGGAATCTTCGGGAAGCGCGGCGGGAACCGCGAGGAGCGGGCCGCCGAGATCGCCGACAAGGTGGCGAGCGGCAAGGGCTTCTACGGCCGTGCCACACGCGCCTTCCTCGGCCAGGAGGACTTCGCCAGGGTCCAGGAGTCGATCGGGGCGTACAAGTCGGTCCAGGAGGTACAGCAGTTGCTGGCCGCGGGGGCGCCGACCGTACCCGCCGTCGTCGTGTCGCTCGCCGACACCGGACAGCTCGTCAACCACGACCCGGTCGTCGACCTGGTCCTGCGGACGTCCGCGGCGACGGCCGACCCGGTCACGCTCCGCACCGTCGTCTCCAAGCTGCGCATCCCGCGCCCCGGCGACCAGGTCCTCCTGATCGCCGACCCCGCCCGGCCGGGCGGCTACCTCTACGCCGGGGACGGCGTGGCCCCGTGACCTCGGCACCGCTCTTCGAGGCACCGGCCAACGACCACGTCCTGCTCGCCTTCGACGGCCGGGTGCTGGAGGTGTTCGGCTACGTCGACGACGCCCGCTACCACGTCTGGGAACGACCGCGGCTGGAGTTCGGCACCGGCCGCAGGCACCTCGCGCAGATCGTCACCCGGCACGGCAGACGCCATTCCGTCCCGTACGAGGCCGCTCTGCTCCCCGGTCTGCGGGCGCTGGCGGAGCAGCTGGCGCGGAGCCTGCCGCCCGAGCCCGCGCGGCACTGACATGGCCGACGACGAGGAGGGGATCCGGTGGACGCGAGTGCGGCGGATCGGCCCGTGGGGCGCCGCCAACCTGTACTGCGACGCCCTGCTGATGTGCCTGTGCGGACCGGTGATGCTGGGCGCGGTCCTCCTCGCCGGAGCGGACCTGACGGTCATGGGCATCGTCTTCACGGTGGTCTTCCTTCCCCTGGGCCTGGGACTCTGGGCGCACACCAGCGTCGAGCGGGAGCACAACCGGCGGCTCGACGCCGTCGGGCTCCCGGCGACCGCGGAGGTCACCGACCTGACCCCCTGGGAGGACGCCGACGACGCCGGCCTCGCGGTCGGGCTGCGGGTCAGCGGGCCCGGGTTCCGGACCTTCGAGGTGACCTGGCGGCGCTCCTCCCATGACGCCCTGCGCGTGGGCCTGCGGCTCACGGCGGTCGTCGACCCGTCCGGCGGCCTGTTCCGCGTGGACCTCTGACGAACCAACCCCCCTCCCTCCCCGACCCGCCACCAGTGAGGAGAGACGATGCGCAGCCGTACCGGTGTGTTCGTCGGCCAGTTCCTGTTCGCCGCGCTGTGCTGTTCAGTGGGACCGATCCTCCTCGCCGTGGGGTGGACCGTCTGGCGCGACGGCGAGCGCTGGGGCCTCGCGGTGGGCGCGGGCGGCGCGGCCGTCACCGCCATGATCCCGGTCGTGGCCTCCGTCGCCACGCGGCAGATGTTCCCCCGGATCACCCGCCGGGACCGGGTGAGGGACGGCGCGTACGACGCGTACGGGGACGACACCTTCGTGATGTGGGCGCCGAGTTCCGCGCCGGGCCCCGCGGGTGCCCACCTGGTGCGGGCGGACGTCCTGGAGGCCTCGCTCGCGCGGTACAGCCCCGATGGGGAGGCGACGTTCACGACGCACTACGGCGACTACGCCCCGGACGAGTTCACGCCGGTGGTCAGGATGAGGCTTCGGGTGCACACGGCGCGGGACGTCCGGTCCGAGGTGACGGGCGAGTGGCGGGTGCCGTCCCTGTGCCTGTCGGCGGTCACGGCGGGCCGCCTGGCCGTCCTCGTCGACCCGGCCGATACCGGGAGCCCCGGGCGGGTCGACGTGCTCTGGCCGCGCAGCGCCCTGCTGGCGGGCACGAGAACCTGCCGGGTGATCGACCTCGAAGGCCGGACGGCCGACGTGACCCGGCGGACCGGCCGCCAGCTGGCACAGATGCGGATCTCGCGGGAGGTCGGAGGCGTCAGGATGGTGGGGGACACGATCGACCTCCGGCGCCTGGACGCGCCGACGGCGGCCCGCTACGCCGAGCTGGCCGACGGCGACCGTGCCCGCCCCGAGGAGCCCGCACCGGTGTCCGAGCCGGGCGAGGAGGCCCGGCTGCTCGTGGACGAACTCCCGGGCCGCGAGGGCGGGTTCGGTCATGTGGGCCGGGGGTGGTCGCGCCGAGGCGGGCATCTGGTGCGGGCCCGGTTCCTGGAGATGCGCGGCCGGACGACCTTCCAGGACCACGGGCCGGTGCTGGACACGGTGCTGCGCATCCGGCCGGCGGACGGCACCCGCCCGTTCGACGCGGCCCGGCGCCTCACCGTGCCGCTGGACTACCTGGCGGTCCTGCACCACACCAGGGACGTGGTGCTCAGCGTCAGCCCGGACGGCCGCGCCTACGACGTCGACTGGAACCGCACCAGCCTCCTCGCGGGCGTCACGACCGCCACGGTCATCGCCCCCGACGGCCGTCGGATTCCCCTGCCGCGGCGCTCCGACGCCCTCTGGCCCCTGATGAACCTGCTGGCCTCCCATGCCGTTTCGAACCCGGCTCCCGTCCTGGACCTCCGCAGGCACCGGACGGCGCGGGTGGCGGGGGCCGTGCTGGATGTGCTGTCGGACCTGGGTCCGGCACCCGCCGACCACCGGGCGGGGCATCGCCCCGAGCAGTACTAGGACGAGGGCGGCGCCAGGGCCTGGAGTGCGGACAGCGCGCCGCAGGTGACCGGGGACGGCGGGGCCGACTCGGGCGGGACCCCGCGGAAGGCGCTCGGGGGTATGCCGTAGACGGCGCGGAAGCGGCGGGAGAAGTGATAGGCGTCGGCGAAGCCGCACTGGAGGGCTATGGCGCGCAGCGAGAGGTTGCTCAGCCAGAGCAGCGGTTCGGCCCGCGCGAGGCGGAGCAGTTCGAGGCCCGCCACGGGGCTGACGCCGAGGTGCCGGCGGCAGAGGCGGGACAGGGTGCTCGGGGAGACGCCGGCCGCCTCCGCCAGCCGCTCCAGGGCGAGCGGGCGGGCGACGCCGTCCGACCAGCGGGAGCGGACCGTGGCCATCATGGCGAGCAGCGGCTCCGGGAGCGCCTGGGCGCCGGATCCCGGGCCGGTGCCGTGCACGAAGGTGAAGAGCAGCAGCCGCAGGGTCTCCTCGGCGTGCCGCTCCCAGGCCGGCGGGCGGGTCGCGCCGAGCGTCAGGAGGTGCCGGCAGAGCGCGGCCATCGGGTCGTCCTGGCCGGTGAGGTCCCGGACGACCGGCCAGGCGGTGTCGGCGGGGGCGGGGCGGAGCCGGAAGTGCGTGTAGGCGTGCCGGGTGGCCCGGCGGGTGTCCCAGTGGAAGGTGTCGCGCATCCCGGGGCGTACCAGGAGCAGTTCGCCGGGCTTCAGCGGAACGGTCAGGTCACCGCAGACCCAGCGGGCACCGCCCCGCAGCAGCCAGACGAACTCGTACGAACCCGCGTCCCGGGGGCCGAAGACCGACCCGGGAGGGTAGTCGGCGACCGCCGGACCGAGCCGGGCCAGGAGCGTGGGCGCGAACGGCGGGACGAGCGGGACGGGCAGGACGGGTGCGGCGACGTCTGTCACGGCCTCACCGGTCGCAGCCCCCGGACCGGTCGCGCCGCACCCGGGGCGTACGGATGTCGGTGGTGCCCTTGTAGGCGTACGGGTCCCGGCCCGCCACCAGCACGATGTCCCGGAAGTCGGTCTGGGCCATGGGTACTTCGGCCTCGGGCGGGGCCCAGGGGAGCAGGGACGCGGCGCTCATGTAGTGGTTGACCAGCGCCCGGCGGAAGCCTCGCCGGCCGGAGTTGGGCAGCGACTTGTGCAGCAGGTAGCCGTTGAAGAGCAGCACCGATCCGGCGGTGATCTCGACGGGCACGGCGTCGGTCTCGTCGTACGGGAAGGCGTAGGACTCGACCGTGCAGTCGTAACGGGCGTCGTCGTGCCGCCGGTTGGGGTAGATGACGCCGGGCCGGTGCGAACCCGGCAGGACCCACAGGCAGCCGTTGTCGACGGTGGCGTCGTCCAGGGCGATCCAGGCGGCGGTCAGCGAGCGGTCCCGGGTGGGGATGAACATCTCGTCCTGGTGCCAGGCCTGGCCCGGCCTGCCCTCGGCCTTGACGAACAGCATCGACTGCATCGACTTGACGTCCGGCCCGATCACCTCCGTCAGCGGCCCGACGACCGCGGGATGGCACATGGTGTCGAGCATGAGCGCCGACAACTTGTGCGGGTAGTGCACGCACAGGAACCGCCGTACGGCCTCGTCGTCGCTCTCGCCCGGGACCGGCGCCGGCGCGCCCTCGACGTGGCCCCGCTCGCCCAGGCAGATCCGCACGGTCTCCGCACGCAACTCCGCCACCTCGTCCGGGGCCAGGGCGTCCGGCAGCACGGCGTAGCCGTCCCGGCCGAAGCGGGAGGCGAGGTCGTCGTCGGCGGTGTTCTCGGCCATGGTCCCGATGTTCCCGGACACCGCGTCCGCGTGCCATGGCTCGGGCGGGCACCGGGATGGCGAATCCGGTCACTCCGCAAGATCCGATCATCTGTCAGAAACAAGGCGGACAAAGGCAGTTCACGCGCCTTGACGCATTTCTCCGGATCCGAGTACCGTCATTCGGTAGTTGCTAATACGTATTAGGGAGTGCTCATGGTCCCTCCCGAACGGCGTAGACGCTCCACCCAGCGGGACATCGCGCGGCGCGCCGGCGTCTCCCAGGCGACGGTGTCGCTGGTGATCAGCGGGGGCGCGGCGAGTGACCAGATCGCGGAACCGACCCGGCGGGCCGTGCTGGCGGCGGCCGAGGAGCTCGGCTATGCGGCCAATGTCGCCGCGCGCAGCCTGAAGGGCGGCCGGAACCGGCTGCTCGGGCTCTACACCTTCGAGTCGGTGTTCCCGACCGACCAGCGGGACTTCTACTACCCGTTCCTGCTCGGCGTGGAGGAGGAGACCGCACGGCAGGGCTACGACCTGCTGCTGTTCTGCTCCGGCGGGGCCGCGTCCGGGGCGCCGGGGGCCGAGCGGTCGATCTACGTCGGCGGGACCAACCGGCTGAAGATCGCGGACGGTTGTGTCCTGCTCGGCCGGAACGTCCGCCGCGAGGAGCTGTCGGCGCTGGTCCGGGAGGACTTTCCCATCGTGTTCGTCGGACGCCGAGAGGTGGACGACGGCGAACTCTCCTATGTGGCGGCCGACTACGTCTCGGCGACCGCGTCGCTCGTCGCGGAGCTGGCGCGCCTCGGCCACCGACGCATCCTGTACCTGCGCGCCCTGGAGGACAGCGAGCCCACCAGGGACCGCGAGGAGGGCTACCGGCGGGGACTGGCCGAGGCCGGCCTGGTCGCGGACGAGGCGCTGATCCGGAGCCTGACCGATCCGGCGGAGCTGACGGCCGAGCGGCTGGCCGGGTGGATCGGCGAACTGGGGATCACCGCGCTGCTGGTCGAGCCGACCGAGGACAACCGGCTCACCGAGGCGCTGGCGACGATGGCCGGCACCCGGCGGGTCCGGTTCCCGGAGGACTGCTCCCTGGCCCTGCTCGGCGATCCGCCGTCCTGGACGGCGGAGTCGCGGAACTGGACGCGGTTCTCGCTGCCCCGCGCCCGGATGGCGGGGGAGGCCGTCCGGGTACTGGTCGAACTGCTCGACCAGGAGAGCCCCGAACCGCGCCGGCTGACGGTGCCCTGCGCCTTCGTCCCGGGTGACTCGATCGGACCGGTGCCCGCCGGGGGCGGGAGGCCGCGGACATGATCCGGATGATCGTGCACCGGCTGCTCATCGGGGTGTTCGTGATGTGGGGCGCCGCCTCCCTGATCTTCCTCATCGTCCGGGCCGCGCCCGGCGACCCCGCGACGGTGCTGCTCGGCCCGGACGCCACCCGGAGCCAGATCGACCAGCTGCGCTCCTCGCTCGGCCTGGACCGGCCGCTCGGCGCCCAGTACCTCAGCTACCTCGGTGACGTCTGCCGGCTCGACTTCGGCCAGTCGCACTGGCTCGGCAGGTCCGCGATGGGCGCGGTCCTCGACCGGCTGCCCGCCACGATCGACCTCACCGTGACGGCCACCGTGATCGCGGTGGTCGTGGGACTGACCCTCGGCATGCTGGCCGGGGCGCGGCCGGGCAGCCTGGTGGACCGGGTGGTCTCGGCCTGCACGATCGCCCTCCAGTCGTTCCCGACGTTCTGGATCGGCATCATGCTGGTGCTGGTCTTCGCCCTGACCCTGCGGCTGCTGCCCAGTTCCGGGGTCGGCACCCCCCAGCACCTGGTGCTGCCCGCCGTCACCCTCTCCTTCCCGTTCGTCGCGATCATCGCCCGGCTGACCCGGACCAGCGTCGCCGAGACGATGGGCGAGAGCTACATCCGGACCGCGCGCTCCAAGGGTCTGACCGAGCGTCAGGTGCTGTTCGGGCACGCCCTGCGCAACTCGCTGATCCCGGTGGTGACCGTGGTGGGCGTCCAGGTCGGGGCGCTGGTCGGCGGCGCCGTGATCGTGGAGAACGTGTTCGCCTGGCCCGGTCTCGGATCGCTGGTGGTGGAGGCGGTGGCCAACCGCGACTACACGGTCGTCCAGGGCGCCACGCTGCTGATCGCCGGCATCGTCGTCGTACTCAACCTGGTGGCTGATCTGCTCATCGCGCAGCTGGATCCGCGGATCCGGACGGGAGCCGTCTGATGGCCGACCTCACCGTCGCCGTCGAGAAGCCGATGACGGCCCCGCGGCGGGCACCGCGCTCGCTCCTGTCCCGGCTCCCCGCCGTGGTCGTGGCCTGCTACCTGCTGGTGGCCGTCGTCGGGCCACTGCTGGTCCACTACGACCCGGTGCACACCTCCCTGGACGACCGGCTGCTCGCCCCCGGCGCCAAGGTGTCCACCGGGGGCACGGCCTGGCTCGGCACCGACGGACTCGGCCGCGACCTGTTCGCCCAGATCGTCTACGGGGCCCGGACGGCGGTCCTCATCGGCGTGTCCACGGTGGCGCTGTCCTGCGCCGTCGGGGTCCTCCTCGGCGCCGTAGCAGGGTACTTCCGGGGCGTCGCCGACGCCGTACTGGCCCGGATCTTCGACGTCCTGCTGGCCTTCCCCGCGATCCTGCTGGCGATCGTGATCGCGGGCGCCTTCGAGCGCAGTGTGCTGCTGGTCGTGATCGCGCTCTCGGCGACGGGCTGGATCGGCTTCGCCCGGGTCACCCGGGGCATCGCGCTGTCGCTCAGGGAGCGGCCGTGGGTCGACGCCGCCCGGGTGCTGGGCGTGCCCGGCCGGACCGTCCTCGTCCGGCACGTGCTCCCGTTCACGGCGGGCCCGATCGTCGCCCTCGCCACGCTCGAATTCGCGCTGGTGGTGCTGGCCGAGGCGGGGCTCAGCTTCCTCGGTATCGGGCTGCCCCCGTCGACCGTGTCCTGGGGGCAGACCATCGCCAACGGCAAGGAGTACCTCGAAACGCAATGGTGGATCTCCACCCTGCCGGGCATCGCCCTGTCCCTCCTGATCGTCAACGTGGGCATCCTCGGCGACCAGCTCACCGCCCGCCACGGGCGTGGCCGCCCCGGCTGAACCACACCAGGTACGGCGCCTCACCCCCCGACCGACTCCGAACCCCCGACTGGCCCTGAACCCCCCCGACCGACTCCGAACCCACCGGCTGACTCCGACCGACCCTCGATCGAGAGGAGCACCATCATGACCAGGACGCGTGAGCACGGGCGGAGCCGGCTGATCCGGTTCGCCGCCACCGCCACGGCGGGCGCGGCGCTCCTCGCCGCCTGCTCGACCACCACCGGCGGCGACGACAACGGGGGCGGTTCCGCCTCGGGAGACGTGACGGTCGCCGGCACCTATCCGATCGAGAGCCTGGACCCGCACGGAGCCCAAGGCGCCTCCACAGGGACCCAGCTGGCCGCCCAGGAGATCTTCGGCAGACTGGTGAAACCCGCCGCGGACGGCACCCTCGAAGGCGACCTCGCCGCGTCCTGGAAGCCCAACAAGGACGTCACCGCCTGGACGTTCACGCTGCGCTCCGGCGTCACCTTCTCCGACGGCTCCGCCCTCGACGCCGACGACGTGGTCGCCTCCTTCCAGCGGATGATCGGCCTGAACGGCCCCAACGCGGGCAACTTCCCGGGCGACACGATGACCAAGGTCTCCGCCACCGAGGTGGTCCTGCACAGCCCGGCGCCCGACGCGTCCGTCCCCGGCAAGCTCGGCACCTTCTACGTCCTCCCGTCGGGCGTCGGCAAGGACGACACCGCCTTCTTCAACCACCCTGTCGGCTCAGGCCCGTTCACCGTGAACGCGTTCACGCCGAGCGGGTCGCTGGTCCTGGTGCCCAACAAGAAGTACCGGGGCACGAAACCCACGCTCGGCAAGGTCACCATCCGGAACATCCCCGAACTCGCGGCCCGCATGACCGCGCTGCGCACCGGCGAGGTGGACGTCGTCTGGGGCATCCCCGACGACCAACTGGCCTCGCTGAAGGGCGAGAAGAGCCTCACCGTGCAGACCGTGCCGAGCAGCGCCGAGTTCACCATGTGGTTCAACTCCTCGATCCCCGCCCTCAAGGACGCGAAGGTCCGCCGGGCCATCTGGCAGGCCGTCGACTTCAAGACCATCATCGACAAGCTGTACCCCGACACCGGCAAGGCCGCCGACGCGCCCGTGACCGGCGTCGTCCTCGGCCACGTGACACAGCCCGCCGTCGCCTACGACCCGGCGGCCGCCAAGGCGGCCCTCACCGCCGCAGGATTCGACTTCTCCAAGAAGCTCCGGCTCCAGTTCGCCAACGACGAGTTCAAGCCCTTCATCGAGGCCGTCGTCTCCGACCTGCGGAAGGTCGGCGTGCAGGTGGACCCGCTGGAGAAGGAGCAGGCCGTCTTCACGGAGGACCTGCTCGCCCTCAAGTGGGACATCAACTTCCAGCAGCTGGCCACCCCCAGCTACGACGCGGCCAGCAACCTCGGCCGTCTCTACACCTGCGCGGCCAAGCGCATGGGCTACTGCAACAAGACCCTGGACGGCCTGCTCGCGGCGGCCGGCGCGACGGCCGACAAGGCGAAGCGCACCGACCTCTACGGCCAGGCCAGCAAGATCATCTGGCAGGACGCGGTCGGCATGTACCCGATGTCCGTGAGCATCGCCTACGCCTGGAACAGCGACCTGAAGGGCTTCGTCCCGGACGCCAGCGGACTGTCGGACTTCGCCGGCGTACGGACCGGCGGCTCGTGACCCCCGCCGGAACCGCACGCGAACACGGCGCCGGGAAGGCGGTGGCCGCAACGGACGGGCCGGTCCTGCGGATCGAGGACCTGGTGGTGGAACTCCCCGGTCCGCGCGGCACCCGCACCCGGGTGCTGGACGGCGTCTCCTTCGACGTGCCGCGCGCCACCACCGTGGGGCTGATCGGCGAGTCCGGCAGCGGGAAGACCATGACCGCCCAGGCGATCCTGGGCCTGCCGCCCGAGGGCGCCACCCTGGCCGGCCGGCTGCTGTGGCACGGCGAGGACCTGCTCGCCGCCGGCCCGGCCCGGCGCCGCGCGGTACGCGGCCGGGAGATCGCGATGATCTTCCAGGACCCGCTCGCCGCCCTCAACCCGACCCAGCGCATCGGCCGTCAGGTCGGCGAGATACCGCGCCGCGACCGGCTGCCCCGGGCCGAGGTGAACCGCCGGGTCGTCGAACTCCTCGACCGGGTGGGCGTACCGGAGCCGGAACGGCGGACGCGGGCCTACCCGCACGAGCTCTCCGGGGGCCTGCGCCAGCGTGCCGTGATCGCGATGGCGCTGGCCGGAAACCCCGCGCTGCTCCTCGCCGACGAGCCCACGACGGCGCTCGACGTCACCGTGCAGTCCCGGATCCTGCGGCTGCTCGCCGACATCCAGGCGGCCGACGGCCTGGCGATGCTGCTGGTCAGCCATGACCTGCGGGTCGTGTCGCACGTCGGCGAACAGGTCGTGGTGATGTACGCGGGACGGGTCTGCGAGCACGGGCCCGCCCGTGACGTCCTGCGGCGGCCCGCCCATCCGTACACCGCCGCCCTGGTGCGCAGCGTGCCCGCCGTCCGGACCCGCACCGCCCTCGCCGACCCGCTGCCCGGGGCCCCGGCGACCCCGGCGAACCGGCCCGCAGGCTGCGCCTTCCACCCGCGCTGCCCGCTGGCCCGCGCCCGGTGCCGTGCCGAGCGGCCACAGGTGCGGGAGGTGGTGCCGGGCCGCTGGAGCGCCTGCCACTTCGCCGAGGAGGTGGCGCGGTCGTGAGTCCGAGCGAGCAGGCCCTCCTCGACGTGCGTGACCTGCGGGTCCGTTACGGGGGACGGCGGAGCGGTCAGGTCGCCGTGGACGGGGCGAGCCTGTCGGTGGCAGCCGAGGAGACACTCGGGCTCGTCGGCGAGTCCGGCTCCGGCAAGACGACCGTCGCCCGGTGCGTGGCCGGACTCCTGCGGCCGGGTGCCGGGACCGTCACCTTCGAGGGACGGCCGCTCGGCCGCGCGGGACGTAGGCCGCCCGAACTGCAGCGCGCGGTGCAGATGGTGTTCCAGGATCCGCGCTCCTCGCTGAACCCGCGGATGACGGTCGCCGCCGTCATCGGCGAGGTCTGGCGCACCCACCCGGTCACCGCGCCCGAGGGCGACCGCACCGAGGCACTGCACCGGCTCCTCGCCGACATGGGGCTCGACCCCGAGGTGGCGGCGCGGCGCGCGGGGGACCTGTCGGGCGGCCAGTGCCAGCGGGTCAGCATCGCCCGAGCGCTGGCGGTACGGCCCCGGCTGCTGGTCTGCGACGAGGCCGTGTCGGCGCTCGACGTGTCCGTCCAGGCCCAGATCCTGCGGCTGCTCGTCGACCTGCGTGCCCGGCACCGGCTCGCGATGCTGTTCATCTCGCACGACCTGGGCGTGGTGCACCAGATCGCGGACCGGGTGGCGGTGATGCGCCGGGGCGTGATCGTCGAGGAGGGCCGCACCGGCGAGGTGCTCACCGCCCCGCGACACCCGTACACGCAGGCGCTGCTGGACGCGGCCCTGGACCTGGACGACGCGGTGCCGGGCGACGGCGCCGCCGACGGCGAGGCGGTCGTATGAGCGAGCACGGGACGGGAGAGCCGCGCACCGCCGTGACTCCGGCGCCGGCCGGCTGGAACACCTGGGACGTCCGCACCCACACCGGCATGAGCCGGCTGCCGTCCGGACCCCGGGTGCGGTTCGGCGTCCTCGGCCCCGACGGTCCGGTGCTCGACGGGTTCACCTGGCGCGACGGACTCGAACGGCTCGGACCGCACACCGTGGACGGCGGCTACGCCGAAGTGACGGTCCGCGCGGCGGGCCACCGGTTGCGGCTGGCCTTCGCGGGCGGACCCGGCGACATCCTGCACGTCCGCGCCGAGAGCACGGGCCGGATCGTGCTCTCGCTGGAGGGAACGGAGGGACCGGAGGACCCGCTCGGGACCGTCCTCGCGGGCGGGATCCACTGGACGGTCACCGCCTCCTCGCCCGCCCACCGGGTGGAGAGCCCGCCGGTCCTGGCCTACGACGGACCCGGCACCGTGTACCTGCGCGTCGCGCCGGCCGGCACACCCGGCACGGTGGACGGGACCCCCGCCGTACTCGCGGCCCGCCGCGCCGCCACCGACCGCACCCGGCTCCGCTCCGGCGGCTGGCTCGGCGCCGCCGCCGACGCCCTGACCCGGGCCGTCACCTGGAACACCGTCTACGCCCCGGACCTCGGCCGGGTCCTCACCCCGACCTCCAGGGACTTCGTCTGCGCCGAGCGCAAGGGCTTCTACGGCACCTGGGCCCTGCACGCCTGGGACACCTTCTTCACCGGTCTCGCCGCCTCGGCCGTCGACCGGGACTACGCGCGCGGCATCTTCGGCCAGATCCTGCCGTACGCGGACGCGGCCGGCATGATCCCGAACCGGATCTCGGACGAGCGGGGCCGCACCGACGACCGTTCGCAGCCGCCGGTAGGCGCGCTGACGGTGTATCAGGCCTACCTGGCGGGCGGCCTGTCGTCCGAGACCCGCGACCGGGCACTGCTCGACGACACCTTCCCGGCGCTGCTGGCCTGGCACGACTGGTGGCCCCGGGCCCGCCGCGGCCCGCACGGGCTGCTCGCCTGGGGTTCCGACCCGGTCGAAGGCGACCCCGCGTCGGCGACCCTGGACCGAGCCAAACGGGAGTCGGGCCTGGACGACTCCCCGATGTACGACGAGGCCCGCTACGACCCGGTGACCCACACCATGGACCTCGCCGACGTCGGCCTGAACGCGCTGCACATCGCCGACGCCGAGGCCCTGGCCGAGATCGCCGCCCTCCTGGGCGAGCGGGCGACGGCCGACCGGCTGCGCGTCGAGGCCGCGACGGCGAAGGCGGTCGCCGACCGGCTTCTCTGGGACGGCGACCGCAACGGCTACCGCAACCTCACCTCCACGGGCACGCACGATCCGCACGTCTCCCCGACGATGCTGTACGCGCTGCTCGGCGGCCTGCCGGACGCCGACCGCGCGGCGGCCATGGCCACCGACTTGCTGCGGCCCGAAGTACTGGGCGGTGTCCGCCCGTTGCCGAGCGTGGCCCGCGACGACCCGGGCTTCGAGGCGACTTACTGGCGCGGCCGGATCTGGGCGCCGATGGCGTATCTCGCCGTACGCGGGCTGCGGCGGTACGGGCTGACCGGGCTGAGCCGGCCGGTGGTGGGCGCCCTGCTGCGGCTGTTTCTCGACGAGTGGCGGGTGCACGGCCATGTGCGGGAGAACTATCCGGCCGTCGAGGGAGAGAACGTGACGAGCTTTCAGAAACGTTCGGACGGGCTGATGGCCTGGGGCGGTCTGCTGGCGTACCTCGCCTTCGGCGAACTCGCCGACGCACGCCCCGACGGCTGGCGGTTCGCCCACCCCGGCGAGCCGGCCGAACTGCGCAACCTGCCGCTCGGCGAGGGCCGCCTCGACGTCCGGGCGGCCGACCGGCTCACCGTCCACCTCGACGGACGGGTCCTGCTGGACATGGCGCCCGGTGTCGTCGTACGGGGCTACCGGCGCACCGGCGACCGGGTCACCGGGATCGCCGAGGGCGACGGCGACCTGCTCGTCACCCCGCCGGACGGGGGCCCGCCCGTGCCGATGGAGGTACCCGGCGGAACCAGGGAATTCACCGTCGGCCCGGAGAGGAGCGGCACATGAGCGCACCGACGGCCGCGGCCGCGGACGTCCTCGTCGTGGGCGGGGGCCTGGGCGGTGTGGCGGCGGCGCTGGCCGCCCTCGACCGGGGCCGGTCGGTCCTGCTCACCGAGGAGACCGACTGGATCGGCGGCCAGCTCACCAGCCAGGGCGTACCGCCCGACGAGCACGCCTGGATCGAGCAGTTCGGCGCCACCCGCACCTACCGCGCCCTGCGCGAGGCGATCCGCGCGCACTACCGGACCTGGTACCCGCTCACCGACGAGGCGCGCCGGCGCCCGTACCTCAACCCGGGCGAGGGACGGGTGAGCGCGCTCTGCCACGAGCCGAGGGTGGGCGCCGCCGTCCTGGAGGCCATGGTCGCGCCCTACGTGGCCGCCGGCCGGCTGCGGATCCTGTACCGGCACCGTCCGGTGGCCGCCTCCGTGGACGGCGACCGGGTGCGGTCCGTGACCGTCGAGGGCCCCGACGGGACACGGGTCGAAGCCTCGGCACCGTACGTCCTGGACGCCACGGAACTCGGCGACCTGCTGCCGCTGACCGGTACCGAGCACGTGACGGGCTTCGAGTCCCGGCGGGACACCGGTGAGCCGAGCGCGCCCGAGGAGGCCCAGCCCTCCAACATGCAGGCGTTCTCCTGGGTGTTCGCCGTCGACCATGTGCCCGGGGAGGACCACACCGTCGACCGGCCGGCCGGTTACGACACCTGGGCCGCCTACCACCCCCCGCAGTGGCCGAACCGGCTGCTGAGCCTGAGCGCGCCCGACCCGAGGACGCTGGAGACCGTACCGCGCGGCTTCACCCCCAACACCGACTCCGGGCCGGTCGTCGCCGACCAGAGCAGGGACGCGGGCGACAAGGAGCTGTGGGAGTTCCGCCGGGTGGTCTCCCGGAAGCTGTACCGGCCGGGTTTCGCCGCGAGCGATGTGACCATCGTCAACTGGCCCATGATCGACTATCTGCCCGGTCCGCTCATCGGGGTCGACGACAAGGAACGGGACCGGCATCTCGCGGGCGCCCGCGAGCTCAGCATGAGCATGCTCTACTGGCTGCAGACCGAGGCCCCCCGTCCCGACGGCGGCACCGGCTGGCCCGGACTGCGACTGCGCGGCGACGTCCTGGGCACGGCCGACGGGCTGGCCAAGGCCCCGTACATCCGTGAGTCGCGCCGGATCGTCGCCCGCCGCCGGATCGTCGAACAGGACCTGTCCCTCGCCGTCCGCGGCGAACACGGCGCGGTGCCGTACCCGGACTCCGTCGGCATCGGCATGTACCGCATCGACCTCCACCCCTCCACCGGCGGCGACACCTACATCGACGTCGCCAGCAGCCCCTTCCGGATCCCCCTGGGCGCCCTGCTCCCCGTACGCGTGCGCAACCTGCTGCCCGTGTGCAAGAACATCGGGACCACCCACATCACCAACGGCTGCTACCGCCTGCACCCCGTCGAGTGGAACATCGGCGAGGCAGCCGGATCACTGGCCGCGCACTGCCTGGACCACCGGCTGGAACCCGGGCAGGTCTACGAGGACAGCGCACGGCTGAGCAACTTCCAGCACGAACTCACCCGCGCCGGAGCCGAACTGGCCTGGCCCGAGATCAGGGGCTACTGATGGACGGTACTGCAGCGCCCCGCAGGGGCGCGGGGCTGTGTCAATTTGCGGCTCCGCCGCGGGGCGCGACCAGCCACGACGTGGCAGCAGCCGAACGAAGACAGATCGACGGACGTGCCTTACTGTCCGGAGCCATCGTCCCGTTGGTCACACCGATGGACCACCCGGGGCAGCCCTCGGCCCCGGCCGCCCACGCCCTGCTCGGCGCGCTCGCAGCGGCCGGCACCCGCGGGCTGATGCTCTTCGGCAGCAACGGCGAAGGCCCCCTGCTCCCCACCGCACAACTGACCGACTTCGCCACCGAGGTGGCCACCCGCTGGCGCGAACTGACGGACAACGGACCGGTGTTGATCAACATCACCGCGCCCGGCACCGCCGAGGCGCTGGAGCGGGCGGAGGCCGTCCGGCCCGCCGCGCCGGACGCGCTGGTGCTCAGCCCGCCCATCTACTTCCACCACCGGCACGACGAGATCGTCGCCCACTACACCGCCCTGGCCGGCCTCGGTATCCCCGTCGTCGCCTACCACGCCCCCCGCTACGGCAACCCGCTCACCCCCGCCCTGCTCGACGAACTGACCGGCCTCGCCCACCTGGTGGGCATCAAGGACAGCTCGGGCGACCTCGCCCTGTTCGGCCACGCCCTCGCGGCGGCCCGCCGGCGCGCGGACTTCGGCGTGAGCCAGGG
This sequence comes from Streptomyces sp. NPDC090088, assembly GCF_044747345.1. Classification (NCBI taxonomy): domain Bacteria; kingdom Bacillati; phylum Actinomycetota; class Actinomycetes; order Kitasatosporales; family Streptomycetaceae; genus Streptomyces; species Streptomyces sp. NPDC090088. The sequence goes on along the minus strand of NZ_JBIVDZ010000012.1, from coordinate 51,601 downwards.
CGCGGAGCGGCAGGCACTGGACGCGCTCCGGCTCGGCGCCGACGGCGTGGTGCTCGGGGTGGCCAACCTGGCCCCCGGGGCGGCCGTCGAGCTGTTCCGTGCCCACCGCGAGGGCCGCGGCGAGGACGCGCGGCGCGCACAACGGGTGCTCGACGCCGTGCTGGCGCTGCACGCCGTACGACCCGGGGTGCCCGCGGTGAAGGCCGTCCTCGCCGCACGAGGGCTGTGCCCGCCCCATGTCGCGCCGCCCTTCACGCCATGCTCCGACGGCGAGCGCAAGGCACTGCTCGACCTGCTCGCTCCGCTCGACGCGCATCTCGTACGAGCCTGATCCCGCGCGTGACGTCCCGCGCCGGTTCCCTCACCTCCGTACCGCCCGGAAGGGGTGGCCCACCATGTCCGACAGCGGACCGCACCGCACCGCCATGAACCGCAGATCCTTCACCCTCGGGGTCGTCGGCGCCTCGGCGACCGCCGCGTTCGGCTCCGTGGCCCTCGGACCGGCGGCCCACGCCGCCGGCCGGCACGGCACCTTCTTCGACGAGCAGACCCTCTGGGACTCCGGAGAGGGCCCGCTGGTCAGCTACCACGTGCACGCGCTCGCCGTACTGCCCGACGACACCGTCCTGGCCGTCACCGAAGGCCGTCACGAGGTGTGCGACGCCGGACCGCGCGACCTGCTGCTGCGCCGCAGCACCGACGGCGGCCGGAGCTGGGAGGAGAGCCGCACCCTGGTCACCTCCGTCGACGGCGAGTCCTGGGGCAACCCGGCGCTGGTCGTGGACCGCCACACGCGGGAGGTCTTCCTCTTCTACATGCTCTCGCTCCGGCTGCCCGAGAACACCTCCTGCTCGGGCGACTCGGGCGACCTCTATGTCATCTCCAGCCGGGACAGCGGACAGACCTGGAGCGAAGTCCGAAACCTGGCAGGCCTGTTCGACGGGTTTCCCTACAACTGGGCGCTGCACGGCCCGGGTCCGGGCCACGGCATCCAGCTGAGATCCGGCCGGCTGCTGCTCAACTGCGCGCACCGCAGGGTGATCGTCGGCAACACCGTGGCCCAGCGGTTCTACGGCGTCGCGCCGATCTACAGCGACGACCACGGCGCCACCTGGCAGGCCACCGGCGAAGTCCCCGTGCAGGTCGCCTACCCCATCAACGAGGCGCGGCTGGTGCAGCGCGCCGACGGCAGCGTGTTCGTCAACGGCCGCGCCGCGGCGGGCGGTGAGGGGCAGCGCATCGTCTCCGTCAGCACGGACGACGGCCTGACCTGGTCGCAGCCGGCGTTCGACGGCGCCACCGGCTCCTTCAACGCGGTCGACGCCGGCCTGCTGCGCTACACCGGCGGCCACGACACCGGGCGGGTCCTGTTCAGCCGCCCCGACTCACCCGTCCGGCGCAACATGACGGTGGCGGTCAGCTACGACGACGGCTACTCCTACCGCTACCAGCGGGTCGTCAACGAGAACCGCTCCTTCTACTCGGATCTCGCCCGGCTCTCCGACGGCACCATCGTGCTGCTCTACGGCTGCGACGGCGACATGGCCAGCGTCCCGCTGCGGGTCAACGTCTGCCGTTTCTCCCTGGACTGGCTGACCGGCGGCCGGGACAGCCTGCGCCGTGGCCCCCACTACCGGGAGACCGTCGTCGCCCTCGCCGACTCGGACCCCGAGGTCACCGGCGGTGCCGTGCAGACCGTCGACGATCCACTGGCGCGCCGTGCCGAGCGCCTGGACTTCACCCCCGGACAGGTCGGCGACGCGGTGGAGTTCACCTTCCGGGCGCCGCACACCGGAGAGTACGAACTGCTCCTGCGCTACCACCGCACCGCGGACGGCGCCCTGTCCACCGTCACCGTGGACCGCTCCGGACTGCCCGCCTACGCGATCGACGCCACCGCGCAGTCCGCGGACGGCTTCGACCTGGCCCGCCTCGGCACCACCCGGCTGCGCGCCGGCCGGCACACCCTGCGGTGCGCGGTGACCGGGACCGGCCGGGGCGGCGGCACCCGCCTCGGCCTCGACTCGCTCAGCCTGGTCGAGGCGCCCGGCTCCGCCGACGTACGCGCCGAGGTGGTCGTGGACAACGACCGGCTGGGCTTCGAGATCGTCGGCGGCAGCTGGCCGACGGCGACGGTGGACCCCGGCTACTGGTCGGGCAACTACCGGACGGCGCCCGCCGGTTCGGGCCAGCGGAAGGTGCGCTGGCGGCCGGTCGTGCCCCAGGACGGCGTGTACGAGATCCAGGTGTCCTACCCCCCGGCCGCGAGCCGCGCGAGCAACGCCCCGTACGCCGTCGTCCAGCCCGACGCCACCACGACCGTTCGCGTCGACCAGCGGGCCGCCGGCGCCGCCGACCCGCGCGGCGGAACCTGGGTCTCGCTCGGCGAGTTCAGCCTGCCGGCCGGTCTCGGCACGTCGGTCGAGCTGACCAACGACGCCGACGGACCGGTGGCCGCCGACGCGATCCGGCTGCTGGGCCCGCGGACCTGAGACCCGGCCGGCACGGGCCGCCGGGGTCACGGCCGGGGAGCCGTCAGCGCCGTGAGGAGACCGTCGGCCAGGAGCAGCCGAGTCCGGCGCTCCTCGCCCCCGGTCGCCGTGGCGCGTACGACCGCCCTCAGCTGCGCTTCCGGGAAGGTGTCGGCGTAGGCCCGCGCGTCGTCGGCCGCGTACGCCGCCGCGAGCGCCGCGCCGACGGCCCGCGCGTGCGCCTCGGCGAAGGCGCGGGCGTTCGCCTCACTGCTGAGCCGCGCGTACTCGTGGCCGTAGGCGTCCGCCTCGGCTTCGGCGTACCCGTTGGCCAGCGCGTAGTCACGGGCGCCCGCGTGCCCCTCGGCGTAGGCGGAGGCACGGTCGTAGGCGGCCTCGTACAGCCGCAGCAGCGACGGGCCCAGGGCCGACCGCCAGGCGGCCCGGTCGGCCGGTGCGCCCCGGGCCGCCGCGCGGTGCAGCTCCGCGGGCGACGGCGACGGCGACGGCGACGGCGACGGCGAGGGCGCGGGTACGGGTACGGGTTGGTCCGATGTCCGCGCGAGCAGCGGCAGCACGGTGTCCGCCTGCCAGACGTGCACGGCCCGCAGCCCGGCCGGGACACCGGCCGTGCCGAGCAGGCCGTGCAGCCGGGTCGCCCAGGCGTCCGCGTAGGGCGGCGGCAGTTCCCCGTGGACGGCGGTGGCGAGCCGCCACAGCCAGCCGGGCAGGCCGGCCGCGGGCGGCTCGGCGGCCGGGGACCGCAGCGCGGCGAGGAAGGCCGCCGGGGCGGCCGTGGACGTGGCCATGTGCGCTCTCCCTCCGGCCGGGTCAGGCGTGCAGGGCGGAACCGTCGATGGCCACGCGGCGGCCCTCCCTGGTGTGCGGGAAGTAGTCCCAGACCGCGTGGTGCTGCACGCTGCGGTTGTCCCAGAACACCAGCGTGCGTTCCTGCCAGCGGACCCGGCAGTGCAGCAGCGGGGTACGGGCGATGTGCGCGTACAGCATCCCCAGCAGGGCGTCGCTCTCGGGGCGCGCGAGCTGGGTGATGTGCGAGGTGTAGGGGGCGTTGACGAACAGCAGCTTGCGGCCGTTCTCCGGATGGCGGACGACGACCGGCTGTTCGGTGCGCGGCACGTCGTACTCGGGCGGCGGGGTCAGCCCGGCGTCCGTCCAGGGCTTGGCGCCGTCGTGGAGGGCGGTCAGGCCGTCCAGGAAGCCGCGCAGGGCGGGGGAGAGCAGGTCGTGGGCGAGGTGCATGTTGGCGAACAGGGTGTCGCCGCCGCTGCCGCCCTCGGGGATCGTCGTGATGTACAGCATGGAGCCGAGGGAGGGCTCGGCGTCGGCGGTGCCGTCGGAGTGCCAGCCGTTGCCGGCGACGGCCTTGGAGTCCTTGTCCGCCTTGATCTCCAGGATGTGCGGGTCCGAACCCTCCGCCGCGAGGGCGACGGGGTGCAGGGCTCCGAAGACGCCCGCGAACCGCTTGTGCGCCTCGGGGGTCAGGTCCTGGTCGCGGAAGACCAGCACATGGTGGGCGTGGAACGCGTGCGTGAGCTCCTTCTCCTGCTGGGGTGTCAGCTCCCGCGAGAGGTCGAGGCCGGTGATCTCGGCGCCCAGCACCGGGGTGATCGGGGCGAGCGTGAAGGTGTCGTACGGCTCGACGGGGCGGGTGGTGAGCCGTTCGACGGCGCGGAGCGCGTAGTCCTCCATGGGGGACCTCCTGGGGATCGGGGTTGCGGGGTCACAGGGCGCGGTCGAGGAGTTCGGCGACCACCAGGCGGCCGAAGGCGAGGTTGCCGTGGATCGTGTCGTCGGCCTCGCAGAAGACGGGCCGCTGCCGTCCGGAGCCGTCGGTGACCCGGGCGCGCAGGTCGACGATCTCCACACCGCGCGCGGCGAGTTCGGCGCCGAGGACGTCCTGGGCGGCGAAGAAGACGGCCGGGTCGGACATGCCCGGGACGCGCTGCGGCGGCAGCGGGGCCAGCACCCGCAGCCCGAGCGCGGCCGTCCGCTCGTAGAAGGCGAGCGCGCCGCGGGCGCTTTCCCGGACCAGGTCCCCGAACAGGCCGCTGCGCAGGAACCCCTCGGGCACGGTGCCATGCCGGTCGCGGTGGATGTCCCAGTTCTGCCGGGTCGCCACCGTGTGGGCGCTCAGCCCGAACGTGCACACGAGCGGCACCCCCAGCTCCGCGAACCCGGTCACACCGAGCGCGTCCAGGAACTCCCGGACCAGCCGCCGGGTCTCCGCGTCCCGGAAGACGAGGTCGCCGTCGTCGCCGTCGTCGCCGTCCGCGCCGTCGAGGTCGAGGAACGGACCCAGGAAATCCCGCCCCGAGCCGACCGGCCCGCCCACGAAGGGCAGATCCGCCTGGAGCGCGGCCCGTCCCACGCAGCCGGCGTGCGAGTCACCGAGCAGGAGGAACCGGGCGGGGGCCGTAGTAGTCGAGCACGGCGTCGTCACACCAGTGGTCCTCTCTGCCGGTGGTGCCGGTGGTGCCGGTGGTGCCGGTGGTGCCGGTGGTGCCGGTGGTGCCGGTGGTGCCGGTGGTGCCGGTGACATCTGCGACGGGGATGGCCGGTGCGGGCTCGGGCCGCAGGGACCGGAAGAAGTGCCGCATCACGAAGGCCACTCCGTCGGGGGTGACCGTGCGCAGGTTCGGTTCGTAGAACGCGGCCCGGTAGGGGAAGCCGGTGACGATCTCGTACGACGGGAAGTAGTCGACCTCGTCCGACGTGTCGGCGAGCTGACCGGCCGCCGCGCGCAGCACCGACTTGGAGTGGGTGGTGGCGACCAGTGCGTGGCGGCCGGTGGCGGTCGCGGTCAGCGGGACCGGGGAGACCGTGAGGACCGTCCGCAGCCGGGAGTTGACCCCGCGCGCCATCGCGAGCACGTCCGTGAGGTCGCGCTGCACCCGGTCGACGGTGTGGTTGTGCAGGACGTGCCGGCCGGGGTCGTAGCTGCCGCGCAGGGTTCCGGGACACATCGGCAGCACGGTGCCGGTGCGGACGTCGTGCCAGGCCTCGGTCAGGCCGAGGGTGAACACCAGCACGTCGGCCTTGGTGAGGGCGGTGCGGATCGCGTGCAGGGTGACCGCGCGGGCGTGCAGCACCTCGTCGGGCGAGCCGAGGCCGTCCGGTTCCACGGCCGGCCGGTAGGGATCGTGGAAGCGCCCGTCCTCCGCCCACACCTCCTCCGGCGGCTTCTCCTCCTCCAGCGCCCAGGCGACCCACTGGCGCAGCGCGGCGGCCGTGTAGACGTTGCCGGTCCGGAAGGAGAAACGGCGGTAGCCGCGCGCCGCCTGCTCGGCGGCCGTCAGGCCGGGCGGCGGGAGTTCGGCGTCGTACCAGTGCATGCCCTCCGCCAGGAGGGCCCGGCCGATGTGCGCGGCGAAACAGGATCCGGCGGTGACGACGGGATCGTCCTGGCCGATCGCGAACTTCGGCGTCCACAGGCCGTCGATGTCCGCCGGGTCCGGTTCGGCGACCGCGGTGCGCCAGAACGACCGCGCGGGCAGGCGGGTGTACGGATGCTGCACGGGTGGTCTCCTCAGATCCGTCCGGCGGGCTGCGGCCGGGCGCCGGACGGGGGGTCGGCGAGGCCGGCGGGCGAGGGTTCGGCGGGTGCGGCGGACGGGCGCTCGGCGAGTGCGGCGGCGATCTCCCGCACGTACGGCTCGGCGACGATCCCGTAGTGGTCGGCGTCGACCTGGTGCAGCCGGAACGGCGACGGCAGATGGGCGTCCCAGGCACCGGGACCGGTCGGTTCGGGCGCGAGCAGGGCCTCGTCCACGTGGCGTGCCGCCAGCCATACGACGGCGGGCGTCCGGCGCAGCCGCGGCAGCAGGTGCCCGGCCATGGCCGCCAGATTCGCCCGGCAGCGGCGCGCGAGCCGCTCCGCGTACGCGCGCCCGGACTCCGTGAGGGTGCCGGGGGCGCTCCGGCCGGGTCCGGTGATGCCGAGGTCCCGTTCCGTCGGCCGCGCCGCCGTGTTTCCGCTCAACTCGCGGGCGAAGACCGCCTGTATCTGTTCCTCGTCGTAGGCGGCGAGGCGGTGCCCCGCGTCCGGTGGCGGCGGGTCGAGGAGATGGAGGGTGGTCACCGGCCGGTCCTCGGCCTCGGCGAGCGCGGCCATCGACAGCGCGGTCCACGCCCCGAACGACCAGCCGGCGAGCGTCAGTCGGTGCGCGGGTGCCGGGAACTCCCGTCGTACGGCGGCCAGATAGAGCGCGGCGCGCTCCTCGATGGACCGGTCCGGCAGTCCGGGGTCGCGCAGTCCGGGGTCGGCGATCAGGCAGACGGTGAGGTCGTCGGGGAGGGCGGACACCAGCGGGCGGTAGGCCTGGACGTCCCCGCCGACCGGATGCACCAGGCACAGCACGTCCGGACCGGGGGCGCGCTGCCACACCTCGACGTCCACCACCGTGCCCTGCGGTCCGCAGCCGCCGCCGAGGTGGCCGAGGAGCTCCGCGAGGCTCACCCGGTGGCTGAGCCGGGACAGTTCGATGTCGGTGCCGTGCAGGCGTTTGATCTCGTCCAGGAGTTCCAGCAGGGTCAGCGAGTCGGCGCCCAGGTCGTACAGGGCGGCCTGCGGATCGACGGTGTCCACGCCGAGGAGGCCGAGGAGGACTCCGGTGATCTCCGCGCCGATGTCGCCCCGCACGGCGGTGGCGGACGCTTCGGGAGACGTGGACGTGGACGTGGACGTGGACGTGGATACGGTGTCGGCCGGTTCGTAGAAGGCGCGCGCGGCCGTCAGGTCCGTCGTGCTGACGAGGAGACCGGGCAGCTGGAGGTGGAGGGCCCGCTCGAAGACGGCGGTGCCCTCCTCGGGCGTGAGCGCCACGGTCAGGTGGTCCCGGTGCCGGGCGTCCGCGCGGGCGGCGTGCCGCTGGGCCATGCCGACGTCCCGCCACGCGTCCCAGCCGACACTCGTCCGTACGGTGGCGTCGCCGCCGGGCGCGGTGTGGTGGGCGTAGGCGTCGAGGCAGGCGTTGGCGGCCGCGTAGTCGAACTGGCCGACCCCGCCGAACCGGGCCGCCATCGAGGAGCAGTACAGGACGTAGTCGGGGGCGTGTTCGGCGACGAGGAGTTCGACGAGCAGGGCCCCGCGCAGTTTGGCCGCCGTGACGGCGCGGGCGGCGCCCGGTTCGCGGCGGGCCAGCAGCCCGCCCCCGGCGGTGCCGGCGGCGTGCACGACACCGGCCAGCCCGTCGAGCAGCGGGATCAGCCGGTCCGCGACCGCCGCGGGTTCCTCGGCCGCCAGGTCGGCGGTGACCAGGGTGACGCGCTCGCCGAACGGCCGTAGCGCGGTGGGCACTTCGGCACCGCGGGCGACCAGGACGACCCGGTTGCCGGGATGCCGGAGGAGGAGGTCCGCGGCCAGGGTGGTGCCGATGCCGCCCGTGCCGCCGAGGACCAGATGGGTGCCCGGTGCGGCGGCGGGGCGGGGCGCCTCACCGGCGGGCACCGGCACGGTGGTGCGGTGCCACCAGAAGCCGCCGCGGAGCGCCGTCGCCCGGTCGGTGACGGTGTCGTCGAGGAGCAGGTCGGGCAGGTGGGCGGCCCAGGCCGCCGGGTCGGGGCCGGGCAGGTCGGTCCAGCGGAGCGTGACGCCGAGTTCCTGCCGGGGGACTTCGAGGGCCCCGGCGAGCAGACCGGCCAGGGGGACGCGGACGGTCCCGGTGACCGGCTGTGCCCGCTGGGACAGCAGCCAGGCCCGGGGCCGGTCCGCCACCGGGCGGCCGGCGAGGGCCGACGCGAGGGCGGCGACCGTGTCCAGGCAGGCCCACTCGGCGGTCCGCAGACCGGTCGCGTCCGTGCCGTCGCCGAGGGCGAGCGGCAGCGCGTGCAGCCAGTCGACGGGGGGTTCGCCCGCGCCGGTCAGGCGGTCGAGCAGGGCGGCGAGTTGAGCGGCGTCGGCGACATCGGCCTCGTAGCGGTCCTCGCCGAGCCGGGTCAGGCCCTGCCCGGCGCGTACGGTCACCACCCGGGCGTAGGGGCGCTCCAGGAACCGCCAGTTCTCACCGTCCTGTCCGGGACCGATCACCACCACGGCGGTACGGCGGGACGCCGGGGCACCGGTGCGGGCGCGCCGTGAGCGGGTCCACAGGGGCTGGTGCAGCCACTCGGCGGCGGGCAGCCGGGAGGCGGCGGACGGCGCCTCGGGGGCGCGCGGGATGTCGTACTCGGCCGTGTCGAAGGCGGGCGGCGGGAAGTCCCAGGGCGCGGGCGCCGGGCCGGGCGGCCAGGCGACGGCGCGGCCGGCCGCCCATGCCCCGGCGAGGGCCCGCGGGTCGAGGTCCTCCACGGCCGGCGCGTCCTGCGCCGGGGGCGCGGTGACCGCCGGCAGGGACCGCAGCCAGGCGACGGCGGAGGCGGCGTCGGGGCGGACGGCCGCCGCGCGGTGGGCCAGGGCGGGCCGCCCGGCCTGGAGGTGCCGCAGCACCTGGGGGTAGGCCTCGGGGCGGGCCGTCAGATAGTCGGCGATTCGGCGCCCGTCCGCGCGGACGGCGGCCTCCGAGGCGCCGGACAGCACCAGGCACGGCGGTATCTCGGGCGGAACCTGCTCCGGCGCCGCGGCCGGCTGTTCCAGTAGGAGGTGGGCGTTGGTGCCGCCGATGCCGAAGCTGCTCACCCCGGCCACCCTGGGCCGGTCCGCGGCCCAGGGCTCGGCGGCGACCGGGATCCGGAACGGGCCGTCGGCGATCTCCGGGTTGAGCCGGTCGAAGTCGGCCGTCGGCGGTACGACCCCGTGGTGCACGGCGAGCACCGCCCGCACCAGTCCCGCCACGCCCGCCGCCGCGCCCAGGTGGCCGATCTGGCTCTTCACGGACGACAGCGCAAGCCGCGCGTCCGCCGCCGGCCCGTACGCCTGGCGCAGCGCCGCCGCCTCGACCGGGTCCCCGAGCCGGGTGCCGGTGCCGTGCGCCTCGACGTATCCGACCTCGTCGCCGCGGCGGCCGCTCCGCTCCAGCGCGGTACGGATCGCGGCGCGCTGCCCGGGCAGCGACGGGGCGCTGTAACCGAGCTTTCCGGAGCCGTCGTTGTTGAGGCCCGAGCCGGTGACGACCGCGTAGACGGTGTCGCCGTCCCGGCGGGCCGCGGCCAGCGGCTTGAGGACGACCACCGCGGTGCCGCTCGCGCCCACGGTGCCCTCGGCGTCCGCGCTGAAGGGCCGGCAGTGCCCGTCGGGGGAGAAGATGTGCTGCGGCCGGTAGGTGTAGCCGTCGGTCAGCTCGGTGTCGACGAGGACCCCGCCGACGAGCATCACCTCGGCGTCGCCCTGCCGCAGCATCCCGGCGGCGATGTGCACCCCGGCGAGCGAACTGGAGCAGGCGGACTGGAGCGTGAACGCCGGTCCGGTCAGCCCGAGATGGTAGGCGGCCTTGGTGGCGAGGAAGTCCTTCTCGTGGTGCAGGGCCAGCCGGAAGGAGTCGGGCAGCAGGTCCGGGTCGCCGTCGCGGAGCATGCGCTGGAAGTAGGTGTTCTCGCCGCAGGAGGCGACCAGACCGACCGACAGCCGCGCCGGGTCGCCGATCCCGGCGTGGGCGAGGGCCTCGGCGCAGTTCATCAGCAGCTGGCGCTGCTGGGGGTCCATCAGCCGCGCCTCCTGCGGGCTGATCGTGAACCGGCCCGGATCGAAGGCGAGCGGCCCTTCCAGCTGGCTGAGGGCGCCGACCCGGCCGTCGGCCGCGGCGAAGTGCTCGATGCCGCGCCGGCCGGAGACGACCAGGTCCCAGAACGCGGCCAGGTCGGGCGCGCCGGGCAGCCGTACGGCCATGCCGACGACGGCCACGGGCTCGTCCGCCCGGCGCGGCTCCGCCCGGCGCGGCTCCGCCTGGCTCGGCTCCGCCCGGCTCGGCTCCGGCCGGGAGCCAGGGGTGTCCGGGGCGGTGCCGTCGTCCGACACCAGCCGGGCCAGGGCGCGCAGGGTGACGTGCTCGAACAAGTCCGGTACGGAGAAGGGGAGATCGCCCTCACCCGCGCATCTGAGCTGGAAGCGCATCAGGTCCAGGCTGGTGGCCCCGGCGTCGAAGAACCGCTCGTCCACGGCGACGCTCCGCCCGGTCGCGGTCCGGAACAGGTCCGCCAGCCGCCGTTCGAGGGGCGACAGCCCGGCGTCCGCGCGGTCGCCCGCCCGGTCGTCCGCGCGCAGTTCGCGCCCCGGAGCGGTGAGCGCCGCCCGGCGGTCCAGCTTGCCGCTCGGTGTGCGCGGCAGGTCCGTGACGCGGCGGAACCGGGCCACCCGGACGTAGGCGGGCAGCAGCCGCGCCAGCTGCCGGGCCAGGTCCGCCGGGTCGGGATCCTCGCCCCGGCACTGGAGGACGGCGACCAGCCGGCCGTCCAGCACGCCCGCGACCGCGTTGACCACTCCCGGACAGCCCAGCAACGCGGCCTCGACCTGGCCCAGTTCCAGGCGGTGCCCGCCCAGTTTGACCTGGCCGTCGTCGCGCCCCGCGTAGTGCAGCAGCCCTTCCTCGTCGAAGCGGGCCCGGTCGCCGGTGCGGTACAGGGTGCCCAGCTCGGGGTCGTCCACGAACCGGTCCGCGTGTGCCGCGGGGTCGCCCAGGTAGCAGCGGCCCGCCATGGGACCGCCGACGAGCAGCTCGCCCGTCACACCCGGCGGGACCGGCAGACCGCCCTCGTCGACCACCCGCAGCACGGCCCCCGCCACCGGGCGTCCGATGGCCGGTCGCGTCGGCCAGCCGCCCGGGTCGCCTTCGAGGCACAGGCCGCTGACGACATGGGTCTCGGTCGGCCCGTAGTGGTTGAACAGCCGGGCACCGCCCGGCAGCCCCGCGAACCAGCGCCGGATCGCGTCCGTGCACACCAACTGCTCCCCGGCGGTGACGACTTCACGCAGCCGGGACGGGAACACCCCGCCACGCTCCCCGTGTTCGGCGAGCAGCTGCAGGGCCACGTACGGCAGGAAGATCCGCTCCGCTCCGCCCGTCTCCAACTGCCGCAGCAGGGTGGGCATGTCCTGCCGCCACGCCGGTCTCACCAGGCGCAGTTCGCCGCCGGAGCAGAGCGTGGTGAGGATCTCCTGGAAGGAGACGTCGAAGGAGAGCATGGAGAACTGCTGGGTGACGGCGCGCCGTTCGAGACCTCCTTCGGCCCGCTGCCAGGCGATCAGGTCGCACAGGGTCCGGTCGGGGACCTGGACCCCCTTGGGCGTGCCCGTGGAGCCGGAGGTGAACAGGGTGTACAGCGGCCGGAGTCCGCGGTGGCGGTACGGCACGGGCGGTGCGCTGGGCGTGCGGGTGAGGGTGACGACGTGCCGGGGCAGGTCCGGCGGGGCGATCGTGGCCAGGACGTCGAGGTCCTGGGCGCCGGAGAGCACGCACAGCGGGTCCGCGTGGTCCAGGACGTGCCGCAACAGGGAGGGCGGGTAGGCGGGGTCGAGGGGGACGACGGTCAGGTTGAGCCGGGCCGCCGCGAGCAGGGCGACGACGTGCTCGACGGACGGCTGGAGGCAGAGCGCCACGGATGCCGGGGCGGCGGGATCCTCGGGGGCCGTCAGAAGTGACGCCAACTCGTTGGCCTGGGCGTCGAGTTCGGCGTAGGTGAGAGTGGCCCCGCCGAGGGTGACGGCGGGCGCGTCCGGGGTGCGGGCCACCTGACGGGCGAAGCCCTCGGCGACCGTCGCGAAGTCCGCTGCCGCGGGAGTGCCGTGCACCGTCGCCGACGTGCGGTGCGGGGCGACGAGTTCGCCGAGGGTGATGTCGCCGTCGTCGCCGGTCAGCCGGTCCAGGGCCTGCCGGAACAGCCGGGCCGCGCTCTCCGCGCGTTCGGCGCCGAAGTCGTCGCGGTACTCCCAGAGGCAGGCGAACCCGGACTCGTCCTCCACCACCGACAGCGTCAGCGCGCACTTGGCGCCCAGCGGCTCGGGCCACAGCGGCTCGACCGCGCAGTCCGTCAGGCGCAGGGCGGAGAACTCCGTGTTCTCCAGGACGAAGAGGTAGTCGAAGAGGGGCGAGCGGTCGCGGAACGCCGGGTCGGCGAGGACATCGGCGAGGAGCACCTCCTGCCCCCGCAGAACCCGCCGCACGGTGTCGGCGTGCGACGCGAGGTGGGCACGGAGGGAGTCGCCGGGCCGGGCGTCCAGGCCGAGGAGCACGGTGTTGGCGAACATGCCGACGGTCTCGGCGAACTCGGGGCGCGGCCGGTTCGCCACCGGAGCGGCGACCAGCGGCCTGGCCTGCCCCGTCACGCCGTACAGGCACGCACCGAACGCCGACACCAGCAGCTGGAACCTGGTCAGGCCGAGCTCCGCGGCACGCCGGTCCAGCGCGCTACGGCGGACCAGGTCGAGGGAGGTGCGCAGCAGCCGCGCCCGAGCCGGTGCCGGGGGCCGGGCGGAGGACGTCGGCACCAGCTGAGGCTGGGCGGAGGACGTCGGCACGGGCCTGGGCTGGGGCTGGGACTCGGGAGCGGACAGGGCCGGTGACGGTTCCGGCGCGGCGGCGTAGTGCTCGCGCAGCCGGGCGCGGTGGTCCGCGTAGCCGGGGGCCGCCCGCCAGTCCCGCTGCCAGCGGGCGAGGTCGAGCGGGCCGGCGGCCGGGGCCGGACGTCCGGCGGCGCCCGCGTAGGCCTCGGCGAGGTCCCGGAAGAGGACGTTGAGCGACCAGCCGTCCACGGCCGCGTGGTGCAGATGCAGCAGCAACAGGCCGCCGTCGGCCCGCTCCGTCCAGGCGGCCCGCAGCATACGGGGCTCGGTCAGGTCGAATCGGTGGGCGAAGAAGCGGTCGGCGGTCTCCTGCCAGGGCTCCTCCGCACGGGCGTGCGGCGGCTGCCAGGGGTCGTACGGCGGCTCGGTCCGCTGGAGCAGGCCGTCCGGGGCGGGCACCAGCCGGGTGCGCAGGGCGGGGTGCCGCTCCACCAGCGAGCACAGCGCGCGGCGCAGCGCCCGCGGGTCGACGGTGCCCCGGATCCGGAAGGCGAGCGGCACGTCGTAGGAGCGGTCGTCGGGGTCGCGCAGCCGCAGCAGCCAGAGACGTTCCTGCTCGCTGGTGGCGGGCGCCGTCGTGGCGTCCGGGGCGGCTGGTGGCAGCGGCGGGCGGGAGCCGGCCGGCGCGGTGCGCACGGCGTCCGCGAGGGCGGCGAAGTCGGCCTCCAGCACCAGGTCCTGGGGGAGGTCGACGCCGTACCGTTCCAGGATCGCGAAGCGGAACCGCACCGCCTTGAGGGAGTCGCCGCCGCTCGGGATCCACCGGTCGTCGGGACGCAGACCGCCGACGGCGAGGATCTCCTCGGCGGCCTCCAGGACGGGACGCTGGTCCGCGCGGACGGCCACCGCGTCCGCCCGGCTGCCGCGCCACGGCGTGGCCGCGTCGCGCAGCAGCGCGGCCCGGTCGACCTTTGCGTTGGCGGTCAGCGGGAGCCGGGTGACGAGGTAAGTGTGGTGGGGGCGCATGTACGGCGGCAGGGCGGCGGCGAGATGACGTGCGTAGTCGGTGAAGGAGAGGCCGTCGCCGAGGACGAGGAAGGCCAGCAGTTCGTGGCGGTCCGCCGCGTCCCGCCGGGTGCAGACATGGGCCTGGCGGACGGCGGGCAGGGTCAGGATCCGCTGCTCCACCTCGCCCGGTTCGATACGGAAGCCGCGCACCTTGACCTGCCGGTCGGCGCGTCCGACATAGGTCACCCGCCCGTCTGCGTCCCGGCGCACCAGGTCACCGGTCCGGTACCAGCGGCGCGGGGTGCCGCCCTCGTCCGCCAGCCGGACGAAGCACCGCTCGGTGAGCTCCGGCAGATTGCGGTAGCCGCGTGCCAACGCCGTTCCGGAGAGCAGGAGTTCGGCCACCTCGCCGTCCTCCGCGAGGCGCCCGTCCGTGGTGCGCAGCAGCACTCCGGTCCCCGGCAGCGCGGTGCCGATCGGGACCGAGTCGCCGTCGAAGTCGCGGGGTATCGGGTGCCACAGGGCGAACGTCGTCGCCTCCGTCGGCCCGTACACGTTGTGCAGGACGGTGGCGGCGCCCGGGTTCGCGTCGTACCAGGTGCGGATCGCGCGCGGGTCGAGCCGTTCGCCGCCGACGAGGACCTGCGCGGTGCCGGCGAAGCAGCCGGGGACCTGGTCGACGACCGTGTTGAAGAGCGCCACCGTGAGGAACAGGGTGTCGACGCGGCGCTCGCGCAGCACGGCCGCGAACCGGTGCGGGCTGTGCACCTCGGAGTCGTCCAGGACGACGCAGACGCCGCCGGTGAGCAGCGGGGTCCAGACCTCGAAACTGAGCGCGTCGAAAGCCGGGTTGGACAGGCAGCCGAACCGGGCACCGGGCCGCGGGTCGAGCCAGCCCGGCCGGGCCAGCCGCAGCACACCCGCGTCGGTGACCTCCACGCCCTTGGGGCGGCCGGTGCTGCCGGAGGTGTAGAAGACGAAGCCCGTGCCGCAGTCGCCGACGGGAGCGGGCCGTGCGGCGGAGACGGGGGGAGCGGGCCGTGCGGCGTCGCCGGGGGGTGCGGGCCGTGCGGCGGCGACGGGGGATGCGGCCGGGCCGAGGAGCAGGCCGGCCTCGATCCCGTGGGCGTGCTCGGTCGTACCGTCGTGGACGACCGCGACGGCGCCGGAGTCGTCGAGGATGTGGCGCTGCCGGTCGGGCGGGCTGAGCCGGTCGAGGGGGACGACGGTGGCTCCCGCGCGGCGGATCCCGAGCATGACGCACACCAGCCGCCAGGAGCGGGGCAGGCAGACCGCCACGGACTGCCCGGCGCCCACGCCCCGTTCCCGCAGCCGCTCGGCGACCCGGCCGCTGAGCAGGTCGAGTTCGGCGTAGTCGAGCAGCCGCCCGCCGTCCTCGACGGCGACCGCGGAAGGCGTACGACGGGCCCGGTCGAGGACGGCCGCGGCCAACCCGGCCTCGGGGAGGCCGAGTTCGGTCGGACGGGACGGCGTGCCGAGGTCGGTCATCGGGCTTCTCCCGCCGGTACGGCGACGGGGCGCGCCGAGCGGGTCGACTGCCCCTCGTGATGGGCCAGTTCGGCGGCCAGCAGCGCGGCGACCCGGGCCGTCTCGGCGCCCTCCAGGATCTCCCAGTGGTCGCATTCCATCGTCTCCACGTGGAAGTCGCCCTGCGCGCGCCGCTCCCAGAAGGCGCGGACCTCCGCGTGGAAGGGGGTGCGGGCGCCGTCCGGTACGGCCTCGGCGAGGACCAGCCGGGCCGGGGAGGCGGCCGGGACGTGCTCGCGGGCGGTGAGCCGGTTGTGGTTGTAGATCCGGAAGTACCGGTCCACCTGGGCGTCGTCGATGCCCGGGTACATCCCGTTGAACCGCACGAGCTTGTCGCGGAACTCCGCCGCGTCGACGGGGGCGATCGCCGCGCGGGTCTCGGCGTCGTCGGTCGCCTGGGTGTCGAGCAGCACCACGCTCACATCGCTCCGTCCGGCCCGGCCGAGCAGGCGGCCCATCTCGTGGGCGACGAGCCCGCCGTAGGAGAGACCGGTCAGGACGAGCGGGCCGTCGCCGAGGGGTTCGAGCAGGCGCAGATAGGCCTCGGCCATCGCCTCCACGGTGGGCAGCAGGTCCTCGCCCGGGTTCACCCCGGGGGACTGGATGCCGTACAGGCCGGTGTGCGCGGGCAGACGGGCGGCGAGCGGCAGGTAGCAGAAGGCGGTGCCACCGGCCGGGTGGACGCAGACCACCCGGGGGCCGGTGCCCCGGCGGAACTCGATGAGGCTGCCCGGGGCGCGGTGCGCGCCGTCCTCGCGCAGCAGCGCGGCCAGGGCCTCGATGGTCGGCCGCACCATGACCTCGGCGACGGGCAGCCGGCGGCCGAAGGCCTCGGAGACCTCGTGGGCCATCTTGATGGCGGACAGCGAGGTGCCGCCGATGTCGAAGAAGTTGTCGCCGACGCCGATCGCGGGGTGCAGCAGCACCCGCTGCCAGACGCGGAACAGGGTGTGTTCGACGTGGTCGCGCGGACTGGCGGTGTTGACCTGGCCGTTCGTCTGCTCGTGCACGAGGCGCAGCAGGGCGGCGCGGTCGAGTTTGCCGTTGCGGCCCAGCGGCAGGGTCTCCAGGTCGAGGACGACGGCGGGCACCATGTAGTCCGGCAGGCTGCGGGCGAGTGCCGTGCGCCAGTCGGCGCTCGTACGGGCCGTCGCGGTGCCCCGGCCGACGGCGGCCACCAGCCGGGGCCGGCCCGCCGGGTCCTCGTCGGCGAGGACGACGGCCTCGCGGACACCGGGCAGCCGGGTCAACGCCGCCTCGATCTCGCCGGGTTCGATGCGGAAGCCGCGGAGTTTCAGCTGGTCGTCGGCGCGCCCCACATAGTGGAGCAGACCGTCGTCGCCCCAGCGGGCGAGGTCGCCGGTGCGGTAGACGCGGGCGCCGGGCACGAACGGGTCCGGCAGGAAACGCTCCTCGGTGAGGTCGGGGCGGTGGAGATAGCCCCGGGCGAGGGCCGCGCCGCCGAGGTGGACCTCCCCGACGACGCCCGGCGGGACCGGCTGCAGCCGGGCGTCCAGAACGTAGCAGCGGGTGCCGGGCAGCGGACGGCCGACGGGGCACGGGCGGTCCAGCGGGCGAGGGTCGTAGTGGGCGATGCTGTAGAGGGTCGCCTCGGTGGGGCCGTAGCCGAAGCAGACCCGCAGGCCGGGCAGGCGCTCCGTCATCCGGTGCAGCGCGGCCTCGGTGAGCGACTCGACCCCGGTCAGCAGCTTGCGCAGGCGCAGGCCGCGCAACCGGCCGTCCGGGTCCTCGTCCACCCACTTGACGTAGGCGGGCGGCAGGAACGCCTGGACGATCTCGTGCTCACGCAGCCAGGCGAAGAACTCCTCCGGGTCGCCCCGCAGTTCTTCGGGGACGATGTGCAGCACACCGCCCGTGGTGAGGGGCAGCAGGAGTTCGTGGACCGAGGCGTCGAAGCCGATGCTGGACCAGGCCGAGCCCGCCTCGCCCGGCGCGGTGCCCATCCGGTCGTGCCAGGCCGAGAAGAGGTTGAGGACGCTGCGGTGCTCGACGGCGACTCCCTTGGGCCGCCCGGTGGACCCGGAGGTGAAGATCACGTAGGCCAGTCGGTCCGGGGAGTGGGTGATCCCGGCCGGCGGTTCGTCCCCGGTGGACCCCTCGGCGTCGGTGCCGGCCTCGGCCTCTGTCGAGGCCAGGTCGAGCCAGTCCGGCGGGCGGTCCGCGCCGGAGTGGTCGCTGAGGACCACGGGGCACATGGCGTCCTCGACCATCGCGGCGAGGCGTTCCCGGGGCTGCCCCGGGTCGAGCGGGAGATAGGCGGCACCGGCCTTGAGGATGCCGAGGACGCCGACGGCCAGGTCGCGGGTGCGGCGCGCGTGCAGTCCGACCACGTCACCCGGGCGGACGGCACGGGCGACCAGGGCGTGCGCCAGCCGGTTGGCGCGCCGGTCCAGGGTCGCGTAGTCCAGCGCCTGGTCCCGGTCGGCGACGGCGGCGACGGCGGTGGCGGAGGGGTGCGCGCGGGCCCGGGCCTCGAAGAGCTCCGTGAGGCCGGAGGCCGTACGCAGGGCGGTCGCCGTGGCGTCGGAAGGGCCGGAGGGGTCGGAGCGGCCGGAGGGGCCGGAGGGGTCGGAGCGGCCGGAGCAGCCGGAGGGGCCGGAAGAACGGGAGGGGCCGGAAAGGGCATCGTCCTCCTCCCGTACCCCGGTGGCGTCGCCGGCGCCGATCAGCTCCAGGCGCTCGCGCGGGTCCATCAACTCCAGGGTGTCGACGGTGCGGTGCGGATGCCGGGCCATGTCGGTGAGCAGTTGCCGGAGGTGTCCGGCCCAGCGTTCGGCGGTGGCCGTGTCCACCAGTGCGGTCGCGTGGTCGAGATGCCCGGTGACCCGGCCCTCCGACTCGGTCGCCGACAGGGCGAGGTCGAACTTGGCCGGGGCGTGGGCGATCGGCAGCGGCACGGTCTCGACACCGGGCAGGTTCAGCAGGTCGTGCCGGTCCGGGACCCAGGCCAGCATGGTCTGGAACAGCGGGGTGTGGGCCGCGCTCCGGGGCGGGTTCGCCACCTCCACGATCCGCTCGAACGGCAGGTCCTGGTGGGCCAGGGCGGCGCGGACCACCGCCCGGGTCCGGGCCAGGGCCTCGGCCGCGGTCGGGGAACCGGACAGGTCGACCCGGAGCGGCAGCGAGTTGACGAGGAACCCGATGAGCCCGGCGGTCCCCGGGCCTCGGCGGCCCGCCACCGGACTTCCGACAACGATGTCCTGCTGCCCGGACAGCCGGGACAGCAGCACGGCCCAGCCCGTCAGCACCGCCACGAACAAGGTGGCCCCGTGCTCCCGGGCCAGCCCGCGCAGCGCGGCCGTGACGTCCGCGTCCAGCTCGAATCCGACCCGGCCGCCGGCGTACCCCTGCTCCGCCGGCCGCGGCCCCGGCAGCGGCAGTTCGAGCACGGGCGGAGCGTCGGCGAGCACGTCCTTCCAGTACGCCTCCTGGGCGGCGAGCCCACCGCCGAGCACCGAATCCCGCTGGGCTACCGCGTAGTCCGCGTACTGGAGTCGCAGCTCGGGCAGACCGTCCGGCACACCCGCCGCCGACGCCGCGTACAGCAGGCCGACTTCGCGCATCATCACGTTCATCGACGCGCCGTCGTAGATGCTGTGATGGAACGTCAGCAGCAGCACATGGCGTGCGCCGCCGAGGGCGAGCAGCCGGCCGCGCCAGAGCGGACCGGCCGCCAGATCGAACTCCCGCTCCGCCTCCTGGAGTTGGCAGGCCGCGACCCGTCCGTCGGGGTCGGCCGCGGCGGTGAGGTCCTCGAAGTCCAGGACGCCGCCCGGGCCCGCCGGGTCGATGTGCTGGCGCACTCCGCCCGCCTCGGCCACCAGCCGGGTCCGCAGGGTCTCGTGCCGGTCGGTCAGGGCGTCGAAGGCGGCGGCCAGGACGCGGCGGTCGAGCGGACCGGTGAGGAGGAAGGCCAGGGTCTCGTTGTAGGCGGTGTTCCCGCCCGGGAGCTGGGCCAGGAACCACAGCCGCTGCTGGGCGAAGGACGCGGGGCGGACGAGGCGGGGGGTGTTCTGCACCGGCAAGGCCTGGCCTTCCTGTCGGGGGACGGGACCGGGGACGGAACAGAGGCGCGGCGAACGACGGCATCGCGCGAAATGCCGGAATCAGGAGGGGGAGGGGGAAGAGGAGAGAACGCGGGGCTATCGGCGAGTGGGGGCAGGACCGACGGGGATACGCGTGGTGCAGCTGCGCACGCTGATGCGTCAGCTGTGCGGAGCTTCTGAGGGGGCTCCGTGACGTAGCTGTGATCATCAGTCACGTGCTGAGGGCATGTCAACACTTGACATTCCAGGGGGAGTTCACCTACCGGAGGCGACTCTTCCGGAGGGTCTCGCGTGAACCGTCCAGCCCTACGACGACAGGGCGTCCCACGGTCCTCACAGCCGGAGGGTGAACCAGGTGGTCTTTCCCTCGTCCGTGGGCCGCACTCCCCAGCTGTCGGCGAGCGTGCGGACGAGCAGCAGACCCCGGCCGGACTCCTCGTCCTCGGCGGCCCGGCGCGGCCGGGGCAGTTGCGGGCTGCGGTCGCTGATCTCCACGGTGAGGTCGGTGGCCGTGCGGTGCAGATGCAGACCGATGGGGCCCTCGCCGTGCTGGACGGCGTTGGTCAGGGTCTCCGACAGCAGCAGGAGCGCGTCGTCCGCGCCCGCGGCGCAGTCCCAGGCGGTGAGCGCCTGGTGCAGGAACGCCCGCCCCGCCGGCACCGAGGAGGGACAGGCCGGCAGATCGGTGGTCAGGGCCGCCAGCGGCGCGGCCGGGAGCTGCGCGAGCAGCAGGGTGACGTCGTCGTTGTGGCTCTCGGCGTCGGGCAGCAGACTCGCCAGCACATGGTCGGCGGCGGTCTCCAGGCACGGTGTGCCCGCGAAGAACTTCTCCAGGACGACGGTGAGTTCGGCGATCCGCTCCTCGATGTCACTGCCCGGCGTCTCGATCAGGCCGTCCGTGTAGAGCACCAGGGTCGCCCCGGGCGGGACGGCCGTACGGGACTGCTCGTAGAGGACACCGCCCACCCCGAGCGGGGCGTTGACGGGCGAGTCGAGGATGCCGACCGCGCCGTCGTCGGCGCTCGCGACGAGCGTCGGCAGATGACCGGCCGAGCAGACGGTCACGGTCCCGGTGTCGGGGGCGATGACCAGGTAGCAGCAGGTCACGAGCTGGTCGGGGACGTCGAGGTCGGCCACGCAGGAGTCCAGCGCCTGCATCAGCAGCCGCGGCTCCATCCCCGTCTTCGCCAGCGCGTGGGCCGCCGAGCGCAACTGGCCCATGACGGCGGCGGCCTCCAGCCCGCGGCCCATCACGTCACCGATCAGCACGCCCACCCGGTCGGCGCCCAGCGGTATCAGGTCGAACCAGTCGCCGCCCACCCCGGCGCCCTGGGTGGCGGGCCGGTAGCGGCTGGCGGTGGCCAGACCGGGCAGCGCGGGCGGGGTGCCCATCAGGCTGCGCTGCAGCGTCAGCGCGATGTGCCGCTGCTGCTCGTACAGGGCGGTCAGCTCGGCCTCGGCGCGCTTGCGGTCGCTGATGTCCCGGACGATGGCGCACGCGCCGACGACCCGGCCACGGGTGTCCCGCGTCGGCCACAGGGTGACGTCCACGTCGAGCAGCGCCCCGGAGCGGGTGACCCGCAGCGTCTCGAAGTGCTCGACCTTCTCGCCCTGGCGCAGCCGGGTCAGCAGCGCGCTGACCTCCGCGCGGAGGTCGGGCGGGGCGAGCATCGACACGTGCCGGCCGATCGCCTCCTCGGCGGTGTAGCCGTAGAGGTCCTGCGCCGCCGCGTTCCAGTAGGTGATGTCCCCGTCGAGGGTCTTGGCGAGGATGGCGTCCTGGGAGGACTCGACGAGCGCGGCGAGCTCGTTGATACGGGCCTCGGCGGCCTTGCGGTCGCTGACGTCGCGGACGGCGGCGGACACCAGCAGCCCGTCCGCGGTCTCCATCGGGCTGAGGCTGATCTCCACCGGGAACTCGGTGCCGTCCTTGCGCAGCCCGTGCAGTTCCAGCCCGGCGCCCATCGGACGGACCTGCCGGTTCGCCGAGTAGCCGCCCCGGTGCAGGGTGTGCTGGGTACGGAAGCGGTGCGGCATCAGCAACTCGACCGGGTGGCCCAGGAGTTCCTCGCGCCGGTAGCCGAAGAGCGCCTCGGTCTGCGCGTTGACCAGCTTGATGATGCCCTGGCCGTCCACGATGACCATCGCGTCCGGCGCGGCCTCCAGCAGACCGCGGAAGCGTTCCTCGGCGGCACCGGTCCCCTGGCCGGGGACCGGCACGCCGCCGCACCGGCAGTGCTGCGCCGCCGTCTGCGGCGTATCCGCCGTCACGGCCACGCGCGTCCGTTCGCCTCCGAGGGAGCCGGCCATGTCCGCCCCACCCCTTTCCCGCCGATGGATGCGGTCATCTCAGCGCTTCCGGCGCGCCGGGGCAGGGAGAAGTCGTTTAGTGGCCGTGACCGCCCGAACCTGTTCGCTGCGGGGCACTCGTTGGGCGTCTCGCGTCGGGGACGGCGTCGGGGACGGCGTCGGGGACGGCGACGGGGACGGCGACGGGGCCGAGCCGGGAGCGGGGGCGGGGATTGGGCTGGGATCGGGGCCGGACGCAGCGGCGCGACGGCGCGACGCGCGACCGCGGCGACCGCGTGGGCCGCGCGGGCCGAGGGCGAGCGGCCTCTGCCCTGCCGGGCCCGAGACCCGACGACGCTCCCCGGCGCGTACGGCGACCTGCCGGCGATGGTCACCAGCGAGCGGCCGGCCCGGTCCGGTCGGCCCGCAGGCCTTCCCTCACTTGCCCGTGCGCTCCCCGGAACCCGGCTGGTCCAGGTGGGAGGCGAGGACCGCGGCCTGCACCCGGCGCTGGACACCCAGCTTGGCCAGCAGCCGGGAGATGTGGTTCTTGACGGTCTTCTCGGAGAGGTAGAGCTTCTTGCCGATCTCGCGGTTGGTGAGGCCGTCGCCGATCAGCGCGAGGATGTCCCGTTCGCGGGGCGACAGGCTCGCCAGCTCGGCGGGGACCGAGGGCGTCTCGGCGGGGTCGGCGCGCAGCGACCGCATCAGGCGGGCCGTGGTCGCGGGGTCGAGCATCGACTGGCCGGAGGCGACGGTGCGTACCGCGGAGACCAGGTCGGAGCCCTTGATCTGCTTGAGGACATAGCCGGACGCCCCGGCCATGATCGCGTCGAGCAGGGCCTCCTCGTCGTCGAAGGACGTCAGCATCAGACAGGCCAGTTCCGGCATCTGGTCCCGCAGTTCCCGGCAGACGGTGATGCCGTCGCCGTCGGGCAGCCGGACGTCGAGGACGGCGACGTGCGGCCGCAGGGCCGGCCCGCGGGCGAGCGCGTGCTGGACGGTGCCGGCGTCGCCGACGACCGAGATGTCCGGTTCCGCCTCGAGCAGGTCGGTGATGCCACGCCTGACCACCTCGTGGTCGTCCAGCAGGAAGACCCGGATCGGGTCCTCTTCCGTGAACGTGCGCGACTGCGTCATGACGGCCCCTCGTCCTCACCGGATGCGCGGGCAGCCCGCAGGCCGCCCCCAGAGATCATCGCTCCGCCGGGGCGGGCCGCACTAGGGCCGTCCGGCCCCACTTGTGCGCTCCGGGCCCGCCGCCACGCTCGGCGCCGGGCGCGAGGCCAGGTCGAAGTCCACGTCCACCACGCCCTCGACGGCCCTGACCAGCCGTGCCGCCACCGGCACCAGGGACGTGTCGCGGATCCGGCCGGCGAGCGTCACGACCCCGTCGCGGACGGCCACCCGCAGCAGGGACGCGGGGGCGGGGAAGAGGTACGACACCACCTCGCGCCGGACCTCCTCGGCGATCTCCTCGTCGTCGCGCAGGAAGACCTTGAGCAGGTCGGCGCGGCTCACCACGCCCTGGAGCACGCCCACCTCGTCGACCACGGGCAGCCGCTTCACCCCGCCCCGCGCCATGATCCGCGCCGCCTGGGAGAGCGTGGCACCCGGCCGGACGGTGAGCGCGGGGGCGGTCATCAGCCCGCCCGCCGTCGGCGCACCGGCCTCGGCCGCCGCGTCCCGCACCTCCTGCCCGTCCCGGACCTCTTCCGCGTCGCGGAACTCCTCCCTGCGCAACAGGTCCGCCTCGGAGACGACGCCGACGACCCGGCCCTCGCCCTCGACCACGGGCAGGGCGCTGACCCGCCAGTCCCGCATCAGCCGCACGATCTCCTTGAACCGGGCCCCGCGTCCGACGCTCACGACGGTCGTGGTCATGACGTCGCTGACGATGTGCGGCGTGCCGTGCACGGCGGTCACTCCTCGGTCACTTCTCGGTCAGACGCTCGCCCCGGCGCCGTACGGGGCGTAGAGGTCGAGCAGTCGGGTACGGGCGGCACGCAGGCGGTGGGCCAGCACCTCGCCCACCCACTGGCCGACGGCGTTCCCCAGCTCGGGATCCTGCCGGCACAGCGACCTGACGGTCTCGGCGTCGAACTCCCAGGCGCGTACCGGGGTGGTCGCCGCGGCGCCCATGTGCCACACGCGCGGGCCGAACAGCCAGGACCAGCCGACCAGTTCGTTGTGGCCGATGTTCTCGATGACGGCCGCCCGGCGGCCGGGCACATGCATGTCGAGCTCGATCCTGCCGGTCCGGACGATCCAGAACCGGTCGGCGCGACCGCCTTCGTCGAAGAGCCGGGTCCCGGCGGCGAACGAGACCTCCCGCGCGGCCGGCATCAGACGGTCCCGGTACTCGGCGGGCAGCGCGCGCAGCACGCTGGGGGACGGGGGTGCGTTCATGGCGGGCCTCCCGGTGCGGGTGTACGTCGTCCTGCCGCCAGCGTGTGCCACGGGACGCGCTCCCGCCATGGGCCGAGCGGACCCGCCGCCCCGGGACCATCAGCCCACCCGCGGGCCGTACGGCCGTCCCCAAAGCCCGTACGGCCGTCCCCAAAGGTGGTACGGCCGTCCCCAAAGGTGGTACGGCCGTCCTCGCGGCCCCTACGGCCTACTGAGGGGGCTGCTTCGCGAGCCACTCGCGGTAGGCGGCCACCGCCGTCGGCAGGGTCGGGAAGATGTGGTCCGGGCCGACCGAGCCGGCCAGGCCGTACGTCCGGAGGTCGTCCAGGAGGTCCTGTTTGACGCGGGCGAGGGCGAACACGACACCGCGCGCGGTCAGTTCGCGGCGCAGGTCGTCGACCGCGTCGAGGGCGGTGATGTCGACCTCGACATTGGCCTCGGTGTTGAGGACGAACCAGCGCACGGGCTCCGCCTGGTCGGAGACGGCGGCCAGGGCCCGGCGCCGGAAGTTCTCCGCGTTGGCGAAGAACAGCGGCGAGTCGTAGCGGTAGACGAGCAGACCGGGGACGGTCCGGGCGGCCGGGTAGTCGTCGATGTCGTGCATGCCCGCGAGGCCGGGCACCAGCCCCTCGACCGCGTCGTGCGGGCGGGCCACCCGCGTCAGCAGCTCCGCGACCGACAGGCCCACGGCCACCAGCACGCCGTACAGGATGTCCAGGGCGAGCACCCCGGCCAGGCAGCCGAGGGCCAGCAGCAGCTCGCGGCGGCGGAAGGCGGCCAGCCGGCGGAAACCGCCGAGGTCGACCATGCGGGTCGCCGCGTAGACGACGAGGGCGCCGAGCACCGCCGAGGGCGTGCGCGTCAGCAGGGGGCTGAGGAAGAGCAGCACGGCGAGGACGAGGGCACCGGCCACCAGGGAGTACGCCTGGCTGCGGGCACCCGCCGAGGTGGCCAGCGCGGTGCGGCTGGCACTGCTGCTCACCGGGAACCCGTGCACGGCGCCGGCGCCGAGGTTGGCCGCGCCCAGGGCCAGGAACTCCTGGTTGGCGTCGAGCTCCGGCTCCTCGTCCGGCCCCCGGCCGGCGAAGGCGCGCGCGGTGAGGATGAAGTCCGTGTAGGCGACGAGCAGGACGCCCAGCGCCGGTAGGACCAGCCGGGGCAGCTCGCCCAGGTCCGGGGCGGCGAGGCCGGGCAGGCCCGAGGGCACCGTGCCGATCACCTTGATGCCGAAGCGGCCGTCGAGGTCGAACACTGTGACGGCCGCCGTGCCCAGGACGACCGCCAGCAGCGGACCGGGGACGGCGGGCGCGTACCGGGCCAGGAGGAGGACCATGGCCAGGACGGCCGCCGAGAGCACGAGGGTGGGTGCGTGTGCCTCTCCCAAGTGGGAGAGGAACGACCACAGTTGGGGGAAGAACTCGGTGCCCGTCGTCGGTACCCCGGTGAGCTTCGGCAGCTGGTCCACCGTCATGATCAGCGCCACGCCGGTCAGGTAGCCGACGAGGACGGGACGGGAGAGCAGGTCGGCGAGGAAGCCGAGCCGTGCCGCCCGCGCGACCAGGCAGAGCAGGCCCACCGCGGCGGCCAGGGTGGCGGCCAGCACGGCGTACCGGGCGGAGTCGCCGGCGGCGAGCGGGCCCACCACGGTGGCCGTCATCAGGGCCGTCGTCGACTCCGGGCCGACCGACAGCAGCCGTGAGGAGCCGAACACGGCGTACAGGGCCAGCGCGGGCAGGATCGCCCACAGCCCGGCCACCGGGGGCAGCCCGGCCACCCCGGCGTACGCCATGACCTGCGGCACCAGGTACGCGGCGACGGTCACACCGGCCAGCGTGTCGCCCTTCAGCCAGGCGCGCCGGTAGCCGAGCAGCGAGCCGAGCCCGGGCGCGAGCGCGCGCCACCCCACCTGTCTGCCGCCGCCCTCGCCCATGGATCCCCTTTCGCCGGGGCCCAGCATCCACCGGGCCCGGCCCGGCCGCGAGACGGACGCGCCGGACCGGCCCAACAGGCCTTTCGACCAGGGCCGTTCGGCCCCACCCCCACCGACCTTCGGCATCCGGCGCACCCGCCCGTCCCGGACCAGAGTGGTCATCGCAGAGGCCGACATCCCGCGCCCGACCTGAGGATCCCGCTCCGCAGGAGGTGGAGAACATGCTCCGTACCGTCACCGCAGGCCCCGACGGCTCACCGTCCCGCTCCGGCGCCGCCGCGCGCAGGTCCGGCCGGACCCGGGGCGGCTACGGGGCCCGCCCGCCGTCCGCCACCGACGAGTCCCTCGACGGGTCCGCCGCCGAGCCCTTGGACGGCTCCCTCGACAGGTCCGCCGCCGAGCCCCCGGGCGGCTCCCTCGACGAGTTCACCGCCGAACTCATCGACGAATCCGCCGCCGAGCGCCTCGGCGGCGTCCCGCGCGGCAGGGGCAGGGGCAGGGGCAGGGGCAGGGGCCGGAGCGGGTGCGGCCTCGGTGCGGGGCGGTGACCGTCGTGGAGGAGTTGCCTCTCGTCGTCGGTGTGGACGGTTCTGAGCCGAGCCTGCGGGCCGTGGAGTGGGCGGCCGACGAGGCCGCCCTGCGCGGGACACCGCTGCGGCTGGTCCACGCCTCGCTCTGGGAGCGCTACGAGGGAATCTCGCCCGCGGACGCCCTCGGGGAGCCGTCCGAGCAGGTGATGGCCGAGGACATCGTCGAGGCCGCGGAGCGGCGGGCCCGGGGCCGGCAGCCCGGGGTGAAGGTGTCCACCGAGGTGCTGCCCGAGGAGCCCGAGTACGCGCTGGTGCGGGAGAGCCGCGACGCCGGTCTGCTGGTGCTGGGCAACCGCGGGCGCCGCGGCCTCACCGAGGCCCTGCTCGGCTCCGTGAGCCTCACCGTCGCCGCCCACGCGCACTGCCCGGTGATCGTGCTCCGCGGCGACCAGGACGGCCGGGGCGGTGCGGGCAGGCACGGCCGGATCGTCCTGGGCGTAGGGGACCGGCGGGAAGCGGTGCGCTTCGCACTGCGCGAGGCCGGGCTGCGGGGCGCCGAGCTGGCGGCCGTACGGGCCTGGTGGTGCCCGGCGTACGAGACCACCGACCTCCCGCTCCTGGCGGGGGCACCGGCCCGGGCGCACGAGCAGGCGGCCGTCGAGCGGCTGGCGGAGGCCCTGGGCGAGGCCCCCGAGGGCCTGACGCTGCGCCGGCGGACCGTGGAGGGCCACGCCCGCCAGGTGCTGTCGGCGGCTTCCCGCGACGCCGACCTGCTGGTCGTGGGCGCCCGCCGCAAGTCCGGGCACCGCGGCCTGCCGCTCGGCCGGACCGTCCACGACGCCCTGCACCACTCCGCCTGCCCGGTCGCCGTCGTACCCGAGTGGGTGTGAGCGAGGTGACCGGCGACCGCTCAGAGGCTCGCCGCGTGATCGGGGACGTAGGTCTGCAGATCCCGCGGCGGACGCTCGTACCCGGTCGACGGCGGCCGTTCCGGCAGCTCCAGGACCTGCGGCGGCAGCTCCTGGTAGGGCACCGAGGACAGCAGGTGGGCCATCATGTTCAGCCGGGCCCGCCGCTTGTCGTCGCTCTCCACGATGTTCCAGGGCGCCTCGGTGAGGTCGGTGTGCACCAGCATCTCGTCCTTGGCCCGGGAGTAGGCCTCCCAGCGGGTGATCGACTCCAGGTCCATCGGCGACAGCTTCCAGCGCCGCAGCGGGTCCTCGAGGCGCTTGCGGAACCGCTCCTGCTGCTCGACGTCGCTCACCGAGAACCAGTACTTGCGCAGCAGGATCCCGGACTCGACCAGCATCCGCTCGAAGATCGGGCAGTGCCGAAGGAAGAGCTGGTACTCCTCCTTCGAGCAGAAGCCCATCACATGCTCGACCCCGGCCCGGTTGTACCAGGACCGGTCGAACAGCACGATCTCCCCGGCGGCCGGCAGATGCGCCGCGTACCGCTGGAAGTACCACTGGGTGCGCTCGCGCTCGGTCGGCTTGGGCAGCGCCGCGATCCGCGCGAAACGCGGATTGAGGTGCTCGGTCACCCGTTTGATCGTGCCCCCTTTGCCGGCCGCGTCCCGCCCCTCGAAGATCACCACGAGGCGGGCGCCCGTCGCCCGCACCCACTCCTGCAGCTTCACCAGCTCGGTCTGGAGGCGGAGCAGTTCCTTCTCGTACGTCCTGCGCGGCAGCTCCGCCGCTTTCTTGCCGGCCATGCCGCCTCCACCACCCGATGACCCCTGCACCGACGACTTCCGGAGCGTCATCCATGTCCACGGTCGAAAACCAGGACGCCACCGTACTGTCCGACGACGAACTGCGCACCCTGGACGCGCACTGGCGGGCCGCCAACTATCTGGCCGCCGGGCAGATCTACCTGATGTCCAACCCGCTGCTCACCGAACCGCTCACCCCCGAGCACATCAAGCCCCGGCTGCTCGGCCACTGGGGTACCTCGCCCGGCCTGAACCTGGTGTACACCCACCTCAACCGGGTGATCAGGGCACGCGGCCTCGACGCGCTCTGCGTCTGGGGACCCGGCCACGGCGGCCCCTCCGTGCTGGCCAACTCCTGGCTGGAGGGCAGCTACAGCCAGACCTACCCGGACGTCTCCCGGGACGTGCGGGGCATGGAGCGGCTCTTCCGCCAGTTCTCCTTCCCCGGCGGGGTGCCCAGCCATGTGGCCCCCGAGACACCCGGCTCCATCCACGAGGGCGGCGAACTCGGCTACTCCCTGTCGCACGCCTACGGCGCCGCCCTCGACCACCCGGACCTGCTGGTCGCGTGCGTCGTCGGGGACGGCGAGGCGGAGACCGGACCGCTGGCCGCCTCCTGGCACTCGAACAAGTTCCTCGACCCGGTGCACGACGGCGCCGTCCTGCCGATCCTGCACCTCAACGGCTACAAGATCGCCAACCCGGCCGTGCTGGCCCGCCTCCCCGAGGCCGAGCTCGACGCCCTGCTGCGCGGCTACGGCCACGATCCGATCCATGTCACGGGCGACGACCCGCACCTGGTGCACCGGGCCATGGCCGCGGCGATGGACGAGGCCCTTGACCGCATCGCCGCGCTGCAGCGCGCGGCCCGCGAGGACGGGGTCACCGAGCGCGCGCACTGGCCCGTCATCGTGCTGCGCACCCCCAAGGGCTGGACCGGCCCCGCCGAGGTGGACGGCGAACCGGTCGAGGGCACCTGGCGGGCCCACCAGGTGCCGCTGGCCGGCGTCCGCGAGAACCCGGAGCACCTGCGGCAGCTGGAGGCCTGGCTGCGCTCGTACCGGCCCGGGGAACTCTTCGGCGCCGACGGCCGGCCCACCGCCGACGTGCTCGCCTGCGTCCCCGACGGTACGAAGCGGCTCGGCGCGACCCCGTACGCCAACGGCGGCCTGCTCCTGCGCGACCTGCCCATCGCCGACCTCGACGAGTTCGCGGTCCCCGTCGACAAGCCGGGCGCCACCCTGCACGAACCCACCCGCGTCCTCGGCGACCTGCTGGAACAGGTCATGCGGGACACCAGTGTCCAGCGGAACTTCCGGCTGGTCGGCCCCGACGAGACCGCCTCCAACCGGCTCCAGGCCGTCTACGGAGCCAGCGGCAAGGCCTGGCAGGCCGAGGCGCTCCCGGTCGACGAACACCTCGACCGGCACGGCCGGGTGATGGAGATCCTCTCCGAACACACCTGCCAGGGCTGGCTGGAGGGCTACCTCCTGACCGGCCGGCACGGACTGTTCTCCTGCTACGAGGCGTTCGTGCACATCGTCGACTCGATGGTCAACCAGCACATCAAGTGGCTGAGGACGTCCCGGCAGTTGCCCTGGCGGGCGCCCATCGCCTCCCTCAACTACCTGCTCACCTCGCACGTGTGGCGCCAGGACCACAACGGCTTCTCGCACCAGGACCCCGGCTTCGTCGACCACGTCCTCAACAAGAGCCCCGAGGTCGTCCGCGTCTACCTCCCGCCGGACGCCAACACGCTTCTCTCCGTCGCCGACCACGCCCTGCGCAGCCGGGACTACGTGAACGTCATCGTGGCCGGCAAGCAGCCCTGCTTCGACTGGCTCTCCATGGACCAGGCCCGCGTCCACTGCGCGCGCGGTGCCGGGATCTGGGAGTGGGCCGGCACCGAGAACGGCTCCCGCGAGCCCGACGTCGTCCTCGCCTGCGCCGGCGACGTGCCCACCCAGGAGATCCTCGCCGCCGCCCAGCTGCTCCGCCGCGACCTGCCGCAGCTGGCCGTACGCGTGGTCAACGTCGTCGACATGACCCGCCTCATGCCCAAGGACGAACACCCGCACGGGATGACCGACTTCGAGTACGACGGCCTGTTCACCACCGACAAGCCGGTGATCTTCGGCTACCACGGCTACCCCTGGCTGGTCCACCGCCTCGCCTACCGCCGCACCGGCCACGAGCACCTGCACGTGCGCGGCTACAAGGAGTCCGGGACCACGACCACCCCGTTCGACATGGTCGTCCGCAACGACCTGGACCGCTACCGCCTGGTCATGGACGTCATCGACCGCGTCCCCGGCCTCGCCGTCCGCGCCGCCGCCCTGCGCCAGCAGATGGCCGACACCCGCACCCGCCACCACGCCTGGATCCGCGAGCACGGCACCGACCTCCCCGAGGTCGCCGACTGGACCTGGACGGACTGACGTCCGGCCGCTCAGCCCGTCCGGTGCCCCCACTTCGGTTCCACGAGATCCCACTCCCGCCCCCACCGGGCGATCCGCCGCCGATCCAGCCGCCACCGGGCGACGGCTCCCGCACCGAGCACGACCCCGGCGGTGGCGCCGGCGGCACCGGCACCGAGGACCCCGGCCTCCAGGCCCGCCTCCGCGGCGTCCGGTGGTTCGGCGACCAGCCGGCCCCGGCCGTCCTGCCAGACCACGACCCGGCTGCCGGCCGGCAGGCCCGCCTCGACCAGGGTCGGGCCGGTGCGGGCCGAGCCGTCGGGCGCCGTCCACCGCACCGAGCCCATCACGTCGGGCGCGGTGCTCTTCGGCGCGTCGGTGACGAGCACGGCCCGCACGGCCCGGCGTTCGGCCCGCTGCTGAGCGAACACCTGGTCGGCGGCCTGGGCGGTCACGGCGCCGGCGACGGTGCCGCCGACCGCGACACCCGCGTACACGGCGAGGACGATCCAGGCCTCGACGAGGTCGTCGTGCCGCCGTAGCGGGTTGTTCCGCCACCGCCACAGCCGTCTGCTCGTGCTGGCGCCCTGCATCGGACCGTACCTCCTCGTCGTCGTGGTGACGTCTGCGAAGGCGGCGGACGGGACGGGCGAGCCGTCAGCGGGCGTCGGACAGCGCCCGGGGGAGCGGCGGCCCGGACACCCCGCGGACCAGCTCGAAGGTGCCGTCCAGCCCCGTGCGGCGCAGCAGCCGCAGGAAGCCGTCGTCCGGCGTGATCAGGCGCAGCCGGCCCTGCCGCGACCGGATCCGGTTCCGGGCCCGGCACAGCACGCCGAGCCCGGCGCAGTCGATGAACGAGACGGCACGCAGATCCACCACCAGATCGGGCTTCGGGCCGGACGTCAGGGCGTCCAGGGCCGTGCGCAGCGCCAGCACCGCGAGGACGTCTATCTCGCCGTGCAGGGTCACCACCGTCGTCCCGTCGGCGCTGTGCGTCGTGTGGTACGCCGTGGACCTGGTGTGGTTGTCCGCCATAGGCCCAGACAAGCCGAGGCGGCGGGTCTCCGGAAGGGCCGTTCGGCCCCTTCGTCCCGGTACCGGCGGGCCCGAACGTCCTCCGCCCGCTCCGGTGGGGCCCGTCCGGCGGGCACCGGGGGCCGGTCGGCCCAAGCGAGGCCCACGGGGCGGGGACACGATGGACCCACCGGACGACCAAGGACGGTGAGCGTGTCATGAAGGCCTTCGTCTTCCACGGCCCCGGGCAGTCCGCCTGGGAGGAAGTCTCCGATCCCGCGATCAAGGAGCCCACCGACGCCGTGGTGCGCGTCGCCGCCGTCACGATCTGCGGGACGGACCTGCACATCCTCAAGGGCGACGTCCCCGAGGTGCCGCCCGGCACGGTCCTCGGGCACGAGGCCGTCGGCGAGGTCGTGGAGACCGGCAGCGACGTACGGAGCGTCCGGCCGGGCGACCGGGTGCTGGTCTCCTGCATCACCTCCTGCGGCCGCTGCCGCTTCTGCCGGGAGCAGCGGTACGGCCAGTGCCGGGGCGGCGGAGGCTGGATCCTCGGCCACCTGATCGACGGCACCCAGGCCGAGTACGTCCGGGTCCCGCACGCCGACCTGTCCGTGCACAAGCTGCCCGGCACGCTCGCGGACCAGGACGCCGTACTCCTCGCGGACATCTTCCCGACCGCCTACGAGGTCGGCGTGCTCAACGGGCGGGTGCGCCCCGGCGACACCGTCGCCGTCGTCGGCGCGGGTCCGGTCGGGCTCGCGGCCGTCGCCACGGCCCGGCTGTTCTCGCCCGAGCGGATCATCGCCGTGGACCTGGTCCCGGCCCGGCTGGAGGCCGCCCACCGGTTCGGCGCGGACGCCGTGGCCGACGTCCACGAGGCCCCCGCCCAGCTGGTGGCCGACCTGACCGACGGACTCGGCGCGGACGTGGTGATCGAGGCCGTCGGCGTACCCGAGAGCTTCGAGCTGTGCACCCGCATGGTGCGGCCCGGCGGCCGCGTCGCCAACATCGGCGTGCACGGCAGGCCGGTCACGCTGCACCTCGAAGACCTGTGGAGCAAGAACATCACCCTCACCACCGGCCTGGTCGACACCCACTCGACACCGGCCCTGCTGCGGATGGCCGCCGCCGGCCGGCTCCCGACCGCGCGGCTGGTCACCCACACCTTCCCGCTGAGCCGGACGGAGGAGGCGTACGACGTCTTCGCCCGGGCCGGCGAGAGCGCCGCGCTCAAGGTCGTGCTCGGCGGGAAACAGCACGAACTCGCCGTTCCCGCGGCCTGACGAGAGGACGTGACCGGTCATGGCCGAACAGGTACGGCCGCACACGGTGGAGAAGCCGCCCCTGGGGGACCTGGGCCGCCGGCTGGCCGCCCGCCGGACGGAACTCGGCCTCACCCGCAAGGAGACCGCCGTCCGGGCCGGCATCGCCCCCGGCTATCTGGAGTACCTGGAGGAGAACCCGCTCGCCGCACCCGGCACGGGCGCCCTGCTCCGGCTGGCCGAGGTGCTGCACACCACGCTGTCCCATCTCACCGGCGGCGACACCGAGTCCCCGCCGGGGACCGCACGGGCCAGGCTCCGTCCGGAGTTCGTGGAACTGGACCCCGTCCGGTGCACCGCCCTGCTCGGCACGCACGGGGTGGGCCGGCTCGGGGTGGCCACGGCCACCGGACCGGTGATCGTGCCGGTCAACTACAGCGTCGTGGACGGCGCGATCGTCTTCCGCACCGCTCCCGGCACGACCCCGGCGCGGGCCGCGGGCTGCCGGGTGGCCTTCGAGACCGACCGCATCGACGACGCGTTCAGCGAGGGTTGGAGCGTCCTGGTCCGTGGCCGCGCCCACCTCGTGACCGACCCGGACGACATCCGCCGGCTCGCGGCACGGACGTACAGCGCCCCCTGGGCAGGGGGCCGGCGCGAGCTGTGGATGCGCGTCGTCCCCGGCGTCGTCACCGGACGCCGGATCAGGACCTGACACCCGGTGACGGAACGCTCCCGGTACCGCAGCAGGAGGCGGCCCCATGTACGCCAATGACGGATTCCGCGAACTCGACCGGCAGGAGTGCCTGAGCCTGCTCGCCACGGTGCCCGTGGGCCGGATCGTCTTCACCCGTCAGGCGCTGCCCGCCGTACTGCCGGTCAACTTCGGCCTGGACGGCGACGGCGCGGTACTGCTGCGGACGTCGGCGGCCTCGGAGCTGGTGCGCGCCGTCGACGGCTCGGTGGTCGCCTTCGAGGGCGACGCGGTCGACGCCGCCGCGCGGTCCGGCTGGAGCGTCGTCGTCACCGGCCCCGCGACCGTGGTGAGCGACCTCGCCGAGCACCGCCGGCTGGTCCGCACCGGCCCGCGTTCCTGGGTGCCCGCGCCCCACGAGGTCTTCGTGCGCATCCGGCCCGAACTGGTCACCGGACGCGAACTGGTCGGCGGGCGCACCCTGTACGGGGTGGACCTGACGGCCCTGACCTCCGGCGGGCCCCGGTCGGCGTGACCGCTCAGCCCTCGTCGGCGACCAGGGCGATCCCGGTCACCAGGTCGGGGTGGATGCGGACCGCGTGTTCCATGGTCCGGTCCAGCCAGGGCCGCAACAGCGTCTCGTAGCGGGCGAGTTCGCGCGGGTCCGTCACCAGACGGGCGTAACCGGTCACGACCACGCTCCAGCCCAGGTGGGTGTCCGGGTCGATGACGTCCGCCTCGTAGGCGACCACGACCCCGGCGCCGTCCGCCTGCCGGGCGCGGGAGGTCAGCGCGGCACCCTCGTGGGTGCGGATGACGATGTCGCCGTCGACCAGCACATGGTTGACCGGCCGGACGGCGGGCAGGGCCTGCCGGGTGAAGACGATCCGCCCCAGGGACACCGACCCCAGCAGCCGCATCGCCTCCACGCCGTCGAGCTCGACGCTCCGGCGCGCACCTGGCGCCGGAGCGGTCGCGCTGTCGTCGTGGGCCATGGCGGGCTTCCGTCGGTGAGCCGCGCCGGAAGGCGCGGGCGGGGTGCGTCCGGGTGTGTCGGAGTGGCGGGGATCCGGTGCCACGGGGGGCGGTACGGGCGGAGCGACACCGCGGGGGATCGGTGCCGCTCCTGGGTCGACTCTCTCCCGGACGACGCCCCGGCGCAGGTGCCGTTGGTCCCGCGTCCGGGGCCGACCGGCCCTACGCGCGGACCGGTGCCCCGCCGTCCGGACGGCCGCCCTCCGCCACCGCCCGGACGTGCCCGGTTGGCCGATCCGGGTGCCCGCCCCCGCTGCCGCCCACTACCGTGTCAGGTGACCGGACCTGCCGGTACGCGCGGGTCGACAGGATCTGGAGGACAGGACCGGTGGAAAGCTCCGAGGAAGCCCGGATACGGCTGCCTCAGCTCAGGCTCGACGAACTGCTGGACGAGCTGCAGGCCCGGCTGGACGCGGCCCGCGGCACCCGGGACCGGGTGCACAGCCTGCTGGAGGCGGTCCTCTCCGTCGGCCGGGAGCTGGACCTGGAGCAGGCGCTGCACAGCATCGTGGAGGCGGCGGCGCTGCTGGTCGACGCCGAGTACGCCGCGCTGGGGGTCATCGGGCCCGACGGCAAGCGGCTGTCCGCCTTCCACACGGTCGGCGTCAGCGAGAAGCAGATCGCCCGCATCGGCCCCTACCCGGAGGGCCACGGCATCCTCGGCGAACTGATCCGCAACCCCGAGCCGCTGCGCCTCGCGAAGATCTCCGAGCACCGGGCCTCGTACGGCTTCCCGCCGAACCACCCGCCGATGAACACCTTCCTCGGCGTCCCCATCAGGGTCCGCGACCAGGTCTTCGGCAACCTGTACCTGACCGAGAAGCGGGGCGGGGCCCAGTTCGACGAGGAGGACGCGTCGGTGACGTCGACGCTGGCCGTGGCGGCCGGCGTGGCCATCGACAACGCCCGGCTGTACGAGGAGTCACGGCTGCGCGAGCGCTGGCTGCGGGCCAACGCGGAGATCACCCACAGCCTGATGTCCGGCGGCGACTCCGGCGAGGCCCTGGCCCTGATCGCCGAGCAGGCGCGGGGCATCACGGGCTCGGCGCTCGCCGCCGTGGCCATCCCCGTGGAGGGGGCCGGTTCGCTCAGCGTGGAGATCGCCGTCGGCATGCACGCGGAGGACCACCGGGGACTGGTGCTGCCCCTGGACAAGACCCTCATGGGCCTCGCCTTCGCCGACGGTGCCCCGGTCACCAGCGAGGACGTCGGCCACGACGACCGGGTCACCCCCGAGCCGCCCCGGTTCCAGGGGCTCGGCCCCGCCGTGGCCATTCCCATCGGCACCGGCGACAGCGGCGTACGGGGTGTGCTCCTGCTGGCGCGGGAGTGCGGCGGCCCGGTCTTCACTTCCGCCGAGACGGAGACGATGCGGGGCTTCGCGGCCCAGGCGGCGATCGCCCTGGAACTGGCCCAGCGCCGCCGCGACGCCGAGGAGATCGCGGTGCTCCAGGACCGCGACCGGATCGCCCGGGACCTGCACGACCTGGCCATCCAGCGGCTCTTCGCCACCGGGATGACCCTGCAGAGCGCCGGCCGCTTCATCGAGCACACCGAGGCGTCCGAGCGGGTGCTGCGGGCCGTGGACGACCTCGACGAGACCATCAAGATCATCAGGTCGACGATCTTCGGGCTGCGCGCCCGCGACGACGGCGCCGGGACCGGTCTGCGGGCCCGCGCGGTCCGGGTCGCCGGGGAGGCGGCACCGGTGCTCGGCTTCGCCCCGAGCGTCCGCATGGAGGGCCTGCTCGACACCGACGTGCCCAAGGAGGTCGCCGACCATGTCGTCGCCGTCCTCGCCGAGGCCCTCACCAACATCGCCCGGCACGCCCGCTCCCACCGCGCCGAGGTCGTCCTGTCGACCGACGGCCGCGACCTGCTGCTGACGGTCCGGGACGACGGCGTGGGCATCCCGCCCGACGGCCGCCGCAGCGGTCTGCGCAACATGGCGGAGCGGGCGGCGGAACTTGGTGGCAGCCTGGAATGGGACTGCCCCGACGGAGGCGGTACGACGCTGGTGTGGCGGGTGCCGGTCGCGAACCCGTAGGAGTTCCCGCCGACGGGGGACGACCGACGCGGGGACGACCGGACCGCCCCCGGGGCCGCTCGGCCCATGCACCCGCACCGTCGGCCGGCCGAGGCTGAAGGCGTCACCGCACGGCACCGACCCCAGGAGGCCGCCATGATCGGCACCCCGTCCGTGGTGGGCGACGTGATGACCCGCACGGTCGTCGCCCTGCAGCGAGGAGCGGCGTTCAAGGACATCGTGAAGGCGATGCGGGGCCGCGGGGTGGGCGCCCTGCCCGTCCTGGACGACGACGGACACGTCATGGGCGTCGTCTCGGAGGCGGACCTGCTGCGCAAGGAGGAGCTCCGGGACGGCGCCTCCGGCGAGTACACCGAGCAGCTGCGGTCCGGCGACCTCACCAGGGCGGCCGCGGCGACCGCCGGGGAGCTGATGAACACCCCCGCCGTCACCGCCCGGGCCGACGCCACGCTCCCGCAGGCCGCGCGCACGATGGCGCAGCACGGGGTTAAGCGGCTGCCGGTGGTCGACGCCCAGGGTGTGCTCGTCGGCATCGTGAGCCGTTCCGATCTGCTCAAGGTGTTCCTGCGGGACGACGAGCAGATCGCCGAGGAGATCCGCCGCGACGTCCTCCCGCACCTGTTCGCCGCCGAGGCCGAACCGGTCCGGGTGCGGGTCCGCGACGGCGTCGTGACCCTGACCGGCCGGGTCACGGACACCGCGCTGGTGCCGGTCGCCGTCGGCTGGGTGCGGGGCGTCGAAGGCGTCGTCGACGTGGACTGCGCACTGGCCGGACCCCGCCGCCGTCCCGACCTCGACCCGGATTTCCCGGACACCGAGGGGAGTCCGAGCCCGCCGACCGCACAGGCAGGCACCGGGCCATGAGGCGGGACGACAGGCGCGGGCCGGCCGTGCGGTACGTGCGCTGGTGGCGCTGGCGGCGCAATCCGCTACGGCGGCACAGCGACGTCGTGGAGGGCTGGGTCGTGCTCGCGCTGTGGGTCCTCACCCTGGTCGGCGGTGCGCTCGCCGGCTGGGCCGCCGCCGCGGGCGTGGACCGGACGATCGCCGACCGGTGGGCCGGCGTCCACATGGTCTCCGCCGAGCTGACCGAGAGCGCCGCCCACGGCACGCCCGTCACCGCGGGCTACGACATCGGCAGGACCTGGGTCACGGTCCGCTGGACCGCCGCCGACGGCTCCGTGCACACCGGCCGGGCCAAGGCCCTCCCCACGGCGGCCGCGGGCAGCCATGTCCGGGTCTGGGCCAACCGCGGCGAGGCGCTCGTCGCCGCACCACCGGGCAAGGCGGAATCGGCCTTCGAGGCGGTCGTGGCCGGCACCCTCGCGGCCCAGCTCACCGTGACCGTCGGCTACGGCACCGGCCGCTTGATCCGCCACCGACTCCTCGACCGGCGCCTCGCCGAATGGGACACCGAGTGGCGCCGCGTCGGCCCCCAGTGGCGCAACCTCAGCGGCGGCAGGGGCTGAGCAAGGCCGCCGCCCGCCGGGTCAGTTCATGTCGCTGCGTACGGAGACCGGGGCGAGGTGGCAGCGGACGCCGACCACGCCCTCCACGGCCCGGGCCAGGCGTGCGGCGACCGGGGCCAGATCCGTGCTGTCGATCCAGCCGGTCAGGGTGACGACCCCCTCGTCGACATCGACCCTGATGTGGTCGGCGGAGAGCGGGAACAGCCGGTCGACGACCTCCCGGCGCACCTCCTCGGTCAGTTCCGCGTCCTCGCGCAGGAACACCTTCAGGAGGTCCGCGCGGCTGACGATGCCCTTCAGCAGGCCCACTCCGTCCACGACCGGCAGCCGCTTGACCCGGCGCCGGGCCATGATGCGCGCGGCCTCGGCCAGGGTGGCGTCGGCGTGCACGGTCACCGCGGGCGCGCTCATCAGCTCCCCGGCGGTCACCCCGCCGGCCTTGGCGAGGTCGGCCAGCCGCTCCCGCTGCACGAACCGGTCCGGGTCGCTGTCGCGGAACTCCTCCTTCGGCAGCAGATCGGCCTCGGACACGACACCGATCACCCTGCCCTCGCCCTCCAGCACGGGCAGGGCGCTCACCTTCCACCGGTCCAGCAGCGCGACGACGTCCTTGAACGAGGCGTCGCGGCCGACGGCGACGGGGCTGTGGGTCATCACATCGCTGACGGTGTGCGGGCTGCCGCGCATGACTGCCTCCTCGGATCTCCCCGTCTCCCAGCGTGGAACCGCTGCGGACCGGACACCAGGGCCGCCCGGACCCCCTGAGGGGCTCTTCGGCCCGCGCACACCGGCGAGGCCGGGCGCACGAGGGCGGGAAGGACGCCATCCACTTCTCGCGGATCCTGATTGCGCGGTGCGCGACCGCCGCCGGCCGCTTCCCCGCGTCCTGTGCGGGCCCTTCCCGTCCCCTCCAGCACACCACGGGACGGCCCGCACCACCAGTGCCGGGGCTCTCCGGCGGAGCCTTCCGTTCCGGGCGCCCGCCCGGTGTCCGTCATGCCGCCGGCCGTACTCCTCTGGCGGAGCGGCCTACCGTCGCGCAGCGTGGAGGTGGGGGCTGGCCGAACGCCGGAGGAGAGGTGGAAGGCATGGACAGTGAGGTCCCCGAGGCGCGCGTCGTGGTCGGCGTCGACGGATCGCCGTCCTCGTACGCGGCCCTGCGCTGGGCCCTGCGCTACGCCGGCCTGGTCGGCGGTGTCGTGGAGGCGGTCGCGGTGTGGGAACTGCCGGGCCTGTACGGCTGGTCGGGGCCCGCCGTGGACATGGACGTCGACGCGGAGGAGGCCCGCGACCGGATGCGCCAGGAACTGACCGACGTGCTCGGCCCCGACGAGGCCGCCTCGGTCCGCTCCCACCTGGTGCACGGCAACGCCTCCGACGTCCTGCTGCGGGCCGCGGAGGGCGCCGAGGCCCTGGTCGTCGGCAGCCGGGGCCGGGGCGGGTTCGCCCGTGCCCTGCTCGGCTCCGTCAGCCAGCATGTGTCCCAGCACGCCACCTGCCCGGTCGTGATCGTGCGCGCGGACCAGAAGCCGGCGGACCAGAAGTGAGACGGGGCGGCCACCGGCGAGGGGCCGCCCGCCGTCGCGGTAGGCTGCGCCACCCGTACGAGGGTGGGGTGGCATGGACGTCCTGGGGATCGACGCCTGCGGCAAGCTCGGCTGGGTCGGGATCCGGCTCACGGACGGGGCGTACGCGGGCAGCCTGGTCGACGTCCGGCTCGACGCGCTGATCGCACGCGCCGCGACGGCCCGGGTCGTCGCGGTGGACATGCCGCTCGGGCTGGTCGAGAACGGCTGGCGCGCCGCCGACCTCGCCGCCAAGGCCCTGCTCGGCGAGCGCCGCAACAGCGTCTTCCTCATTGCCCCCGAACCGGCCTGGCGGGAGCGGGACTACCCGGCGGCCGCCGACCGCTGCCAGGAGCTGACCGGCAACCGGCTCAGCCGGCAGGCCTGGGCGCTGGCCCCCAAGCTGCTGGAGGCCCGCGCGTGCTGGGCGGCCGACGACCGCGTCCACGAGGTCCACCCCGAGGTGTCCTTCCACGCCCTGGCCGGCGGGGTACCGCCGACCCACGCCAAGAAGACCTGGCGCGGCCAGCACCTGCGGCGCTCCCTGCTGGCCGAGGCCGGCATCGTCCTCCCGGACACGCTCGGCGAGGCCGACCGGGTGCCCCCGGACGACGTACTCGACGCCGCCGTCGCGGCCTGGTCGGCCCACCGGATCGCCCGGGGAACCGCAGGCCGCATCCCCGAGACACCCCAACTCGTCCCGGAGGGCCGCCCGGCCGAGATCCGCTTCTGACCGACGCCGGGCAGCACCGGCTGCTTCCCGGCGGGCGCGGGTGGTCTCGGGTGGGCTGTGGCGGGCGCGGGTGCTGCCGGGCGGGCCCGGGCAGGGCTAGGTAGTGCTGGGTGGTGCTGGGTGGGCCTGGGTGGGGCCGGTCGGGCTCGGGTGGGGCCGGTCGGGCCCGGGTGGGGCCGGGCGGGCTCGGGTGGGGGCAGGTGGTGCCGGGCGGGCTTGAGTGGGGCTGGGTGGTGCCGGGTGGCACCAGAAGGCGACGGGAGGCTTCGGCAGGTTCTGGGAGACGCGGGGAGGCGCCGGGAGACGGTGGCGCACCGGCGGGCCCCGGGGCCTTGGACCTCGGTGGCTCGTCGGGTGGTGTAGCGGGCTACACCACGGGTCCGGGAGGGTGCTCCCTCGTGGCCGAGCAGGGGCGACGGGATCGTGGACGGCAGAGATCCCCGGGGCGGACCAGCCCCTCGTCCCCGCCCCACGTCCTAAGGATTGCCCGATGGCCGCCAAGTCGCCGCTCGCCACCGTCAAGTCGTTCTTCGCCGATCTGCTGCTCTGGTCCTTCTTCGTCGTGGGCCTGGCCGCCGCCATGGGCGGGGCCGGTGCCGTGCTCGACGGCACGGCGAAGACGGCGGCGACCTTCGCCGGGATCGCCGTCTCGCTGCTGACCGGCACCCGTATCGCGAAGAAGCCGAAGATCAAGGCGTTCCTGTCGACCCGTCCGGTGCTGTGGTTCCTGTTCCTCTTCAACGGCGGTGTGGCCGCGGTCGCCTACTTCACCATGGACGGCGCGAAGGGCATCGCCACCGCCGCCGGGATGGGCCTGGTGGCCCTCGGCGCGGCGGGCGGCCTGGTGTCGGGCCGCCGCGGGTCCGGCGCCGACCGGAACCGGGACGAATCGACCGGAACCTCGGCCACCGGCTGGTAGGCCACGCCCCCCCCGCGTACCGGGGCAGCCCCGCTCGTCCCGCCATCGGGCCCGGATCCGTCCCTGGATCCGGGCCCTTGCCGTACCGGTCCCGCCGCC
This sequence comes from Streptomyces sp. NPDC090088, assembly GCF_044747345.1. Taxonomy (NCBI): domain Bacteria; kingdom Bacillati; phylum Actinomycetota; class Actinomycetes; order Kitasatosporales; family Streptomycetaceae; genus Streptomyces; species Streptomyces sp. NPDC090088. Next base: position 9,988 of record NZ_JBIVDZ010000012.1, on the reverse strand, counting down.
GTGGTGGTGGAGCGGGCTACACCACGCGTCCGGGAGAGTGCTCCCTCGTCGCCCGCGCCGCCCCGCGAAAGGGTGGAACACGGAGCGCCGGACGGCCCCGCCCCGGTACCCGCTCCCCTCGCCCTTTCCCGATGTCCCGTTGTGGAGGCCTCTCCGTCATGGCAACTGTCCTTTATCACCTGGGCCGTACGGCCTTCCGGTGGCGGTGGTTCGTCACCCTGCTGTGGGTGGCGGTCCTGGGTGCCGTCGGCTTCGCCGCGTCGAAGGCGCCCGCGGCCGCCGACGAGGGCTTCACGATGCCGGGGATCGAGTCCCAGAAGGCGTTCGACCTGCTGGAGCAGCGCTTCCCGGGCACGGCGGCCGACGGGGCGAGCGCGCGGATCGTGTTCATCGCCCCGAGCGGTGAGAAGGTCACCGCCGCCGGCCACCGCAAGGCCGTCGAGAGACTCGTCGACGAGGCCGCCGACGGTTCCCAGGTGGCCACCGCGGTCGATCCCTTCCGGGCGAAGGCGGTCAGCGAGGACGGCAGGACCGCGTACGCGACGGTCTCCTTCACGGCGAAGGCCGACGACCTGACCGACGCCAGCAAGCAGCACCTCGAACGGGCCGTCGACCAGGCCAGGAACGCGGGGCTGACCGTCGAGGTCGGCGGCGACGCCCTGGCGACGCAGCCCGCCGCGGGCGGCAGCGCCGAGGCGATCGGCATCGCGGTCGCCGCGCTCGTCCTGCTGGTCACGTTCGGCTCGCTGGCCGCCGCCGGACTGCCCCTGATCGCGGCGATCATCGGCGTCGCCGCCAGCATGACCGGCATCATGGCCCTGTCCGAGACCTTCGGCCTGTCCGAGAACACCGGCACCCTCGCCACCATGCTCGGCCTGGCCTGCGGCATCGACTACGCCCTGTTCGTCGTCTCCCGCTACCGCGAGGAGCGCGCCAGGGGCCACGCGCCCAGGGACGCCGTGGGCCTGGCCGTCGGAACGGCGGGCTCCGCGGTCGTCTTCGCCGGTCTCACCGTCGTCATCGCGCTGGCCGGGCTCTCGGTGGTCGGCATCCCGATGCTCACGAAGATGGGCCTGGCCGCCGCCGGCGCGGTGCTCGTCTCCGTGCTGATCTGCCTGACCCTGGTCCCGGCGATCCTCGGTTTCTGGCCGAACGCGGTGCTCTCGCGCGGCGCCCGCCGCAACTCCCGGCGCCACCGCCGGAAGCTGGCGAGGACCGAGAACGGCGGCTCCCGGTGGGCCAAGGCCGTCGTCCGCCTGCCCCTGCCCGTCCTGCTGCTCGGCGTGGTCGGGCTGGGCGCGGTCGCCACCCCCGTACTCGACCTCCAGCTCGGCATGCCGGGCGACGAGGCCAAGCCCACCTCCACCACCGAGCGACGGGCCTACGACGCGCTCGCCGAGGGCTTCGGACCCGGCTTCAACGGGCCCCTGACCATCGTCGTCGACGCCAGGGAGGCCGGGAGCGCCAAGTCGGCCGTGTCCGTGGTCGCCAAGGACATCGCCGCCACCGAGGGTGTCGTCTCCGTGTCGCCGGCCCGTTTCAACAAGGCGGGGGACACCGCGGTGTTCTCCGCGACCCCGTCCACCAGCCCGACCGACGAGCGGACCAAGGACCTGGTCAAGACCATCCGCGGGGAACGGTCCGGCATCGAGAAGGACGCCGGGGTGTCCTTCGAGGTGACCGGGAAGACCGCGCTGGACATCGACGTCGCGCAGAAGGTGCAGGACTCGCTGATCCCGTACCTCGCGGTGGTGGTGAGCCTGGCGATCGTGCTCCTGCTGCTGGTGTTCCGCTCCCTGCTCGTCCCGCTCAAGGCCGCCTTCGGCTTCCTGCTCTCCGTCCTCGCGGCCCTCGGCGCCGTCGTCGCGGTCTTCCAGCAGGGGCACGGCGCCGAACTGCTGGGCGTGGACTCCACCGGCCCGATCATGAGCATGATGCCGATCTTCCTGGTGGGCATCGTCTTCGGACTGGCCATGGACTACGAGGTGTTCCTGGTCTCGCGGATGCGTGAGGCGTACGTCCACGGCGAGGCGCCCCGGCAGGCCGTCGTCTCCGGCTTCCGGCACAGCGCCCGGGTGGTCGTGGCCGCCGCGCTGATCATGATGGCGGTGTTCTCCGGGTTCATCGGAGCCGGCGAGTCGATGATCAAGATGATCGGCTTCGGGCTCGCGATCGCGGTCCTCTTCGACGCCTTCGTGGTGCGGATGGCGATCGTCCCGGCCGTCCTCGCGCTGCTCGGCCACAGGGCCTGGTACCTGCCGAAGTGGCTGGCCCGGCTGCTGCCCGACATCGACGTCGAGGGCGAGAAGCTGAGCCGCAAGGTGCCCGCGCCGACCGCCTCGACCGGCCCGGCGCCCGAGGAGCCGCGGACGGCGGAGCCCGCCGCGACGCACTGAGACGCGGGAAGGGCCACCCCCGGCCGGGGGTGGCCCTTCCCGCTGCGCGCGTCCTACGTCCCGCTCACTCCTGCGGCGCGTGCGCCAGATAGGCGAGGACCGCCAGCACCCGGCGGTGGCCGCTGTCGCTCGGCGGCAGGTTGAGCTTGAGGAACACGTTGCCGATGTGCTTGTGGACCGCGCGCTCGGTGACGACGAGGGTCCTGGCGATGGTCGCATTGTCGTGACCCTCGGCCATCAGCCCCAGCACCTCGCGCTCGCGGGGCGTGAGCGAGTCGAGCGGGGAGTCCTTGCGGCGGGTGAGGAGTTCGGTGACCACCTCGGGGTCCAGCGCGGTACCGCCGGCGGCCACCCGCTCCAGCGCGTCGAGGAACTCGTCGACCCGCCCGACCCGGTCCTTGAGCAGATACCCGATCCCGCTGGTCCCGCCGCCCAGCAGCTCACTGGCGTACGACTCCTCGACGTACTGCGAGAGCACCAGCACCGGCAGCCCGGGGATCCGCTCCCGGGCCTCCAGCGCCGCCCGCAGCCCCTCGTCGCGGAAGCCCGGGGGCATCCGCACGTCGAGCACGGCCACGTCCGGGCGGTGCTCCAGGAGCGCGGGCATGATCTCGGGCCCGCTGCCCGCGACGGCCACGACGTCGTGCCCGGACGAGGTCAGCAGCAGGACCAGTCCCTCCCGCAGGAGGGCGTTGTCCTCGGCGATCACCACACGCACGGCAACTCCACTTCGATCACGGTCGGCCCCCCGACCGGGCTGGACACTTCCATCGTTCCGTCGAGCGCGGCGACCCGCCGCCGCATCCCCAGCAGCCCGGAGCCGCCGGTCTCGTCCGCACCGCCGCGGCCCTCGTCCCGCACCCGCACCCGCAGGCCGCGGCGCACCCGCACGAGCCGGACCTCGGCCCGCGACACCCCGCTGTACTTGACGACGTTGGTGAGCGACTCCGCCACCGCGAAGTAGGCGGCCGCCTCCACCGCCGCGGGCGCCCGCACCCCCTCGTCGAGACCGCCGTCGTCCACGGCGACCTCCAGTCCGCTGCCCGCCGCCAGCGCCCGGACCGCGCCGGCCAGGCCGCGGTCGCTCAGGATCGGCGGATGGATGCCGCGCACCACCTGCCGCAGCTCCGTCAGTGCCTTCTCGGCCTGTTCCTGGGCCTCGTCGAGGAGCCGCAGCCCGGTCTCGCGATCCCCGCCGTAGGCGCGCCGGGCGAGTCCGATGCGCATGGACAGCGCCACCAGTTGTGCCTGCGCCCCGTCGTGCAGGTCCCGTTCGATCCGGCGCAGTTCGGCCTCGTGCGCGGCGATCGCGTCGGCGCGGGTCGCGGCCAGTTCCTGCACCCGGGCCGTGAGCTGTGCCTGCGGGGACGGCTTGAGCAGCGCGGTCGACCAGTCGGCCTCCAGGTCCGCGAGCCGCACGATCAGCGGCAGGACGACGGCCTCACGGCGCAGCAGCCCGCACCACACGCCGTCGACGACCAGCCCCACCGGCCACAGCGGCACGGCGAGGGCGAGCAGCGCGCCGTAGAACCAGTACGCGACCATCCAGCGCGCGTCGGTCCGGGTGCCGGGGTCGCGTACGGCGGTCACCACCCGCTCGCGCACCGTCCCGGTCAGCGGCCGGTACACCTCGGGGATCTTCACCCCGGTCCAGGTGGCGGTCAGACTCCGCTTGGCGCCCGCGATCCGCCGGATCAGCAGCACCGTCTCGGGCAGCAGCCAGACACCGACGACCGCCAGTGTGCCGATCGCGGTGATCAGCAGGACGGTGACGAAGATCCACATTCCGAATGCCATCGCGGCGGCCAGAACGAGGTGGACCGTGGCCCACCCGGCACGCCGCACCGTTTTCCACATGCAGGGAAGCTAAACGTTTTGCTTGAGTCACGCAAGTTTTGTTAGGGTCGAGGGATGCCGTGTCGCCGGGAGAGGGGCTGGTCGTGCGAGCGAACCTCACGGAGCGGCCGGCGCCGCCGCGCACCGGTGGCCGGGACGTCCTGATCGTCGCCCAGGACACCGCCGAGACCGATCTGCTGACCACCACCCTGGGCCTCGCCGGCTACCGCGTCACGGGCACGGCGGCAACCGGCGCCGAGGGGATCGACCGGCTCACGCGGAGCCCGTTCGACCTGGTGGTGTGGGACGCCACGCTGCCCGACCTGAGGGACGTCGCCCGGGGCCGGCGGATCGCGCCCGAGGAACGCCCGCCGCTGCTCTACCTGATCACCTGCGAGTACCTCCACACCCTCCTTCCGGTCCTCGGGCGGGGCCGGGACGACTACGTCACCAGGCCCGTCCGCACCACCGAGGTCCTGGCCCGCGCCCAGCTGCTGCTGCGGGGCCCGCACCCGTCCGGCCACCGGGGCACGGCCGAGTACGCCGACCTGGTCCTGGACGACGCCACCTGCCAGGCCAGCCGCGGAACCCGCCCGCTGGGCCTGACCCCCGCCGAGTACCGGCTGCTGCGCCACCTGCTGGCCAACGCCGGACGCGTGCTGTCGAAGGAACAGATCAGCCGCTGCGTCTGGGGCGAGTTCCGGGCGAGCGAGGCCATCGAGAAGCTCGTCTCCCGGCTGCGGCACAAGGTGGACCGAGAGGAGCCCGCGCTGATCCACACCCGCCGGGGCTTCGGCTACTGGCTCGGGCACGCCCGGGGCTGAGCCCGGCGGCACTGCTCCTGCTGTCTGTGACGACCGTCACGTCCGGGAAATGTCGGGAAGTCGTCCGGGAGGTGTCGGACCGGCTCGCTGTCATGCGGGTACGGCGACCGTCCGGTTCCCGCTCCTCCCGCGTCCCGTGCGGCCGCCGGGGAGGTGCCCGCGGGGACCCGGTCGCCGCCACCGCACACCACTTCGGCGAGGAGCAGCACATGACGACCGTAGGAATAGTCACCGGGGCCGGGCGCGGCATGGGAGAGGCGTGCGCGCGGCGGCTCGCCGGCACCGTGGACGTGCTGCTGCTCGTCGACCGGGACGCGGCGAGCGCCGAGGCGGTCGCGGCGAGCCTCGACGACCCGGCCGGGCACTCCCGGGCCGAGGCGTTCGCCCTCGACATCACCGACCGCGAGGGCCTGGCCCGGCTCGCCGCACGGGTCGCCGAACTCGGCACGCTGCGCGCCGTCGCCCACGCCGCCGGCATCTCGCCCACCATGGCCGACTGGCGCCGCATCTTCGAGGTCGACCTCGTCGGCACCGCCCTGCTCGCCGAGGCACTGCGCCCGCTCGCCACCGAGGGCACCGCGCACGTCTACTTCTCCTCGATGTCCCCCCTGCTCGCCGGCGTCGACAACCCGGATCCGGTCGTCGGCGCGATCCTGGACGAGCCGCTGCGCGAGGACTTCCTCGACCGCGTCCGCGAGGCCGTCGGACCGGAACTCGAACAGTCCACCCTGGCCTACCCGTGGGCCAAGCACGGCGTCGCCCGGTTCGCCCGCCGGGAGGCCGTACGGCTCGGCCCGGTCGGGGCCCGCGTCTGCTCGCTGGCCCCCGGCATCATCGACACCCCGCAGGGCCGGCAGGAGGCGGCCGAGCAGTCGTCCATGCGCAGACTCGTCGAGGCGACACCGCTCGGCAGGACCGGCCGTTCGGAAGAGGTCGCGGAGGTCGTCGCCTTCATGCTGTCGGACGGGGCGAGCTTCCTGAACGGCGTCGACATCCTCGTCGACGGCGGTGTCCACGCGGCCGTCCGCGACCGCTGACGCATCCCGTCGACGGCTCAGGAGACCATCGCCCTGAGCCGTTCGACGTCGGCCAGCCGCCGGGCCGGGTCCGGGGCCAGCGGGCGGACCTGGAGGGTGGTGACCCCGGCGGCCCGGAAGGCGGCGAGCCGTTCGGCGACGTAGCCGGCGGGGCCGACCAGCGAGGTGGCCCGCAGCAGCGCGTCGGGCACGGCGGCCGCGGCCTCCTCCTTGCGGCCGGACAGGTAGAGGTCCTGGACGGTGGCCGCCGCTGCCCCGAAGCCGTAGCGGTCCGCGAGGTCGTAGTAGAAGTTGTGGCCGCGTGCCCCCATCCCGCCGATGTACAGGGCCAGTTGCGGCCGGGCCAGGTCGATCAGGGCGTCGGCGTCGTCGCCGATGGCCAGGGGCGGCGAGACCACGACGTCGAGCGGCCCGAGCGCGGGGTCCCGCGCCGCCGCTCCGGCGGCCAGCGCGGGACCCCAGACCTCCGCCGCCTTCTCCGGGTGGAAGAACATCGGCATCCAGCCCTCGGCGATCTCGGCGGCCAGCGCCACGTTCTTCGGTCCGATGGCGGCCAGGACGATCGGGACGCGTTCGCGTACCGGGTGGTTGATGAGCTTGAGCGGCAGGCCAAGACCGGTGCCCTCCCCGGGCGGCAGCGGGATCCGGTAGTGCCGGCCCGCGTGCACCACCTTCTCCCGGCGCCACACCGACCGGCAGATCTCCACGATCTCCCGGGTGCGCGCCAGCGGAGCGGTGTACGGCTGCCCGTGGAAACCCTCGATCACCTGCGGCCCGGAGGCGCCGAGGCCCAGGGTGAACCGGCCGTCCGAGACATGGTCCAGGCCCGCGGCGGTCATCGCGGTGAGGGTGGGGGTGCGGGTGTAGATCTGGAGGATCCCGGAGGCGATCTCCAGCCGCTCGGTGCGCGCGGCGATGAAGCCGAGCCGGCTGATCGCGTCGAACGAGTAGGCCTCGGGGACGAACACGATGTCAAGACCGGCCCTCTCGTAGTCGCGCAGCTCGTCGACGGCCTCCTTGAAACCGCCGCTGTAGCTCAGGGGCATACCGATGCGCATACCGACTTCACTCCCTCCCGCACGGCAAATAAAGGGCACTCTATAAGGTGATTGCGTTGGCATGCGATGCCGTCACAGCACTGATGGCCATTAATCGCATACTCTTTTGCGGGTCCTGTCGTGGCCGGGCCCGCACGCCCGTCCTGCTGCCCGCCCGGCTGGTGCGAGGATGTCGGCCGACAGGGACCGTGCCGAGGGAAGGGATCGCGGATGGAGCCGCCACGGGGCGACACGGCGGTCTTCGCGGGAACCGCCCGGTCGGGCCGGCCGCGCGCGACCTCGCGGGCCGCGCTCGAACGGCTCGGCTTCGAGCTGTTCGCCGAACGCGGCTTCGACGACACCACGGTCGACGACATCGCCGCCGCGGCGGGCATCGGCCGGCGCACCTTCTTCCGCTACTTCGCCTCCAAGAACGACCTCGTGTGGGGCGACTTCGAGGAACAGCTGACCCGGCTCGACGCGCTGCTGACGGCGGCCGACCCGGACACCCCGATGATGGACGCGCTGCGCGCGGCGGTCGTCGAGTTCAACCGGTTCGACCCGGCCCAGGTGCCCTGGCACCGGCAGCGCATGGCCCTCATCCTGCGCGTGCCGACGCTCCAGGCGGACTCGGCCGTGCGGTACGCGTCGTGGCGGGACCTCGTCACGGAGTTCGCCGCCCGGCGGCTGGACCGCCCCGCGTCCGCCCTGCTGCCCCGGCTGGTCGGCGGCACCACCCTGGCCGCGTGCGTCACGGCGTACGAGCAGTGGCTGGCGGACGAGAGCGCAGACCTGGGGGAACTGCTGGACCTGGCGGTACGGCAACTCGCGGACGGGTACCGGGACCTGCCCGGGTAGCCGCACCCGCCGCGGGCACCGCTCCTCAGGCCGGGCCGCGCCGCATGGCGTGGGCGACGACCTCCCCGATGAGGACCGCGGTGGCCGCCGGGCCCCTGAGCGGCGGCGTCGGCAGGACGGACGTGTCCGCGACGCGCAGCCCGGCGACACCGTGCACCCGGCCGTGGGCGTCGACGGCGGCCCGGGGATCCCCGGCGGGGCCCATCGGAACCGTGCCGCAGGTGTGGTGCGACGTGCCCAGGTGCCCGAGGATCCACTTGTCGAGCAGCCGGTCGTCGTCCAGCACCTCGGCCACCGGCGCCACGAGCCCCGCGGAGACCGCCGCGAAGTCGTCCGTGGCGGCCAACTCCGCGGTGACCCGGACCGCTTCGCGCATCCGCCGCCGGTCCGCCGCGGTCGACAGGTAGCCGTAGTCGAAGTCCGGGAGTGTCGCGGGATCGGCGGACCGGGTGCGCATCCGGCCCGTCGGCCGCGGGGTCTGGACGGAGACGAGGAACGCCAGCGGAGCGCCGGGCACCGACACCCTGCCGCCGGTCAGGCCGGCCGGCGGGACCAGGGACTGAAGGATCTCCAGGTCGCCCGGATGGGCCCCGTCCGACGAGGACAGGTGCAGCGCGCCGCCCAGCCAGGAACCGGCCGGCTCCGGCAGCGGACGCCGGGGTGCCCACTCCAGCACCACCTGCGGATGGTCGCCGAACCGCGCTCCGACGGCCGGCGCGTCCCTGACCACGGGGATGCCGAGCGCCTCCAGGGAGCGGCGCGGCCCGATGCCCGACAGGTGCAGCAGGTGCGGGGAGCGCAACGCCCCGGCACAGAGCACCACTTCGCCGCCGTACACCGTGGTGCGGTGCCCGTCGCGCTCGACCACCACACCGGTCGCCCGGCCGTGCTCGACGACCACCCTCAGGACCGTACTGCCCCCCGCCACCCGGAGGTTGGGCCGGCCGGCCGCGCCCAGCAGGTAACCGAGGCCCGTGTTCAGGCGCACCCCGTCCACGACGTTGCACGGCACCGGGCCGAAACCCGGCGCGCCCTGGGCGTTCTTGTCCGGCTCCGCCGGGAAGCCCAGCCGCCGGGCGGCCGCCCCGAACGCGGCGGCGGCGGGATGGCCGAGGCCGGTGCGGCGGACCCGCACCGGCCCCCGGTCACCGTGCAGTTCGCTGCCGCCCAGGTCCAGGTCGGTCTCCAGCGCACGCAGGAACGGCAGCATCCGGTCGTAGGACCAGACCGGCCCGGCCGCGGCCGACCAGCGGTCGAAGTCCGCCCGCCGGGCCCGGACGAAGTATCCGCCGTTGACGGTCGTCGAGCCGCCCAGGACACGTCCCCGGACGACCGTGTACGGACGCTCCGGGGCGAGCCGGACCGGGTACGGCTGGACGGCGGGGTGACCGGGCTGCGCGCCGGGCACCAGCCGGGCGTCCAGCAACTCCGGCGCGAACGCCGACGCGCCGGACGGCACCGGGCCGGCCTCCAGCACCAGCACCCTGCGACCGGGATCCTCGCTGAGCCGCGCCGCGAGCACGGCCCCGCTGCCGCCGGCCCCGACCACGATGACGTCCGGGCGCGTCACCGGTGGCCGCCGCGCGCCGGGGAGTGACGGGGCGTCAAGTGCCGTTGCGGTGCGGTCGTCTTCATCCGTGTCCTCTTCGAATGCGTCCTCTTCGAAGCTCCGTGCCTCCGGCGTCTTCACTTTCGGCACCCGGTGTCATTATTCTCCGGATGTCCGATGGGAGCCATGCCCAGGGAGAGTCGCATGAACGAATCACCAGCCACCCCGCCCGTCCCGGACAGCGAGATCCAGGACGGGAGGACCCCCGCCGAGGGCTTGTTGATCGAGGCGGACGAGTTGATCGAGGAGGTCTCCATCGACGGCATGTGCGGCGTCTACTAGGCGCCGCCGGATGACCGCGATGGACCTCGACCGCGCGATGGACCTGGACCGTGCCTGGGACCTGCATCCGCAGGTCTCGGTGCGGCCCGAGCCCTTCGGCGCGCTGCTG
>NZ_JBIVDZ010000011.1:0-526572 GCF_044747345.1 Streptomyces sp. NPDC090088 | reverse complement strand
AAACGCCCGGTTACATTCCGAACCCGGAAGCTAAGCCTTACAGCGCCGATGGTACTGCAGGGGGGACCCTGTGGGAGAGTAGGACGCCGCCGAACTCCTTTTAGAGCTCTGGCTCTTGGGCAACAAGCCCAAGAGCCAGAGCTTTTTTGCGTTGAGGTAGGGTCAGGGAGCAAAGTTGGCTCGTTTCCCACCACAGGAGGCCCCCGGGTGGAGGTCCAGGAGACGCGTGTCCAGACGGACCGGGTCCTCACCATCCCGAACATCCTCAGCATGGCGCGCCTGGTCGGCGTACCCGTCTTCCTGTGGTTGATCCTCAGGCCCGAGTTCGGCGGGCCGAAGAGTGACGGCTGGGCCCTGCTGGTGCTCCTCTTCAGCGGCATCAGCGACTACCTGGACGGCAAACTAGCCCGACGCTGGAACCAGATCAGCAGCCTGGGCCGAATCCTCGACCCCGCCGCGGACCGGCTCTATGTGCTGTCGACGCTGGTCGGACTCACCTGGCGGGAGATCCTGCCGCTCTGGTTGACGGCAGCGCTCCTGCTGCGCGAACTGATGCTGTTGGTGATGGTGGGGATTCTCCGCCGGCACGGCTATCCGCCGCCGCAGGTGAACTTCCTTGGCAAGGCCGCCACGTTCAATCTGATGTACGCGTTCCCGCTCCTGCTGCTGAGTGACGGAAGCGGCTGGATCTCGTCACTCGCTGCTATTTTCGGATGGGCGTTCGCCGGGTGGGGTACAACGCTGTACTGGTGGGCAGGAGTGCTCTACGTGGTGCAGGTCCGCCGCCTGGTTCGCGCGGACGCCACAGCCGATTGAGCTCGGCGATTGTCCGGACGTAGTGACCTCGATTGCTCTCCAAGGCGCTCTCGATGGCCCACGGCGGAAAAGTGCGGGACAATCTGGACGGGTGAAGTCGGCTAGACCGTCGTCTCTTAGAGGAGGACGCTTCCGACATGAAGGCCGTCGTGATGGCCGGTGGCGAAGGCACACGCCTTCGCCCCATGACCTCAAGCATGCCCAAGCCGCTCCTGCCGGTGGTGAACCGCCCGATCATGGAGCACGTGCTACGGCTGCTCAAAAGGCATGGGCTCACCGAGACCGTTGTCACCGTTCAGTTCCTGGCATCACTGGTCAAGAACTACTTCGGGGACGGCGAAGAGCTCGGCATGGAGCTCACCTATGCCAACGAGGAGAAGCCACTCGGTACTGCCGGAAGCGTCAAGAACGCCGAAGAGGCGTTGAAGGACGATGCTTTCCTCGTCATCTCCGGCGATGCGCTGACCGACTTCGACCTCACCGAACTGATCAACTTCCACAAGGCGAAGGGCGCGCTCGTCACGGTCTGCCTGACGCGTGTGCCCAATCCCCTGGAATTCGGCATCACCATCGTCGATGAGGAGGGGAAGGTCGAGCGGTTCCTCGAGAAGCCGACCTGGGGGCAGGTCTTCTCCGACACGGTGAACACGGGCATCTATGTCATGGAGCCCGAGGTATTCGACTATGTCGAGGCCGATGTTCCGGTCGACTGGTCCGGCGATGTCTTCCCGCAATTGATGAAGGAAGGCAAGCCGATCTACGGCTATGTCGCCGAAGGCTACTGGGAGGACGTCGGCACCCACGAGTCGTATGTGAAGGCACAGGCCGACGTCCTGGAGGGCAAGGTCGACGTCGACATCGACGGCTTCGAGATATCCCCGGGCGTGTGGGTGGCCGAGGGCGCCGAGGTGCATGCGGACGCCGTGCTGCGCGGGCCGCTGTACATCGGCGACTACGCGAAGGTCGAGGCCGGCACGGAGATCCGCGAGCACACCGTCGTCGGGTCCAATGTCGTCGTGAAGAGCGGCGCCTTCCTGCACCGGGCCGTCGTCCACGACAACGTGTACGTCGGGCAGCACAGCAACCTGCGGGGCTGTGTCGTCGGGAAGAACACCGACATCATGCGGGCCGCCCGGATCGAGGACGGCGCCGTCATCGGTGACGAGTGCCTGATCGGTGAAGAATCGATCGTTCAGGGCAACGTCCGGGTCTATCCCTTCAAGACCATCGAGGCCGGCGCGTTCGTCAACACGTCGGTGATCTGGGAGTCCCGCGGGCAGGCGCATCTGTTCGGCGCCCGGGGCGTGTCCGGGATCCTGAACGTCGAGATCACGCCGGAGCTGGCGGTCCGGCTGGCCGGTGCGTACGCGACCACGCTGAAGAAGGGCTCGACCGTCACGACGGCCCGGGACCACTCCCGCGGTGCCCGTGCGCTCAAGCGGGCGGTCATCTCCGCGCTCCAGGCCAGCGCCATCGACGTACGCGACCTGGAGAACGTGCCGTTGCCCGTGGCGCGGCAGCAGACCGCCCGGGGCAGCGCCGGCGGGATCATGATCCGGACCTCGCCCGGCGTGCCCGACTCCGTCGACATCATGTTCTTCGACGGGCAGGGCGCGGACCTCTCGCAGGCCAGCCAGCGCAAGCTGGACCGGATCTTCGCGCGGCAGGAGTACCGGCGCGCGTTCCCCGGCGAGATCGGCGACCTGCACTTCCCCGCCAGCGTCTTCGATTCCTACACCGGGTCGCTACTGCGCAACGTCGACACGACCGGGATCGCCGATTCGGGCCTCAAGGTCGTCGTGGACGCGTCCAACGGCAGTGCCGGGCTGGTCCTGCCCAGCCTGCTGGGCAAGCTCGGGGTGGACTCGCTGACCGTCAACCCCGGTCTGAACGAGGCGAGGCCCACGGAGACGGCCGATCAGCGGCGATCCGGTCTGGTGCGGCTCGGCGAGATCGTGGCGTCCTCCCGGGCCGCCTTCGGCGTGCGGTTCGACCCGGTCGGTGAGCGGCTCTCGCTCGTCGACGAGAAGGGCCGCATCATCGAGGACGACCGGGCGCTGCTGGTGATGCTCGACCTGGTCGCCGCCGAGCGGCGCAGCGGGCGTGTGGCGCTTCCGGTCACCACGACCCGGATCGCCGAGCAGGTGGCCGCGTACCACGGCACCCAGGTGGAGTGGACGACCACCTCGCCCGACGACCTCACCCGCGTCGGGCGTGAGGAGGGCAGCATCTTCGGCGGTGACGGCAAGGGCGGGTTCATCGTCCCCGAGTTCAGCAGCGTGTACGACGGTACGGCGGCCTTCGTACGGCTCATCGGTCTGGTGGCGCGGACGCAGCTCACGCTGAGCCAGATCGACGCGAGGATCCCGCGGGCGCATGTCCTCAAGAAGGACCTGGCGACTCCCTGGGCTGTCAAGGGCCTGGTCATGAGGCGTGTCGTCGAGGCGGCCGGTGATCGTTTCGTCGACACGACCGACGGGGTGAGGGTCGTGGAGACCGACGGGCGCTGGGTGATGGTGCTGCCCGACCCGGCGGAGGCGGTCACCCATCTGTGGGCGGAAGGGCCCGACGACGCCTCCGCGCAGGCGCTGTTGGACGAATGGTCGGCGATCGTGGACAGCGCCGGACGGTAAAACCGCTGCACGCGTGCGTGCCGGACAAGTGTCCCCCAGGGGGCCGGTCCGGCACGCCGGTGGGGCCATTCGGAGGTACCGGTCGCAACGTGCGACGATGTGCGGCATGCCGCAGCAACCCCCCGTTCGGAGCAGCGCCTCCCGGCCGTCGCGCCCGGACGCCTCCATGTCGTTGATCACCAACGTCATGGACCACAGCCTCGACGACGGATACGCCGAGGCGGCGGCGCGCAAGCGGGCCCGGGGTGAGGGCGCCGGCATGCCGAAGACCCTCCGGGCCAGGCTGGGCCTCGCCGGCGGTCTGGTGCTGGCGGCGCTCGTGGTGACCGTGGGAGCGGCGCAGGCGCGGGTGACGGCACCCGTCGTGGCCAAGGAGCGCCAGGAGCTCATCGACCGCATCGACCGTGAGACGGCGAGCGCCGACAAGCTGGAGACCAACGTCGACAAGCTGCGTGACGACGTCAGCGCCCGCCAGCGCGCGGCGCTGAAGGAGAGCGGCGGCAGCGGCCAGGCGGACCTGGTGGGCATCCTGTCCGGCGCCACCGCGGTGCACGGCCCCGGGGTGAAGCTGGTGGTGAACGACGCCAAGGAGGCGTCCTCCGGCGGGGACGCCAGCAACCCCCGTGAGACCTCGGGTTTCTCCGACACCGGCCGGGTCCGTGACCACGACATGCAGCGCGTCGTGAACGGGCTGTGGGCCTCGGGCGCCGAGGCGATCTCCATCAACGGGCAGCGGCTGACGGCCCTGTCCGCGATCAGGGCAGCGGGAGACGCGATACTGGTCGACAACAGGCCGCTGGTACCGCCGTACACGGTGCTGGCGGTGGGGGACGGGGAGAGGCTCGGCTCCAGGTTCCAGGACAGCCCGGACGGGCTCTACCTGCACGCGCTGGAGCAGAACTTCGACATCAGGGCGACGATCTCCACGGAGAGCGACGTCCGGCTGCCCGCCGCACCGAGTGTGATCGTACGTACGGCAGAGCCGTACACGGAGAAGACTGAGAAGGGCACATCGTGATCGCCGTACTTGGCCTCGTCGTGGGCGTCGTGGCCGGACTGTTGGTCCGTCCTGAGGTTCCGGCGGTCGTCGAGCCGTATCTGCCGATCGCCGTCGTCGCGGCGCTCGACGCCGTCTTCGGCGGGTTGCGGGCCATGCTCGACGGGATCTTCGACGACAAGGTATTCGTGGTGTCGTTCCTGTCGAACGTGGTGGTGGCCGCGCTGATCGTCTTCCTGGGCGACAAGTTGGGTGTGGGCTCGCAGCTGTCCACGGGTGTCGTCGTGGTCCTCGGTATCCGTATCTTCTCCAACGCCGCGGCGATCCGGCGGCACGTCTTCCGGGCGTGAGTGGCATGAGCGAGCACGAGAAGCGGCCGGAGAACGGGCTGCGCAGAGAACTTCCCGCCGAGGTGGCCCCTACGGTGCCGGAGTCCGACGGCACCGCCGAGGCGCGGCCGGACGCCGGGCTCACCGGCCGGCGCCGGCTGGTCCAGGGGCTGTGGCCGCCGCGGGTCAGCCGCGCGCAACTGATCGTCGCCGTGCTGCTGTTCGGGCTCGGATTCGGGCTCGCCGTGCAGGTGGCGTCGAACAGTGACAGCGACAGCGCGCTGCGCGGGGCCCGTCAGGAAGATCTTGTCCGCATTCTCGATGAACTGGATTCGCGTACTCAACGTCTTGAGGACGAGAAGACAGGACTCGAGAAGCAGCGCCAGGAGTTGCAGAGCAGCTCCGACCAGGCGGCGGAGGCACGGAAGCAGACGGCCGAGAAGGAGAGACAACTCGGCATTCTGGCGGGCACCGTCGCGGCGCAGGGTCCTGGCATCACGATGACGGTCGACGACCCGAAGGGCACGGTGCAGGCGGACATGCTGCTCGACGCGATCCAGGAGCTGCGCGCGGCCGGCGCGGAGGCGATCCAGGTCAACGGGGTGCGGGTGATCGCCGGCACCTACCTCACCGACTCCGGGAAGAGCGTGAGCGTCGACGGGAACAAGATCACCCAACCGTTCGTTTTCAAGGTGATCGGCAAGCCGCAGGATCTCGAACCGGCTCTCAACATCCCCGGAGGCGTGGTGCAGACCCTTGAGAAGGAACAGGCGACTGTGACCGTCGAGCGGTCGGCCAAGATCGTCGTGGATGCCTTGCGACCGGCGAAGCAGCCTGACTACGCTCGGTCGTCCTCACAGTGAACCGGCGGTGCATGGGGGACATCCGGTGGGGGCATGAGGATGCGGGGGGTCGGCGCACCGGGGAGCCGGTGCGTGGTGGAAACTGTCTGGTGGATACGGACGTTGTGTGGTTGTCCGGGTCGGCCGGTTTATTCAGTCAGGGTTCGTCCTGCCCCACGGGCGGGTCTGTTTCGGTCAAGGGGAATCGCCCGTGAAGTTGTTTGCGAAGTTGTTCGGCAAGAGTGCGCGAGAGGACAGCGGCAACGCGACCGCTCGCCATCGGGCACAGCCCGACGCGGAGGGCCAGCGCCCGCTGTTCCGGGACCAGGTGGCTGGTCCGGGGGGTGACATTTCGGGAGGTCAGGGCGCGCCGTCAGTTGACCCGTCCCAGTCCGGCGGCATAGGTTTCGGGCAACCGTCAACCTCAGGTGCGGGTGGAGGGTTTGCCTCCGACCCGTACGCGTCCAACGCCCCGGCGGGGCAGCCGCGGCAGGAGGATCCGTCCATGTCGGCCCTGGTTTGTACGAGGTGCGGTAACCGCAACGCGGAGAACGCCCGCTTCTGTTCCAACTGCGGTGCCCCGCTGCGCGCGGGCGCCGTCCCCGAGCGGGCGTCGGAGACGACGTCCACGATCTCGATCTCCGGCCTTGAGGCCTACGACGCCGAGGTCACCGGGCAGACCCAGATGCCGTCGCTCTCGCCCGAGGCGCAGGCCGCGGTCGACGCGCTGCCGCTCGGCTCCGCGCTGCTGGTCGTGCGCCGCGGTCCCAACTCGGGCAGCCGCTTCCTGCTGGACAGCGACCTGACCACGGCCGGCCGCCACCCGCAGAGCGACATCTTCCTGGACGACGTGACGGTCTCCCGTCGCCACGTGGAGTTCCGCCGCCAGCCGGACGGCTCGTTCACGGTGGCCGACGTGGGCAGCCTCAACGGCACGTACGTCAACCGGGAGCGCATCGACCAGGTCGCTCTGTCGAACGGCGACGAGGTCCAGATCGGTAAGTACCGGCTGGTCTTCTACGCGAGCCGGCAGGGCATCTGACCCTCCGGACCTCGTCCGGGGGATCCCAGGGAAGAAGGTCCATGCTGCACACACCGAGCGGCGGTACCGGTCACGGCACCGCCGCCACGGAAACCGGGCTGATGAGTATCGGCACGGTGCTGAACGTGCTGCGCGACGAGTTCCCCGAAGTCACCATCTCCAAGATCCGCTTCCTGGAGTCGGAGGGGCTGATCGAGCCGCGCCGGACCCCTTCCGGGTACCGGAAGTTCAGCGCCAAGGACGTGGAACGCCTCGGACACGTCCTGCGGATGCAGCGGGACCACTATCTGCCGCTCAAGGTCATCCGGGAGCATCTGGACGCCATGGAGCGCGGTGAGGCCGTCCAGCTGCCCGTCGTGGGGCGGCAGCGGGACGGCGAGGCCGTGCCGATGGTTCCCGAGGTGCCGGCGGTGGCGCGGATCGGGCGGGACGAGCTGCTCGCGGCCGCCGAGATCGACGAGAGCTGTCTGGTGGAGTGGGAGTCGTACGGGCTGATCGCTCCCCTGGAGGACGGCGTGTACGACGCCGAGACGGTCACCGTGGCCGTGCTCGTCGCCGAACTGGGCCGGTTCGGGATCGAACCGCGCCATCTGCGGGTGATGAAGGCCGCCGCCGACCGCGAGGCCGGACTGGTGGACCAGGTGGTGGCCCCGCTCAAACGCCACCGCAACCCGCAGACCAGGGCCCATGCCGAGGCCCGTACGAAGGAGCTGGCGGTGCTCACGGTGAAGCTGCACGCCGCACTGGTGCAGACCGCACTCGGGGTGCGGCTGCCGTGAGTACCACGACAGGACCCGGGCGGAGGCCGGATCGGGCGCGCGTTCCGGGCCCGACTACCCAAACGTCCCGGGCACGGCCTAGGGTTGCTGTGTGAACGAGCTCGATGTCGTAGGTGTCCGGGTGGAAATGCCCTCCAACCAACCGATCGTGCTCCTGCGCGAAGTGGGAGGCGACCGCTACCTCCCCATCTGGATCGGGCCGGGGGAGGCGACGGCGATCGCCTTCGCCCAGCAGGGCATGGCCCCCGCGCGACCGCTGACCCACGACCTGTTCAAGGACGTGCTGGAGGCCGTCGGCCAGGAGCTCACCGAAGTGCGCATCACGGACCTGCGTGAGGGCGTCTTCTACGCGGAGCTGGTGTTCGCCAGCGGCGTCGAGGTGAGCGCCCGCCCGTCCGACGCGATAGCGCTGGCGCTGCGCACCGGAACGCCGATCTACGGCAGTGACACGGTGCTGGACGACGCGGGCATCGCGATCCCGGACGAGCAGGAGGACGAGGTGGAGAAGTTCCGCGAGTTCCTCGACCAGATCTCGCCCGAGGACTTCGGCACCAGCAGCCAGTGAGGCACCGGGAGCGGCCCGTTACCTACCGGAAGGTCGGTGACGGGCCGGTTCGTGACTGGTCACGGCCGCGATTCATGGGCAATTGCCAGCGGCCGTTGAGAGCGTCCTACGGCTTCCCGCCAGAGCATTCGGCTAGCCTTTCCCCGCGGTGGGGCACGGGAAACCACTCCTAGGGTGATTATCACTCGGCGTGCCGAGTGTGGCGATCGTTGACGCACCCCTGGTGACTGCCTACCGTCGAGAAGGCAGGTCAAGGACGGAGGTCGGCGTGAGAAGCAGCGGCGACGGTACGGCTGGGGGTGCCCCGGGACACGGTCTCGGGGAGAGCGGTCCGTACCCGCTTCAGAGCAACACCGCCGGTCACGCTCCGCAGCGGCCGACGGCAGTGCCGAGCGGCGGAGGGGCGGCGTCCATGTCGACCGAGGAGATCGGCTACCGCGGGCCCACGGCCTGTGCGGCGGCCGGCATCACCTACCGGCAACTCGACTACTGGGCCCGCACCGGCCTGGTCGAGCCCAGTGTGCGGCCCGCCTACGGGTCGGGCACGCAGCGTCTGTACAGCTTCCGGGACGTCGTCGTCCTGAAGATCGTCAAGCGCTTCCTGGACACCGGGGTGTCGCTCCAGAACATCCGCACCGCGGTCCAGCACCTTCGGGAACGCGGTTTCCGCGACCTGGAGCGCATGACCCTCATGAGCGACGGCGCCACGGTCTACGAGTGCACCTCCCCGGACGAGGTGCACGCCCTGCTCCAGGGCGGTCAGGGCATCTTCGGGATCGCGGTCGGCGTGGTGTGGCGGGACGTGGAGAGCGCTCTCTCCCAGCTGCACGGCGAGCGCGTCGACACCGGCGAGACGCTCGTCGGGCACAACCCCGCGGACGAGCTGGCCCGGCGGCGCAACCGGGCGGTCTGAAAGCCTGGCCCGAAGGCCCTTGAGCCCTCCGAGCCCTCTGAGTCCCTTGTGATGCCCCGGCACGGGTCCGTGCCGGGGCATTGTCAGTGGCGTGGTGCAGCATCGGAGATGTGAGAAACGCGCCCACGATCCTGCATCTCGACATGGATGCCTTCTTCGCCTCGGTGGAGCAGGCGTCCAAGCCGAGCCTGCGCGGGAAGGCCGTGGTCGTGGGCGGGCTCGGACCACGTGGCGTGGTGGCCACCGCGTCGTACGAGGCCCGGGTCTTCGGGGTGCACTCCGCGATGCCCATGGCCCAGGCGCGGCGGCTGACGCCGAACGCCGCGTATCTGGTGCCGCGCTTCGCCCTCTACCGGTCGATCAGCGAGCAGGTGATGGGACTGCTGCGCGAGCTGTCGCCGCTGGTGGAGCCCTTGAGCCTGGACGAGGCGTTCGTGGACCTGGAGGCCGGTGAGGCGGCCTCGGACGCGGCGTCGGCACGCCTGGCGGGGGAGAGGCTGCGCGCGGACATACGCGCCGTCACGGGGCTCTCCGGGTCCGTCGGGCTCGCCGCGTCCAAGATGCTCGCGAAGATCGCCTCCGAGCAGGCCAAGCCGGACGGTCTGGTGCTGATCGAGCCCGGCACCGAGCGGGCCATGCTGGGGCCGATGCCGGTAAGGACCCTGCCGGGGGTGGGGCCGGCGACGGGGGACCATCTGCGGCGGGCCGGGATCACCACGGTCGAGGAGATCGCCGAGGCGGGGGAGGACGAGCTGGTACGGCTGCTGGGCAGGGCCCACGGGCACGCGCTGTACGCGATGGCGCTCGCGCACGACGAGCGGCCGGTGGTGGCCGAGCGGGAGACCAAGTCGGTGTCGGTCGAGGACACGTACGACGTGGACATCCATGACCGGGTGCGGGTGGGTCTTGAGGTGCAGCGGCTGGCCGACCGGTGCGTGCGGCGGCTGCGGGGGGCCGGGCTGTCCGGGCGGACGATCGTGCTGAAGGTGCGGCGGTACGACTTCTCGACGCTGACCCGGTCCGAGACGCTCCGGGGGCCCACCGACGATCCGGCGGTGGTGCGGGAGGCGGCCGCCCGGCTGCTGGACTCGGTGGACACGACGGGGGGTGTGCGGTTGCTGGGGGTGGGGGTGTCGGGGCTGGCCGACTACACGCAGGAGGACCTGTTCGCGCAGGCGGCGGCCGGGGAGGCGGGGGAGCCGGTGCTGGAGGAGGACGTCGCGGAGCCGGTCGCCGAGCAGGAGGCGGCGGCCGAGCGGCGGTGGCCCGCGGGGCACGATGTGCGGCATGCCGAGTACGGGCACGGGTGGGTGCAGGGGAGCGGGCTGGGGCGGGTGACGGTGCGGTTCGAGACGCCGGCGTCGGTGGGGCCGGGGAGGGTGCGGACGTTTCGGGTCGACGATCCCGCGCTGGAGCCTGCGGAGCCGTTGCCGTTGGTGGCGGGAGGGGAGGGGGTTCCCGTGGAGGGGGTTGGGGCGTGACCGGGGTGGGGCTGGGGCCGGGGTTTCGCTCGCCCGCGCTCGCGGGGTGCCGCTGCGCCCACCCGTGCCGCCCCTAGCGGCACGCATGCCCGCAGCGGGGAAGCCGGCGGCAGCGCTGCACGCATGCGCGCAGCTGGGTGGCCCGCGGCGGCTGAGTGGCCTAGCGGGCAGCGGAGTGGGCCGGCGGCTGGGGGGCAGCTGGGTAAGGGCGGCGGCTGGGGGCCGGCTTTGGGGTTATGCGTCGGCGTCCTCGGTGCCTGCCAGTTTGCCGAAGTGGTGGTCGGGGTGGGGTGGGGGTGGGGTGGTCGTGTCGAGGCCGTAGTGGTGGTAGAGCTGGAGTTCCTGTTCGGGGGAGAGGTGGCGGCCGACGCCGAAGTCGGGGGCGTCTTTGATCAGGGCGCGGTCGAAGGGGACCTGGAGGGTGCCTTCGACCAGTTCGCTGGGCTCCAGGGGCACGAAGGCGTCCCGGGAGAACAGGCCGGTGCGTATGGCCGCCCACTCCGGCACGCCCGTCGCGTCGTCGAGGTACACCTCGTCGATCGTGCCGATCTTCGTGCCGTTGCGGTCGAACGCCTTGCGGCCGATCAGGTTGCGCGGATCGATGTCGGTCTCCACGGGCCCTCCACTTGGTCGCAACTCATCCGTAAGCACTACAAAAGAGCACATTCAAGGAGGCGGCCACTCGAAGA
This sequence comes from Streptomyces sp. NPDC090088, assembly GCF_044747345.1. Classification (NCBI taxonomy): domain Bacteria; kingdom Bacillati; phylum Actinomycetota; class Actinomycetes; order Kitasatosporales; family Streptomycetaceae; genus Streptomyces; species Streptomyces sp. NPDC090088. The sequence continues at coordinate 515,486 of NZ_JBIVDZ010000011.1, read as the reverse complement.
CCCTGGTGTTGCCCTCGCTGGTAGGCTGGCAAGCGGCTGCTGACCCCGTGCGGGAGAGTCCTCCGGACATTCCGGAGGCGCCGAAGGAGCAACTCCTCCCCGGAATCTCTCAGGCTCACGTACCGCACGGACGAGGTCACTCTGGAAAGCAGGGCGGATGTCGACACGTTCGCTCTCACCGACGGTGAAAGCCGGGAGTCCGCAGGACACCCGGTGAAGCTCTCAGGTTGAGATGACAGAGGGGGAGGCCGTCGGGGTACCCGCGCCGGGGTACCCCTCGAAGGTCGCTTCAGACCAGGAGGCCTCCGCAATGACCGTCCACCGCCCTTCGCTCTCCGAACTCGAACAGGGGATTCCGTTCGAGCAGCGTCACATCGGGCCCGACCAGGAGGCGCGGGCCAAGATGCTCGCGCAGGTCGGGTACGGCTCGCTGGACGAGCTGACGGCCGCCGCCGTGCCGGACGTGATCAAGAACGCCGACCGTCTGGAGCTGCCGGGCGCTCGCACCGAGGCCGAGGTACTGGCCGAGCTGCGCTCGCTGGCCGATCGCAACCAGGTGCTCGGCTCCATGATCGGACTGGGGTACTACGGCACCTTCACGCCGCCCGTCATCCTGCGCAACGTGATGGAGAACCCCGCCTGGTACACGGCCTACACGCCGTACCAGCCGGAGATCTCGCAGGGCCGCCTGGAAGCGCTGCTGAACTTCCAGACCGTGGTCGCCGACCTCACCGGGCTGCCCACCTCCGGTGCCTCGCTGCTCGACGAGGGCACCGCAGCCGCCGAGGCCATGGCCCTGTCGCTGCGCATGGGCAAGAACAAGAAGGGCGTCTTCGTCATCGACGCGGACGTCCTCCCGCAGACCATCGCCGTGATCCAGACGCGTGCGGAGCCGACGGGCGTGGAGGTCGTGGTCGCCGACCTCACCGACGGCGTTCCGGCGGACCTCGCCGCGCGGGAGATCAACGGCGTGCTCGTCCAGTACCCGGGCGCCTCCGGGGCCGTACGCGACATCAAGGCGCTCGTCGAGCAGGCGCACGGGCTGGGCGCCCTGGTCACCGTCGCCGCCGACCTGCTCGCGCTGACCCTGCTCACCTCGCCGGGCGAGCTGGGCGCCGACATCGCCGTCGGCACGACCCAGCGGTTCGGTGTGCCGATGGGCTTCGGCGGGCCGCACGCCGGGTACATGGCGGTCCGCGAGAAGTTCGCCCGCAGCCTGCCCGGGCGGCTCGTGGGCGTGTCCGTGGACGCGGACGGGAACAAGGCGTACCGGCTGGCGCTCCAGACCCGTGAGCAGCACATCCGCCGGGAGAAGGCCACCAGCAACATCTGCACCGCACAGGTGCTGCTCGCCGTGATGGCCGGTATGTACGCCGTCTACCACGGACCCGAGGGGCTGCGGGCGATCGCGCGGCGGACCCACCGGTACGCCACCATCCTCGCTGCCGGGCTGAAGGCCGGCGGGGTCGAGATCGTGCACGGCGCCTACTTCGACACCCTCACCGCGCGCGTGCCCGGCAAGGCCGCCGAGATCGTCGCCGCCGCCCGCGCGGGCGGCGTCAACCTGCGGCTCGTCGACGCCGACCAGGTCTCCATGGCCTGCGACGAGACCACCACCCGCGCCCAGCTGGGTGCCGTGTGGACGGCGTTCGGGGTCGCCGGCGACGTCGAGGCGCTGGACGCGGCCGCCGAGGACACGCTGCCGGAGGCGCTGCTGCGCACCGACGGCTACCTCACCCACCCCGTCTTCCAGCAGCACCGCTCCGAGACCGCGATGCTGCGCTACCTGCGCCGGCTCGCCGACCGGGACTACGCCCTGGACCGGGGCATGATCCCGCTCGGCTCCTGCACCATGAAGCTCAACGCGACCACCGAGATGGAGCCGGTCACCTGGCCCGAGTTCGGTCAGCTGCACCCCTTCGCGCCCGCCGAGCAGGCCGAGGGCTATCTGACGCTCATCCGTGAGCTGGAGGAGCGGCTCGCCGAGGTCACCGGGTACGACAGGGTGTCCCTGCAGCCCAACGCCGGGTCGCAGGGCGAGCTGGCCGGACTGCTCGCCGTACGCGCGTACCACCGCGCCAACGGCGACGCGCAGCGGACCGTGTGTCTGATTCCGTCGTCCGCCCATGGCACCAACGCCGCCAGTGCGGTGATGGCGGGCATGAAGGTCGTCGTCGTGAAGACCGCCGAGGACGGCGAGATCGACGTCGAGGACCTGCGGGCGAAGATCGAGCAGCACCGGGACGAGCTGGCGGTGCTGATGATCACCTACCCGTCCACCCACGGGGTGTTCGAGGAGCATGTCGCGGACATCTGCGGCCAGGTGCACGAGGCCGGCGGCCAGGTGTACGTCGACGGCGCCAACCTCAACGCGCTGGTCGGACTGGCCAAGCCGGGGTACTTCGGCGGGGACGTCTCGCACCTCAACCTGCACAAGACCTTCTGCATCCCGCACGGCGGCGGCGGTCCGGGCGTCGGTCCGGTCGCGGTGCGCGCGCACCTGGCGCCGTACCTGCCGAACCACCCGCTGCAGCCCGCCGCCGGGCCGGAGACGGGCGTCGGGCCCATCTCGGCCGCGCCGTGGGGCTCCGCCGGGATCCTGCCGATCTCCTGGGCCTACGTCCGGCTCATGGGCGGTGAGGGACTGAAGCGGGCCACGCAGGTGGCCGTGCTCAGCGCCAACTACGTCGCCAAGCGGCTGGAGCCGCACTTCCCCGTGCTCTACACCGGGCCCGGCGGGCTGGTCGCGCACGAGTGCATCATCGATCTGCGGCCGCTGACCAAGGCGACCGGGGTGAGCGTCGACGACGTCGCCAAGCGCCTCATCGACTACGGCTTCCACGCGCCGACGATGTCCTTCCCGGTGGCCGGCACGCTGATGATCGAGCCGACCGAGTCCGAGGACCTCGGCGAGCTGGACCGGTTCTGCGAGGCGATGATCGCGATCCGCGCGGAGATCGACAAGGTCGGGGCGGGGCAGTGGGCCGCCGACGACAACCCGCTGCGGGGCGCGCCGCACACCGCGGCCGCGCTGGGCGGGGAGTGGAAGCACGAGTACACCCGTGAGGAGGCCGTCTTCCCGGGCGGGGTGTCCGTCGCCGACAAGTACTGGCCGCCGGTGCGCCGGATCGACCAGGCCTTCGGTGACCGGAACCTGGTCTGCTCCTGCCCGCCGCTGGACGCGTACGAGGACTGACGCGCCACGTACGGCAGAGGCCCCGCTTCGGCGGGGCCTCCCGTGTGTCTACGCCGGGTACGCGTGCGTCTGGGTCGCCTTCACCGTCGCCCAGACCGGGGCGCCCGGATGCAGGTCCAGGTCGGCTGCGGCGACCGTGGTGAGGTCGGCGGCGAGCGGAAGCTCGCCGGTCAGGTCGGCGCGGATCTGGTCGCCGTGGGTCTCCAGCCCCGCGACCTCGCAGCGCCAGAGGTTGCGGGCGCTGGCGCCGGTCGGGCGGTCCCGGAAGAGGGTGACGGCGCTCGGCGGGAACGCGACGAAGACCTCACCGGAGAGGTCTTCGGTGGTGGTGATCGCGGGGCCCGTTTCCAGCTTGACCGTGTGGCCCTCGGCCCGGCCCCGGTAGAGGTTCAGGCCGACCAGGTGGGCGATGTAGTCGGTGCGCGGGTGGCGGGCGATGTCGGCGGGGGTGCCTTCCTGGACGACCCGGCCCTCCTCAATGACGATCAGCCGGTCGGCCAGCACCATGGCGTCCAGCGGGTCGTGCGTGACCAGGACGGCCACGGCCTCGAACTCGGCCAGATGGCGGCGGAGTTGGGACCGTACGTCCAGGCGGGTGCGGGCGTCGAGGGCCGCGAGGGGCTCGTCCAGGAGGAGGAGCCGGGGGCGGGTGGCCAGGGCGCGGGCCAGGGCGACGCGCTGGGCCTGGCCGCCGGAGAGGCGGCGGGGTTTGACGCCGGCGTGCTCGGTGAGGCCCATGCGGTCCAGCCAGGTGGCCGCCTGCGCGCGGGACTCGGCCTTCGTCGCGCCGTGGCAGCGGGGGCCGAAGGCGACGTTGTCGAGGGCCGTGAGGTGGGGGAAGAGGAGGTAGTCCTGGAAGACGACGCCCACCGGGCGGGATTCGGGGGGTGTGCGGTCCAGTTCCGTGCCGTCGAGGTGGAGATGGCCGGCGGTGAGGTGGGTGAGGCCGGCCAGGGCGCGCAGGGCGGTGGTCTTGCCGGCGCCGTTGGGGCCGAGGAGGGCGACGACCTCGCCGGGGGCGGCGGTGAGGGTGATGTCGAGGTGGAAGGCGGGGCGGGTGACGACGAGGTGGGCGTGCAGGCCGGTGGGGTGTGCGTGCGGGTGCGGGTGCGGGTGTGTGGGGGGTACCCGGCCTTCGGCCGGGTCGGGGTTCCCACCCGCACCGCCCGTGCGGGTATCAGGGGCGGGTGCGGGTGGCCCCTGTGGAGGCTGCGCGCCGTCGGCGGCCGCGGGTAGTGCGCGGGAAGGGCGTGCGCCGTCGGGGGCTTCGGACTCGGGGGGTGTCATCGGGTGGATGTCCAGCGGGAGGTCGTCGAGGGTGCCGTCGTCCGGCGGATCGTGCTCATGATGCCGTCATCCATCGGTCCCGCAACCCCGCGAGGACCGCGATCGACACGGTCAGCAGGACCAGGCTGAGGGCGATGGCCGCCTCGGGGTCGTTCTGGAGGGCGAGGTAGACGGCGAGGGGCATGGTCTGGGTGCGGCCGGGGAAGTTGCCGGCGAAGGTGATGGTGGCGCCGAACTCGCCGAGGGCGCGGGCCCAGGCGAGGACCGCGCCGGCCGCGATGCCGGGGGCGATGAGGGGGAGCGTGACCCGGCGGAAGGCCGTGAAGCGGGAGGCGCCCAGGGTGGTGGCCGCCTCCTCGTAGCGGGGGTCGGCGGCCCGGAGCGTGCCCTCGACGCTGATCACCAGGAAGGGCATGGCCACGAAGGACTCGGCGACCACCACACCGGCCGTGGTGAAGGGGAGGGTGATGCCGAACCAGGCGTCGAGCCACTGGCCGACCACCCCGTTGCGGCCCAGGGCGAGCAGCAGGGCCACGCCGCCGACCACCGGGGGGAGGACCAGGGGGAGGGTGACCAGGGCGCGGACGAAACCCCGGCCGGGGAACTCGGTGCGGGCCAGCAGCCAGGCCAGGGGGACGCCCAGCACCAGGCTCACGGCCGTCGCCGCCGTCGCGCTGAGCAGGGAGAGCTGGAGGGCCTGCCACACCTCCGTGCTGGTCAGCAGGGACGGCAGGCTGCTCCAGGGGGCCCGCACCAGCAGGGCGACCAGCGGCAGCAGCAGGAACGCCAGAGCTGCCGCTCCGGGGAGGAGGAGCGGCAGCGGCACGGACGTGCGGACGCGCCGGCGCCGGGGACCGCCCGCGAGGGTGTCGGCCGCGGCGCCGGGCGCGTCGGACTTCGTCACGGCTTGAGGAAGCCCGCGTCGGTCAGGACCTGCTGGCCCTCGGCGGACTGGACGAGGGCGATGAACGCCTTGGCCACGGCCGGGTTCGGGGCGTCCTTCAGCAGGGTGATCGGGTAGTCGTTGATGGCGTTCGCGGACTCCGGGAACTCCACGCCCTCGACCTTGCTGCCCGCGGCCTTCACGTCGGTCTTGTAGACGACCGCCGCGTCGGCCTCCTTGAGGACCACCTTGTTGAGGGCGGACTTCACGTCCTCCTCGTAGGAGACCGGGGTCAGCTTGAGCTTGCTGGCGTCCAGCGCCTTCTGGGCGGCGGCGCCGCACGGCACCGTCTTGTCACAGAGGACGACCTTGAGCGAGGACTTGGTGAGGTCCTTCAGGGAGGAGATCTTGTCGGGGTTGCCCGGCAGGGTGGCGATCTCCAGCTGGTTGCGGACGAAGGTGGCCGGGGCGGTGGCGTTGTCCTTCTTGTCCGTCACGATCGCCATGGTCTTGGGGCTCGCGGAGGCGAAGACGTCGGCCGGCGCACCGCTGGTGATCTGCGCGGCGAGGGTGTCACTGCCGCCGAAGCTGAAGTTGACCGTGGTGCCGGGGTGCGCCTTCTCGAAGTCGGCCTTCAGCGTGGTGAAGCTCTCCTTGAGGGAGGCCGCGGCGAACACGGTGATCGAGCCCGACAGCTTGGGCGACGCGGACGACGAGGTGTCCGACTTCGTCTTCGCGGACGAGCCGTCCGAGGACGAGCAGGCGCTCAGGGCCAGCAGGGCCGCGACCGAGGCACCGGCCAGATGGAGCGTCCGCCGGGTCCGGCGGACGGAACGGGTCATCACGAGTGAACTCCTCTGAATCCATGGGGAAAAGCTGTCGCGCCCTGCTGCGACCTGTGTATCAGCCGCCAGGCGATGATACTGCCGCATTTGCCAGGCGTAAGTCTTCTGTCACATCGCATGAGCTGCATACTTATGACTTGGGCCTGGCATGTGCGTTTGTACGGTGAGGCGCGGTGGGTACCGTCATCCGGGAGGTGGCCGCACATGACGCTCGCCGAACTCGCGCTCACCGGAGATCTGGCCCGGCCGGCCCGGCTCACCGTGCCCGACCTCCTGCGCTGGCCCCAGCACCGGGTCCGGGTCAGCTTCGAGTGCGCCACCAGCGGCACCCAGCACCACGGCTTCACCGGACCGCGGCTGTACGACGTCCTCACCGACGCCGGCCCCGGCTTCGACCCCGTCCGGCGCAAGGACCGGCTGCGCTTCCTCATCGCGGTCACCGGCGCCGACGGGCACCACGCCCTGCTCTCCTGGGCCGAGATCGATCCCGATTTCGCCCATGCTCCCGTTCTGCTCGGCGTCAGCATCGACGACACCTCGCTGGACCGGGCGGGCCCGCAACTGGTGCTGCCGCAGGACCGCTGCGGGGCCCGGCACATCAGCGGCATCACGGCGATCCGGCTGGACGGGGCCTACGGCGGCTGGCATCCAGTGCCCGCCACACCCGGTCGCGCGTCAGCGGCAGCTCCGTGAACCGCACCCCGGTCGCGTCCCGCAGCGCGTTGGCCAGCGCCGGGGCGACCGGGTTGAACGGGCTCTCGCTCATCGACTTGGCGCCCAGCGGGCCGATGGCGTCGGCGGTCTCCATGAAGTGCACCTCGGTGCGCGGCACGTCCGCGTACTGCGGGAGCCGGTAGCGGCGGAAGGCCGCGGTCTCGACCGCGCCGCGCGCGTCCAGTCGTACGTTCTCGAACAGGGTCGCGCCGAGAGCCTGGGCGATGCCGCCCTCGACCTGGCCGCGGCACTGCATCGGGTTCATCACCTTGCCCGCGTCGGCCGCGTGGACGCTGCGCAGGATGCGGATCTCGCCCGTGGCGGGGTCGACGGCCACCCGGAACCACTGGGCGTTGAAGGCGACCGAGCGCGGGGTGCCGCCGAAGTGGCCGTCGGCGGCGCACTCGACGCCGACCGCGCGGGCCGCCGCGTACAGCTCCTTGAGCGGCAGCCGCCCGCCGGGGTGCAGTACGGCCTCCTCGGCCAGCCGGCAGTCGGCGCGCGGGACGCACAGCTGGGCGGCGGCGAAGTCGAGCAGCAGGTCGGCCAGGGCGCGGGAGGCGCGGAGGGTGGCCTTGCCGGCGACCACGGTGCCGGTGGAGGCGAAGGCGCCGGTGTCATGGCGTACGACATCGGTGTCGGACTGGCGGACGGTGATCCGGTCGACGGTGGTGGCGAGTTCGCCGGCCGCGATCTGGCGGTGCACGGTGGTGGTGCCGTTGCCGAACTCGGCGGTGCCGACGGCCAGATCGAAGGAGCCGTCGGGCAGCAGTGCGGCCTTCGCGTCGGCGATGTGGCCGCCGGGCGGGCCTGTCGCGATCATCGCCAGGGCCGCGCCCTCGCCGACCAGCCAGCCGTCGGGCGCCGGGTCGCGGGGCTCCGACTGGGCCCGGCGCACGATCGACACGCACTGGTCGAGGCCGTAGCTCGCGATGTGCAGGTCCTCCTCGTGGCCGCCGGGGGTGAGCATCGACTCGCCCGGGCCGATGACGTTCCGTGCCTTGAACTCCAGGGGATCCAGGCCCAGTCGGCGGGCCAGCTCGTCCAGCGCGGACTCGACGGCGAACATGACCTGGCCCAGGCCGTAGCCGCGGAAGGCGCCCGCCGGGACGGTGTGCGTGTAGACGGAGTACGCGTCGACCTTCTTGTGCGGGGCCCGGTACATCGCCATCGACTCGCCGACGCTGTGGAACATCACCGCCGGGCCGTGGTTGCCGTACGCCCCGGTGTTGGAGACCACCCGCAGCTGGAGCGCGGTCAGGGTGCCGTCGCGGCGGGCGCCCGCCTTCACGCGGACGGTGAAGGGGTGCCGGGTGGTGGCGCCGTAGAACTGCTCGGCGCGGGTGTACTCCAGTTTCACCGGGCGGCGCAGCCGCAGGACGGCCAGCGCGACGATGTCCTCGACCAGCATCTCCTGCTTGCCGCCGAAGCCGCCGCCGACCCGGCCCGCGACCACCCTGACCTGCTCCGGCGGCAGGTCGTGGAGCGCGCACAGGGCGCGCCGGGTGAGGAACGGGGTCTGCGAGCTGGTGCGGACGGTGAGGCGGCCGTCCTCGTCGATCCAGGCGAGCGCGCCGTGCGTCTCCAGGCTGGCGTGCTGGACGCGCTGGGTGCGGTAGGTGCCCTCGTGGACCAGGTCGGCCTCGGCGAAGCCCGCCTCGACGTCCCCGATCTCGCCGTGCGCCTCGCCGACGACGTTGGCCCGGGGACGGGAGATGCGGGCGGTGGCGGGGTCCTTGTCGTGGACGACGGGGGCGCCGGGGCGCATCGCCTCCTCGGGGTCCAGGACGGCGGGTGCGATGTCATATACCACCGAGACGCGGCGGCACCCCTCCTCCGCCGCGGCCTCGCTGTCCGCGACCACCGCCGCGACCCGCTGGCCGATGTAGCGGACGGTGTCGTCGAGGAGGCGGGTGTCGTCGGGGTCCTCCTCGGGGTGCTCGTGGCGGGCGGTGGAGTAGTGGCGTTCGGGGGCGTCGTGGTGGGTGAGGACCGCGTGGACGCCCGGCACGCGCAGGGCATCAGAGGTGTCGATCGACGTGATGCGGGCGTGGGCGTGCGGGGAGCGGAGCAGCTTCATGTGGAGCAGGCCGGGCACCTCGATGTCGAAGGTGTAGCGGGCCGTGCCGGTGACGACCTGCGGACCGGCGGGGGCGGGCAGGTTGCGGCCCACGGACTCGCCGGCGCCGGGCTCCTCGACGTGCGTGACCCCGCGGACGGCGTCCTCGATGGCCCGGTAGCCGGTGCAGCGGCACAGGTTGCCCTTGAACGCCCTGGGGAGGTCGCCGAGTTGGTCCTCGTCCAGGGCGGCCGTCGTCATCAGGAAGCCCGCGGTGCAGAAGCCGCACTGGAAGCCCTGGGCGTCCAGGAACCTCCGCTGCAGCGGGTGGAGTTCGCCGTCGGGGGCGGCCAGGCCCTCGACGGTGGTGACGGTGCGGCCGTCGGCGCGGAAGGCCGGGTAGAGGCAGCTGTGCACCGGTTCGCCGTCGACGTGCACGGTGCAGGCGCCGCAGTCGCCGGCGTCGCAGCCCTTCTTCACACCGAACCAGCCGCGGTCGCGGAGGTAGGTGCGCAGGCACTGGCCGGGGCGGGGGTCCTCGTCGTGGGACCGGCCGTTGACCTCGATCCTCACCGGGTCATCTCCCGGCGGATCTCCTCCGCGAAGTGGAATGTCATATGACACCGCCACTCCGGCAGACCGTGGATGTCGTCGATCCACTCGTCCTCGGCCACGGCGGAGCCGATCGCCGCACGCAGCGCCCCGGCCGTCGGCGGGAGCGGGAACCACAGCCGCACCGGGCGCACGGTGGACGCGGTGACCGTGAGGGCGAAGGAGTGGTCGACGGGGTCCAGGGTGCCGATGACCAGGACGCCGGAGCGGCCGAGGCCGTAGAGGGAGGCCTGGCGGAACGCGGTGCGGCGGCCGAGGGCGCGGGCGGGCAGGGTGACGGAGCGCAGGAGTTCGCCCTCGGCCAGGTCCTTGCGGCCGGCGCCGGTCACGAAGTCGGCGACCGGGACCCGCCGTCGTACCCCGTCCTGGGCGATCAGCAGGCACTCCCCGTCGAGGGCGGCCGTGAGGGAGATCATCGGTCCGGCCGGGAGGGCGTTGCAGAGGTTGCCGCCGACCGTGGCCATGTTCCAGATCTTGAAGGAGGCGAGGAAGGCCCGGCAGCACTGCTCGACGAGCGGAGCGGCCGGGACCTGCCAGGTCCTCGCGTGGCGCGAGAGCTGGGCGACGGTGCAGGTGGCGGCGATCTCCAGGGCGCCGTCCGCGGTGCCGCGCAGGGGCGGCCAGCCGGTGCGGCTCAGGTCGACCAGGCGGCGCAGCCGCGGCTGGGGTTCGGAGAAGAGGTACGTCCCGCCGCCCAGCCAGGCGTCGCCGGGGCGCCAGGGGGCCGGGTCCCGGGCGTCGCGGATCTCCACCACCGTGTTCAGGTCCATGACGGTCAGTGAAGCAACGCGCGGGTGCCCCGCACGACTGGTGCGGGGCACGGAAAAAACGAGCCGGGCGGGGCCGGTCCTGGATGATTCACCAAAGGGCGTTCCGTCGGCGAAAGACTTGCATTTACGATGCCGTAACTCGCACTCACCTGGTGAATGCGAGGCTGGCGCGAGGAGTCTGAGTACATGCACGTCGAACACCTCCTGAAGGACGTCTCCCTGGGGCTGCGTCTGCTGTGGGCGCGGGACGCGCTGCTGGCGCGGGAGATCACCGGAGTGACGGTCACCGACCTGGAGGACCCGGCCCGCTTCGTACGGCCGGGGGAGGTGGTGCTCAGCGGGCTGGTGTGGTGGTCGCCGGGGAAGGCGGAACGGTTCGTGTCGGGCCTGCGGGAGGCCGGGGCCGCCGCGCTGTTCGCGGGGGAGGAGACCCATGGAGCCGTACCCGGGGAGCTGGTGGAGGCGTGCGAACGGCACTCCGTCCCGGTCGCCGGGGTGCCCGCGCACATCATGTTCCGGGCGATCACGGACACCGTGTACCTGCGCCAGTGGGGCGAGCTGAGCCGGCGGCAGGAGCTGCCGGAGAACGCGCGGGTCCGGCTGAGCCGGCTGCTGGCCCAGGAGGCGGGCCCGGCGGAGGTCCTCGCGGCGGCCTTCGCGCATCTGGACCGGATCGCCGCGTATGTGTTCACGGCCTCGGGGCGGACCGTCGCGGCCACGCGGGCCGCGGCGGGACTGCCCGCGCGGGAGGCGGCGGCGCTGGTCGCGGACGGGCGCGGGATGACCGTGTCCGTGGCCGCCGACAGCGTCTCGCCGTACGAGCGCCGGCTGCTGTACCTGCCGGACCCCGACGGCGCGCCGGCCGGGATGCTGCATGAGGTGGCCGCCGCGCTGGGGCGCTGTCAGGAGACGGCGGTCCGGCGCCGGGCGGCCGAGCACCAGGCGGCCGACGAACTGGGCGCGCTGCTGGCGGGGCCGGGCGCGGGGGAGGCGGCCGTCGAGGCCGCGGTGCGGGAGTGCGGGCTGCCGGGCGAGGGGCCCTACCGGGTGATCGTCGCCGCCACCGGGGCGCGGCGGCCGGGGCTCGCCGAGGGGGCGCTGACGGAGGTCGCCGGGCACGCGTCGGCGACGGCGGCGGTGGGCCGGCTGCCGGACGGGACCGCCTTCGCCGTGCTGCCGGCGGGCGACCTGGGCGATGTCTGGGCGCTGGTCGCCGGCTGTGAGCCCGGCGTCCCGCTGCACGGCGGTACCGGTATCGCGGCGGACGGCACCGCCGGCCTGACCGGCGCGCTGGCGCAGGCGCGTTACGCGCTCGCCTCCGCCCGCACCACCGCCCCCGACGCCTCCGGCCTCACCGACGCGGCCGCGCTCACCAGCCTGGCGGCGCTGCTCACCGGGGTGCCGGCCGAGGTCCGCGAGGCCTACCGCCGTACCGTGCTCGGCCCGCTCCTCACCGGCGAACGGGCGGCCATGGCGGCGCTGTTGAGCACCCTGGAGACCTTCCTGGCCTGCGACGGCTCCTGGGCGCGGACCGCCGAGGCGCTGCATCTGCACGTCAACACCGTGCACTACCGGATGCAGCGGGTGGCCCACTTCACCGGGCGCGACCTGTCCCGGCTGAGCGACCGGCTGGACCTGTGGGCGGCGCTGCTCTGCCGCTGACGCACCCCGGTCGGACCTGGCCGGAAATGGTCAGACCCGGTCGATGTGCACGTTCGTGGACTTCACCCGGGCGGTGGCCTCCATACCGACCTCCAGGCCGAGTTCCTCCACGGCCTCCCGGGTCAGCAGGGAGACCAGGCGGTGCGGGCCGGCCTGGATCTCGACCTGGGCGGCGACGTCGCCGAGCTTGATCGCGGTGACGATGCCCGGGAAGGCGTTGCGGACCGAGGTGTAGGAGGCGTCCTCCTCGCCCGAGCCCGCCTTGGCCAGTTCGACGGAGAACGCGGCGAGGTCCGTGCCGTCGATGAGCCGCCGGCCGCCCTCGTCGCGGTGGGTGGCCATCCGGCCGGCGTCGGCCCAGCGGCGGGCGGTGTCCGGGCTGACGCCGAGCAGCCGTGCCGCCTGGCCGATCGTGTAGGAAGGCATGCGCTCACGATAGGGCCAGGTGGCAGGGGGCACGGACGGGGGCCCGCGGTCAGGTGAGGCCGGACGCCTCCAGGACCGCGCGGGCGTTCGTGTCGTCGATCTCGTGGCCGAGCTGTGCCAGCACCTCGGCGCCCCGGCGCAGGGTGCCGCGCTCCTGGGAGCGCCGGACCCCGGTGTCCAGCTCGTGCCAGAGCAGCGGGTTGGCGTGCAGGACGCCCGGGTCCAGCTCCAGCCGGCTGCCGTGGCTGTCGCGCAGCACCAGATGCGCGGAGACGTCGCCGTACTGGCCGACATAGACGAGGGAGTCGGTACGGACGGTACGGCGGCGGAACGGGCCGCGTACGGCCAGCCAGCCGGGGCCCGCCGTGACGTGTGCCGGCAGCAGCATGCTGAGGATCGCGGCCGACAGGGTGATCCAGAGCAGGGCGCGGGCCGGGCTGAGGGTGCCGGCGTCCCAGTCCACCAGGAAGGTGAGGCCGCCGAAGCCCAGGGCGGCGCCCACGGCCAGGCGGGCGCTGCCGCGCCAGGTGCGGTCACCGGCCGCCCGGCCCCTGCGTCTTCTGTCCTGCACGAGGTCCCGCATGAGGCCGACGGTAGGGGCCGGTGGGCGCGCCGGGGCCACCGCTGACGGGGTTCTTATACGGACCGAGCGGTTATTGACGGGATTCTTACGAGGCAGGGGGCCCGGGGGCCCCGGGATGCTCAGCCGGTGTGGACGCGGGGCCGCCGGGAGCGGTCCGGCTCCGCCTCGCGCAGCACCTCCCGGGTGACCGGGGCGACCTCGCCCTGGCCGAAGAGGAAGAAGCGCAGGAAGTTGGCGAACGGGCTGCCCTCGGTCCACTCGAAGTAGATGTGCGGGATGCAGCCGGTCTCGTCCCGGACGTGCAGCAGCAGGGCGGCCAGGGCGTTGGGGATGGAGGCCGACTCCAGGGTGAGGACGCGGTAGCGGTTGTGCAGGACCTCGCCGCGGACGGTCAGGCCGGCCTCGAACTCGGAGGGGTCGGTGACCGTGACCTCGACGAAGACGAAGTCCTCCTGTTCGGGCATGTCGTTGTCGGCCCGGATCTGGTCGATCTTGTCGCGGTACTCGGCCTTGTCGCGCCGGTCCGGCTCGTTGGCGATGAACCGGATCTTGCGGCTGGCAATGTCGCGGATGAATCGTTCCGCCATGTCGTCGAGGGTCATGCTCGTCACGCGCAGCTCGAAGGCGCGGGCGAGGCGGGAGAGCAGCGAGACCAGGATGATGCCGACGATGAAGCAGGCACCGATCTTCACACCGTCGGGGCGCTCGATGACGTTGACGACGGTCGTGTAGAGGAAGACCGCCGAGATGATCCCGAACCCGATCGTCCACTTGCGCTGGCCGGCCTTGCGGGCCGCGATGGTCACCGCGACGGCGGCGGAGCTGATCAGGACCAGCACACCGGTGGCGTAGGCGCCGCCCTGGGCGTCCACGCTGGCGTCGAAGATCCAGGTGACCAGGAAGGCGATCAGGGTGAAGACGATGACCATCGGGCGCACGGCGCGGGCCCAGTGCGGGGCCATGCCGTAGCGGGGCAGGTAGCGGGGCATGAGGTTGAGCAGGCCGGCCATGGCCGAGGCGCCGGCGAACCACAGGATGCAGATGGTCGAGACGTCGTAGACCGTGCCGAAGGCGTTGCCGAGGTACTCGTGCGCGAGGTAGGCGAGGGCGCGGCCGTTGGCGTCGCCGCCGGGCTTGAACTCGTTCTCCGGGATCAGCAGCGTGGTGATGAAGCTGGTCGCGATCAGGAAGCAGCTCATGATCAGGGCGGCCGTGGTGAGCAGCTTCCTGGTGTCCCGGATCCGGCCCGTGGGCCGCTGCTCGGTGTCGCCCGGGTCGCCCTTGACGTGCGGCATGACGGCGACGCCGGTCTCGAAGCCGGACAGGCCCAGGGCGAGCTTGGGGAAGACGATCAGGGCGACGCCGATCATGACGAAGACGTTGCCGTGTTCCTGGGTGAGGGCGCTGGTCCAGTCGGTGATGACGTGCTCGGCGGTGATCACGTGGTAGAAGCCGACGATCACGACGACGACGTTGAGCGCGAGATAGATGCCGACCAGGGCGACCGCGACGCCGATCGCCTCCAGGAAGCCCTTGAGGAAGACCGCGCCGAGCAGGGCCACCAGGATCAGCGTGATGATCATCTGCTTGCCGTGCAGCGCGTCCGTGAGATGCGGGTTCTCCACCAGGTGGGTGGAGGCGTCGGCGGCGGAGAGGGTGATGGTGATGAGGAAGTCGGTGGCGGCGAAGCCGAGCAGGGTCAGCACGAAGAGCTTGCCCTGCCAGAAGGAGAGCAGCCGCTCCAGCATGGCGATGGAGCCCTCGCCGTGCGGGCTCTCCTCGGCGACGCGGCGGTAGACCGGCAGGGCGCCGGCCAGGGTGACGATCACGAGCACGATGGTGGCGATCGGCGAGAGCAGACCGGCCGCGAGGGCGGCGATGCCCGGCTGGTAGCCGAGGGTCGAGAAGTAGTCCACACCGGTCAGGCACATCACCCGCCACCAGCGCTGGCCCTGGTGCGCGGGTTCCGGCTCCGCGTGGGAGCCGGCGTGGCCGCCGCCCTTGCCCATGTCGGACAGCCCCTCCAGCATCCAGGCGCGCAGGCGACTGGGAGGGGGATGTTCGGTCGTGGCCATGGGGTGGGCTCCTGGTGTCCGGCGCGGTCTGGGTGTGGCGCAGTTCGATTCCGGCCATCACGCGGACGGCGGCACCAGCGTAAGCAGAGAGTGACGCGTGGGCCCACGGATAGGCGCGGGCTGGGCGTCAAGCTTGCGTTAAGAACAGCCTGGCAGGCGGTGGCCGAGCATCAGGAAAGGGTGGCCCGGAGGACGTGACGAGGCGTTCGGCTGTACGGGGGACGGCGAACAGGCGCGGGCAGCCGGACACCGAGCGTTATCCCCTACGACGGTCACGCGCTCCGCCGATCCCCCGCGAACGGGCGCTGTCGTCAGGCGTCCGCCAGCCGCGCCTCCTCCAGGTCCAGCGAGCGCTGCAGCCGCCGTCGTGTCGTGTCGCTGATCGTGTGTGCGTCGTACAGCCGCCGCAGCTCCGCCGCCTCCACCGCGATCAGGTCGCGGCGCAGCTGCCGGTAGACCAGGTCGGCCGACTCGGACGACTCGGCCCCGCGGTCGGCCAGCCGGTCGCGGGCGTCGTCGAGGCGCGCGTGCAGACCGCGGCGGAGGCGGTCGAGGACCACGTCCGGTACCGCCTCCAGTTCGGACAGCTCCTCCAGGCGCCGGATGCCCGCGTCGGCCAGCCGGCAGCGGGCGGCGGCCTCCTCGCGCTCGGTGTGGTCGGGCTCCAGGGCGATACCGGAGCGGCGCACGACGGGGGCCAGGGTGAAGCCCTGGACGACCAGGGTGACGACCACGACGGAGGTGGTGAGGACCAGGACGAGCGGGCGTTCGGTGAGCACGGAGCCGTCCTTCGCCGCCACCGGGATCGACAGCGCGGCCGCCAGCGGCACCACGCCCCGGGTGCCGGCCCAGGTCAGCACCACCGGCATCCGCCAGTTCGGCCGCTGGACGCCGCCCTTGCGCTGCACCACCGCCGACAGCGGGGCGAGCCACAGCAGCCGTACCGCGATCAGCGTGCCGGCCACGGCGAGGGCGTACAGCGGCCAGACCCGGTCGCCGTCGGACAGCGCCCGCACCTGGGCGGGCAGCGCCAGCCCTATCAGGCTGAAGACCACGCTCTCCAGCAGGAAGACCACCGTGCCGTGGACGGCGTGCAGCTGGAGTCTTGTCCGGGCGTCGGTGAGCCGGTCGCCGCGCCCGCCCAGGACCACGCCCGCCACGACCACCGAGGTGACGCCGGAGGTGTGGGCCGCCTCCGCGAGCACGTAGGCCGCATAGGGCGTCACCAGCGATATCACCGTCTCCAGGACCGGGTCCTCGGTGCGCCTTCTGATCAGCGCGACGACGGCGGCGACGAGCGCGCCGATCAGCGTGCCGCCCCCGGCGAGCAGCAGGAACTCGCCCCCCGCGGCCCCCCAGTCCGCCGCCGCCGAGGCCACCGCCACGCTCACCGCGACCCGGTACAGGACCAGGGAGGTCGCGTCGTTGAAGAGGCTCTCCGCCTGCACCAGCATCTGCACCCTCGGCGGCAGCGCCAGCCGGCGGCCGAGCGCGGTCACCGCGACCGGGTCGGTGCTGGCCAGGATCGCCCCGAGGACCAGCGCCATCCGCCAGGACAGCGGGGTCACCAGGGAGGCCACCGCGCCGACGGCCGCCGCCGAGGCCAGCACCAGGCCGACCGCGAGCACCCCGACCGGCTTCCAGACCGCGCGCAGCTCACGCCAGGAGAGCTCCTCGGCGCTGGCGTAGAGCAGCGGCGGGAGGACGACGAGCCCGATCACCTCGGGACTGATCCGGATCTGCGGGGTGCCCGGCAGCAGGGCCACGGCCAGGCCCGCGACCACGAGGAGGGAGGGGGCCGGTATCCGCCACCTCCGGGCGAAGGTCGCCACGACCGTGGCCAGTACCACGAGAGCGAGAACCGTACCCACGCCGCGCATGCCGTCCCCCTGGGGTCCGACGGGAGCCACCCTGACTCCCGGCCGACCAGACTTCCCGGCACACCGCCTTCACCCTATCCGGCCCAGAGGCCGTCAAGACAGTGTCAACGTCGTCGGCGGCGGCGCCAGAGACGCGTCAAGACGGGCCACCCGGGGCGGTGCCGCGCGCTTCCCTTTGAGGTGATGAACGACGTACCGCGCGGACGACTGAAGGTCTACCTCGGGGCCGCCCCAGGGGTCGGCAAGACCTACCGCATGCTCGACGAGGCCCAGCGCCGCGCGTCCCGGGGCGCGGACGTGGTGGTGGGGTTCGTGGAGTGCCACGGGCGCCCGCGGACCGAGGCCATGACCGGCGGGCTGGCGGCCGTGGGGCGGCTGCGCTGCGGCTACCGGGCCGGCGAGTTCGAGGAGATGGACGCCGCCGCCGTGCTGGCGCGCCGCCCTCAGGTGGCGATCGTCGACGAGTTCGCGCACACCAACGTCCCCGGTGGCGGCCGGCACCCCAAGCGCTGGCAGGACGTCGAGGACCTGCTCGCAGCCGGCATCGACGTGATCACCGCCGTCAACATCCAGCACCTGGAATCCCTCAAGGACGTCGTCGAGAAGATCACCGGGGTGCCGCAGCACGAGACGGTGCCCGACGAGGTGGTCCGGCGGGCCGAGCAGATCGAGTTCGTCGACATCCCGCCCGAGGGCCTGCGCCGCCGGATGGCGCACGGCAACATCTACGCCCCCGAGAAGATCGACGCGGCCCTCGCCAACTACTTCCGCCCCGGCAACCTCACCGCCCTGCGCCAGCTGGCCCTGCTCTGGGTCGCCGACCGGGTCGACGAGGCCCTCCAGTCCTACCGCGCCGAACACGCCATCGGCGGGGTCTGGGAGACCCGGGAGCGGGTGGTGGTCGCGCTGACCGGCGGCCCCGAGGGCGACACGCTGGTACGACGCGCCGCGCGCATCGCCGACCGGTCCGCGGGCGGCGACCTGCTCGCCGTGCACGTGGCCCGCAGCGACGGCCTGGCCGCCGGGGTCTCGCACGCCTCGCTGACCCGGCAGCGCCGGCTGGTCGAGGACCTCGGCGGCAGCTACCACTCGGTGGTCGGCGACGACGTGGCCACCGCCCTGGTGGAGTTCGCGCGTGCCGAGAACGCCACCCAGCTCGTCCTCGGCACCAGCCGCCGGGGCCGCCTCGAACGCTTCCTGACCGGGCCCGGCACCGGGGAGACCGTGACCGCGCTCTCCGGCGACATCGACGTCCACCGGGTCACCCACGAACGCGCCGGACGTGGCACCCTGCTGCCCTCCCGCCGCCGGACCCTGTCGACCCGGCGCCTGATCGCCGGTCCGGTCGCCGGGCTCGTCCTCCCCGTGCTGCTCACCGTCGCCCTCGCCCAGGTCCGCGGCAGCGTCAACCTGACCAGCGAGGCCCTGCTGTTCCTGCTCGCGGTGGTGGGCGTGGCCTGCATAGGCGGGGTGACCTCCGCCCTGATCGCCTCCGTCACCGCGTCCCTGCTGCTCAACTACTGGTTCATCCCGCCCATCGGCGCCTTCACCCTCGACGATCCCAACGCCCTGCTCGCCCTGGGGGTGTTCGCGGTGGTGGCCGCCACCGTCGCCGGGGTCGTCGACCGCTCGCTCAGGCTGTCCCGGCGGGCGGCGCGGGCCACCGCCGAGGCGGAGACCATGTCGTCGCTGGCCGGGAGCATCGTGCGGGGCGGCCAGACCATCCCGGCCCTGCTGGAGCGCACCCGCGAGACCTTCGGCATGGACTCCGCCGAACTCGTCGACGAACCGCCGGACGGCGCCGACGCCACCGCGGTGCCCGCCGGACCCGGCAGCCACCTGGTCCTGCGCGGCCGTACGCCCTCCGCCTCCGAACGGAGGGTGCTCGCCGCGTTCGCCGCGCACGTCGGCTCGGCCGTCGAACGGGCCCGGCTCGCCCAGGCCGCCGCCGAGGTCGAGCCGGTGCGCGCCGCCGACCGGATGCGCACCGCCCTGCTGCGCGCCGTCGGCCACGACCTGCGCACCCCGCTCGCCGCCGGCTGGGCCGCGGTCACCTCGCTGCGCAGCCGGGAGGTGGAGTTCACCCCGGAGGACCGCGACGAACTCCTCGCCACCGCCGAGGAGTCCATGGCCCGGCTGAGCCGGCTCGTCGACAACCTCCTCGACCTCAGCCGCCTGGAGGCCGGTGTCCTCACCCTCAACCTGCGGGCCACGGCCCTGGAGGAGGTGCTCCCGGCGGCGCTGGCGGACACCCCGGCGGTGGAGGTGCACGGTGAGCCGGAGAACCTGCCGCCGCTGCTGGCCGACCCGCCGCTGCTGGAGCGGGTGATCGCCAACCTGGTGGGCAACGCGGCCCGGTACAGCCCGCCCGGCGCGCGGGTGCTGGTGACGGCGAGCGCGCTGGGCGACCGCGCGGAGCTGCGGGTCGTCGACCGGGGTCCCGGGCTTCCGGCGGACGGCCGGGACCGGCTCTTCGAGCCCTTCCAGCGGCTCGGTGACACCGACAACACCACCGGTCTCGGCCTCGGACTCGCCCTCGCCCGCGGACTCACCGAGGCGATGGACGGCACCCTGACGCCCGAGGACACCCCGGGCGGCGGACTGACCATGGTCGTCTCGCTGCCGCTGGCCGACCGGGCGCGACCCGTCCGGACACCGCAGCGCGTGGGAGGTGCCTCATGAGCGGGGAAGCCGGTTCCGCCGGTGGGGGTCGCGCCCTCTTGGCATGTTCTTGACGGATATTTGAACGGGTGTCAGGGGCCCGGCAGGAACCGGTGTCACCGCCGGTGCCGTTCTGGCTGATGTGACGTCAACCCTGCCCGCACCAGCGGTATCCGTGGAGCGCACCGGGCACATGGTGATCTGCGGCGACGACGGACTCGCGCACCGGCTCGCCGTCGAACTGGACGCCGTGTGCGGGGAGGTCGTCACCGTCGTGCTGCCGTCCGCCGACGACGTGCACGGCGCCCAGGTCGCCGCCCTGCACCGCGACCCGGACTCCGCCGTCCGGCTCCATGTCTCCGCCCGCCCGGACGAGGCCACCCTGCGCGCGGCCGGCGTCGAACGGGCCGCCGCGCTCGCCCTCACCTACCGCGACGACCAGGTCAACGTCACCGCGGCCCTGCTGGCCCGCGCCGTCAACCCCTCCGTACGGCTGGTGGTGCGGATGTTCAACCGGGAGCGCGGCCGCCATCTGGAACGGCTCCTGGACCGGGCGGCGGGCCTGTGCGACGCGCCCGCGGCGGACACCTCCACCACCGTCCTCTCCGACGCCGACACCGCCGTACCGGAGCTCGTCGCGGCCGCCGCCGTGGGCCACGGCCACACCCTCCAGGTCGACGGCAAGGTCTTCCGCGGGGTCGTCCGGCCCGCGGGCACCCCGCAGCACGCCACCGACCTCGCCACCCTCGCCGTGCTCTCCGGCGCCCACGAGGACGACCCGGCCAGCCAGGACAGCGCCGAGACGGCCGGCGAGGACGGGACCCAGCTGCTGCCGGACGACCACACCGCGTACCACCGGCAGTTCACCCACGGCCGGCTGACGCTGGAGGAGGTCGTCCACCTCCACCCGGCCCAACCGGCCCGCCGCAGCTGGCGTTTCCGGCCGGTGCGCTGGGTGCGGGCGCGGTTCGCCCATCTGCCGTGGCGGGTCTTCCTCTCCCGCCAACTGGCCGCCGTCTACGGCTCGCTGGCGGCCGTGGTCGTCGCGCTGACCACCGCCACCGCGCTCTTCGCCGACGAGCACCCCTGGTGGAAGAACGTCTACCTGCCGCTCCTGGACATCTTCACCATGGGCGACCCGGCCACCGAGGAGTCGCCCGCCCGCCGCATACTCCAGCTCGTCGCCGGTTTCGTCGGACTCGCCGTGCTGCCCCTCGTCGTCGCGGCGACCATGAACGCCACCGAGGCGTTCCGCACCGCCTCCGCGAACCACCCGCCAGGCGAGGACGTCAGCGGCCATATCGTCCTGGTCGGCCTCGGCATGGTCGGCACCCGCGTCCTGGACCGGCTGCGCACCACCGGACACCGGGTCGTCGCCGTCGAGCGCGACCCGCGCGCCCGGGGCGTCGCCCTCGCCCGCGAACTCGGCGTCCCGCTGATCCTGGAGGACGCGGCCGCCCCCGGCGTACTCGAACTCGCCCGGGTCCGGCAGTGCCGCTCCCTGCTCGTCCTCACCCGCGACGACGGCCAGAACCTCGACATCCTCATGGCCGTCCGGGAGTACAACCCCGGGGTACGGGTGGTGGCCCGGCTCTACGACGACGACTTCGCCGCGACCGTCCAGCGCACCCTGCGGGCGTCGTACCCGGACGCGCTGACCCGGAGCAGGAGCGTTTCCGCCCTGGCCGCGCCCTCGTTCGCCGCCGCCATGATGGGGCGTCATGTGCTGGGCGTGATGCCGGTGGAGCGGGGGTCGCTGCTGTTCACGTGCGTGGACGTGGCCGGGCATCCGGAGCTGGAGGGGCGGTCCGTGCACCAGGCGTTCCGGCGGCGGGAGTGGCGGGTGCTGGCGGTCGGGCCGGTCGGCGGGGACACCGGGGCCCCGGGGACGGGGGCCTTCGACTGGCGGCCGGCGCAGGGGCGGGTGCTGGCGGCGGGGGACCGGGTGGTGATGGCCACCACCCGGCGGGGGCTCGACGTGCTGACCGGGTCTACTCCAGGCCCGACGCCCTGAACACGCCGAGCGCGTTCTCCCGCTCGACCTGTTCGCCGAGGCGGCTCAGCGCGAGCGAGCCGCAGAGCAGGGTGCCGGCCGTGGCGGCCCTGCGGGCGCCCTCGTCCACGCGCAGCCAGAGTTCGGGGTTGTCGACGAGGACCTGGGGGTCCAGGGCGAGGCGGTCGCCGAAGGTGTCGCGGAACAGCAGCCGGGGGGAGATGCCGTCCAGGGGGCGGACGGAGACCAGGCGGTCCGTGCGGACCCTGCGGGTGCGGAGCAGCCGACGGGAGGTGAGCCAGCCGTCGCCGGCGCGGACCCTGGCGGGGCAGAGGACCGTGAAGAGGAGCAGGGCGAGGGTGGTCCAGAGGGTGCCGCGCCACCAGGTGAGGGTCCCCGAGCCCACGTCGACGAGGAGGAGCAGGGCGAGGAGGGCGCCTGCGCAACGGGCCGATGCGGAGACGTCTTTGGACCAGCGGCGGTCCTCGGCGGGCGGCATGGGGTGACGGTAGGGAGCGGGGGCGTACGGCGTCAGTAGGTGTGGGGTGTCTTTGATGGGACTCTGACGGGTTGTGGGTCACTGCGGGGCGGTGGGGGCTGGTCGCGCCCACGCGGCGGTAGCCGCACATCAGATACAGCCCCGCGCCCCTTGCGGGGCGCTGATGTCAAGGGCGTGTCAAAGTCGCTGTCTTTCGCGCGAAGAACGCGCAAGGGATCGTCAGGTGTGGTCGGGGCGGGACAGAACCTTGTCGGGCGTTTGTCCCGTTCTTAAGGAGCACCCCATGTCCGTACTGACCGTCGAACCGGGTGCCGTGCCCGCTGGTGAGGAGCCGCCTGACAGTGGGGAACGGCATCGGCTCACCGCTGTCACCGGGCTTGCCGCGCTGTCGTTGGACGCGATGGCGTCGGTGGCGTACGGGCCGGAGGCCATCGTGCTGGTGCTGGCCGCGGCCGGGGCGCACGGGCTCGGCTACACGCTGCCGGTCACGCTGGCCATCGCGGCCCTGCTGGCGGTGCTCGTCGCCTCGTACCGGCAGGTCATCGCGGCCTTCCCGGACGGGGGCGGGTCCTACGCGGTGGCCCGGACCCATCTCGGGGACCGGACCAGCCTGGTGGCCGCCGCCTCGCTGGTGCTCGACTACGTCCTCAACGTCGCCGTCGCGGTCACCGCCGGTGTCGCCGCCCTGACCTCCGCGTTCCCGGCGCTGTACCCGGACCGGCTGTGGCTCTGCCTGGCCGTGCTGGTGCTGGTCACGGGCGTCAATCTGCGGGGCATCGTGGAGTCGGCGCGGGCGTTCATCGTGCCGACGGTGGTGTTCGTCGGGTCGATCCTCGTGCTGATCGTCGTGGGGCTCTTCCGGTCCGCGCCGGCCAGTACGGTCACCGCCGCGGGGCATGCGTCCGTGCTCGCCGACAACGCCACCAGTGTCGGTGCCCTGCTCCTGCTGAAAGCTTTCGCCTCGGGGTGTGCCGCCCTCACCGGCGTCGAGGCCATCGCCAACTCCGTGCCCTCCTTCCGGGTGCCGCGCGTCCGGCGGGCCCAGCACGCCGAGGTCGCCCTCGGGGCCGTGCTCGGTGTGATGCTGATCGGCCTGTCCGTGCTGATCGGCCGCTTCCACCTGCAGCCCGTGGCAGGCGTCACCGTCCTCGCCCAGCTCGCCGACGCCTCCCTCGGCCACAACTGGGGTTTCTACGTCGTCCAGTTCGCGACGATGATCCTGCTGGCGCTGTCCGCCAACACGTCGTTCGGCGGGCTGCCGGTCCTGCTGAAGCTGCTGGCGCGCGACAACTGCCTGCCGCACGTGTTCGCCCTGAAGGCCGACCGCCAGGTGCACCGGCACGGTGTGTTCGCCCTGGCCGTGGTCTCGGCCGCGCTGCTGGTGTTCTCCGGCGGTGACACCAACACGCTGGTGCCGATGTTCGCCATCGGGGTCTTCGTCGGGTTCACCATCGCCCAGGTGGGCATGGTGCGGCACTGGCGGCTGGAGCGCGGCGCCGGGTGGTGGGGGAAGGCGCTGCTCAACGGGTTCGGGGCCGTGCTGACCGGGGTCGCCACCGTCGTGGTCACCGCCGGCAAGTTCGCCGAGGGCGCCTGGCTCGTCGTCGTGCTGCTGCCGTTGCTCGTGGCCGCGTTCGTCGCCGTGCGGCGCGCCTACGCGCGGATCGGGGAGCGACTGGGGCTCGGGCGGATTCCCGAGCCGCCGCACCGGGAGCGGTCGGTCGTGCTCGTGCCGGTGTCGTCGCTGTCCCGGCTCACCTCCGAGGCGCTCTCCGCGGCCGCCTCCCTGGGCGACGAGGTCCGGGCCGTCACCGTCTGCCACCCCGACCCCGAGGACCGGGCCCAGCTGCACGCCCTGGAGCGCGCCTGGGCCGAGTGGGACCCCGGGGTGCCGCTGGTCCGGCTGAGCTGCGAGCGGCGCTCCCTGGGCCGTCCCATCGCCGCGTACGTCCGTGAGGTGAGCGCGGCCGAGCCGGCCACCCGGGTGACCGTGCTGATCCCGGAGGCCGAGCCGGAGCGGCTCTGGCAGCGGCTGCTGCAGAACCAGCGCGGTGCCGTCGTCGCGCATGCCGTGCGGCGGGAGACCGACGCGGTGATCTGCCGGCTGCGGTTCCGGTTGTTCTGAGGCCGGCACGCCTCCGACCTGCGTGATCGTCCCGCCGTAAGAGTCCCGTCAAAGCCGCGTCCACGGCCGTAAGGGAGCCGTCAACGGCGGTCGAAACCGGCCACGAAGGCTGTTTGCTCTAACCGTCCGAGTCCGTTCCCCACCTCATCCAGGAGTTCACGATGGCCGATCTGGCCTTCGTCGTCACCATCCTCGCGGGTTTCGCGCTGGTGGCGCTCGTCGCCAAGGGGGTGACGAAGCTGTGACCGCCGAGAACATCGTCGGCCTCGTCGTGGCCGTCGCCCTGCTGGGCTATCTCGTCCTCGCCCTGATCTTCCCGGAGAGGTTCTGAGACAGTCATGGGTCCCGTACTCGCAGGCGTGCTCCAGCTGCTCGCGCTGATAGGCGCGCTGGCGCTCTGCTACATCCCCTTCGGCACCTACATGGCCAAGGTCTACTCCTCCGACCAGCACTGGCGGGTCGAGAAGTGGATCTACAAGGGCATCGGTGCCAACCCCGACACCGAGATGCGCTGGCCCGCCTATCTCCGCGGTGTGCTGGCCTTCTCGCTCGTCGGTGTCCTCTTCCTCTACCTGCTCCAGCGGCTCCAGGGCGTGCTGCCCGGCTCGCTCGGCTTCTCGTCCGTGAACCCGGCGCAGTCGTTCAACACGGCCGTCTCCTTCGTGACCAACACGAACTGGCAGTCGTACTACGGCGAGCAGACCATGGGGCACGTCGTGCAGACCGCCGGTCTGGCCGTGCAGAACTTCGTGTCGGCGGCCGTCGGCATCGCCGTCGCGGTGGCGCTGGTGCGCGGGTTCGCGCGCTCGCGCACCGGTGAGATCGGCAACTTCTGGTCCGACCTGGTGCGCGGCACGATCCGCATCCTGGTGCCGGTCGCCGCCGTGGCCGCGGTCGTTCTCGTGGCCTGCGGTGCGATCCAGAACTTCTCCGGCATTCATGAGGTCGGTCAGTTCATGGGCGGTTCGCAGCAGTGGAACGGCGGGGCGGTGGCCTCGCAGGAGGCCATCAAGGAGCTGGGGACGAACGGTGGCGGTTACTTCAACGCCAACTCGGCCCACCCCTTCGAGAACCCGACGCCGTTCACGAACCTGTTCGAGATCTTCCTGATCCTGATCATCCCGTTCTCGCTGACCCGCACTTTCGGTGTGATGGTCGGTTCGGTGAAGCAGGGTTACGCGATCCTCGCGACGATGTTCACCATCTGGGTGGGCTTCGTGGCCCTGATGATGTGGACCGAGTTCGCCCACCACGGCCCCGCGCTCCAGCTCGCGGGCGGCGCGTACGAGGGCAAGGAGGTCCGCTTCGGCATCGGCGGCTCGTCGATCTTCGCGGTGTCGACGACGTTGACGTCGACGGGTGCGGTGGACTCCTTCCACTCCTCGTTCACGGGTCTGGGCGGCGGGATCACGCTGCTGAGCATGATGCTGGGCGAGATCGCGCCGGGCGGTACGGGCTCCGGCCTCTACGGCATCCTGATCATGGCGATCATCGCGGTGTTCATCGCCGGTCTGATGGTCGGCCGTACGCCCGAGTACCTGGGCAAGAAGATCGGCGCGCGTGAGATCAAGCTGTCGGCGATCTACATCCTGATCACCCCGGCCCTCGCGCTGGTCTTCGCGGCGGCCTCCATGGCGCTGCCGACTCCGCCGCACTCGATGCTCAACCCGGGGGCGCACGGGTTCTCCGAGGTGCTGTACGCGTTCACCTCGGCGGCGAACAACAACGGTTCGGCGTTCGCGGGCCTGAACGCGAACACCGACTGGTTCAACACCATGACCGGTCTGGCGATGCTGTTCGGCCGCTTCCTGCCCATGGTGTTCGTGCTGGCGCTGGCCGGCTCGCTCGCCGAGCAGCGGCCCGTCCCGGCCACGGCCGGCACCCTGCGCACCGAGAAGCCGCTGTTCACCGGCCTGCTGGTGGGCGCGATCCTCATCATCACCGGTCTGACCTACTTCCCGGCCCTGGCGCTGGGCCCGCTGGCCGAGGGGCTGGCGTCATGACCACCCGAACGGAAGCCCACGAGGACACCATGTCCACTCCCACCCTCGCGCCCCACCAGGACGCGCCCACCGGGCACAAGCCGGCCGAAGGCCGTGTCGGCGCGGGCCTGTTCGACCCCAAGCAGCTGGTCAGGTCCCTCCCCGAGGCCTGCCGCAAGCTCGACCCGCGGGTGATGGTCAAGTCGCCCGTGATGTTCGTGGTGTGGGTCGGCTCGATCCTGACCACCGTCTTCTCCTTCAAGGACCCCGGCGACTGGTTCGGCTGGACCATCAGCGCCTGGCTCTGGCTCACCGTGATCTTCGCCAACCTCGCGGAGGCGGTCGCCGAGGGCCGCGGCAAGGCCCAGGCGGACACCCTGCGCAAGGCCAAGACGGACACGGTGGCCCGCCGTCTGGTGGGGGACACCGAGGAGCAGGTGCCCGGCACCGACCTGCGGATCGGTGATCTGGTCGTCTGCGAGGCGGGCGACATCATCCCCGGTGACGGTGACGTCATCGAGGGCGTCGCCTCCGTGGACGAGTCGGCGATCACCGGTGAGTCGGCCCCGGTCATCCGGGAGTCCGGCGGTGACCGCTCCGCCGTGACCGGCGGCACGAAGGTGCTGTCCGACCGGATCGTCATCAAGATCACGACGAAGCCGGGCGAGACCTTCATCGACCGGATGATCAGCCTCGTCGAGGGCGCGGCCCGGCAGAAGACGCCGAACGAGATCGCGCTGAACATCCTGCTCGCCTCGCTGACGATCGTCTTCCTGCTGGCCGTCGCCACGCTGCCGCCCTTCGCCGACTACGCGGGCACCCACCTGACGATGGTCGTGCTGGTCGCGC
The DNA here is from genome assembly GCF_044747345.1 of Streptomyces sp. NPDC090088. Lineage (NCBI taxonomy): Bacteria > Bacillati > Actinomycetota > Actinomycetes > Kitasatosporales > Streptomycetaceae > Streptomyces > Streptomyces sp. NPDC090088. The sequence continues at coordinate 488,385 of NZ_JBIVDZ010000011.1, read as the reverse complement.
TGCTGGTCTGCCTGATCCCGACCACGATCGGCGCGCTGCTCTCCGCGATCGGTATCGCGGGCATGGACCGGCTGGTGCAGCGCAATGTGCTCGCCATGTCGGGGCGTGCCGTCGAGGCCGCCGGTGACGTCTCCACACTGCTGCTGGACAAGACGGGCACCATCACCCTCGGCAACCGGCAGGCCTCCGAGTTCGTGCCGGTCAGCGGGACGACGGAGGCCGAGGTGGCCGACGCGGCCCAGCTCTCCTCGCTGGCCGACGAGACGCCGGAGGGCCGCTCCATCGTCGTACTGGCGAAGGAGAAGTACGGGCTGCGGGAGCGGCACCAGGGCGAGCTGGCGCACGCCGAGTGGATCGCGTTCACCGCCCAGACCCGGATGTCGGGTGTGGACGTGGACGGGCGGAAGATCCGCAAGGGCGCGGCCGGTTCGGTCATCGCCTGGGTCCGTGAGCAGGGCGGCGCGGTCGCCGAGGACGCGGACACCCTCGCGGCGGCCATCTCGCAGGCCGGCGGCACCCCGCTGCTGGTCGCGGTCGAGGATGCCGAGGGCGCCCGGATCCTGGGTGTCATCCACCTCAAGGACGTCGTCAAGGACGGCATGCGGGAGCGGTTCGAGGAACTGCGCCGGATGGGCATCAAGACCGTCATGATCACGGGTGACAACCCGCTGACCGCCAAGGCGATCGCCGAGGAGGCGGGCGTCGACGACTTCCTCGCCGAGGCCACCCCCGAGGACAAGATGGCCCTCATCAAGCGGGAGCAGGCGGGCGGCAAGCTGGTCGCGATGACCGGTGACGGTACGAACGACGCGCCGGCCCTCGCCCAGGCGGACGTCGGCGTGGCGATGAACACGGGTACGTCGGCCGCCAAGGAGGCCGGCAACATGGTCGACCTCGACTCCAACCCGACCAAGCTGATCGAGATCGTCGAGATCGGCAAGCAGCTGCTGATCACGCGCGGTGCGCTGACCACGTTCTCCATCGCCAACGACGTGGCGAAGTACTTCGCGATCATCCCGGCGCTGTTCGCGGCCGTCTACCCGGGCCTGGACAAGCTCAACATCATGGGCCTGTCCTCGCCGGACTCCGCGATCCTGTCGGCCGTCATCTTCAACGCGCTGATCATCGTCGCGCTGGTGCCGCTGTCCCTGAAGGGCGTGCAGTACCGGCCGGTCAGCGCGGACAGGATGCTGCGCCGGAACCTGACGATCTACGGCATCGGCGGGCTGATCGCCCCCTTCATCGGCATCAAGATCATCGACCTGCTCATCTCCCTCATCCCCGGAATCGGCTGATCGCCATGAACAACTCCGTAACCAACACCGCCCGGTTGCTCTGGGCGGGCCTGCGGGCCCTGCTGGTGCTGACCCTGGTGACGGGCGTCGTCTACCCGCTGGTCGTCACCGGCGTCGCCCAGGCCGCGTTCCACAACAAGGCGAACGGCTCCGAGATCAAGGCGGACGGCAAGGTCGTCGGCTCGTCCCTGATCGGCCAACAGGGCTACAGCCTCGACTACTTCCAGGGCCGTCCGGCGAACGGGCTCGGCAGCAACAGCGTCAACACCCGGTACAAGCTGATCCTTTCGGGTGCGACGAACCTCGCGGCCGACAACAAGGTGCTGATCAAGCAGGTGAAGGACGCCAAGGCCGCGGTCGTCAAGGACAACTCGGTGCCCGGCTACACGGTCACGCCGTCCCAGGTGCCCGCCGACGCGGTCACCTCGTCCGGCTCCGGCCTGGACCCGGACATCTCCCCGGCCTACGCCGAACTCCAGGTCCACCGGGTCGCGGCGAAGAACGACCTCTCCGTCGCCCAGGTGGAGAAGCTGGTGAAGGACCACACCTCGGGCCGTACCCTCGGCTTCGTCGGGGAGCCCCGGGTGAACGTGCTCGAACTCAACATCGCGCTCAAGGAACTGACCAAGGGCAGCTGAGAGGCCGACCGATGACCCGAGTGCTGGTCGTGGAAGACGACCCCCAGCTCGTACGCGCACTCGTGATCAACATGCAGGCACGCCAGTACGGAGTGGACGCGGCGCCCGACGGCGCCACGGCCCTCCGGCTGGCGGCCGCGCGTCAGCCGGACGTGGTGATGCTCGACCTCGGACTGCCCGACATGGACGGGGTCGACGTCATCAGGGCGCTGCGCGGCTGGACCCGTGTACCGATCCTGGTGCTGTCGGCGCGGCAGGCCTCCGACGAGAAGGTCGCCGCGCTGGACGCGGGCGCCGACGACTACATCACCAAGCCGTTCAGCATGGACGAACTCCTCGCCCGGCTGCGCGCGGCGGTCCGCCGTACCGAGGACGTGCCGGTCGTGCCGGGGACCACCCTGGTGGAGACGGCCGACTTCACCATCGACCTGCTCGCGAAGAAGGCCGTCCGGTCGGGCCACGACGTCCGGCTCACCCCCACCGAGTGGCATCTGCTGGAGATCCTGGTCACCAACCCCGGCCGGCTGGTCACGCAGAAGCACCTGCTGCGCGAGGTGTGGGGTGTCACCCAGAGCAACAAGACCAACTACCTGCGGGTCTACATGGCCCAGCTCCGCCGCAAGCTGGAGGCGGACCCCTCGCATCCCCGCTACCTGATCACCGAGCCCGGCATGGGCTACCGCTTCGAAGGATGACATGGCACGCGGCAGGCTCCGGATCTACCTCGGCGCGGCACCCGGTGTGGGCAAGACCTACGCCATGCTCTCCGAGGCCCACCGCAGGACCGAACGAGGCACGGACTGTGTCGTCGCGTTCGTCGAGCACCACGACCGGCCGCGCACCGAGGTGATGCTGCACGGCCTGGAGGAGATCCCGCGCCGGGAACTGGAGTACCGGGGCGCGGTGTTCACCGAGATGGACGTCGACGCCGTCCTCGCGCGCCGCCCCCGGGTCGCCCTCGTCGACGAACTCCCGCACACCAACATCCCGGGCTCCCGCAACGCCAAGCGCTGGCAGGACGTCGAGGAACTGCTCGCCGCCGGGATCGATGTCGTCTCCACGGTCAACATCCAGCACCTGGAGTCCCTCGGTGATGTCGTGGAGTCCATCACCGGCGTACGACAGCAGGAGACCGTGCCCGACGAGGTGGTCCGGCGCGCGGACCAGATCGAACTGGTCGACATGTCCCCGCAGGCGCTGCGCCGGCGCATGGCGCACGGCAACATCTACCAGCCGGACAAGGTCGACGCGGCCCTGTCCAACTACTTCCGCCCCGGCAACCTCACCGCCCTGCGCGAACTCGCCCTGCTCTGGGTCGCCGACCGGGTCGACGAGTACCTGAACGCGTACCGCAGCGAGCACCGGGTCTCCGCCATCTGGGGCTCGCGGGAGCGGATCGTCGTCGGTCTCACCGGCGGTCCCGAGGGGCGGACGCTGATACGACGGGCCGCGCGGCTCGCCGAGAAGGGCGCCGGCGGCGAGGTGCTCGCCGTCTACATCGCGCGCAGCGACGGCCTGACCTCGGCCTCCCCGAAGGAACTCGCCGTCCAGCGCACCCTGGTGGAGGATCTCGGCGGCACCTTCCACCACGTCGTCGGCGAGGACGTCCCGGCCGCCCTGCTCGACTTCGCGCGCGGGGTCAACGCCACCCAGATCGTGCTCGGGGTCTCGCGCCGGCGCAGCTGGCAGTACGTCCTCGGACCCGGCGTCGGCGCCACCGTCGCCCGGGACTCCGGACCCGACCTCGACGTCCACCTCATCACGCACGACGAGGCCGGCAAGGGGCGGCTCCCGCTGGGGCGTTCGGCGCGGCTCGGCCGGTCCCGGATCATCTGGGGCTGGCTCACCGGCGTGCTCGGCCCGGTCCTGCTCACCTGGCTGCTGACCGGCGCCGCACCAGAGGTGGGCCTGGCCAACGACATGCTGCTGTTCCTCGCCCTCACGGTCGCGTCCGCCCTGCTCGGCGGTCTGCTCCCGGCACTCACCTCGGCGCTGGTCGGCTCCCTGCTGCTCAACTGGTTCTTCACCCCGCCCGTCCACACCCTCACCATCGCCGACCCCGAGAACATCGTCGCCATAGCGATCTTCGTCGGGGTCGCGGTGTCGGTGGCGTCGGTCGTGGACCTCGCGGCCCGGCGCACCCAGCAGGCGACCCGGCTGCGCGCCGAGTCGGAGATCCTGTCCTTCCTCGCGGGCAGCGTGCTGAGGGGGGAGACCAGTCTGGAGGCGCTCCTGGAACGGGTGCGGGAGACCTTCGGCATGGAGTCGGTGGCCCTGCTGGAACGGGCGGACGACGTGGCGCCGTGGACCCGCGCGGGCAGCGTGGGGCCACGGCCGTGCCGGACACCGGAGAACGCCGACGTCGACATGCCGGTCGGCGACCACCTGACCCTCGCGCTGTCCGGACGGGTGCTGCCCGCCTCCGACCGGCGCGTGCTCGCCGCCTTCGCGGCCCAGGCGGCCGTCGTCCTCGACCGGCAGCGGCTCCGGCAGGAGGCCGGCCGGGCGAAGGAACTGGCCGAGGGCAACCGCATCCGCACCGCGCTGCTGGCCGCCGTCAGCCACGATCTGCGCACCCCGCTCGCCGGCATCAAGGCCTCGGTGTCCTCGCTGCGTTCGGACGACGTCGAGTGGTCCGAGGAAGACCGGGCGGAGCTCCTGGAGGCCATCGAGGCGGGCGCCGACCGGCTCGACCACCTGGTCGGGAACCTGCTCGACATGTCCCGGCTGCAGACCGGCACCGTCACGCCCATCGTCCGCGAGACCGACCTGGACGAGGTGGTGCCGATGGCGCTCGGCGGAGTGCCCGAGGACAGCGTCGAACTGGACATCCCGGAGACGCTGCCCATGGTCGACGTCGACCGGGGGCTGCTGGAGCGGGTCGTCGCCAACGTGGTCGAGAACGCCGTCAAGTACAGCCCGGAGGGCACCCCCGTGCTGGTCAAGGCGAGTTCCCTGGCCGACCGGGTGGAGGTGCGGGTCGTGGACCGGGGTCCCGGCGTCCCCGACGAGGCCAAGGAGCGCATCTTCGAGCCGTTCCAGCGCCACGGCGACTCACCGCGCGGGGTCGGGGTCGGCCTGGGGCTGGCCGTGGCGCGCGGTTTCGCCGAGGCGACGGGCGGCACGCTCACCGCCGAGGACACCCCGGGCGGCGGCCTCACCATGGTGCTGAGCCTGCCGCCGGCGCGGGGGCGCGGACCGGAGCGGCCGGAGCTGCCGGCCGCGGTGACGTCGTAACGTCTCAGCAGGGCAACTTCCGTACATCCAGCGGCAGATGCCAGACATTGCGGCGGTGCGCCGCCGCCAGCGCGTCCTCCAGCGGGGACGGCGGGATCGCGAGGACCGGGCAGCGGGCGTGGGCCAGGCAGTAGCGGGCGACCCGGCCGGAGAAGGCCCGGTGCCAGCCCCGCCGGCCCGCGCCGACGACCAGGACGTCGTCGTCCCGGTCGGCCGTCTCCACCAGGGCCGGACCGGGGGTGGCGCGTACGACGAGACCGTGCAGCGGGACGCCGGACGGCCCCGCCTCGCCGAAGACCTCGTCGAGCACGCCCAGCAACCGCTCCCGGGCGGTCCGCTGCCACTCCTCGACCAGGGGCGGCGGGGCCGGGGCGCGGCGTGCCGCCAGTTCACCGCCCGGCGGCTCCCAGGCGAGCACCGGCCACAGCTCGGCCTCCCGCCGCCGGGCCTCCACGGCCGCCCGGCGCAGGGCCGTGACGCTGCCCAGGGAGCCGCTCACACCGACGACGACCCGGCCGGACGCGCAGCTGTCGTAACCGGACATGTATTCACCGTACTTCCGCGGCGGCCGCCGGGCGTCTCCCGGTGGCGGACCGCCTCCATGACACCCCCGGGCCGGGCCGTGGGCCAGCCCCGACGAGGCTTCTTGGCACGCCTCTGACGTGCGCGAGCGGCGTGGACGGCGCTCGCGTCAGCGTCCCGTCAACGTCGCCGCGATCACCGTCAGCGTCCCGTCAGGAGGTATCTCGGGGCCGCCGGGGACGGGCATAGCGTCCGGAGAGAGCCCCGGTCGGCCTCCCCGCCGCCGGGGCGCTCCAGCTCCTTCCTGTGCCAGGAGGCACCCCATGTCAGAGCTCCTCTGCGGCGACGATCCGGAGCCTTCCGATCGCTTCCCGGCCGGACCCCTGTTCGTACCGGTCCGGCCGGGACCCGTCGGGTACGCGGCCCGGCTGTTCCGCACCCCTCTCGGCGAACGCACCGCCGTCGGTTTCACCTCGGCCCGTCGACTCGCCGCCACGCTCGGCCCCGGCCAGGCCTGGATCCGGCTCGCCGAACCCGCGCTGCGCGCCCTGGCCGCACCGCTCGGCGTCACCACCGTCACGGTCGACCCCCAGCTGTCGGCGCCGGCCCCGACGCCGGTACCGCCGCTCGCGCCCGTCGCCGTGTCCCCGCGGACCGTCCGCACCGTCTGAGAGCGGACCGTCCGCATCGCCCGAGAGGGGAGTGACCCATGACCACCCTGCACGAACCCGTCGTCACCGCCACGCCCGCCGAACTGTCGGTGTGGCCCGCCTCCACCACCGAGCCCCGGCCCGGCGCCCTGACCGTGGGCGGAGTCCCGCTCGCCGAGGTCGCCGACCGCTTCGGCACCCCCGTCTACGTCCTCGACGAGAACGAGGTCCGCGAACGCTGCCGCACCTACCGGCACGCCTTCCCGGACGCCGAAGTCCTCTACGCGGCCAAGGCGTTCCTGTGCCGGGCGATGGTCCACTGGACCGGGGAGGAGGGCCTCGGCCTGGACGTCTGCTCGGCCGGCGAGCTGGAACTGGCGGTCACCACCGGGTTCCCGCCGGAGCGGATCGTGCTGCACGGCAACGCCAAGTCGCCGCACGACCTGGAGACCGCGCTGCGGCTCGGCGTCGGGCGGATCGTCATCGACAGCCCCTCCGAGATCGCCCGGCTGGCCGCCGCCGTCGGACCCGACGGACACCAGAAGGTCATGGTCCGGGTGGTGCCCGGGATCAGCGCGGGCGGCCACGAGAAGATCCGCACCGGAACGGACGACCAGAAGTTCGGGCTGTCCATCGCCGACGGCTACGCCCAGCACGCCATCGCCCGGATCCTGGACCAGCCGCAGCTCGAACTCACCGGCCTGCACTGCCACCTGGGCTCCCAGATCACCAGCGTGAAGCCCTACCTCGCCGCCGTGCGCCGGCTGGTCGGCCTCATGGCCCGGCTGCACGAACAGCACGGGCTGATCCTGCCCGAGCTGGACCTCGGCGGCGGCCACGGCATCGCCTACCGGCCCGGCGAACAGGCCCTCGACCTCACCGCACTGGCCCGGCGGGTCCGCACCGAACTCTCCGACGCCTGCGCGGCGGCCGGACTGCCGGTGCCCCGCCTGGTCATCGAGCCGGGCCGGGCGATCGTGGGGCCCGCCGGGATCGCCGTGTACCGGGTCCTCGCCGTCAAGCGGACCGGCGAGCACACCTTCGTCGCCGTGGACGGCGGGATGAGCGACAACCCGCGGCCCGCGCTGTACGGCGTCCGCTACGCACCCCGGCTCATCGGCCGCGCGAGCGCCGCGCCGACCGCGCCGGTGACCGTCGTGGGCCGGCACTGCGAGGCCGGGGACGTGCTCGCGGCGGACGTGGAGCTGCCCTCCGACCTGCGCCCCGGCGACCTGCTCGCGGTGCCGGTGGCCGGCGCCTACCACCTCTCCATGGCCTCCGGCTACAACCTGGTCGGCCGCCCACCGGTCACCGCCGTCCGCGACGGCCACGCCCGGCTGCTGGTCCGCCGCGAGTCCCTGGAGGACATCCGCCGCCGGGACGTGGGGCTGTAGGACCGTGGCGCCGTCCGCGGGCTGCGGGGGACCGGTCGGCCCCTGAGACTGGTGGCGACCTGTCCCACCCGGCCGTGATGAGGTCCCGATGGCGTATGGCCTGGCACGTCGTGAACTGCGACCGCGCGTCCCGCTACGCCCCGGTGAAGGCGAGAAGCACCATCTGACCAGCCTGGAAGGGCTGGCCGCGCTCTCCTTGGACGCGCTCAGCTCGGTGGCGTACGGACCCGAGGCGATCGTGCTCGCCCTGGTGGTGGCCGGCACCGGGGCGCTGTCCGCCGCCCTGCCCATCACGCTCGCGATCACCTTCCTGCTCGCGGCGCTCGTCGTCTCGTACGGCCAGGTCATCGCCGTTCACCCGGACGGCGGTGGCGCCTACGCCGTCGCCAAGGCCGATCTCGGGGCCACCGCGAGCCTGCTCGCCGCCGCCAGCCTGGTCGTCGACTACGTGCTCACCGTCGCCGTCAGCCTCGCCGCCGGTGCCGACGCGCTCGCCTCCGCCTTCCCCGCCTTCGCCCACGACAAGCTGATCGTCTGTCTGATCGGCCTGGCCATGCTGACGGCGGTGAACCTGCGGGGGGTCTCCGAGAGCGCCCGGGTGCTGATGCTGCCGACCGTCCTGTTCGTCGCCGCGATCCTCGGCGTCGTCCTGCTCGGCCTGCTGCGCCCGCACCCGGTCGCCGTCGTCGGCACCGCCCAGCCCGTGCACGCGACCGAGGCGCTGACCGCGCTGGTGGTCCTCAAGGCGTTCTCGTCCGGCTGCTCGGCCCTGACCGGCGTGGAGGCCATCGCCAACGCCGTACCGACCTTCCGCACCCCGAGGGTCGAACGCGCCCAGCGCACGGAGCTGATGCTCGGCGCGCTGCTCGGGACCATGCTGGTCGGGCTCGCGGTCCTGATCCACCGCGACCATGTCGCCCCGCGCGGCGGGGTGACCGTCCTCGCCCAGCTCACCGCGGGCGCCTACGGCACCGGCTGGCCCTACTACGCCACCAACCTCCTCGTCACCCTCGTCCTGGGCCTCGCCGCCAACACCAGCTTCGGCGGCCTGCCCGTGCTGATGAGCCTGCTCGCCCGCGACCACCGGCTGCCCCACCTCTTCGGCCTGCGCGCCGAACGCCCCGTCTACCGCTACGGGGTGGTGGCCCTCGCCCTGCTGGCCGCGCTGCTGCTGCTCGCCACCGACGCGGACACCCACCGGCTGCTCCCGCTCTTCGCCATCGGCGTCTTCATCGGCTTCACCCTCAGCCAGGCCGGCCTGGTCCGGCACTGGGCGACCGGGCGGCCGGCCGGCTGGAAGCGCCGCGCGCTCATCAACGGCACCGGTGCCCTGCTCACCACCCTGGCCGGCGTCATCCTGCTGTTCACCAAGTTCCTGGAGGGCGCCTGGGTGGTGGTGATCGCCGTGCCGCTGATGATGCTGCTGTTCGCCCGCATCCAGCGCTACTACACCGAGGTGGGCAAGGAACTGGGCCTCGGCCGGATCCCGGAGCCGCCGCCGCGGCGCACCACCAGCCTGGTGATCGTGCCGATCGGCGAGGTCAGCAAGCTGGCCCGGCACGCCCTCGGCGCCGCCCTCGCCCTCGGCGACGAGGTGGTCGCGGTCGCGGTGCACGACGACCCCGGCGCCTGCCGCGCGCTGGAGGAGGCCTGGCAGCGCTGGAACCCCGGCGTCCGCCTCGACGTCATCGACAGCCCGCACCGCTCCCTGGTCCAGCCGGTCGTCGACTACGTGCAGCGCGCCGCCGCGGACGGCCGCCAGGTCGCCGTCCTGATCCCCGAGGTGGAACCCCGGCACCGCCGTTACGAGATCCTCCAGAACCAGCGCGGCCTGCTCCTCGCGACCGTGCTGCGGGCGCGCACCGACGTCGTGGTGTGCATGCTGCCGTACCGGTTGAAGCTCTGACGGCCGCCTTGTCGGGCCTTCGGCCGCCCCCTACAGTGCGCCCGTAAAGTTCGCCGATCCCGCCGAAACTTTCGGCGACTCCTTCGGATGAGTCCTTCGGCGACTTCCTTCGGTGAGTTCCTTCAGGGAGGGGCACGCGCGCATGCGGACGTACGACAACCCGGTCATTCCCGGATTCCATCCCGACCCGAGCGTCTGCCGGGTCGGGGAGGACTACTACCTGGTGTGCTCCAGCTTCGAGTACGTCCCGGGCGTCCCGCTCTTCCACAGCCGGGACCTGGTGCACTGGCGGCAGCTCGGCAACGTCCTCGACCGGCCGCTGCCCGGGGACACACCGGCCTCGGGCGGGGTGTACGCCCCGACGATCCGCCACCACGACGGGCTCTTCCACGTCATCACGACCGAGGTCGGCGGTGGCGGCAACCTGCTCGTCACCGCCGAACGGCCCGAGGGGCCCTGGTCCGACCCGGTCCGGATCGACCTGCCCGGCATCGACCCCGACCTGGCCTGGGACGAGAACGGCGACTGCTGGTGCGCCGTGGCGGGGGTCGCCGTCGCCCGGATCGACACCCGGAGCGGGAAGGTGCTGGAAGGGCCGCTGCCGATGTGGTCCGGGACCGGGCTGCGGGACCCGGAGGCACCGCATCTCTACCGGATCGGGGAGTGGTGGTACCTGCTGGTCGCCGAGGGCGGCACCGCGCTCGGGCACGGGGTGTCCGTGGCCAGGGCCCGCTCCCCGCGCGGGCCCTGGGAGCCGGGCCCCGGCAATCCGCTGCTCTCCCACCGGGGCACCTGGGAGCCGGTCCAGTGCACCGGGCACGCCGACCTCGTCCAGGCGGCCGACGGCAGCTGGTGGGCCGTCCTGCTCGGCACCCGGCCGCGCGGCTGGTTCCCGGAGTTCCACGTCCTCGGCCGGGAGACCTTCCTGGTGCCGGTGGAGTGGGCGGACGGCTGGCCGCGCACGGGTCCGGTGCGGGACCGCCATCCGGCGCCGGCCGCCTGGCACCCGGTCGAACCGCCGCCCGTCCGCGACGACTTCACCGCCCCCGCCCTCGCGCCGCACTGGATCTCCCCGCGCAGCCGGCCGGACGGCTCCTGGTCGCTGGCCGACCGGCCCGGATGGCTGACGCTCACGGCCACCGGGGACAGCCTCGACCGGCCCGGGCACACCTTCGTCGGCCGCCGCCAGCAGCACCCCGACTGCCGTGCCGCCGCGCTGCTCGACCCGGGCACGGGGCGCGCCGGCCTGTCGGTGCGCATCGACGAGGCCCACCACTACGACCTGGAGGTGAGCGGGGGAGTGGCCGGCGTGATCGCCCGGATCGGGCCGCTGCGGCAGCGGCTCGCCGCCCACCCCGTGCCCCCGGGGCCGGTCACCCTCGTCGTCGAGATCCGTACGGCCCCGGTGCCGCCGCCCACCGCCACCGCGCCCGGCGAGACGGTGCCGGGACTGCGCGCCGCCGGCCCCGACGCCGTGACCCTTTCGATCGAAACGCCCGAAAGTGTCGTACGACTGGCCGAACTCGACGGCCGTTACCTCTCCACCCAGGTGGCCGGCGGCTTCACCGGCCGGGTCATCGGCATGTACGTCACCGAACACCGCGCCGCCTTCGACTGGTTCGCGTACGCGCCCATCACCTGATGCGCGACACCTTGACGCTCCTGATCCGCCTTTCTAGAGTCGCCGTTCGGAACGTTCGATGAAAACGCCGAATGTTTCGAACGGCACGACTCGGTTGATCCAACGGCGTGAAACCAGGGCGGCGTCGGTCGTCCCGTAACCCCAAGGAGCGCATCATGGGCGACCCGGCACTGTCCCGTCGCGGGTTCCTGGCGGCCACCGCGGCCGCCGGTCTGGGCATGACCGCCCTCAGCGGCTGTGGCGGCGGCTCGGACGGAGGATCGTCGGGCGGTACCACCACCATCGAGTGGTGGAACATCTCCACGACCAACCCGACGAAGGGCGTGTGGGCCGCCCTCGCCAAGAAGTTCGAGGCGCAGAACCCGAAGGTCAAGGTAAAGATCGTCCAGCTGGAGAACGACGCCTACAAGTCGAAGATGACGGCCCTGACCGCCTCCGGGAAGCTCCCCGACATCTTCCACACCTGGGGCGGCGGGGTCCTGAAGCAGCAGGTCGACGCCGGGCTCGTCAAGGACCTCACCGACCCCACCAGGCCGTGGGCGGACGGCCTGCTCCCGGTCGCCAAGGAGCCGTACCTCCTGGACAGCAAGACCTACGGCATCCCGTTCGACATCGGCATGATCGGCTTCTGGTACAACAAGGCGCTCTTCAAGAAGGCCGGGATCAGCACGCCCCCGGCCACCTGGAGCGCCTTCCTCGACGCCGTGAAGAAGCTGAAGGCCGCCGGGATCACCCCCCTCGCCCTGGCCGGCAAGGAGAGCTGGACCGGCATGTACTACTGGGCCTACCTCGCCATGCGCACCGCCGGGATCGACGCCCTCAAGAAGGCCGACGACGCCAAGGACTTCACCGGCACCGGATTCGTCGAGGCCGGACAGCACCTCAAGGACCTGGTCGGTCTCCAGCCGTTCCAGAAGGGCTTCCTCGGCGCCGCCTACTCCACCCCGACCGGGCAGGCCGCCACCGTCGGCAACGGCAAGGCCGCCATGGAACTCATGGGCCAGTGGGCGCCGGTCGTCGAGGCCGACGCCGGCAAGGGCGTCGGAGCGAACCTCGGCTTCTTCCCCTTCCCGGCCGTCGAGGGCGGCAAGGGCACCGTCACCGAGGTCTTCGGAGGCGGCGGCGGACACGCGCTGCGCGCCGACGCCCCGCAGGCGGCCGTCGACTTCCTGAAGTTCTTCGCCTCCGAGACCACCGATGTGGAGCTGGTGAAGAAGACCGGCGTGATCCCGGTGGTCCCCGCCGCGGAGAGCGCGCTGACCGACGCCAACCTCAAGCTCGTACAGGCCCAGTTGAAGGCCGCCACCGGCTTCCAGCTCTACCTCGACCAGGCGTACGCGCCCGCCGTCGGCCAGCAGGTCAACGACAGCGTGGCCGGGCTGATCGCCGGGTCCAAGTCGCCCGAGGACGTCGCCCAGGCGATCACCAAGACCGCGAAGGAAGAGCAGTAGGCCGCCCGATGACCTCGACCTACCTGCCCGGCACCCGGCCGGGCCCGGACACCGCACCGCGGCCGGGCCCGGCCGCGGGCCGCGCGCGCTCCCGGCGCCGGCTGCTGCACTGGCTCACCGCGATGGGCTTCCAGCTGCCCGCCCTGGCCCTGTTCGGCGTCCTCGTCCTGCTGCCGATCCTGTTCGCCCTGTACGCCTCGTTCTTCCGCTGGGGCGGCTTCGGCATGCCCTCCGACTACACCGGCGCCGACAACTTCACCCGGCTCTTCCAGGACGACGTCTTCCTCGGCGACCTGTGGCGCTGCCTGCTCCTGGTCGTGCTGTCGCTGGCGCTGCAACTGCCGTTCGCGCTCGCCATGGCGGTCCTGCTCAACCAGCGGATCCGCGGCCGGGCCGTCTACCGGATGCTGTTCTTCGCGCCGTACGTGCTCTCCGAGGCGATCACCGGTGTGCTCTTCGGCATGATCTTCGCGCCCGGCGACGGGCTCGCCGACCACCTGCTGAGCGACATCGGCCTGGGCGCGCTCGGCGGCAAGTGGTTCTCCGACCCCTCCACCGTCATGGCCACCCTCTTCCTGGTCATGACCTGGAAGTACTTCGGCTTCCACATGATGCTCTACCTGGCCGGACTCCAGTCCATCCCGGCCGAGTTGACCGAGGCGGCGACGGTCGACGGCGCGGGCGCCTGGCAGCGCTTCCGCCATGTCACCCTGCCGCTGCTCGCGCCCACCCTGCGGATCAGCGTCTTCCTGTCGGTGATCGGCTCCATCCAGCTCTTCGACCTGGTGTGGGTGGTCACCGCGGGCGGCCCCGACCACCACTCCGAGACCATGGCCGTGACCATGTTCCAGTACGGCTTCAAGCGCTACCAGGTCGGCTACGCCAGCGCCATCAGCGTGGCCATGTTCGCCGTCAGTCTCGTCTTCGCCCTCGCCTACCAGCGGTTCGTGCTCCGCCGCGACCTGGCCGGCGCCACCACCACCATGAGGGGAGACGGCGCATGAGCGACAGCCGCAGGACGACCGTACGGAACCTGCCCCTGCACGTGATCCTCGTCGTGGTCGGCGCGGTCATGGTCGTACCCCTGCTGTACGCCCTGCTGTCCGGGTTCAAGACGACGGACGAGCTGTCCGGCAACCCGGTCGGGCTGCCCCGGTCCTGGGTGACCGCCAACTACACCGGCATCCTCGGCTCCGGCACGTTCTGGCGGCTGGTCGGCAACAGCACCCTGATCGCGGTGGCCACCACCGTGCTGGTGGTCGCGGTGTCGGCGCTCGCCGCCTTCTCCTTCGCGCGGTTCGCCTTCCGCGGGCGCGAGGTGCTGTTCACGGTGTTCACGATGGGGCTGATGTTCCCCTTCGCGGTGGCCGCGCTGCCCCTCTTCCTGCTGCTGCGGTCGATGCACCTGCTGGACAACCCGCTGGGCGTGATCCTTCCGCAGGCCGCGTTCGGGCTGCCGATGACCATCATCATCCTGCGCGGTTTCTTCCGGGAGATCCCCGGGGAGCTGGAGGAGGCGGCCACACTGGACGGCTGCGGGCCGTTCGGCTTCTTCTGGCGGATCCTGCTCCCGATGGCCCGGCCCGCGCTCGGCACGGTCTCCGTGCTCGCGGTCGTCACCAGCTGGAACAACTTCTTCCTGCCGCTGCTGGTCTTCACCGACTCCACCTGGTGGACCATCCCGATCGGCGTGCAGCAGTTCCAGGGCCAGTACTCCACCGACACCGCCCGGGTCTTCGCCTACCTGGTCCTCGCCATGGTTCCCGCCCTGGCCTTCTACACGGTCGCCGAGCGCCAGCTGGTCGGCGGCCTCACCGCAGGCGCCACCAAGGGCTGAACACCCCTTCCACGAACAGGAGTCGCACGATGTCCCGCACACGTCTCAGACTCGCCGGAGCCCTCGCGGCCGTACTCGTGGCGGCCTCGGTCGCCGCCGGCCCGGCCGCCCAGGCCCACGACCGGCAGCACCACGGTGGTGCCACCCTCGCCGAACTGGCCGAGCGCCACGGCCGCTACTTCGGCAGCGCCACCGACAACCCCGAACTCACCGACACCGCCTACACCGCGCTGCTCGGCGGCGAGTTCGACATGATCACACCCGGCAACGGCATGAAGTGGTACGCCACCGAACCCCGACAGGGCGTCTTCGACTGGACCAACGGCGACCAGATCGTCGACCTCGCCCGCGCGAACCACCAGCAGGTCCGCGCCCACACCCTGGTCTGGCACAGCCAGCTGCCGGGCTGGCTCACCTCCCGTGACTGGACGGCCGCCGAGCTGCGGGCGGTGCTGAAGAAGCACATCCAGACCGAGGTACGGCACTACCGGGGCAAGGTCTACTCCTGGGACGTCGTCAACGAGGCGTTCAACGAGGACGGGAGCTACCGCGAGACCCTCTGGTACAAGACGCTCGGCCCCGGCTACATCGCCGACGCGCTGCGCTGGGCCCACCAGGCCGACCCGCACGCCAGGCTCTACCTCAACGACTACAACATCGAGTCGGTCGGCGCGAAGAGCGACGCCTACTACGCCCTCGCGCAGGAGCTGAAGGCCGCGGGCGTCCCGCTGGACGGCATCGGCCTCCAGGCCCACCTCGCCCTCCAGTACGGCTATCCGGCCACCCTGGAGGAGAACCTCCGGCGCTTCTCCCGCCTCGGTCTGGACACCGCGCTCACCGAGGTGGACGTCCGTATGCGGCTGCCGGCCACGGACGAGAAGCTCGCCGAGCAGGCGACCTGGTACGCCGACCTCACCAAGGCGTGCCTCGCGGTGCGCCGGTGCGTGGGCATCACGGTCTGGGACTACACGGACAAGTACTCCTGGATCCCGGCGTTCTTCCCCGGCGAGGGCGCGGCCCTGCCCTGGGACGAGCAGCTCGCTCCCAAACCGGCCTACTTCGCGCTGCGCGCTGCGCTCGGCTACAGGGGGTAATCACCCCCGGACGCACGTCGGGGCCGGTGCGCACCATGGGTGTGCGTCCGGCCCCTGCTGGTCACCGGGCGGAGCGGCGGGGCCGCCCGGGCACTGCGGGTGGGTCTGTCAGGCGGCGGTCATCACGCTGCCGGCACCGACCGGGCGGTGCGGAGCGATGATCTGGCCGTCGGGCAGGAGCTCACCGGTGTCCTCGAAGAGGAGAACGCCGTTGCACAGCAGGCTCCATCCCTGCTCCGGGTGGTGCGCCATGAGGCGGGCGGACTCCCGGTCGGCGGAGGAAGCTGTCGGACACGGCGGCTGGTGCTGGCACATGGGTGGGGTCTCTCGCTCGGTCGTGGTCATGTCGTCCCCCGTGATGATGAGTCGGTCGGAAACCAGTCTTGCCCTCCGGGCGTTGTTCCGCAGGGATTTCGCTGCACCGCTTCTCACAGGTTGGAGACGCGTCACCCGCGCGGACGGTTCATCCCCGCCGGGTTGTCAATTCGGATGGTTTTCCATGGCCGGATAGGGCTAGTCCGGGCGGTGGGAAACGGTAAATAGCTCTTGAGAGCGGAGAATTGCTCGAACGAGCGGGCTCCGGTGCCCCAGGCAATGACTTACTGCACAGCCGATGACTTACTGCCCCGGACAATGACTCACGCAAACACGAACGCACCCCGTCACTCGTTTCCGGGTGACGGGGTGCGTACGGTGACGGCCTCGGGCGGCCTGAGGTGGCCTGGGGCGGGCTCAGGCCGGCGTGATGAGCAGGGGGGCCGGGGTGGCCCGGTGGGTGAGCACCGGAAGCAGGTCCTCCACCAGGTGCGGCCGGTGCGCGGCGATGCCGGGCGGGGCCGGTGCCAGCGGGATGAGGAGATCGGTGGCCGCCGGGTGTCCCTCGGCGCCGTCCGCGGTGCGGTCGCCGTGCAGCCACAGGGTGAGCATGTACAGGCTCGGCAGGGACAACAGGCGCGGCTGGTAGGGCTGTTGCAGGGCCTCGGCCTGGTGCAGGGCCCGCTCGGTGGAGGTGATGTAGGGCCCCTCGAAGAAGTGCGAGAAGGCCCAGCCGTCCGGGGTGAGCATGGTGTCGGCCGCGGCCACCGCCCGTTCGCCGCAGCGGATCAGGAAACGCCAGCCGGCCAGCCGGGTGGCGGACATGCCCTCCGGGGTGATCCGGTCCAGGACGTGCACGGGCAACGGGAGTTCGGGGATCGCGGGTCCCTGCGCGGCGCGCAGGGAGGGGGTCCGGGCCTCACGCACCGCGGTGGGGGAACCGAGGGCGGTGAGGACGGAACGCAGTGCGGGCGCGGGAGCAGGAGGGACGTGCAGGGGCATGGTGGGTCGCCTCTCGTTCGACAGGCGCGGTGGCGCGAGGGCAGGGGCGGACGGCGCTGTCAGCTCACGGGGGGTCAGAGAGGCGGGGGCCCGGTTCGGTGAAGAGGGGTGCGGGCGTTGCCTGCCGCACGTCACTCGGACGGCAAAAACCAGGACCGTGGGCGCCAGCCTTCTGCCTTGTTCGCGGAGTTTATACGACGCCTGTTCAGCCGGTGTTTCACCGGGCCGTTTCACAGAACGGAACAAGGCGCAATTCGGCCGTCGATTCGCGGGGAATCCTCCCGGTTTCCCGCCTGCCGGAACCCTGCTGACCTCGGGATTCGAACCTTTCGCGGTCGGCCGAATGTCGTCGGCGTTTTTCACGAGGGGAACGGGGAACCCGAAGATGCGGATGCTCCATGCCCCGTGAATGTGCCGCGGGACACATTCCAACAGAGTAGCGGGTGCCCGTCCCGCGCGCGACGTTATCGATCGCCGCGACGGGGCATCATCCCCGGTGGACCCGGGACACCGGCGGCCGGAACCTCGGTCCGCCCATTCGAGGAGGGACACTTCGATGGGGGAGAAGGTCGTGGCGGGCCGGTTCGACCTGTCCGATCCCCGGCGCTACCGCGAAAAGCTCCGCAGTTGTCTTGCGGGACTGGAGCGGCTGCTGGTGGAGAAGCGGTTCGACCGTCCCAAGAACCTCATGGGCGTCGAGATCGAATTGAATCTCGCCGGTGCCGACGGTATGCCGAGAATGTTGAACGGACAGGTCCTGGAACGTATCGCGAGCCGGGATTTCCAAACAGAACTCGCCATGTTCAATCTGGAAGTCAACATAGCTCCCCATCGGCTCGGCGGCCGGGTTCTCGACCGGCTCGACGAGGAGCTGCGGACCTCGCTGGCGTACGCCGACCGCAAGGCGCGCGAGGTGGACGCCGGGATCGTGATGATCGGCATACTGCCCACGCTCAAGCGGGACGACCTGGTCTCCGCGAACCTCTCCGAGGTGGACCGCTACACCCTGCTCAACGACCAGATCGTGGCCGCCCGCGGGGAGGACTTCCAGCTGGACATCGAGGGCGCCGAGCACCTCGTGTGCACCTCCAAGTCGATCGTCCCCGAGGCCGCGTGCACCTCGGTGCAGCTGCACCTCCAGGTCACCCCGGCCCGCTTCGCCGACGTGTGGAACGCGGCGCAGGCGGCGGTCGCCGCGCAGATCGCCGTCGGCGCCAACTCCCCCTTCCTCTTCGGCCACGAGCTGTGGCGGGAGTCCCGCCCCCCGCTGTTCCTCCAGGCCACCGACACCCGCCCGCCGGAACTCCAGGCCCAGGGGGTACGGCCGCGCACCTGGTTCGGCGAGCGCTGGATCGGTTCGGCGTACGAACTCTTCGAGGAGAACCTGCGCTTCTTCCCGGCGCTGCTGCCGATCTGCGACGAGGAGGACCCGCTGGCCGTCCTCGACGCGGGCGGGGTGCCGAAGCTGGCCGAACTCGTCCTGCACAACGGGACGGTGTACCGCTGGAACCGCCCGGTGTACGGCATCGCCGACGGCGTCCCCCATCTCCGCGTCGAGAACCGCGTCCTGCCCGCCGGACCGACCATCACCGACGTCATCGCCAACGCGGCGTTCTACTACGGCCTCGTCCGCGCGCTCGCCGAGGAGTCACGACCGGTGTGGACCCGGCTCCCGTTCGCCGTCGCCGAGGCCAACTTCGACGCGGCCTGCCGGGACGGCATCGACGCGCGCCTGGTCTGGCCGCGGCGGGCACGGTACGGCGGCGGCACGGCCGAGGTGGACGCGGTCACCCTGGTCCGCGACGAGCTGCTGCCGCTGGCGGAGGCGGGCCTTGACGCGTGGGGCGTGGAGCCTGCCGACCGCGACTTCTACCTGGGCGTGATCGACGAGCGCTGCCGGCGGCGGGTCAACGGGGCGTCCTGGCAGGTGGCGACGTTCCACCGGGCGCTGGAGCAGGGGCTGTCGCGGGAGGCGGCGCTGGCCGCGATGACGCGCCGCTATGCGGAGCTGATGGCGGCGGGGGAGCCGGTGCACACGTGGCCGGTGGGGTTGTTGGAGCCGGTGTTGACGGGGTGAATGCGGTGGTGTGTCGGGTGCGGCTGGGTGGGGGCTGGTCGCGCCCACGCGGCGGAGCCGCATATCGATACTGCCCCGCGCCCCTTCGGGGGCGCTATTCGGTCGCGCCCGCTGCCACGATCGCCTGGAGGATGACCGTGTGGATCTGGGAGGGGTCGTCGACCTGGTGGCCGGAGCCGCCGGTGGCTTCGGCGATCTGTTGGGCCTCTTCCTTGGAGGCGTCGGGGCCGACGGCGATGACGATGAGGGGGACCGGCTTCTCCGGGTCGGCGAGGCGGCGCAGGTTCGCGATCAGAGCGGTGCGGGAGATGCTGCCGGGGTCCTGGTTCTCGCCGTCCGTGAGGATGACCAGGGCGTTGAACTTGCCCTTGGCGTAGGTGGACGTCGCTTCCTTGTAGGCGGCGAGCGTCGTGTCGTAGAGGCCCGTCGCGCCGTCGGGGACCGGCTGGAGGTCGCTGAACGCCGAGGAGAGGAGGTCGCGTTGGGTGCCGTCGGCCTTGCGGTCGCCGAGGCGCTCCGTGGGCACCAGGACGCGGTAGTCCTTGTCGCCGTCCAGCTTGGTGGAGAACTCCCAGAGGCCGATCTCGTCCTCCGGGGTGAAGGTCGCGAGCGCCTGGAGGAGGGACGCCTTGGTGACGTCCATCCGGGAGCGGCCCCCGGAGACCGGCTCGGACATCGACCCGGACGCGTCGACCACCGTGGTGATCCGGGCGCTCTGCACGGTGATCGTCCAGGTGCCCAGCGCGTCCCGGACGGCGGTGTCGGAGGCCGGTTCCACCGCCGGTTCGGCGTACGGCTGCGGGCTGCTGCCCCCGGCGCCGTCGACCAGCGCGGCCGGCGCGCTCACCCCGGCCGTACGGAACCCCGCCTTCGTGAGCAGCTTCCGCTGGGCCGGCTGCTGCACGTACGTCATGAACCGCAGCGCGGCCCGGCTCTGGTCGGTGCTCAACTCCGGCTCGTCGACGAGGGCGTAGGGGTGATCGAGGGCCGGTGAGCCGTCCTTCGGGTAGAAGAGGTCGAGGCGGCGGTCGGAACCGGCCGTCGCGTTGTAGGCGTACGCCGCCTGCTCCGTGAGGACGAGCGCCTGGTTGCGCTTGGGGTTGCCCTGCTCCGTGCCGGAGGAGTCGCGTGGCAGGGTGTCGACGACCTGGGCGTCCGTGTCGGAGACGCGCTGCGAGAGCGTCTTCATCATCGCGGCGGCCTGGGTGGACCCGCCCTTCACCTTCGCCGCGGCCGTACCGAGCTGGGTGAGCGCGAGCAGCCCCGTCGCACTGCGCGCCGGATCCGCCGCGCCCAGCTTCAGCGAGTCGCCCTGCATCGCGGCCCCGACCAGCTCCAGCCAGCTGTACGTCTTCTCGGGCCACCCCAGCGACTTGGCGGCGGCCGGGACCATCGCCACGGCGACCGGCGTCTCGGCCACCTGCCCCACCGACGTCACCTGGGTCGCCGAACCGTCCGCCGCGACCCGGTCCAGCCACAGCGACGAGTCCGGCACCCACACCTGCGCGTCCGGCTTCCGGCCCGCCTGGAGCGTGTCGGTGACCTTGTACGACTCCTGCGCGCTGACCGTGACCGCGATGCACCGCCCGTCGGAGGTGACGTCCTCGGCCCGCGCCTGCTTCGCCGCCGCCGTCAGCGCGGGCGCCAGGTCGGGGGAGGCGGCGACCGTCACCCGTACCGGGTCCTCCTGGCAGGAGGCGCCGAAGGAGAGCAGACCGCTCCGCACGGCCGCCGCCGTGCCGCCCGCGACGACCAGGACGAGGACGGTCGTGACGGCCACCGTGCGGCGGCGGGCGCGGGGACGGGGGTCGGCCGCGCCCGCCCCATGATGATCGGGCAAGCTGTGACGTCCCATGACGGTGGTGCCCCTCCCTGTCCCCCCGACAGCCCGGCGCGCACGGTTTTCGTAACTGCTTTCGAGACACTAGCGGCGCGAAGATGGGCATGGGGCGGGATTGTCCAACTGGAGGCAGGAGTGCAGGTGGA
Source organism: Streptomyces sp. NPDC090088 (assembly GCF_044747345.1). Taxonomy (NCBI): domain Bacteria; kingdom Bacillati; phylum Actinomycetota; class Actinomycetes; order Kitasatosporales; family Streptomycetaceae; genus Streptomyces; species Streptomyces sp. NPDC090088. The sequence continues at coordinate 467,339 of NZ_JBIVDZ010000011.1, read as the reverse complement.
GGCGGATCAGGTGGCCGGTGCATATCCACTGGAGCGGCCCTCGCGACGTATGTTCAGGGACGAGACGCTGCTCGTTCTGGGGCTTTCGCTCGGTGCGAGCGGAGTGTCCGCCCTGATCAGCTTTGTCGGATCGGTCACCAAACCGGGCGGCCTGAAGGACCAGGCGGCGACCCTCAACGCGTCGGCCGCGCCGGGCCGCCCCTGGCTGGATCTCGCCTGGCAGCTGTTCGGCATCGCGTCCGCGCTGGTTCCCGTGCTGCTGGTCGCACACCTCCTGCTCCGCGAGGGCGCGAGCCTGCGCACGCTCGGCTTCGACCGCACCCGCCCCTGGCCCGACCTCGGGCGCGGAGCGGGCGTCGCGGCGGTGATCGGCAGCACCGGGATCGCCTTCTACCTGGCCGCACGCGGCCTCGGCTTCAACCTCACGGTGGTGCCGGAGGCGCTGCCCGACGTGTGGTGGAAGTACCCCGTGCTGATCCTCTCCGCGATGCAGAACGCGATCCTCGAAGAGGTCATCGTCGTCGGCTATCTGCTGCGCCGGCTCGACCAGTTGGGGTGGACTGCGGGAACGGCGCTGGTGGCCAGTTCCGTACTGCGCGGGTCGTACCACCTGTACCAGGGGATCGGCGGCTTCGTCGGCAACATGGTGATGGGCGTCGTCTTCGTCTACCTGTACCGGCGGTGGGGGCGGGTCGGTCCCCTGGTGGTGGCGCATTCCCTCCTCGACATCGGCGCGTTCGTCGGCTACGCGCTGCTCGCCGGCAAGGTGGGCTGGCTGCCTACGGCGTGAGCAGTTCCCCGTCGATCACGGTGACCGCGCGCCCGCTCAGCAGGGTGCGGTCGCCGCGCAGCGAGGTGCGGACCAGTCCGCCGCGGCGGGAGGCCTGGAGTCCGGTCAGGTCGTCGCCGCCGAGGCGCCCGGACCAGTGCGGGGCGAGGGCGGTGTGGGCGCTCCCCGTCACCGGGTCCTCGTCGATGCCGACGTTGGGGAAGAAGCAGCGGGAGACGTAGTCGTAGCCCTTGGCCGGGTCCTGGGCGCGGGCGGTGGCGATGATCCCGCGCGTGGAGTAGCCGCCGAGGGCCCGGTGGTCGGGGGAGAGGCCGAGCACGGTCTTCTCGTCGGCGAGTTCGAGGAGCAGGTCGCCGACGTTCGGTCCGGTGTCGAACCCGGCGACGGGCTCGGCACCGAGCGCCCCGGCGACCCCGTCGGGCACGTCCACGCGGGTGAGCGGGGCGGTCGGGAAGTCCAGGGTGATCACCCCGTCCGCGCCCGCCGAGGCGATCAGCACCCCGCTCCGGGTGGCGAACCGCACGGGCCCTTTGCGTGTCCCCGTCGCCTTCAGCACATGGGCGGTGGCGAGCGTGGCGTGCCCGCACATCGCGACCTCCGCGACCGGGGTGAACCACCGCAACGCCCAGTCGGCGTCCCCGCCCTCGGGCAGGGGGTGCGCGAACGCGGTCTCGGCGTGGTTCACCTCCATGGCCACGTTCTGCATCCAGTCGTCCTCGGGAAAGGCGTCCAGCAGCACGACACCGGCCGGGTTCCCGGAGAAGGCGCGCTCGGCGAAGGCATCGACGATTCGAATCCGCATACCCGGCACGCTAGGCCCCGCACTCGCCCCCCGGCCCGGTCCAATCCCGCAGTCCTGGCCCGATTTCCACCCCATGGGCTCAGCAGGGCCGCCCGGAAAGGCGTTTGACGCCCCACGGTCTCCACTGCTCGACTCAGCCCCCATGACCACAGGACCGATGCACCCCGACATGCATCCCGTCGACGAGGACCTCGTACGACGGCTGATCGCCGCCCAGTTCCCCCGGTGGGCCGGGCTGACGGTGGCGCGGTGGCCCTCCGGGGGCACGGTCAACGCCATGTTCCGGCTCGGCGACGACCTGGTCGTCAGGCTGCCGCTGGTGCGAAGCGGGGCGCCGGACGTGTCCACGGAGCAGGAGTGGCTGCCACGCCTGGCCCCCCACCTGCCCGTACCGATCCCCGAGGTGCTCGCCGCCGGGAAGCCGGGCGAGGGGTACCTGTGGCCGTGGTCGGTGTACCGCTGGCTGCCGGGACGGCCCGCCGAGGCGGGTGCACTGACCCATCCCGTGGGCCTGGCCGAAGACCTGGCCGCGTTCGTGACGGCGATGCGGAGCATCACCCTGCCGACGGCGCCGCCCGCCTACCGGGGCGGACCGCTCGCCTCCCTCGACGCGGCGACCCGGGCGGCGATCGGCCAACTCCGCGCCCTCCCCGCCGAGAACGTCGACTGCGACGCCGCCATCGCCGTATGGGAGCAGGCGCTACGGGCCCCGGCCTCGCAGGAACCCCCGGTATGGCTGCACGCCGACCTCATGCCGGGCAACATCCTCCTCGACGCCGACGGCAGACTGGCCGCCGTGATCGACTTCGGCTGCGCGGGCACCGGCGACCCGGCCTGCGACCTGTTCCCGGCCTGGAACCTCCTCCCGCCGCCCGCCAGGAAAGTCTTCCGCGAGACCTTGTCCCCGGACGACCCGACCTGGACCCGCGCCCAAGGCCGCACCCTCTCCCAGGCCCTCATCGCCCTCCCCTACTACCGCACCACCAACCCCGCCATGGCCCACAACGCCCGCCACACCATCACCACCGCACTCACCACTTCCTGACCACGGCAGCGCGCCCTTCCAGGGGCGCGGGGAACTGCGCGAAACCGCACAGCGGCGCCGCACCGGCCATCCAGTCGCCCGCCCCCACGGCGCTCTCGCCCAACCACCACTCCCGGGCAACGAAAAGGGCCGACCCGGTATCGAGTCGGCCCCTTACAACTGCCCGGTCAGTCCGTGCCCAGCTCCATCGCGGCCCGGTCCAGCAGCTCGTCGTCGTCCGGCGCAGCCTCCCCGCGGGACGCGATCGCCTCGGCGCCGCCCTCCGGCATGGTGCCGATCAGACCGGTCGCCGCCGCCTGCGCCGCACCGATCGCCGGGTTGGCGGAGCCGATCAGCCCCAGCCCGGCGTACTGCTCCAGCTTCGCGCGGGAGTCGGCGATGTCCAGGTTCCGCATGGTGAGCTGGCCGATCCGGTCCACCGGACCGAACGCCGCGTCCTCGGTCCGCTCCATCGACAGCTTGTCGGGGTGGTAGCTGAACGCAGGACCCGTCGTGTCGAGGATCGAGTAGTCCTCGCCGCGCCGCAGGCGGAGCGTCACCTCGCCGGTGACCGCCGCGCCGACCCACCGCTGCAGCGACTCCCGGATCATCAGCGCCTGCGGGTCCAGCCACCGGCCCTCGTACATCAGGCGCCCGAGCCGCCGGCCCTCGTTGTGGTACTGCGCGACCGTGTCCTCGTTGTGGATCGCGTTGACCAGCCGCTCGTAGGCCGCGTGCAGCAGCGCCATGCCCGGCGCCTCGTAGATGCCCCGGCTCTTCGCCTCGATGATCCGGTTCTCGATCTGGTCCGACATGCCGAGCCCGTGCCGGCCGCCGATCGCGTTGGCCTCCATGACCAGTTCGACGGCGGACTCGAACTCCTTGCCGTTGACGGTCACCGGCCGGCCCTGGTCGAAGCCGATCGTGACGTCCTCGGGCAGGATCTCGACCTCGGGGTCCCAGAACCGCACGCCCATGATCGGGTCGACGGTCTCGATGCCGTTGTCCAGGTGCTCCAGGGTCTTCGCCTCGTGCGTGGCGCCCCAGATGTTGGCGTCCGTGGAGTACGCCTTCTCGGTGCTGTCCCGGTACGGCAGCCCGTGGGCCACCAGCCACTCGGACATCTCCTTGCGGCCGCCGAGCTCGGTCACGAAGTCCGCGTCCAGCCAGGGCTTGTAGATCCGCAGGTGCGGGTTGGCGAGCAGCCCGTACCGGTAGAACCGCTCGATGTCGTTGCCCTTGAAGGTCGACCCGTCGCCCCAGATCTGGACGTCGTCCTCCAGCATCGCCCGGACGAGCAGCGTGCCGGTGACGGCACGGCCGAGCGGGGTGGTGTTGAAGTACGACCGACCGCCCGATCGGATGTGGAACGCACCGCAGGTGAGCGCGGCGAGGCCCTCCTCGACCAGCGCGGCCCGGCAGTCGACCAGGCGCGCGATCTCGGCACCGTAGGTGTGCGCGCGGCCGGGCACCGAGGCGATGTCGGGCTCGTCGTACTGGCCGATGTCGGCGGTGTAGGTGCACGGGACGGCGCCCTTGTCGCGCATCCACGCGACGGCGACCGAGGTGTCGAGCCCGCCGGAGAAGGCGATGCCGACGCGCTCGCCGGCGGGAAGGGAGGTGAGGACCTTGGACATAGGAAGATTATGCATGAGACCGCATGGTCATGCAACGTCCCTGCTGGAACCGCCTCGGTCCGGCTCAGGTGGCGGGCGCGGTCGTGAGCATCCAGTGGCTGAAGGCCGCGTACCGCTCCGCGAACTCCTCCGCGTCGACGGCCCGCTCGACGGCGTCCGCGTGCGCCCGGACCTCCTCGAAGCGGGCGCCGCGCGCGGCCTCGTACCGCGCGAGCGCCTTCGCGGTGTCCGGCTCGTCCGCCAGCAGCGCGCGCAGCACGCCCGCGTCCTCGATGCCGAGGGTGCCGCCCGCCGAGATGTGCGGGGACAGGCCGTGCGCCGCGTCCCCGATCAGCGCGACCCGCTCGCTCGTCCAGCGTTCCGGCGGCGGGACGAACATGATCTGGTTCTCCAGGATGGCCTCCTCGGGGGTCTCCGCGATCATCCGCAGCAGGTCGTCGTGCCAGCCGGCCTCGGCCAGGTTCCGTGCCCGCCGCAGCGCCCGGTCCCGCTTGCTGCCGGTGAGCGGACCCGTCTCGAACTGGTTGACCATCCACATGGTCTGTCCGTCCGACACGCGCGCGTAGCCGCCCCGGGTCCGGTCCGCGCCCACCGTGAGCACCGTGCCCTCGGGCCGCTCGGCCCCGGCGGGCACCAGCGCCCGCCAGGCGTAGTGCCCTGCGTGCGGCACGGCGTCGCTGCCCGGCGCGAGCTGGGCACGCACCCGGGAGTACACGCCGTCCGCGCCGATCAACAGGTCCGCGCGCAGTTCCGAGCCGTCCGCGAGGTGTACGACGACCTCCGGTCCGTCCTCGGTGTAGCCGGTCGCGTGGGCGTCCAGCCGGATCCGGTCCCGGCCGACGGCGTCGGCGAGCAGTCCGTTCAGGGCGGGGCGGGGGACGAGCAGGAACCGGTGGTCGCCCGCGTCGAAACCGGCGGCGCGTATCCGGCGGCCGGCGGCGTCGTGGAACCAGGTGTCGATCTCGCGACCCAGGGCGCGGACCGCCGCGCCGACGCCGATCCGGTCGAACTCGCGCAGGGCGTTGGGCCACAGCCCGATCCCCGCTCCGGCGGCCCGCACCTGCGGGGCCCGCTCCAGCACGGTGACCTCGTGTCCGGTCAGCCCGAGAGACGCGGCGGTGGTGAGCCCGACGAGGCCGCCTCCGACGATCACTGTACGCATCGCTGACTCCCCTCGATTCCGGCGCCGTGTGGCGCCGATACCCAGTGAAGGGGCCGGGTCGCATAACTTCAAATGCATGCTTCGGATGAATAGCATTACTCCCATGCATCTGGATCTGAACCTCCTGATCGCCCTGGACGCCCTGCTCGAAGAGCGCGGCGTCGGCGCCGCCGCGGACCGGCTGCGTCTGTCGCAGCCCGCCATGAGCCGTACCCTCGGCCGGATCAGGAAGGCGACGGGCGACGAGATCCTGGTGCGCTCCGGCCGGACGATGCTGCCCACGCCGTACGCCGAGCAGATCCGTGACGAGGTCCACCAGCTCGTCACCCGCGCCCAGGTCGTCCTCTCGCCGACGGCCGAGGTGGACCCGGCCACGCTGGAGCGCACCTTCACCCTCCAGTGCAACGACGTCGTCGCCGACGCCCTCCTCCCGGCACTGGCCGACGCGCTCGCCACCGCCGCCCCCGGCGTCTGCCTGCGGGTGCTCGGCGAGGCGGACACCACCGTCGACGGACTCCGCCGCGGGGCCGTCGACCTCCAGATCACCGACGAGACCCCGCCGCATGCCGACACCCGCTCGACGACCCCGCTCACCGACACGCTGGCCGTCATCGGCCGCCGCGACCTGCCCCACTCCCCGTCCACCTGGGCCGGGTTCGCGGCCCTGCCCCAGGTCGTGGTCTCCCGCCGGGGCCGCACCCGCGACCGTATCGACGACCTGCTGGCCGCCCATGACCTGCGCAGACGCGTCGTGCTCACCGTGCCCACGCTGGCCCTGGCGCTGCGGACCCTGGTGGACCGCGACCTCGTCACCGTCGCCCCCGCGCTGCTCGGCGGTCAGGCGCTCCCGGCCCCGCTGCGCGCCTACCCGCTGCCCGGCGACACCCCGGCCGTCCCCGCCGTCCTGGCCTGGCACGCCCGCCACGACCGTGACGCCGCTCATCGCTGGCTGCGCACGCTGATCGCGGACACCCTGACCGCGATCGGCCCCGGGGTGCGCCCGTGACCGATCGCGCGGAGCGCCCCCTGCTGTTCCTGGACGTCGACGGCACACTGCTGCCTTACGCGGGAGCGCGGCTCCCGACGACCCCGCAGGGGTGGGCGGACTGGCAACTGGCGTCCAATCCCCAGCTGGCGCGCATCGACCGCGGCCACGGTCCTCGGCTGCTCGCGCTGCCCTGCGTGCTGGTGTGGGCCACCGCATGGATGGCGGACGCCAACACGGTGATAGCTCCGCTGCTCGGTCTGCCGGTGCTGCCGGTGGCGGATCTGCCCCCGGCGCCGGACGAGTATCCGGCCGGCACGCTGAACTGCAAGACCCGGGCCCTCGTCCGGACGGCCGCGGGCCGCCCGTTCGTCTGGGTCGACGACTCGATCACCGACCTGGACCGGGCGTGGGTCTCGGCGCACCACCGGGGCGGCCCGGTCCTGCTGCACCGCGTCGACCCCATGACCGGCCTCACGGCCGCGGACCTCGCGGCCGTCGGCGACTGGTTGCGGGCCGCGGGCTAGCCGCCTCACCGGGCTCTTTCGAGGGGCTTGCCATCCGAACACTTCCGATATATCGTTGAGGCATCGCGAACGATACGCGACAGATCAACGATGGAATGGAGTGGTTGTCATGCGTTCCCACGGATTCGAGCGTGGACATGGTCAGGACCGCCCGCACGGCCGGGGCGGTTTCGGAGGACGTGACGGTCGCCGTGCGGCGTTCGGGCCCTTCGGTCCGGGCGGGCCCGGTTTCGGTCCCGGGGGACCCGGTTTCGGACCGGGGCCCTGGGGGCCGCGAGGGCGCGGCGGTCCGAGGGGAAGGGCGCGGCGCGGTGATGTACGGGCCTCGATCCTGGCCCTGCTGAAGGACCGCCCGATGCACGGTTACGAGATGATCCAGGAGATCGCCGAGCGCAGCGGCGGCGCGTGGAAGCCGAGCCCCGGCTCGGTCTACCCCACCCTGCAGCTGCTGGAGGACGAGGGCCTGATCACCAGCGAGAGCGAGGGCGGCAAGAAGCTGTTCTCCCTCACCGACAGCGGCCGCACGGCCGCCGACGAGGGCCCGGACGCCCCCTGGGAAGAGGCTTCCCGCGGTGTCGACTTCGAGGCCCTGAACGAGATCCGCCAGGCCGGCTTCGGTCTGATGGAGGCCTTCGGCCAGGTCTGGAAGACCGGCAGCAAGGAGCAGCGCGAGAAGGCGCTGACCGTCATCAACGAGGCCCGCAAGAAGCTGTACCTCATCCTCGCCGACGAGGACTGAGCCACGGCGCACAGGGCGCCCTCCGGATTGCTCCGGGGGGCGCTTTTCCGTGCGCGGGGGCGGCCTCAGGCCACCAGTCCGCCCAGCTTGCGCAGCGACTCGTTGAGGGCCGCCGTCGCCGAGTCCTTGAGCTTGCCCGCCATCAGCGACACGGCCGCGCCCGTGAACTCGCCGTCGATCCGCACCCCGGTCGCGTCCCCTTCCGGGGTCAGGGTGTAGCGCGTCGCGACGGTCACCGCCATCGGGCCCTTGCCGCGGATCGCCAGCACCCGGGCCGGCTCCAGTTCCTCGATGGTCCACTCGACCTCGGCCGGGAACCCCATCAGCTTCATGTTCTCCTGGAAGGTCCCGCCCACCGCCAGCGTCTCGGGGCCGCCCTTGGGGAAACTGGTGTGGGTCGCGTTCCACTCGCCGTACGCCGACCAGTCGGTGAGCTGTGCCCACACCTTCTCGGCCGGTGCCTGGATGCGTGTCTCCGCGCTGACTTCGGCCATCGGGCCACCCCTTCGTGTCGGGCTACGGTGTCGCGGAACGTAGCCCCGGGGCCTCGAACATTCAATACTGATGAACCGTCAGGAAATGTGCGGGTCCGGCCCCGGGCCGCGCCGGGTCCGGGTTCTCAGCCCACGCGCCGTATCTCCGCCGCGTCGAACAGGTCCCACGCACGCGGAAGCGCGCTCTCGTCATGGCAGTGCCACGCCTCCCAGAACAGGTCCGCGAGCAGCGCGTCCTCCGGGGCGTACACCCGGTACACGTACTGTCTGCCGTCGACCGCCGGCAGGGCGACCAGCCAGCAACCGCACGCGCTCTCCACATCGGTAAGGGACGTAGGACCGGTGCGCGACGGTTGCGCGAGGGGCGCACGGCAAGGCGGCGCGCGCCCCAAGTGGCACCTCGGCCTGATCTCATCCGTAAGGAGGAGATTTGGGCCGTCGCCGTCCACTCTGCGTGGGACGCGAAAATGCTTCCCCCCGCCGATGACTCAGGCCGCTGGGGTTGATGAGGTGGGGGATGTGCAACCCCGTATTCCCCGCCAGCCGGCTCAGGACCAGGGCAGTATCCACGCGGACGACGATGCCGGGCTCGGTGCCGAGCTGGCAGCGGTGGTGGCGGGTGCCCGCCGCCGGGCCGTGCGGGACGGGGACCGTCAGGTCGACACCGCCCATCTGCTGCACTCCCTGATCGAGTACGACCCCGAGGTCCGGGACGTCATCGGCGACGCCCCGCAACTCGCCCGCCTGCTCGGCTACCTCGTGCAGCGCAGCATCGGCTACGGGCTGCGCTGGCAGAGCGGGGTCGAGGACTCCGGCGCGCTGCCGGCCGTCCCGCACGCCGCGGGCAGGGCCGACGGCGCCTGGTCGCCGGTGGCCGCGGCCGCCCTGGAGTACGCCCGCTGCCGCGCCCGGCACCGCGGCGACGGCCCCGCTGACGGCATCGACCTGCTGGCGGGACTGGTCGTCGACCCGGAGTCGCGGGCCGTGGAGGTGCTGGAGCGGGCCGGCGTGGCCGCCCGTGCCCTCGCCGTGCGGATCGACGGTGACGGCGGAAGCCGGGACGCCGGAATCCGGGACGGCGGGGCGGAGCGTCGCTGGTCCAGCCGCTGAGACAGGTGCCATAGGGGGTGACGCTCATGTCGCCCCCTGTCATCATGTGCCGGTGCACATCACTGACAGCAGCCATGGCAAGGGCCTCGGGCTCTCCCTCGCCCTCGGATCGGCGCTCGCCTTCGGGGGCTCCGGCGTCGCCGCCAAGCCCCTCATCGAGGCCGGACTCACGCCGCTGCAGGTGGTGTGGCTGCGGGTGGCGGGTGCCGCGCTGGTGATGCTGCCGCTGGCGGTCCGCCATCGGGACCTGCCGCGCCGCCGGCCCGCGCTGCTCGCCGGGTTCGGGCTGCTCGCCGTCGCGGGCGTCCAGGCCTGCTACTTCGCCGCGATATCCCGCATACCGGTGGGGGTGGCGCTGCTCGTGGAGTACCTCGCCCCGGCGCTGGTGCTCGGCTGGGTCCGCTTCGTGCAGCGACGGCCGGTCACCCGCGCGGCCGCGCTCGGTGTGGTCCTCGCGGCCGGCGGCCTCGCGTGTGTCGTGGAGGTGTGGTCGGGGCTGCGCTTCGACACGCTGGGACTGCTGCTGGCGCTGGGGGCCGCGTGCTGCCAGGTGGGGTACTTCGTGCTGTCGGACCACGGCGGCGGCGAGGAGACCGATCCCCTGGGGGTGATCGCGTACGGGCTGCTGGTCGGCGCGGGGCTGCTGACCGTGGTGGCCCGGCCGTGGGAGCTGGACTGGTCGGTGCTGGGCGGCTCCGCGCGCATGAACGGGACGACGGTGCCGGCGGTGGCGCTGCTGGGCTGGATCGTGCTGGTCGCGACGGTCGTCGCCTACATCACCGGGGTGGTGTCGGTACGGCGGCTGTCCCCGCAGGTGGCGGGGGTCGTGGCCTGCCTTGAGGCGGTGGTGGCCACGGTGCTGGCCTGGGTGCTGCTGGGGGAGCACCTGTCGGCGCCGCAGGTGGTGGGCGGGGCGGTGGTGCTGGTCGGCGCGTTCATCGCGCAGTCGTCGGCACCCGCCAAGGGCTCTGCCGAGCCCTTGGCACGGAGTGAGGGTGTCGTACGGGAGCCGGCCGTCTGAGCGTGGTCGGCCGCCGTGACTCCGGTCAGGCGCCGCTCTTCAGGTACGACGGGACCGCGATGTCCGCCGCCACGTCGTCGTTCGTGATCGGGGCGTCGTAGCCCTTCCGCAGCGGGACCACGCCGGCCCAGTAGGGGAGATCCATGTCCTCGGGCTCGTCGTTGGCGCCGCCGGTGCGGGTCTTGGCGGAGACCTCGTTCAGGTCCAGTCGGATCACCGCGGTCGCGGCCAGCTCCTTCTTGTTGGCCGGGCGGGAGTCGGCGGAGCGCCCCGGCACCACGTGGTCGACCAGGGCGTCCAGCGCGAGGCGCTTCTCCTCGGGGTCGGTGACCTGGTGGGCGACGCCGTGCACCACGGCCGAGCGGTAGTTGATCGAGTGGTGGAAGGCGGAGCGGGCCAGCACCAGGCCGTCGACATGGGTGACCGTCACGCACACCGGGAGCCCCGGGTCGGCCTGCCCGGTCATCCGCAGGGGCCGCGAACCCGTCGAGCCGTGCACGTACAGCACCTCGCCGACCCGGGCGAACAGCGTCGGCAGCACCACCGGCGCGCCGTCGCGGACGAAGCCGAGGTGGCAGACGTAGGCCTCGTCGAGGATCGAGTGCACCGCTTCCCTGTCGTACGACGCCCGTTCGGCGGAGCGGGTGGGGACGGTGCGGTCGGTCCTGGGGTAGGCGGCGGGCTGGGCCGGGACGGTGCCCTGGACGGCGGTCTCCATTTGGCATCTCCATTGCACTAGTGCATAATCTGCTTTGTGCTAGGAGAATATCCGATCGAAGGGCGTGGCGCAGCAGAGATTGCGGCCAGCGTCGAGCGCGCGGTGGGTTCCGGGGAGCTGGAGCCGGGGCAACTGCTTCCGCCCATGCGGGAGTTGGCGACCCGGCTCGGGGTGAATCCCAATACGGTCGCGGCCGCCTACCGCACCCTGCGCGAGCGCGGGGTGATCGAGACCGCCGGCCGCCGGGGCAGTCGTATCCGGCCCAAACCGGCCACCACCGGGCGGGACCAGAGCCGGATCGACGTCCCCGCCGGGGTGCGCGACCTGTCCTCGGGCAACCCCGATCCCGCGCTGCTCCCGTCCCTCGCACCGGCCCTCGCGGCCGTGGCGGCCGAGGGCGACCGGGCGCCGGTCCTCTACGGCGCCGACCCCGTCGAGCCGGAGCTGGAGCGCATCTCGCGTGCCGAGTTCACCGCCGACGGCGTGCCCGAGGGGCCGTTCACCGTCACCTCCGGCTCCCTGGACGCCGTCGAACGCGTGCTGCTGGCGCACCTCAAGCCAGGCGACCCGGTGGCCGTCGAGGACCCCGGCTGGGGCCGCACCCTCGATCTCGTCCCGGCGCTGGGGCTGCGCACCGTCCCGGTGGCCGTCGACGACGAGGGACCGCGCCCCGACGGCCTGCGCCGGGCGCTGGAGTCCGGGGCGCGCGCCCTCATTGTCACGGCCCGGGCGCACAACCCCACCGGCGCCGCGGTGAGCGCCGCACGCGCGCGTGCCCTCCGTGCCGTCCTGCGCGAGCACCCGCACACCGTGCTGATCGAGGACGACCACGGCCACGGCATCGTCGACCTCCCCCTGCACCCCCTGGTGGGCGGCACCCACCACTGGGCCTTCGTCCGCTCGGTCGCCAAGGCCTACGGCCCCGACCTGCGACTGGCCGCCCTGACGGGTGACGCGACCACGGTCGACCGGGTCAGCGGCCGGCAGCGCCTGGGGCCGGGCTGGGTGAGCCGTCTGTTGCAGCGCACCGTGGTGCGGCTATGGACGGACGGCGCCGTGGACGGGCCGGCGGTGGCGGCGGCCTACCGGAGTCGCCGCGACCTCCTGATCGACGCGCTGGCGGACCACGGTGTCGAGGCCCACGGCCGCAGCGGCATGAACGTCTGGGTGCCGGTCCCGGACGAGACGAGTGTGGTGTCCCGTCTGCTGCACGAGGGCTGGGCGGTGGCCCCCGGCGCGCGCTACCGGCTGGCGACCCCGCCGGGCATCCGCGTCACGGTCTCGACGCTCACCCCCGAGGAGGCCGGTCCGCTGGCGGCCGCGGTGGCGGCGGCGGTGGTCCCGGCGCGCGGGCGGGTCCAGGCCTAGGCGGGGCCGGCCTTCCGGGGCCGCACCTGGGTGAGCGCGGCACCGGCCAGCACCACGACCGCGCCCACCGGGGTGCTCCACCGCAGCGACTCGCCGAGCACCGCGACCCCCGCCGCCGTGGCGATGACCGGAATGAAGTAAGTGACCATCTGCGCGGTGGTCGGCCCCACCTCCGCCACCAGGCCGTACTGGATCAGCACCGCGAGTCCCGTGCCCAGGGCGCCCAGTGCGGCGACCGCCAGCAGCGGGACCCAGGACACCTGCCCGGGGAACGAAGTGAACAGCGGTGTGACGACGGCCAGTTGCACTGTCGCCAGCAGCAACTGCGCCCCGGTCATGGAGAGATGCGACTCGCCCGTGCCCGCCAGCGTCCGCCGGACGTAGATCCAGCCGATCGGATAGCTGAGCGACGCCAGCAGTGCCAGCACCGTCCCGGTGGCATCGAGGCCGTGGAACCCCTCCCAGGCGCCCAGCACCGTCAGCACCCCGAGGAAGCCCAGGCCGAGCCCGGCGAAGCGGACCCGGGTCGGCCGGTCCTCCGACAGGGCGACCAGGGACAGCGCCATTCCCCACAGCGGCGAGGTCGCGTTGCAGATCCCGGCCAGTGTGGACGGGATGGTCAGCTCCGCGTAGGCGAAGAGGGAGAACGGCAGCGCGTTGAGCAGGAACGCGGCGACCGCCAGCCGGCCCCAGACGCGGGCCCCGCGCGGCAGCCGCTCCCGCTTCACCGCCATCGCCGCCGCCAGTACCGCCGTACCGAACACCAGCCTGCCCAGGGTGACCTGGAACGGCGCGTACCCCTGGGTCCCGACCTTGATCAACAGGAAGCTGAAGCCCCAGATCAGCGACAGGGCGCCGAAGCGGAGCCGCCAGTCCAGGCGCGGGCGGGAGCGGTCGGTGCCGGGGGCCGACCGACCGGTGGCGGCGGCGGTGGTGCCCGTGGTGGTGGCCGTGGTGACGGTGCTCATGCCCTCCACCCTGCGGGAGCCGACGGCGTAGCACAATCGAGATTTTCCACCCGGTACCTCTTAGAATCACTTACATGTTGAACCTGGAGCGCCTGCGCACCCTCGACGCCCTCGCCCGGCACGGCTCGGTCAGCGGGGCCGCCGAGGCCCTGCATGTCACGACGTCGGCGGTCTCCCAGCAGATGGGCAAGCTGGAACGCGAGGTGGACCAGCAGCTCCTCGCCAAGAACGGCCGCGGGGTGCGGCTCACCGACGCGGGACGGCTGCTCGCCGAGCACGCGGCCCGGATCCTCTCCCAGGTGGAGCTGGCCCAGTCCGACCTGGAGGCGCACCGGGGCCAGGTCGTCGGCGAACTCAGACTCTCCGCGTTCCCGACGGCCGCCCGCGGCCTGTTCCCGACCGCGCTGGCCGATCTGCGGGGCCGGCACCCGGCGCTGCGCGTCCGCTCCACCGAGCTGGAACCGGAGCGGGGCATCGCCGGAGTCGTCCGCGGCGACCTCGATCTCGCCGTCGTCCTCGACTGGTACAACAAGCCGATGCCGCTGCCCGACGGGCTGGTCAAGGCGCCCCTGCTCGACGACCCCGCCGACGTGGCGCTGCCGGCCGGGCACCGGCTCGCCGACCGGGACGAGGTGGACCTGGGCGAGTTCGCCGACGACGAGTGGATCACCTGGGGCGAGGGCGAGTTCTGCCACGAATGGCTGATGTTCACCCTGCGCTCGCGCGGGATTGAGCCGATCGTCGGACACCGCGCGGCCGAGACGCACACCCAGCTCAACCTGGTCGCCACCGGTCTCGGGGTCTGCATCGCCCCGCTGCTGGGCCGCCACCCGGTGCCCGAGGGCGTGGTCATGGTGCCCCTGAAGCAGCGGGTGCGCCGCCATGTGTACGTCGTCTGGCGGGCCGACGCCGACCGCCGCCCCTCGATCCGGGCGGCGGTGCAGGCCCTGCGCGGCGCGGCCGGGACGATCGCCTGAACCTGTCTACGCCCCGCCCAGCTTGCGGAAGTCCCAGGACGCGGTCTTCGTCGGGGTCAGCCGCGCCCAGGCGTGCCGGCCGTCGTGCGGCATCTCGTCCAGGCCGAAGTTCTTGCGGGCGAACAGCGTCTCCACGTAGTCGAGTTCGGCGACCAGTTCGCCGGTGCGCGGGACCTCGCCCACGAACTCGACGGACCCGCGCAGCTCGACCCCGCGCAGACTGTCGTACTCCTCACCGGAGTCGACCACGACCGCCACCCGCGGATCACGAGTGAGGTCCTTCCAGCGCTGGCTGCGCACCACCGAGTACAGCCACAGCGATGTGCCGTCCCAGGCGAACCACAGGGCGCTGACGTGCGGCGCGCCGGACGCCGATACGGTCGCGACCCGGCAGGTGCGCTGTGTGGTCAGGAACTCGTCCAGCTCACCGGGCGTCATCATGATCTTCCGGCCCCGGCGCTGAGTGACGGTCATGCGGCCCCCCTCTTCTTCTCTTCTTCCGTTCCCGCGCGATGGCGGTTAGTGTCGCCCGCCCCGCACCAAGGCGGAAGGGGGCGTCATGCCGTCGTCGTACGAACGGCTCGCGGAGCTCGTCGATCCCGCGAGCACCGTCCTGCTCACCGTCGAGTGCCAGCAGGGTGTGCTGGGCCCGGACAGCGCACTGCCCGAACTCGCCCACGAGGCGCGGGCGTCGGGCGCTCTCAACAACATCGCCCGGCTTGTCGCCGCCGCGCACGACACCGGTGTCCAGGTGATCCACGCGATCGCCGAACGCCGTCCCGACGGCCGCGGCGCGAACCACAACGCCCGGCTCTTCCGCGCCGCCGAACGGCTGCCCGTCCAGCAGCTGTCCGGCACCGCGGCGGTGCGGGTGGCGCCCCCCATCGAGGTCGCGGAGGAGGACCTCGTCGTACGACGGCTGCACGGCCTGTCGCCCCTCCAGGGCACCGACGTCGACCCGCTGCTGCGCAACCTCGGCTGCCGCACCCTGGTCGTGACCGGTGTCTCGGCGAACGTGGCGATCCCCAATGCCGTGTTCGACGCGGTGAACCGGGGCTACACGGCCGTCGTCCCGGCCGACGCCATCGCGGGAGTGCCCTCCGAGTACACCCCCGCGATGGTCCGCAACACCCTCGCGTTGGTCGCCACGGTCGCGACCACGGACGAGGTGCTCGGCTGCCTCAAGCGCCCGCGCCGGCGGACCTGAGTGTCAGGCCAGCGTGATCTGGTCGCCGGAGACGGTGATGTTCGCGGCCGTCAGACCCGTGGTGGCGGGGCCCTTCTTCACGCTGCCGTCCTCGATGGAGAACTGGCTGCCGTGACACGGGCAGACGATCGCGCCGTTGGCCACGCTGGTCACCGGGCAGCCGGCGTGCGGGCACTTCGTCGCGAACGCCTTGTAGGTGCCAGCCGTCGGCTGGGTGACCACCACGGCCTGGTCCTTGTAGATCGTGCCGCCGCCCTCGGGGATGTCCGTGGTCTTGGCGAGCGCGGTACCGCCGGCCGCGGCGGTCGAGCCGCCCGAGCCGTTGCTGTCCTGGGTGGTGGAGCCGGCGCCGGTGGTCGCCGCGCCGTTCGTGGTGCTCGACGAGTCGTCGTCCGACGACCCGCAGGCGGTCAGCGCGGCGGCGAGCCCCGCCGCTCCGGCCGCCGCCATGACGGTGCGGCGGGCCGGGCCGGTTGAGGGGTTGAGCGATGCGCTGGTCATGAGGGGTTCCCTTCCGCGGAGCTACTCGTTGATCCGTCCAGGGGTACGGCCTTCGGGCACCACCTGTTCAGACGGCATCCAGATAGTCATCACCCCGACATGAGGCTCCGATGAATCAGCGCTGTCGGTTCACTGTCGGCGTCACCCGCCGGGGACCGGTTCGCGCCACCGCGGTCAGGTCGGCATGCCCCGCTCGGCCAGGCCGCTCTCGTACGCGATGATGACCAGCTGCGCGCGGTCCCGGGCGTGCAGCTTGGCCGGCAGGCTGCCGACGTGCGTCTTCACCGTGGGCATGCTGATGACGAGACGCTCGGAGATCTCCGCGTTGGACAGGCCGTTGGCGATCAGCACGAGGACTTCCTGTTCCCGCTTGGTCAGGCCGACCAGCCGCGGGGCGGGACGTGCCGTCTCGCCCCGCCGGGAGAAGTTGCCGATGAGACGCCGGGTGACCGTCGGAGCCAGCCCGCCTGACGCCCGGCCGTCGTCGGCCTCGTCCTCGGCGCCACCTCCTCACCCAGGTCGCCCGCCTCCGCGGCGCTCCGCGCCGCCGGTCACCCTTCGTTACTATGCTTCTCGCCCACCTCCGGACCGGTCGTGGAGCGCACGGTGAACAAGACGGGTGGCCTGGGAACATGCTGAAAGCGGTCACCGCGACCCGCTACATCACACCCCTGCGGGAGGGCGGTTCGCTGCCGGGGCTCGTCGAGGCCGACGACCTCGGGATGTACGTCCTGAAGTTCACCGGTGCCGGGCAGGGGCGCAAGACGCTGGTCGCCGAGGTGGTCTGCGGGGAACTCGCCCGCCGGCTCGGGTTCCGGATGCCCCGGCTGGTCACCGTCGAACTGGACCCGGTGCTGGGGCTCGGCGAACCCGAGCAGCAGGTGCAGGACCTGCTGCGGGGCAGCGGCGGCACCAACCTCGGCATGGACTTCCTCTCCGGCGCCCTCGGCTTCGACCCGCTCGCGTTCTCCGCGGGCCCCGAGGAGGCCGGCCGGATCGTCTGGTTCGACGCGCTGATCAACAACGTCGACCGCTCCTGGCGCAACCCCAACCTGCTGGTGCACCGCGGCGAGCTGTGGCTCATCGACCACGGCGCCACCATGATCTGGCAGCACAACTGGCCGTCGGCACAGACCTCCGCCGCCCGGCCGTACGACGCCTCGGACCACGCCCTCGCCCGGTTCGCCCCCGATGTCCGGGCGGCCGCCGCCGAGTTGGCGCCCCGGGTCACCGAGGAGCTGCTCGCCGAGGTCACCGCCGAGATCCCGGACGTCTGGCTGGCCGGCGAGCCCGGCTTCGACACGCCCGACGATCTCCGGCGCGCCTACGCCCGGCCGCTGCTGGCGCGCGCCGCCGGCATCCACGAGCGCATCACCGGCATCGAGGGGACCCCATGAGCGAGACCCATATCCACATGGCCGGGCATGTGACCGAGCGCCACATCACCCGGGCCGGCCAGGGCGGTGACCGGGACGTCTTCGAGTACGCCCTGCTGCGGGTCGTACCCCGCGTGGAGCGCGGCGAGTGCATCAACGCCGGCGTGATCGTGTACTGCCGGGCCAAGGCCTACGTCGGCGCGCGCACCCATCTGGACGAGGCCCGGCTGCTGGCCCTGGACCCGGACGCGGACGTCGCCGGGGTGCGGGCCGCGCTCGGGGCGGTCGAGGGCGTCTGCGCGGGCGGGGCGGCGGCGGGACCCGCGGCGGGCGACGACCCGGGCAGGCGCTTCCGCTGGCTCGTCGCACCCCGCTCGGCCGTCGTACAGCCCGGGCCGGTGCACACCGGGCTGACCCGCGATCCGGCCGCCGAGACGGCACGGTTGCTGGACCTCCTGGTGAGGTAATGGATCACACCCGCGCGGTGTGACGTTGACACCGCGTGCCAGGGCTTCTAGCGTCACGTCTACTGAAGGTACTAAGCGGTCGCTCACCGCGGAGGGGCTCCGCGAGCGGGCTCTCTCGATCAGTTCTCTCAAGGGCGAGGAGACACAGGAATGTCCACCACTGAGCAGCGGGTAGCCGTCGTCACCGGTGCGGCGCGCGGTATCGGCGCCGCCACCGCCGTACGCCTGGCCGCCGAGGGCCGCGCGGTCGCCGTCGTCGACCTCGACGAGGCCGCCTGCAAGGACACCGTCGAGAAGATCACCGCGGCCGGCGGCAAGGCGATCGCGGTCGGCGCCGACGTCTCCGACGAGGCCCAGGTCGCGGCCGCTATCGCACGGGTCGTCGAGGAGCTCGGGGCCCCGACGATCCTCGTGAACAACGCCGGTGTGCTCCGCGACAACCTGCTGTTCAAGATGTCCGCGTCGGACTGGGACACGGTCCTGAACGTGCACCTGCGCGGCTCGTTCCTGATGACCAAGGCCGTCCAGCAGCACATGGTCGAGGCCGGCTGGGGACGCGTGGTCAACCTGTCCTCCTCCTCGGCGCTCGGCAACCGCGGCCAGGCCAACTACTCCGCCGCCAAGGCCGGTCTGCAGGGCTTCACCAAGACCCTCGCCATCGAACTCGGCAAGTTCGGCATCACCGCCAACGCCGTCGCCCCCGGCTTCATCGCCACCGAGATGACCAAGGCCACCGCCGAGCGCGTCAAGATGGGCTTCGAGGAGTTCAAGGCCGCCGCCGCCACCCAGATCCCCGTGCAGCGCGTCGGCGAGCCCGAGGACATCGCCAACGCCATCGCCTTCTTCACGAACGAGGCGGCCGGCTTCGTCTCCGGCCAGGTCCTGTACGTGGCCGGCGGGCCGCTCGACTAGCGGACAGCAGAGACCCATCGGGACTATCGAGGATCACAGACATGACTGAACTGCCCGAGCTGTCCGGCAAGGTAGCCGTTGTCACCGGCGCCAGCCGTGGCATCGGCTACGGCGTCGCCGAGGCGCTGATCGCCCGCGGCGACCGGGTCGCCATCACCGGCCGCAACGAGGACGCCCTCAAGGAGGCTGTCGAGAGCCTCGGTTCCGAGCGGGTCATCGGCATCGCGGGCAAGGCGCACGACCTCGCCCACCAGGCCGAGGTCGTCGAACGCACTATGGAGGCCTTCGGCCGCGTCGACTACCTGGTCAACAACGCCGGCACCAACCCGGTGTTCGGCCCGATCGCCGACGTCGACCTGGACGTGGCCCGCAAGGTGTTCGAGACCAACGTGATCTCGGCGCTCGGCTTCGCCCAGAAGACCTGGCACGCCTGGCAGAAGGAGCACGGCGGCGCCATCGTCAACATCGCCTCCGTCGCCGGGCTCTCCGCCGCGCCGTTCATCGGCGCGTACGGCATCAGCAAGGCCGCGATGATCAACCTGACCCAGCAGCTGGCGCACGAGTACGCGCCCGGCGTCCGGGTCAACGCGATCGCCCCGGCCGTCGTCAAGACCAAGTTCGCCGAGGCCCTGTACGAGGGCCGGGAGGCGGAGGCCGCCGCGGGCTACCCGCTCAAGCGGCTCGGCGTGCCCTCCGACATCGGCGGCGCCGCGGCCTTCCTGACCTCGGAGCAGTCCGACTGGATCACCGGCCAGACGCTCGTCGTCGACGGCGGCATCTTCCTCAACGCCGGCGTCGCCTGACGGCACCACAGGCCGTCCGACCCGCCTCCGGGCGTCGTTTTCGTCACAGACATTCCGTCCCAGGAAAGACGAAACGGCGCCCGGACGGCTGTCCCCGATTCGCACCGTCAAATGACAACGTCGTCATAGCACATTCGATCAACGCCCGTGTTTCCGGGGTGGTTCAAGGCGCGCAACGCTGCGGTATGGTCTGCCGCCGACCCCTGGTGCGGCGGATCGAGGAGTGTGCGCGTGTTCAACCGGAACCGAAGCCTGCGAAGAGCGGCTGCGGTCGCGTCGATATCCCTGGTGGCCGGCTGCGGCGTGTTCTCCGGCAGCAGTACGAGTGACAGCGGGCCGATCGTCGTGGGCACCACCAGCGCTCCCAGCACCCTGGACCCCGCCGGTTCTTGGGACGGCTCCTGGGAGCTGTTCCGGAACATCTACCAGACCCTGCTCGCCTACCCCAACGGCGCCACCACCCCCCAGCCCGACGCGGCCTCGAAGTGCGCCTTCACGGACTCCGGCAACCGGACCTACCGCTGCGAACTGCGCTCCGGCATGAGGTTCGCCGACGGCGACACCCTCGACGCCACGGCCGTCAAGTACTCCATCGACCGGATCCGGAGCATCAACGCGCCCAGCGGCCCGGCCGGCCTGCTCGGCAGCCTCGACCGGGTGCAGGCGCTCGGCGACCGCGAGGTGGTCTTCCACCTCAAGAAGGCCGACGCCACCTTCCCGTTCGTGCTCGCCACCCCGGCCATGTCGATCGTCGACCCCGACGACTACCCGGCCCACTCGCTGCGCAAGGACTCCTCCGTGCACGGCTCCGGGCCGTACACGCTCAAGTCCTACGACGAGGGCAAGAAGGCCGAGCTCGTCCGCAACGACAACTACCAGGGCTTCGCCGACCGGAAGAACGGCGCGGTGACCATCCGCTACTTCCAGGACTCGGCCACGATGGTCAAGGCCCTGCGGTCCGGGGACATCGACGTCACCTACCGCGGCCTCGCCGCCTCCGACATCGTCGCCCTGCAGGCGCACCGGAACACGGACCTGCAACTGATCGACGGCACCGGCACCGACATCAGCTACCTGGTGTTCAACCCCAAGGACCCGTGGGCCAAGCTGCCCGCCGTGCGCAAGGCCGTCGCCCAGCTCGTCGACCGCTCCGCGATCGCCCACAGCGTGTACAAGGGCACCGTCGACCCGCTCTACTCCATGGTCCCGGCGGGCCTCACCGGACACACCACCGGCTTCTTCGACGACTACGGCGACCCCAGCACCTCCAAGGCCCGCAAGATGCTCGCCGACGCCGGCATCACCCAGCGGGTCCCGCTCACCTTCTGGTACACCACCGACCGGTACGGCTCCGAGACCGCCAGGATGTTCCAGCTGCTCAAGCAACAGCTGGACGACTCCGGGCTGTTCACCATCACCCTCAAGAGCCGTCCCTGGAAGACCTACGTCGTCGGCTACCAGAAGGGCGAGTACCCGGTGTTCGGGCGCGGCTGGTTCCCCGACTTCCCCGACGCCGACAACTTCATCGCCCCGTTCGTCGGCGAGCAGAACGCCCTCGGCACGCCCTACCCGTCGCCGGTGATCACCGGCAAGCTGCTGCCCCGGTCGCGTACCGAGAGCGACCGCGGCGAAGTCGTCAAGGACTTCGAGGAAGCCCAGCAGATCCTCGTCAACGACGCCCGGCTGATCCCGATCTGGCAGGGGCGGCAGTACGTCGCGGCCAGCGACGACGTCTCCGGCGGCGAACAGGCGCTCGACCCGTCGACGATCATGATGATGTGGCAGCTGCACCGCAAGACCAGCTGGTGAACCGGCGGTCCGGCACCCGTTGTCAGTGGTCGCCTGTAGGTTCTTCGTCATCGGCAGGAACCGCAAGTGACCGCAATTCGTGAGGACGTTGACGTGACCGACATCGCCATGCTGCCCGAGTCCTGGCGCGGGGTTCTGGGTGACGAGCTGCAGCAGCCCTACTTCAAGGAGCTGACCGAGTTCGTCGAGGAGGAGCGGGCGAACGGCCCCGTCTACCCGCCCCGCGAGGAGGTCTTCGCCGCGCTCGACGCCACCCCGTACGACCGGGTCAAGGTCCTGGTCCTCGGCCAGGACCCGTACCACGGCGAGGGCCAGGGCCACGGCCTGTGCTTCTCCGTCCAGCCCGGCGTGAAGATCCCGCCGTCGCTGCGGAACATCTACAAGGAGATGAAGGAGGAGCTGGGCTGGGAGGCGACGCCGGACAACGGCTACCTGATGCCGTGGGCCCAGCAGGGCGTGCTCCTGCTCAACGCGGTCCTCACGGTCCGCGCCGGTGAGGCCAACTCCCACAAGAACAAGGGCTGGGAGAAGTTCACGGACGCGGTCATCCGCGCGGTGGCCGAGCGCCCCGACCCGGTGGTCTTCGTCCTGTGGGGCGGCTACGCCCAGAAGAAGCTCCGCCTCATCGACGAGACCCGGCACGTCGTCGTCCAGGGCGCCCACCCGTCCCCCCTCTCCGCCAAGAAGTTCTTCGGCTCCCACCCCTTCACCCAGATCAACGAGGCGGTCGCCGCCCAGGGCCACGACCCCATCGACTGGCACATCCCCAACCTCGGCTGAGCGAAGACAGAGGGCGCCTCGAAGCCGACCTGGGGGCAACCCCTAGGGGCGCGGGGCTCTGTCGATGTGCGGCTCCGCCGCGTGGGCGCGACCAGCCCCCACCGGGCTCGCAGCCGTCCACCGGCCTGTGCCCCGACGGCGCCGCCTGACCACAAAACCAGGCGGCTCCACTTAACGTCGGCAACACACAACCGGCCGACAGCCCGGAGGGCCCCGTGGGGGAGCGACAGGAGCGCACGGCACCCGACGCCGTGCTCACACGGATCGGCCAGGTGGTGATGCTGCACCACGCCGGGGACCGCGAGGAGGCCCGCCACCGCCTCCTCGACCTCTGGGCGGAGATCGGCGAGCACGGCGCCCCCCTGCACCGCTGCACCCTGGCCCACTACCTGGCCGACACCCAGGACGACCCGGGCGACGAACTCGCCTGGGACCTGAGGGCGTTGTCGGCGGCGGACGAGGCCACGGACGAGACGGCGGACGGGTCGGCGGACGGTACGGAGGGAGCCGCGGGACTGCGCGGCTTCTACCCCTCCCTGCACCTCAACCTCGCCGCCGACTACGTCAAGCTCGGCCGCACCGAGGCCGCCCGCACCCACCTGCGCCGGGCCCGCGGCGCGTCCGACGCCCTCGGCGACGACGGCTACGGCGACGGGGTCCGGGCCGCCATCAGCAGACTGGCGCTGCGGCTCGGCGAGGACGACGCACCGGGCGGCGACTCCTGGGGCCCGCCACGGCAGCGCCCGAACTAGTGGGCGAACCGGCGGGCGAACGACGGCCTCGGCCCGGCGGCTTCAGTGCCCGTACGTCCGCTCGCAGATCCGCGCCTGCGGACTGTCCGCGCGCCAGCCGCCGTACTGCTTGCCGAGGGCGCAGACGTCCGGAGCCTCCGGTACGGAGCCGGTGACGTCGGGGAGGTCGGTACGCGGAGTGTGCGTGCGGTGCGGCTGAGGGTGCGGCGGGGTGGCGGCGCGTGCGGCCGGCTGCCGGTGCTGGGCCGGGGGAGGGGGCGGTGCGGGAGTGTGCGGCGGGGCGGCCGAGGGGTGCGTCGGGGGCCGGGACGGGCCGACCATCTCCAGGGCCTCCTTGACCGGCGCCTGGACCACCTTCGGTTCGGCGCTGCCGTCCGGACGGGGCACCGACGGCAGCGAGGGCGCCGTCCCCGGCGGGGGGCCCGGCGCCGCCGGACGCTGGACCGTCACACAGCCGGAGAGGGCCGAGACGGCCACGGTGACCAGGAGCGCTGCGATGGTGGTCGTTCGATGCACCCGCGCAACTCTGCTGGCTCGGCACGGGCGTTGACACCGCCGACAGGAGTTTGGTGCCCCGCACGGGTGATCTCGTGCCCCGTACGGGGGACGGGTGGGTGCGAGGCTGACGTCAGTCGCCGGTCGCGCCGTCGATCCGCTCCCGGATCAGGTCCGCGTGGCCGTTGTGCCGGGCGTACTCCTCGATCATGTGCGTGTGGATCCAGCGCAGGTTGAACTGCTCTCCGGTGCGGTGATGGCGGCCCTTGGAGAGGTCGTCCAGGCCGAAGCCGGCCGCGGCGCGCCGGGCGGCCTCGATCTCGGCCTGCCACTGCGCGTACGCCTCCTGCCAGGTGTCCGCCTCGGTGAGGTGGAAGTCGCCGTCCGGGTCCTCGTCGCTCCAGTGGAGCGGCGGCGCCGCCTCGTCGGAGAGGACCCTGCGGTACCAGGACCGCTCCACGTCGGCCATGTGCCGCACCAGCCCCATCAGGGACAGCGGGGACGGCTCCACGGAGGCGGTCCTGAGCTGGGCGTCGGTCAGACCCTCGCACTTCACCGCGAGGGTCTGCCGGTGGAACTCCAACCAGCCTTCCAGCATGGTGCGTTCGTCGGCGTCGATGGCGGGCGCGTTGCGTTCGGTCGTCATGCCCCGCATCCTCCCCGAGCCCGCTCGGTGCCACCACGGATTTTCGGCGCCGTATGCTTCGGGACAGGCACGCGTAGGCAACCGCTAGGGGAGCGCCAGTGAAGGTCGGCTGCATCGGACTCGGTGACATCGCGCAGAAGGCGTATCTGCCGGTCCTGGGCACGCGGCCGGGGCTCGAACTCCACCTCCAGACCCGCACCCCGGCCACCCTGGACCGGGTCGCCGACAGCCTCCACCTGCCCGCCGGCCACCGGCACCGGACCCTCGACGACCTGCTCGCCCAGGACCTCGACGCCGCCTTCGTGCACGCGCCCACCGGCGCCCACCCCGAGATCGTCACGCGGCTGCTGGAGGCCGGCGTACCGACGTACGTCGACAAGCCGCTCGCTTACCGGCTGGCCGACTCCGAGCGGCTCGTGACGCTCGCCGAGGCGCGGAACGTGTCGCTGGCCGTCGGCTTCAACCGGCGCCACGCCCCCGGCTACGTCCAGTGCGCCGACCATCCGCGCGAGCTGATCCTGATGCAGAAGAACCGCGTCGGGCTGCCCGAGGAACCCCGCACGATGATCCTCGACGACTTCATCCACGTCGTCGACACCCTGCGCTTCCTCGCCCCCGGTCCGGTCGACGACGTCACCGTCCGGGCCCGCGTCGCCGACGGTCTGCTGCACCACGTGGTGCTCCAGCTGTCCGGGGACGGTTTCACCGCGCTCGGGGTGATGAACCGGCTGAGCGGCTCGGCGGAGGAGATCCTGGAGGTCTCCGGGCAGGACACCAAGCGCCAGGTCGTCAACCTCTCCGAGGTGATCGACCACAAGGGGCAGCCGACGGTCCGGCGGCGCGGCGACTGGGTGCCGGTCGCCCGGCAGCGCGGCATCGAACAGGCCGTGCTCGCCTTCCTCGACGCCGTCCGTGCCGGCAAGGTGCTCAGCGCCCGGGACGCACTGGCGACCCATGAGCTGTGCGAGCAGGTGGTACGAGAGGTTCGCCGGCACCCCGGCGCAGCCTGACCGTCCGCAGCCCCTCGGACAGGCAGTAGACCGCAAGCACCAGCAGCGCGCCGTCCACCGGCCAGTCGCCGTAGCGCACGAACGGGGTGACACCGCGGGCGATCGGCACCGTGTAGAGCTGTGCCGTGCTCGCGTCCGTGCCGAGCCAGGGGCCCACCTGTTCCCCGCTCGGGCCGTACACGGCGGAGACTCCGGTCAGGGTGGCGTGCACCATCGTGCGGCCGGTCTCGGCGGCCCGCAGCGCGGCCAGCGAGGCGTGCTGCTCGGGGGCCCAGCTGTGCTGGAACGACGAGGTCGAGGACTGGCCTATCAGCACCTGGGCGCCGTCCTGGGCGAGGTGCCGGCTCATGTCGGGGAAGGCCGTCTCGAAGCAGACCAGCGGGCCGACCCGCAGTCCGTGGCCTACGTTCATCACCACCTGCTCGGTGCCGCGCCGCCGGTCCTCGCCGGCCGCCTTGCCGACCGAGGTGGCCCAGCCGAACAGCGAGCGGGCGGGTATGTACTCGCCGAACGGGACCAGCCGCATCTTGTCGTACCGCTCGCCGGTCGGGCCGTCCGGGCCCACCAGGATGGAGCTCTTGTAGATGCCGGGCCGGTCGGAGCGCCGGGCGTCGACGTTGACCAGGATGTCCGCGCCGGTCTCCCGGGAGAGGACCGCGATCCGCCGCGCGAGATCGGGCCGGTCCCCGAGGTCGTACCCGACGCTGCTCTCGCCCCATACGATCAGGTCCGGACGCTGTCCGACCAGCTGCCTGGTCAGCTGCTCCTCGCGGTCGAACCGCCGGTCACCGCTGTCGCCGCCGTCGACGACGCCGGGCTGTACGACGGCGATCCGGACGTGCCCGTCGACGTCCGGGCGCGGCGCCCACACCCAGGCGGCGGAGGTCGCGGCGGCCGTGGCCACCAGGGAGGCGACCGCCGGTACCCGCGCCTCGCGCACGGAGACGAGCACCGCGACGGCCACGTTGACGGCCACCACCAGGAAGCTCAGCAGCCACACCCCGCCGACGGAGGCCAGCCGCAGCGCCGGCGTCACCTGCCACTGGGTCGCGCCGAGCATGCCCCACGGACCGCCCAGCCCCTGCCAGGACCGCACCAGCTCCACCATCAGCCAGCCCGACGGCAGCACCAGCACCGCGACCGCGGCCCGGGCCGGCGACGGCTCCCCGCCCAGCAGCCGGTGCGTCAGCCAGCCCCAGGGCGCCCAGAGCAGGCTCAGCAGCCCGGCGATCAGGAAGATGAAGACGTGCAGGCTCGGCAGCAGCCAGCTGTGCACCGCCACCATGAACCCGAACCCGCCGCACCAGCCGTCGTAGGCCGCCCGCCGCCCGGTAGGCGCCGAGCGGGCCAGCAGCAGCCAGGGAACCAGCGCGACATACGCCAGCCACCACAGCGACGGCGCCGGGAAGGCCAGGACCGGCAGCGTGCCCGCCAGCGCCCCGGCGCAGGAACGCCGCCAGGGGGAGGTGAGCCAGCGCTCGACGGTCCTCATGCGTCGCCTCCTGCCCGCGGGTCCTTCCAGTGTGCGGGACCGGGCGGGATCTCCGACAGGGGGCATGGGAGCGGGCTCAGTCGGTCAGGGCGGCCGTGCGCTCGGTCATCTTCCGCCACTTCTCCTCGACGACCACCCGGCGCAGCCGCCAGCCGTCCCGGGTGCGCAGCAGCGTGAAGGAGTAGCGGCCGCCGCACACGAAGTCGGGGGCGGTGGAGACGCCGTCGCCGCCGGCGAAGCGCATGGGGTTGATGTAGTCGGCCTGGACCTGGGCGCTGTCGCCGGTGTCGTGCTCCAGCACCCCGAACCGCGTCCGGCGGTTGACGATCAGATGCTGGCGCATCGCGAACAGCGCGAGGCTCTCGGCGAGCCACCCGGAGATCTGCTCCGCGTCCCCCTCGATCCCGCCGGCGGACCGGTAGTCGGCCCGCCCGTCCGCGGCGAACAGTCCGCGGTACGCGGCCCAGTCACCGTCGTCCACGGCCACCGCGTACTGGGTGACCACCTCGTCCACGGCCAGCCGGTCCATCACGGTCGCGAGCTCCACACGCTGCGTCATCGGCACAGTGTTGGGCACGGCGCGGGCCGAGCCAAGGGGTACGGGCGATTTTCGGGAGGTGTTCGATCTCGGCCGCCGGGAAGAGACCGCGGTCACTCGGCTGCCGGCACCTCGCCGAGCTTCTTCAGCTGTGCCCTGATGACCGCCTCCGGCACGGCGGCGGGCTCCTTGCCCCTCGGCCCGCTCGGCAGGTTGAAGGTGGTGAACATGGCGACCGTCGCTCCCTGACGGACCGCCACCACCGCGTACGGCACCCGCACCGGCTCCTCGTCCGCGCTGCCGGCGGCCAGTTGGGTCAGCCGCAGGGACACGGACTCGTCGCCGTAGCCGGGGTCGGGCCGGACCTGGACCTCGTCGTAGTCGAAGTCCACCAGGACGTCCTTGAAGGTCCTGCACCGCTCGGCGGCCGTCCGCAACGCGTCGATCACCCGCTCCGCGTCCCCGGAGCCGTGCGACGAAAGGGTCAGATGCGCACTCGGTCCGTGCGCCTTCGAGGAGACGATCCGGGCGGTACGCGCGGTGGCGGCGAAACCGCTGCTGCCGCCCACCGCCTGCACGGCGGGGGCGCATTCGGCGGGCTCCGCCGTCTTGCGGGACGCGGAGGTGGCCGCCAGGTCCCGCAGCACCTCGTACCCGTCGAGATCCGTGCCCGTGAGCGTCGCCTGCTCCAGTGCCGCCTTGCTCAACGGCTTGGCCGAGGTGCCCTCCTGGGCATCCTGCCCCGTTCCGCAAGCGGCGAGCACCCACGCCAACGAGGTCATGACCACGGCCATCGCACTACCGGCATGTCTTCGGCGAACCACTGTTTCCCCACCCGTTTGTCTCCGGAACGCGAGCCCGCGATCCCGGCTCGGAGCATCGAGCAGCAGCGTAGATCGTCGGACGGGGAAGCGAACCGGGTTTTCGCGGACGCCCGTAGGATCTTGGTCCGGTCCGCTTTCAGGAGGTTCGCATGACACGTCCCGTCACGGTCGTCACCGGCGGCAGCCGGGGTATCGGCGCCGCGACCTGTCTGCGGCTCGCGGCCGACGGGCACGATCTGGTGATCGGGTACCGCCGGGACGCCGACGCCGCCGAGGCGGTCGCGGAGGGGGTGCGGAAGGCCGGGGCGCGCGGTGTCGTCGTACCGGTGGACACGGCCGTGGAGGCCGATGTGGAGCGGCTCTTCGGCACGGCGGAGGAGCGGCTCGGGCCCGTCACGGGGCTGGTGAACAACGCGGCCGTGACCGGCCCGTTCGGGCGGCTGGTGGATGCGGGGACCGCGGATCTGCGGCGGGTCGTGGAGGTCAACCTGCTGGGCACGCTGCTGTGTTCGCGGCGGGCGGCGCGGCTGATGGCGGCGCGGGGGAGCGGGGCCATCGTGAACGTGTCCTCGGCGGCGGCCACGCTCGGCAGCCCCGGCGAGTACGTCCACTACGCGGCGACCAAGGCGGCCGTGGACGCGCTCACCGTGGGCCTCGCCAAGGAACTCGGCCCGGACGGGGTGCGGGTGAACGCGGTGGCGCCCGGCGTGATCGAGACGGAGATCCACGCGGCGATGGGCGACCCCGGCCGGGCCGAACGGGTCGGCGCCACCACGCCGTTGGGCCGGGCCGGCCGGCCGGAGGAGATCGCCGGCGCCATCGCCTGGCTGCTGTCGCCCGAGGCCTCCTACACGACGGGCGCGGTGCTGCGGGTCTCCGGCGGGCGCTGAACCCGGCGCCGGGTCAGGCCGCCTCGATGATCCGCTCGCGGATCGCCTCGGCCCACTCGACCACCAACAGCTCGTACTCCGCCCGCTCCTGGGCCGACAGAGTTCCGCCCGCACGCAGCCACAGCGCCCGGATGTGCTCGTTGACCTCGGCAGCAGACCGCGCGGAACCAGGGGTTCGGGAATCGGGGGACATACGGAACAGCGTAGGGGCAAGAACTGACGGTGCGCTACCGGGCCACTACGCAGACCGTATGGGGTTGGTCACGGGCGATACGGCGGGCGGGTGGCCATGCCGGGGCATTTGCCGGACGGGTGGTCACGGCACGGACCCGGCTCTGGGCCCCTGGGCAGGCCTTCGCCCCCGCCGGAGCCGATACGGCGGCCCGACGCCCGCGAGAACGGGGGGATTTCGGGGTTGGCCGAGATACGGCGCCCGGGCCGGACTCACGCCGTGTGTGCCGCGGAGGCGAGCAGGGCCAGCTTCTCCGCGCTGTCGCTGCCCGGGTCCGGGTGGTAGACGACGAGCGTCTGGCCGGCCGCGCCGCTGACGCCCAGCCGCTCCCGGTGCAGCCGGAGCCGGCCGACCTGAGGGTGGTCCAGGCACTTGGCGGCGCCCTCGCAGGCGGCCACGTCGTGCCGGGCCCAGAGGCGGCTGAACCGCGGGCTGGCGAGGCAGAGTTCACCGATCAGGTCGATGACGCGGGGATCGTCCGCGTCGGTCCCGACGGAGCGGCGGAAACCGGCGACCATGCCCGCCCCGGCGTTCTCCCAGTCCGGGTGCAGGGCCTGCTCGGCGGGGTCGAGGAAGGTGTCCCGCAGCCGGTTGGCGCCCACCGTGAGACGGGGTGACAGCGCGGTCGCCAGGGCGTTGACGGCGAGCACGTCGAAGTAGCGGCCCTCGACGACGGCGGGGAGCGGCAGCGCGGCGACGAGCTGGGCGATGCCGGGCGGGACGGTCTCCCGGCGGGCGCGGCGGCGCCGCCGGGGCCTTCCGGCGCCCGGGCCGGCCAGGCCGAGCAGATACGCCGTCGCGGCCTCGTCGAGCAGCAGCACGCGGGCGAGGGCCTCCAGGACCTGTACGGACGGATTGCGGTCGCGGCCCTGTTCCAGACGCAGGTAGTAGTCGGCGCTGATCCCGGCCAGCATCGCGACCTCCTCCCGGCGCAGGCCCGGCACCCGCCGTGTCCCGAGCACGGGGAGGCCGGCCTGCTCGGGCGTGACGAGCTCGCGGCGGGCCCGTACGTAGGCGCCCAGCAGGTTCGGTGCGTCGGTCATCCCGCCACGGTAGTCCGGGCCGCCGGGCCCGTGCCTGGTCCTGTCACCCCCAGGATCGCCGGGGCTCTGCCGCGGCCGGAGCCGGGCCGCAAGCGTTGTCGGCGACAGCCGCGAACGACCCGAGGAGCACGATCATGTCGACGTATCTGCTGGTGCACGGTGCCTGGCACAGCGGGGAGTGCTGGGAGCGGGTGGTCCCGCTGCTGACCGGGGCCGGGCACCGGGTGTACGCGCCCTCCCTGACGGGACACGGCGACAAGGCCCGGCTGCTCGGCCCCGACGTCGGCCTGGACACCCACGTGGACGACATCGTCCGGCTGATCACGGACGAGGGCCTCGACGACGTCGTCCTCGTGGGACACAGCTACGCGGGGCTGGTCGTCTCGGCCGCCGCCAACCGGGTCCCCAGCCGGATCGGCCACCTCGTCTACCTCGACGCGATGGTCCCGGAGCACGGCGAGACCGCCGCCGACATCCAGCCCGTGACCCGGGCCCTGATCGAGCGCACCCTGGCCTCCGGCGACGGCTGGCGGGTCCCGCCGCTGCCCGAACTCCCGCCGCCGTACGGCCTGTTCGGGGTCACCGACCCGGCGGACCTGGCGTGGCTGCGCACGATGCTCACCGACCACGCGGTGCGCTGCTTCCAGCAGCCGGTACGGCTGGACGACCCGGCCGTGCGCGCGATCCCGCGGACCCACATCCACTGCGTGGCCGCCGTACCGGAGGGCGTCGTCCGCCGCCCGGTGCCCGCGGAAGAGCGGGTGTGGGAACTCCCGACCGGCCACGACTGCATGATCACCATGCCCGCCGAACTCACCGAGCTGCTGCTCAAGCTCGCCTGAGCACCGGAGAACCCGCCGGGACCGCGCGGCGATCCAACGTAGGCGGGCGATCGACGCCGAGTCGAGGCTTCTCGGTCCCGAGGTGTGCGCCCGCCCGGACCTCGTCCTGGAGCTGTTCGACCCGGAGTTCACCGAGGCCGGGGCCTCGGACCTGCGCCGGGACGCGCGGTCGATCCTCACCGTGACCGGCGGCCGTCCGGTGTCCCCGGACTCGCCGGTCGTGGTGACGGGGATGTCCGGCACCGTCCTCGCGCCGGGCATCGTCCACCTGACGTACTTCGGGGACGACCGGGGCCGCCGCGTGTGGCGCGGCCCCCTGCGGAGCCTGACGCGGACGGGCCGGCGCATGCGCTGCCACCAGGGCACGCCGGCGGCCTGAGAGCACCCGGGGGCCTAAGGCTCGCTGCCGACGGCGGCCCCGTCGGGGCGAGGCGGCTCGATGCGGTCGATCGTCTGCTCGCTCCAGGTGCGGATGACCGTGGCCTGTTCGGGGGTGAGCGAGTCCAGGAAGTGGCGGCGGATGTTGCCGGCGTGCCCGTCGATGGCGCTCTCCGCGGCCCTGCGGCCCTCGGCGGTGAGACCGATCCCGGTACGGCGGCCGCCGGCCCCGCTCTGGGTCGTCTCCACCAGGCCGCGGCTCTCCATGCGGGTCAGCTGGTGGGAGACGCGGCTCTTCTCCCAGTCGAGCGACTCGGAGAGCTCACCGACACGCATCTCGCGGCCGGGGGCCCGCCACAGCGTCACCAGCACACTGAACTCCGGCTTCGAGATGCCGCAGTCGCGCTGCAGGCCGCGCTCCAGCTCCCGGGCGAGCAGCCGCTGCGCGCGCATCCAGGTGTCCCAGAACTCCCACTCCTCCGGGTCCAGCGTGCGCGTCTCCACCATGGCCGGAATCGTACAGGGAGAGCGAGTTGACGCGTCAACTCCACGTGTCTAGAGTGAAGCGGAGTTGACGTATCAACTCTCGGAAGGATGCTCCACATGGCACTTCGCATCGGCATCGTCCTCGGCAGCACGCGCCCGGGGCGCCGTGGCGAGCAGATCGCCTCCTGGGTGCTGGACACGGCGCGCGCCCACGGCGGCGCCGACTACGAACTGGTCGATCTCGCCCACCACCGCCTCGGCAACCTCGACGAGGGCGGCAACCCGAACCTCCGCCAGTACCAGCACCCGCACACCCACGACTGGTCCCGGGTGGTCGACGGCCTCGACGGCTACGTCTTCCTCGTCCCGGAGTACAACCACTCCTTCCCGGGCGCGCTGAAGAACGCGCTGGACTACGTCTACCGGGAGTGGAACGACAAGGCCGCCGGCATCGTCAGCTACGGCGGCTGGGCCGCCGGGGTGCGGGCCGCCGAGGCGCTGCGGCTGGTCCTCGCCGAACTGCAGGTGGCCACGGTCCGAGCCCAGCCGGCCATCCCCACGATCCCCGCCTTCGCAACCGGTGCCTTCGTCCCCGGCGAGGGCCTCGACGCCTCGGTCCACGCAATGCTGGACCAGGTCATCGCCTGGGCGGACGCGCTGCGCGGAGTGCGCGAGAGCAGGGCGGGGGCGGCGGCTTGAGAGCGGGTGCCCCCGCGGGCGTGACCGCCGGGCAGCACGCGAGGACGGCGATCAGGTGCCCGGCCGCCCCGCACGGAGTCGGAAGGTCCGCGTGGCCACCCGTCATGACCGGTCAGGCCGGCTTCAGTCGAGCCGTACGCGTCCCGGCGGACCGGTCGTCTCCAGAGTCAGGTGCGATGAGGTGGTCGAGCGTCTCCGGCAGTGTCAGTCCCGGCTGGACCCGCGCGAGCGTGATGTCCTACGTCACCGCGCAACTGCCGGCGGACGTTGGTGACGGCGCGTAGTGGTGGGCAAGGCTGGTGGCGAGGTCGCTGAGGTGAGCCCTGGCTTTGGCGGGGCCGTGCACGGTGACGGCGCTCCCGAACGGCAGTAGTGTCCGCAGGTCCTCCAGGTGCAGGAAGCGGATCAATACCTTGTGGCCGGTGGCGGATTCCTCATGGCCGTCGTGGACGAGCCGTTGGCCGAGGATCCGTCGCGCCCGCTCGATCTGGGTGTGGTCGATGGTGGCGCTGACCTCTACCGCGTGGTTGTGTTCCCACTGGTCAACGAGCGCCGCGGCGACGGTGGCCAGGGTCTGGTTCTCGCGGATCCGTCGTGGCCGGCCGACTTCTGTCCACGCCGTGATCCGTTCGAGTCGGTACATCCGTGGCACCCGGGCGCGGTCGGCGACGAGGTACCAGATGCCGGCCTTGGCGAACAGCCCGTAGGGATCCACGACCAGGTCGCGTGGGCATGACTCGCGTGGGCTGTCGTACGCGATCCGCAGCCGGCGGCCGCGCCGCACCGGGCCGATCAGCGAAGCGGGAGTCGTGCCGGAAGCAGGGGCCTGGAGCCAGGGACGGCTGTCCACGTGCACTACGTCGGCGAGCGGCAGGAGTTCATGAACCCGACGTGGCCGGGCAGCGGCGATCTTGGCGAGCGCGCGCCGGCTCTCGGCCGATGCGCTGAGCTCCGAGCGTTGCTTCTCGTCCAGCCCGGCGAGCGACAGATGGTCACGCTCGCCCGGTGTGAGGCGCGTGAGGTCGAGTCCGGACCCGGGCAGCAGGGTCACGCCTCCGAGGCGGCCCCGTTGCGCGGTCACCGGCAGACCGGCGTCGCGGAGCCAGTTCAGGTCCCGGGTGATGGTGCGAAGGGACACCCCGAGCGCCGAGGCGAGTTCCTGTGTGGTCACGGCGTTCCTCGATGCGAGGAGCAGCATCAGGGAGAAGAAGCGGTCTGGGGTCACCCGCCGATTTTTTCAGGAATTGCGACAGGACACGGCGCATATCCCGGCCAGGCTGATGGACGCGCACCTGCCACCTGCGAGAAGGAACAGCCATGACCACGTCCGTCGTGTCCATCGTCTACGTGAACGACGCTCCCGCCGCAGCGCGTTTCTACGGCGGCCTCCTCGGTATGAGGCCCTCGTTCGAGACGCCGGGATACATCACCTTCGCCCTCGGGCCAGGCGCTGACCTCGGTCTGTGGTCCGGCCAGTTCGAGGATCTGTCACCGGACGTCCCGCGCACCAGCGAGGTGTGCCTGGCCATCGACAGTGGACCCGACGAGATCGACACGATCTTCAAGCAGTGGAAGTCCAAGGGCGTCACGATCCTGCGCGAGCCTCATGACGCGGGGTTCGGACTGACCTTCCTCGCAGCCGACCCGGACGGGAACCGTATCCGCGTCGCACCGCGGGACTGACCGAAGGCGACTCCGGCATGGGTCATCGAGCAGATCCAGTCCCGGCACCGTGAGCGCAAGTGGTCCGCGCAACGGATCACCGACGCACGTGTGAGTATCGGGTTCGTGATCAACCGGCGAACCGATGTGAAGAAGGCAGCAGCCGCTGCCCGTCGTCGCCATCGATCGCTCGCACATGCTCAGCCACGAGGACGACGGATGGCCACTGCCGGCCACGTCTCTCAAACGGCGCGGCACTACAGGCCGGAGGCCGACCGACCCGGCTCTAGCTCGCCGACTCCGCCGCGTGCGGGCTCAGTACGTCCGCCGAGACCAGGGCGATGATGACGATGCCGAGGGCGACGCGGTACCAGACGAAGGGCATGAAGCTCTTATTGGAGGGCCGCCATCGGGGACGCACTCGGACATCCTGTGCTGCAAGTCAGGGCCCACATCTAACGCACGTCAGCCCGCGAGGAACCCGACATCACGAGTTCAAGTTCAGCAGTCCCTACGGCGATGGCTTCACAGGGCTCCGCAAGAGTTAGTTCTTGGAAATGTGGGCATGCACGGCAAAGGCCACGGCCTGTTGCTCGAGGTACCGGCCGGAAGCATGAGGGTCGTCTTGATTGTCCACTGCGACATCGGTGACGCCTAGCGCTACAGCGGCCAGACCTGTACCGGCTGTGACAGGGTCGTAGGGATCGAAGATGTTCAGCCAGTCGACACGACAGCCTCCCCCTCACCCTGGCCGGATCCGCTGGCCGCGACGGCGGCGCAGGCGAAATCCCGCCGGTCCCCAACCACCGCCCGTCCGCAGCCCAGCCGGTGCGGCGCCGCAACACCGCCTTCGACGACCGCGGGCCCGCCGCAGGAATAGCGTGAACACCCACCTGCCGCGCAGCCTCGTCCCCCACCCGGACGAGCTCCTGCCCGGTTACCTCCTGCGCCTGTCCGACCGGCTCGCCACCACCCCGCTCGCTGTTGCTGAACGCTGCGGCCTGGCCACCGCCACCGGCAAGGGCTTTTCCACCGCCCACCTCGTCCGTCTCGACGACGACCACCTCAGCCTCCTCACCCAGGCCACGCGCCTGACCGTCTCCGAGGCCCACCGGCTCACCCTGGCCGGGCAGTTCCCCGGATACCCACCGGTCGGCCGCACCTACCTGGGCCGCCCCCGACGCCAGAGCGCCATCGCGCACGACGGCTGGGTCTTCACCTCCTTCTCCCGCTACTGCCCCGACTGCCTCGCCGCCGAGCAGCCCGTCTGGAAGGCCGCATGGCGCCTGCCGCACCTGTTCTGGTGCCCCGACCACCGCCGTCTCCTGCACTGGCGATGCCCCGCCTGCCACGCTCCGGCCTTCTCCGCCGGCCCCCGCGACGACCGGGCCCCACGCCCCGCCCACCTGGTGCCCGCGCCCGAACCCGCCTGTCACCCACCTCCTGCCGATGCGACCGCGGCCGGCCCCAGGACCGCTGGTGTGCTGCAGAGCTGACGCACACAGGCCCGCCCGCCCCCGCCAGCGCCGCAATGCGCCACGCCTACACGGCCCTGGCCGCGACGGCGAAGGGCGCACCCGCCGCCTCGCTCGGCCACCGCGTTACGGCGCCCGTCTTCTACAACGACCTGCGCCTGATCAGCCTGCTGCTGTGCG
This sequence comes from Streptomyces sp. NPDC090088, assembly GCF_044747345.1. Classification (NCBI taxonomy): domain Bacteria; kingdom Bacillati; phylum Actinomycetota; class Actinomycetes; order Kitasatosporales; family Streptomycetaceae; genus Streptomyces; species Streptomyces sp. NPDC090088. The sequence continues at coordinate 431,518 of NZ_JBIVDZ010000011.1, read as the reverse complement.
GCGCATGGCCCGCACCGCTGCACATGCTGACCGTCGGCCCTGTCCACCACGACGCCCTGGACCGGCACGCGGCAGCCCAGAACCGGCCGCTGTCCGAGCGCCCGCTGATGCAGGACAGCCACGTCAACCGGGCCCAGGACCACCCTCCGGCGGAACCCGCCGCCGCGGCCGCCCTGGCCGTCCTCGCTCTTGACGCTCTCAAGCACCCCGATGCCGCCGACGTCATCGCACAGCTCGCTGCCGTCCCGGCCACCTACTGGGTCGGATGGGCCCGCCTGCCCGCGCTGCTGCCCCACTGCTCTCCGGCCCTGATCCGCGCGGTCGAGGGCGCCGCCCGAACACGGCGCGCCACGTACGGGGCGAGCGCCCTGCTCAGCTCGTTCGCCCAACCAGCCACCCATGTCGGGCTCCTGGACCCCGCCCGCATCCCCCAGCACCTCCCCGACTACTGGACCGGCCCGCTCGCCGACCTCGACGTACCCGACCATCACGCCCTGCGCCGCGACGCCGCTGTCCGGCTCCTGCAGATGGCCACACCCACCACCCCGACAACCCCCACGCCTACCAAAGCGCACTGGCCGCAATAGCCCACACCATCACCACCACAGCCGACGCGGTGAACTACGAGCACCGGCGCGAGCAACTGCGCGACTGGAACCTCCCTGAGACCGACTGGACCTACCTGCGCAACCGCACCCGCATCACCGACCCCCGCTACGACACCCCGCTGGACAAAGCAGTGGCTGGTGCATTCGTCTACCGCGTCCGGCCGGCGCATGAAGCGGCCGAGTATTTCGCTGCTGGTCGCGCTCGGTATCGTTGCCGTCTCCGTTACTGGGTGCGGGAGTTCCGATGACGAAGGGCTGCCGGTGCACGTGGTCAACGAGTCGGCCTGGGATGCCCACGTGTTCGGTTGTCCAGGGTGCGGGAAGCTCGGCGTTGTGGTCGAAGGGGAACCTGACCGAAAGCCCGGCGAGAGCGGCGGTTCCGTCATGGGGTGGACCGAGGGACGCGCGTGGCCTACGACATACAAGGTCGTTGTCCGCGGAGTGCAGTCGGTCTGCCCGTTCATCGACCCCGAGCCTGGTAAGGCGGAGGGCGCGGTGGGGACCCGTGACGTCATCTACATAGTGGACGAGAGCGGGAAATGCGTCGAAGGCCCGGGGAGCATGGACGAGATCTGACACCAGCGGCTGACATCGACAAGCGCGGACAGCGGCGGTCAGCACCAGACCTCAGGCGAGGGACCGCGCCACTCTGGTGCCAGAACACGCGGGGACTCACGGGGAACCGGGGTTCGCCAGGACCGTGCCGACAGCCCACGCGCAGGGCAGAGAATCCCCAGGTCCCGCTCACGACGACTGTTCTTGAGTTCGCTCGGGGGCGGTTGGCGAGATCCCGCTGATCTTCATGATCGGTCGGGATCTTTGTCGTTTTCGGGGTGTGTTCGATGTGGTGTCCGAATGTGTGGGACGTCACGGGTGGTCACTGGTGGGGATTCCGCCGAGGAATCGGTGCTGATTCGGTGCGGGAGGAGGGGCGTGCACGTCGCGGGGCAGGCCGAAGCCCAGGTCGTGGCGCGGCGGTGTCAGGTCGCCTGGGTGGTGCGGGGGCCGGCAGGCGGTGGAATCCCGAAGGTCGACGAGACGGGTGGCCGTTGTCCGTCGCTCGGTAGAGATCTCGGACTGTCGTGATGACCTGGGGCGCGAGGTTCGCGAGGCGCTGTTGCGATTCACCCCGGGACGCGTACTCGGCAAGCGGTGTCTGACCCACGCGACACGTGGCCCATCCTCACGCCGGTAGTGTGGCGCGGTGGACATCCTGGCGTTCGACGCGCTGAAGGGGGTCTTGCGCGCCGCAGCGGCAGGCAGCCCGCAGGACCGCTTTGCGGCCGGAATGTTTCTGTTGGTCTTCGCAGGGATCAGCGGGTACGGCCTGCTCTGGCTGATGGTCAGGCGTAGCGGTGAGGCGCAGATGCGGGACTGTCTCGTGCAGTTGTGGGACACCCTCCCGCACAGGTCGCGGCCGGTCGAACCGCACCTGCTGCAGGGCGTACGCGACCCGGTCACCATCGCCGGTCGTACCACGGCCGGCCCGGCGGGGACGTTGACCGCTCCGCTGTCGGGCTCGGCATGCGTCTGGTACCGGGTTCGAGTTACCCGTGACGACGAGGTGGGCTCGAACAGCGGTACTTGCCATGGTGTTCTCTACAAGGACCACTGCGAACCCGACCTGGTCACGGTCGCGGTCGCGGACGCCACCTCGGTCTTGCTGGATCCGGGCCTGTGCGCCCGCAGCCTGGTACCGGGCCGGGAACACGACCTGGTCGAACGCACCATCGAAGAGTGCACGTCGCCGCCCTCGGGCAGGCAACTGCCCCTCAACCCCGGCCCGCACCTGGCGAGCCTGATCGAGGCCGGCCGGGTCGACGCCGCCGCACTCAAGCGCAATGTGCGGTCGAGCACCAACAGCTTCACCGTCACCGAGGATGTCGTCCGGCCCGACACCGACGTCCTGGCCACTGGGGGCGCCACCGCAGTCGGCGGGACGCTCACACTGACCGCCCGCGACGGGCACCGTGACGGCGTAACCGCAATGGGCCCCGCGCAGATCACCGATCACATCGCCGCACGCCGCCGCTGGCAGAAGGGGGTGGCGTTCGCACTCCTGGCCGCGACGTCGTTGTTCTGCACGTTCGGGATGCTCCTGCTGTCCCGGTAACTTGGTGGGCTGGTGTGCCGCACGGCGTTGTCGGACGGCACCCGACCTCGACGGCGGTGTTCACCGTGGCCCTGACGAGTCTCAGGGGAGTGCCATGAACCAGGTGTGAGCCTCCGCGAGCAGGCACCCGATGAGTCCAACGATGGATCAGCGGATCGAGACCTTGGGCAGCGTGTCGCTCGCCGTGGCCGACAGCAATGTTCAGGGTGCCGACGTGAGGTCGATGCCGGTGTCGCCGAACGGTCTGTCAAGCGAGCTGCTGGAGGAGCTGGCCACGCTCGCGGCCGGGAAGGTCCGCGGACACCTGTGAGGCGGACCGAAGAACGGATACGCCCGCTGGTACGCCACCACCAACACCCCCACCTCCCTGGTGAAGGCCATCACTCAGAGCGTGTCCGACCCGGCGCCCCTGCCGCGCTGGAGAGATGCTTCCTGGGCTGCGCGAGGCTGCCCAGCTCACGCCCGTCACACCGAACGTGCCCTCGGTTCCGACCCCGCTCGACATCCAGCGCGCCCGCACCCGACGGCCGCCGGCACTCGGCACCCGCAGCGCCCCGCGCTGGATCATCGCCACCCTTCCTCCGGCGCCCGCTGCCCCACATACGGCCACACGCCGCCGATCCGTCGCTGCCCATGACCGACAACACCCGCCCTGAGAAAGGATCTTGTGATGCTCAGCCCGCTGATTGCTCTCGACGACCACGACGTGGTCGAGTTCCTGCCCCGCCACTTCTTGTCAACTCTGGGCGTGTTGCTGCCGCTGCGCTGATTCCGGTGAGCGCTGCTGGAACTGCCCGATCCCCCTGCCCGCACCGCCGGCCCGAAGCTGCCCGACCATCCGCGCCTCGGCACAACAACCGTCCAGGGCAGGGTAATTGACGACAAACGGTGGTCTACTGCATGACATGCGCCTTACGGACGACACGCGGGACACGCTGTTGATGGGTGCGGCCGGTGGAGGGTTCGCGGCGGTGCTCCTCCTCGTCGTCGAGTTGTTCATGCGATTGCCGTGGCAGTGGATGGTGCCCCTCCCCGCCGGCGCGCTCGTGTTCGGTGTTCTGCTCGCCGCCACGTCGTTGGGCGACGAAGAGCGCGAGGCGGAGCGGCGGGAGGGCAGTCGCGTGTGCCTGCTCGCCTGGGCGTGCCTCAACGGGGGGCGTTGCGAGACCGACCCGGCGGCGTTCACCACCGACGGGGAAGGGTGGGAGCTGCCGGCGAGCCGGCTTTTCCGCGGCACACTGCTGGCCGTGGGCCACCGGGAGGGCGTCGAGGTGGGCATCGCCTGCGCCATGAGCGAGGACCCCAGTGCGGAATACTTTTGGTACATGACGGTCCTGGTCCGCCTCCGTGAGGAGCATTCGCCGGCACGGGTGCACCACCGGAAGACACACCGACTGGGCCTGCCGTCGGAGGTGGAGTCGGTGGCGATGGCCGACCGGGAACTGTGCGTGCGGTACGCGGGCTGGCCGACGGATTTTGTGGCGCTGAACAGGCAGGTCGACGCAGTCGTCAGGCTGGCGGCGAGCCTGCCGGAGGCATGACGCGGACGCAGACTCGTGCACTGTCCCGGCTCTGGCTCCCCTCCGTGAACGTTGCTCGCCTGACCTGCAAGTCCGCAAGATCCTCAACGGACACTGGCAGCGGGTGCGGCCCTGGTCGGGGAGCGCGCTGACGATCTCCCGTATCTCGTACCGGCCCTGGTGACCGCTGGCCGAGGGGCGCACGGCCTTCCATACTGTCGGCGACCACCGGTTCGATCGGCGCCCGCTGCTTCGTCGGGCAGGTCAGTCTTGTGGGGCTTGCGCTGCGCGCAGGGGGTTCTGCCCAGCGGGCCCGAGCCCGCTGACCAGTTGTGATGCCGCAACCTCACGCGTTCAGGTGGCGATAAATCACCTGTCAACTCGCTTGCCGCCCTCTCGAAGGCGCACCTGCTCGGGGCCGGGCCTTGTTTCAGTCCACCAGATCCTCCAAACTCCTTCAAAAATAGGCGAGTTGAAGTGAGGTCCCGGCCTTGAACACCCTCTTGTGGATCGCACAGTGGGTTATCGCCATCAGCCTGCTGGTGTCGTTCCTGGCGATGCCGTCCCTCATCCGCAGGGGCGTGGCCCGGAACAACGCGACGGCCGTCCTCATGTCCTGCTTCGGTCTCGCCTGCGGCATCGGCCTCGTCGTGCCGTGGTGGACCGGACGGGCCATGCCGGTGACCCCGGTGGCCGCCTCGCTGGTGGTACTCAGCTCGCTGGCGGACGGTCTGACGAACCGCATGCCGACCGGTGACGCCTTCTACCTCGTACTCCTCGTCGTCATGAGTGTCGCAGTCGCGCTGGGCCGCTTCCGCTCCTTCGGCCGCTGGCATGCCTCGTTCGGCGACTGGTTCTTCGTTGTCGGCGGGACTCTGCTGCTGGTGGTGTGTCTCCTCGGAGCCCCGGCGGGTCCGACCAAAAACAGATGGATCCAGGCCGGAGGGGGACTGGCCGGCATCCTGGGCGGGGCCCTGGGCATGCTGGAAAGCTGATCCGTTCTCGCTTCCCTCGGCAGGCGCCATGTTTGCTGCCACAATGATCGGATCAAGGTGGAGCGCCGCAGGCGAAGCCGAGGACGAACGACCCCGCCCCGGGACGCGGGGCGGCCGTCATCACGGCCCGAAGAAGGAGCCGGCCCCCTCCAGGTGGCCTCAAAACTCGCATACATTTCATGCTCCGACAGGCAGTAACTGGCTCCCGAACTCACTTACCAGCGGACCCCGTTCTCACCTGCGAAGCCACGGACGGCAGTGGCAGCGCGCTGCTCTTCAGGCGGCTGCCAGGGTGACTGCCGACGCCTTGATGCGGCCACGCGGCCTGAACGGCCTCGGTCCTCGTTCTCATGCGCCGCAGCCTGCGCCAGTGCCTGGAGCGTCAGGCTGACGAACAGAACCGCCGTCGACTTCATCGACGGCATCCGCGGACCACCACACCCGCGGCACCGCATCATGCGCATCCGCGATCACGACCGGCCGCAGCCGTGGAACGCCTCCCCTGCCCACGCGGCGAACCATACGCATACCCGTCCCATCCTCCCAGCACGGGACAGGACAGCAGGTGTGATGTGAGTCGGCGCCCACGGTAAGACCACATGCGGTGAGAGAGGACTTCGACATGCTCGACGGACCGGCCAAGGCTTCCCGAAGTCGAGTTCAGTTCCGCGCCGGGCGGTCTGATCAGCGCGCAGGAGGGTCTCGCCGGGGTGTTGCCCGGTGTGACCCGGGATCTGGTTCCCGACATGGTTGGTATGGACTCCGAGCCGGACTGGGCTGACGAAGCCATGGTGCCACTGCGCAGTGGCTGGAGGCCATGAACTACGAACTGATCTCCCGCGCCCACGCCAACCCGGCACTGCCGCCACCCGACGACCACGCCCCTCCAGCGATCTGGTCGTGGACCGGATCACGTTCGACCGGCAGTCCACGGAGATGCCGGCCGATCGTGTTGGCGAGGATACTGTTCGGCGGGTCCGGACTCAGCTCGGTGAGCTACTGCGCAACCTCATCGACATTTCCGTCGCACAAGGCTCCACCCTGGCTCAGGAATGGACCGGATGGGCATTACTGGCCGCGATGAGCGCCCAGCAGATCTACGAGAGCGAGCTTCCCCACCCCGCCAGGACGGCGGCGCCCGCTCTGAGTCGCACACTCGCCTTCACCGCCTGCAACACCGGCCGAGCACTGATCATCGCAACCGCAGTGGACCTCATCGACGTGGCGGAACTGGCAGCCTGACCCCGCCGAGCCAGCCCTTCACAGCGGCGACACTGTGGCGCGAACCAGTCGTGGCCATGCCCATCAGCAGCAGATCCCATCGCCATCCAGTTCCCTGCGCCGTACGCCGAATCGCCGCCCTTTCCGGCATGAGACCGCACCGTGTCCCCGCGGATCGGATTCGGCGCGGTGAGGTCACGACTTCGCTCAGGAGGAGCCGCACTCAACTGTGTTCCCGCCGCCGATCGTGACATTCGTGGTGTCGCGTAGATCGGCTGCGCCGTCCCCACGTCGTGTTCATGGATACCCGGCCGTTCGTCCGGTCGGTGAGGGTTGCCTGGGGCGCGGTAATCGGCGGCAACGCGCTCGTGCCCGGCCGCAGGCTCGTCATACCTGAAAGCACGTCACTCCGTGCGTCGTACGAGGGGAGTCCCATGTCATCCTTGAAAGCGCCCTCTGTGAAGGCGCTGTCCGCCGAATTGGCCGTGCTGCGGCCCCGCATGGACGCCGTCAGCCTGTCCATCCACGCGCGTCCCGAGCTGAAGTTCGCCGAGTTCCACGCCCGGCAGGTGCTGACCCGATGGCTCGGCGAGGCGGGCTTCACGGTGACCGCCCCCGTGGACGGCCTCGACACCGCCTTCGTGGCCCTGCACGAGGGCAGCCGCTTGGGACCCCGCGTCGCCGTGCTCGCGGAGTACGACGCGCTGCCGGGTGTCGGCCACGGCTGCGGTCACAACCTCATCGCGGCCGGAGGGGTGGCGGCGGCCCTGGCCGTCGTACGGGCGCTGCCCGCGCATCCGGGCACAGTCGCGGTGATCGGCACCCCGGGTGAGGAGATGGGGGGCGCGGGCAAGGTGCGTCTGGCCGATGCGGGGGTCTTCGACGGAGTGGACGCGGCGGTGATGTTCCATCCGGGGGACCGCTGGCTGACCGGTCGACCCGGGCTCGCGGCGGCGCACCTGCGGGTCGAGTTCACCGGGGTCGGCGCGCACGCCTCGGTGTCGCCGTGGCAGGGGCGCAGCGCGCTGGCCGCCGCCCAGCTGTTCCTCAACGCCCTTGATGCGCTGCGGCAGTTCGTCCCGCCGAGCGCCCGGCTGCACGGCATCGTCGTCGACGGCGGTCAAGCGCCCAACGTGGTCCCCGCGCATGCTGCGGTCGACCTGTACGTACGGGACCGTACGGCCGCGTCGGCCGCGGCGCTGGTGGAGCGGGTACGGGCCGCAGCGGCGGGGGCCGCGCTCGCCACGCAGACGCAGGCGGAGGTCTCCGAGACCGGGCCGCTGTATGCGGAGCGACGCAACAACGCCGTTCTCGCGGAGCGGTTCGGGGCGACGGTGCGCGCGCTGGGCGCAGGCATAGGGCCCTACGACCCCGACGGCCCCGCCGGGTCCTCCGACATCGGTAACCTCTCGCAGCTGATGCCGGTCATCCACCCCTACGTTCAGATCGCCGACGCCGGTACGCCCGCACACTCCGAGGCCATGCGGGAAGCCGCAGCGACGCCGCTGGCTCACGACCGCACGCAGGTCGCGGCGACCGGGCTCGCCGAGGTGGTCGCCGCACTGCTCACGGAGCCGGAGGTGCTGGCGGCTGCGCGGGCCGAGTTCGAGGGGGCGGCGGGGTGAAAGCGCCGTACACTCCCGCTCATGTCGGTCGTGATCGTCCTGGAAGGTACCGCCTCCGACCGGTTCACGGTCACCGTGTACCCGCCCGCCGAGCTGGCCGCGAGCCTGCATGTGCTGACCGGACATGGCCACCACACCGAGCACGCGGCCTGGGCCGAGCGGACCATCGCCGCCGGGCCGGCCGCCTTCCGGGCCGGCCTCGGACGGTTCGCCCCGCTGTGGACCGCGCTGCGCTGGCGGGGGTTCTACCCCGGGCTCCAGACGCCCCCGACGGAACTCACGGTGGACCGGTTCGCCGAACTCACCGCGTACACCTGCGCCAGCGGCTACCGCGCCTTCGACTTCGGCCGGGTGCTCCACGACCCGGCACAGGCGCGTGCGCTGCGCCAGACCGCGTCCGGACTGCCGGATCCGCACTCCGCCCTCGCCGAGGACCTGCTACGCGACCCGGAGTCCCTGCGCGCCGACGTGCTCGACTTCCTCGACCTGTGCCGCCGCGTCTACTTCGACGACCTGTGGGCGCGCACCGAGCCCGTCCTGTCCCGCACTGCCCACCGGGTGCGCCAACGACTCGCGGACGAGGGGCCCATGGCAGCGCTGCTCTCGCTCAGCCCGTCCAGCGCCCGTCTGGACAGCCCCGCGCGGGTCGTCTTCGACAAGGTGCACCACGCGGTGATCAGCCCCGCCCGTACGCCCCTGCTGCTGATCCCCACCCGGTACGGCGCCCCGCACCTGCTGGTGAAGGACGAGCCGGGACTGCCCCCCGTCGTGCACTTTCCCGTCGACGTCCCAGGGATCGGCGTCACCCTGGCGCGCAGCCGTATGCTGGCGCTCACCGATCCGCGTCGGGTACGCCTGTGCCGCCTCATCGCACGCCAGGCGATGACCACCGCCGACCTGGCGGACCGGCTGTCGATGACCCGCCCGCAGGTCGCGCGGCATCTGCGCACCCTGCGCGACCTGGGCCTGGTCCAGGTGGAGCGCCACGGTCGTTATGTGCACTACGGGCTCGACCTCGCCACCGTCGAACGCATCGGACAGGACGTGGCGACGGCCCTGCAGTACTGAGCAGGACCATGGGGCGGTCCGCGTGACAGACCGATATCCGATCGTCCGCCACCGCGAGCTGCGCCCTCGGTGGCGGTGGAGCGCGTGGCGCGAGCGGCGCCATCCACTGATCGCCGGGCGCGGTCAGGTACTCGTACACGTCGTCGAGGGGGCGTACACGACCGAGACGGCCGATCCCACACGGTGCAGCGTCGTGACCCTGGTCGATGTCCGTCCCAAGCATGTGTCCGTCCACTGGGAGCTGACGGCGTCCGGCAAGGACTGGGACTTCCCCGTCACGGTGACCTTCCGCTGCACGGTCGTCGATCCGGCCGCGGTCGCCCGCAGCCGGCGCACGGGTGCTCGCCTGTGGGACGTGCAGCACGTTCTCGCCCAGGATCCCAGGCCATCGAGGCTGATGCGGGTACACCCCGTGGGCGACGAGGACGGCCTGAGCCTGGCCCTGACCGCGATGCTCCAAGCACGACCGGCCCACCAGGACATCCCAGGGGTGCGGGTCAACCTCGTGGAGGTGAGCGTGGGACCGGCCCGAGACTGGATCGACGACGAGGCGTAAAGCATCGAGGTGACCGCCGGACGCGTACGAAACTGCCGTCTGGCGGCACGATTCCGGGAAACGATCTCCAGTAAGACGGGAAGCGAGCTTCAAACGGCCATGGCCCGTGGACGAGAACGGCATCCCCACGTCCTGCTTCATCCCCAGCATCAGCGCCGTCGCCGCCGGCGAAATCGACAACCAGACCGCGCTCTACAAGCCCATCACACCCGACACCAGCGAACTCGACGCCTTCCTCTGCGCCAGCCGCAACGAAGCACACACCACCATGACCGAAGAACTCGGCGCATGGATCGTGAACGAGATCATCGCCAACAGCTGACCCTTCTTACGGGGCCGACTGAGCCATGGCCGGCCGTGCCCGAGCAAGCGTTCGATCGTGAGGGGGCGCTGTCGAGGTGATCATCATCGAAGGCGATTTCCACTCCAGAGCGAAACTGAGCGTCGAAGTTGTCCATCCGGGCCACCTATCGCGCTCAGTCACAGCAACGGAGCGAAACGGGCTTGATTCAGGGGCCGCGGGCGCGAGTGTGAGGTGCGTCTCATTCTTCATTCCTCCCCCGTACGGCGGCTGCTTTCGGCGGAAGGAGCGAGGGGTATCGGGGGCGACGATGACGGCCGCAAAAGGGCCGGGGTGGCGCCGGCAGGGGAACCGGCGGGTCGGTAGACCGTCTGCGGCAACCGGGGTGGAAGACTCGTCAAGATCGCGGCGAGGTGCCCTCTGGGGCGTCTCGGCCAGGGCATTCATCACAGATGCGGGAGTTGCAATGGCGCAGGGAACGGTCAAGTGGTTCAACTCGGAGAAGGGGTTCGGATTCATCACCCCCGAGGGCGGAGGTCCCGACGTCTTCGTGCACTACTCCGAGATCCAATCCCGGGAGTTCCGGACCCTGGAGGAGAACCAGCGGGTGCAGTTCGAGATCGGCCAGGGCACCAAGGGGCCACAGGCCACCGGCGTCACGGTGATCGGCTGACGTTCCGTTCACGGGCCGGCGAGCGCAGTCGGTCTCGCCGGGGCATAGAAAGCAATGCGGTCCCCGGCGAACCCAGCCAGAGCCAGTGGCCTTGGGGCAGTTGCGTGAGTGACACCCTGGCGACGCCCACTCCGGCACCGGCACCGCCCGCGGGATAGCCCGTGGACGGCTCAACAGCACATAAATCAAGTTCGACGGCCACCGGACGGTCGTCTGGCGGGAGAGGGGCACGGTCCGGTTGCAGGCCCGCTCCGGGCGCGACGTCACCGCGGTGTGGATGGACCTGGCCCTGGCGGCCTTCGACATGCTCCCGCCGGGCACCGTCCTCGACGGCGAGGCCGTGATCTACGCCCATGGGAGGATCGACTTCGGCGCGGCGCAGTCGCGTGCCCTGTCCGCTCCGGCCCGGGCGCGCCGCCTCGCACGCCACCAGCAGACCATCACTGCACGGCCAACAGGACGGATTTCAAGGGGACTTCACCAAAATGAATGAAGATCACCAACAGCATCGAACTTGGGGAGCGGCAGCGGAGAGTTGCCGTGGGATGTCGACGGGGCGTCGTCATCACGAGCGATCTGCGCGCTGTACACCGTCGTAGCCGCCACCATCGTAGATCGTTTCCAGCTGGTGTTGTCCTCACCGCAGGAGCTCACCATGCCAGTGATGTACAAGTCCGGGGACTGGCTGACGGTTCTCGACGGACCGGACGAAGGTGCGACGTTGCAAGTGGCTTCCGTCCGGATGTTCGCTGCGGACCCCGGGTACTACCTTGTTGGTGGCGCGGGACTCTACAGCCCGGGAATGGTGGCGCCGGCCCGAGAGCGCAGCGAAGGCAATCCGTGCGGGAGTCCGTGTCACGATCGCCAGCACGGTGAGCTGATGACCTGCGATCATTGCCGGGGCGTGTACCTCTGTCACCTTGCTCGCGAGCCCATCGCAGGCGTCCGCCGAGCGTGACGCCCTGCGTGTCCCACTGCGGCGCTCACCTGTCGTGTCCTTCCTGATCGGCGGCGTCGGCGGGCGGTGCCTGCCAGACCGGGGTCTGAAGCGGCGGCCGCAGCTCGCGCGGCCGGGGCAGCGGAGCCGCGGTTGCGGACGCCGCGTCGCTGAACAAGGCCTGGGCCTGCGGCACGGTGGTGGTGGGCCGGAGTGCCTGCGGGCTGCCGGCGGGTGCGTGGTGGCGTGGCTGCGGCATCGTCACATCCTCCCGAACGCGATGCTGCTGCAGCCGGAGCACAGCAGTTCCTGCGAGCCCTCCGGCAGGGGGTCGCTGCAGTCCTGGCAGAGCACGAGGTCGGCGTCGGTGTAATCCTCGGCGCAGGCGAAGCACAGGGTGGCGGTCTCGTCGGGCGCCGCGACGGTAACCGCCTCCATGACCAGGGCGTTGGTGGAGCAGTTCGGGCAGGCCCGTACCGGGGCGTCCTCGTCCTCGCCCGGCGCGGGGCCGTCCTGGCCCAGCACGATCCAGGCGTACTCGGCGGCGGCCACGGACGGGTCGTCCCAGCTTTTGAGGCAGAACCGGCAGGCGGGAAGGTCCTTGTCGCCGAGAACCAATGCGTGCTGGGCGCACTCGGGGCAGACCACCGTGGCGGCGGTCACCGCAATGAGCTCGGCGCGCAGGTCGTCCATGCGGGTCTTGAGATACGACTCGGTGCCCCGCAGCTGGCTGCGGACGAGGGTCAGGGTCTGCTCGACGGCGGCGGCCTGCGGCTCGTCGAGGCCGGGCAGCAGGTGCTCGGTGATGAAAGGCAGCAGCGGCGGAGACCTGGACGCGATCACCAGCGCGTCAGGCGACACCGTCCTGCAGCTGACCGACATCCATGGTGATGTGACCGTCCGACTACCGCTGGACACCTCCCAGGCGGTCACCGCGCTCGCCTACGACGAGTACGGCAACGCGGAGGGCGACACCTCCACCACCCGCTACGGCTGGCTCGGCGGCAAGCAACGGTCCAGCGAGACGGTCACCGGCGCCACCCTCATGGGGATACGCCTCTACGACCCGACCACCGGACGTTTCCTGTCCGTCGACCCGGTCCCCGGGGGCTCGGCAAATGCCTACGAGTACTGCAACCGCGATCCCGTCAACAACTACGACCTCGACGGCAAGAGTTGGTGGCGTCGGGCACTGAAGTACACCGCGATCGGAACTGGCATCGCTGACGCAATTGCATGCGGCGCCTCGGTCGTCTGCGGTATCGCTGTGGGCGCGGCAGCAGGCGCCGGCGCCCACGCTGCCTCGCACGCGGGACGGCGAAGCTGGAGATGGGGCGGATTCGCCAGGGCAACGACCGTCGGAGCCCTCAGCGGTATCGGATGGGGCGGTTTTACCCGCGGCGCCGGCCATGAAGGCATACGCTTCGCCTGGCGTGGCGCAAGGCGCTTCGGAGTAAGCTTCACCAAGAAGGCATCCGCACGCGGCAGTAATTTCTGGTGGAACCGTGCCGGAAGATACAGCAACAAATTCCGCATCCACAGTCACCGCATTCCGGGAATGTCGCGCTGGAAGTTCGTCCACTGCCACCGTCGCGGAAACAGAAACATCGGAAATCACAGGCCATGGCAGGGAAGGTGGTAACCACGAACAACGAGCAAGGGCAAGCGGACATCGCGGTCTCCTTTCCGATCGTTCTGATCGACGACGGTCAATGGCTGACCGTGTGCGGATCCTTGCCGGACCTGCAACTGGCCGTCGAGCCGGATTTCCTCGATGACATCGTGGCTGGATATGATGCGCTGGCTCGCCCTCTGCAGCTCTTCGCGCAAGAGAAACAGGGCAGTTGGGGCACGAGGGATGCTGACACGATGGTCCGGGTGTCAGGAGCACCCGAACCGGAAGCACTTCAGCGAGACGTTCGGAGCTTCTTTTCGCTCTGGACCGATGAAGAGGCACCCGAGTTCGGTGACGATCTGCTGCAGTACATCAACTCCGTAAAGTCCCGCACAGAAACAGTGCGGACCCGGAGAAAAGCAAGAAGGCCAGAGGATCAGATTTGGCGCCGGTGACGGCCCGCCATATTTCTTGCCGGGCCGTCACCGGTCTCCTGACATCATGGCCCCGGGAATGGCCCCACCCGATATCAGGTGACAAGGCATAGGGCCCAGGAGCCGGTTGGCTCGTGGACCCTGATCATGATGGTCACAGGGGTGATGTGCGGGAGCCCATGAATATCCTCCGCCTCGGAGATACGCCTACGGTGCGGCCAGGAAGTGAAACGGGTACACCTCCGACAGCCACGTGATCACCTGATCCAGCGATAGCACCACACCTGTTGCAACGATTAGGCTCAGGCGAGCCGGGGCTGAGCTGCATCAACCGGAACGTCCCGTCACCGCTACGCTCCGAACCCCTGGAGAATTGCAGTTGGCCTGTCCCCGGGCGACCAGGGCGAGGACTTCCCGTTCCCGGTCGGTGAGCGCGGCCAGGCGGCTGCGCTGGGCGGGCGCGGACGTGGGGGACTGCAGGACGAGGTGTTCGACCAGGCGCCGGGTGAGGGAGGGCGCCACCATGACCTCGCCCCGCAGCACCGCCCGGACGGTCACCAGGATCTCCTCGGCGGGGGCGTCCTTGACGAGGAAGCCGTTCGCGCCGGCACGCAGGGCCGCGTAGGCGTACTCGTCGAGGTCGAAGGTGGTGACGACGAGGATCCGGGGCCCATGGTGCCGCGCGCGGAGATGTTCGGTCGCGGCGAGCCCGTCCAGGCCGGGCATGCGAACGTCCATCAGGACGAGGTCCGGCTCCAGGGCGGCCACACCCGGCCCCATCTCCCGCTCCGGCAAGCTGATCCAGCCGGGGATACGCTCACACCACGGCGCGACCCTGCCCGCCCACAACTCCTCATCGCGGACGTGCCGCTACCGAAAGTTCCTGGCGCTCGCCGGCTGGGTCAGCGTACGTCGATGTAGTCGCCCGTGGCCCTGGCCGTCGAAGTGGTCGTGTCGCCGGGGAAGTACCAGCGCCAATAGCCGTCGGCCGTGGCCCTGACCGTGGTCTTCAAAGTGCCGCCGCTGCCGCTGGTCACCGTCTTGACCGTGGTGTACGTGGAGGTGCCGGCCTTGCGGAACTGAAGCTTCACCTTACGGCCGGAGTAGCCCCCGTACTTGTGGGTCTCCCAGTTGGCGCGGGTCAGCTTGCCGGTCACGGTGAGCGTGGCGTTCTTCCTCACCGGCTCCGGAGAGGCGTTGGCCGTGAGCTTCGCCTGCCGCCGCACCGTGAACGTGGCGGCCTTGTCCGCGCTGAGCCAGTCGCCGTCCTTGCCGTACACATAGGCCTCGATGTACCAGGGGTCGTCTGCCGGGCCGTTGCCGTAGAAGTTGCTTGTGTCCACCGTCCAGGAGCCGCTGCACGTCGTGGTCGTGGCGCTGTCGGCGGTGCAGGTCAGGCCTCGGTCCGACGCCCGGTAAATGTAGGACGGCAGCCTCACATGGAGGTTCATTTCCCTGATGCCGGAGTTGTCCCGGGCTGTGACGCTCACCTTGAAGGTCTTGGGGGCGGTGGGGCCCAGCGCGAGCTCGGCACCGCCGTTGACGACCACGTCGGTGATCGTCGTGTCGCCGTCGGCGTGAGCGGCCGGGACCGCGAGGACCGAGAGGGCCAGGGCGCCGGTCAGCGCGGTAGCCAGAGAACGTATACGCATTCATTGCCTCCACATTGGTTACGGAGCACGTCCACTGTTCCAGGTATCGACCAGGAAATGATCAGTGAAAGTACGTAACCGTATACGCATTTGGGGCTTCCTGGTACGTCTGAATGACGCGCGCCCCTCAGCGAGTCCCTCGCTTGGCTCGTCCAGCGGCAGACTACGAACAAGGACACCTGAAGCCGACGATCGAACGTTCCGACACGGTCAGATATCCCGCCCTTGGCAGGACCGCAACAGGTACTGAGCCGGGAGGTCACGCCACTTTTTGTGTCGGTCCCGGCTCAGCCGGTGCCCGCCGGTAGCGGTTCGTCCAGGAGGAAGGCCCGCAGCAGTGCGGTGTAGCGGCCGGGCTGTTCGCCCGAGACGGAGTGTCCGGCTCCCTTGACGGTCACCAACTCGGAGCCTGCGAGGGTGTGCTGGTATTCGGCGGTCACGGCGGGCTTGATGAAGTCGCACTCCCCTCGCATGATCAGGGAGGGGACGCGCAGGGTGCGCAGACGGGGCCGGGGGTCGGGAAGCTGCTCGAAGTCCCTGACGGTCATCTGGTTGCTGTAGAAGCCCTGCGGGTTGTCGTGCGCCGTGGTGGGCGCCGCGCCCTTGCACGAAGTGCTGTCTTTTCCCTGGAGGGCGACTTCGTGCATCCAGTGGTCGACCTCGCGGTCGCCGACCAGCGCGTGCGCGGCGCCGGGGTTGATCCGGAGGAGCAGGCTCGCCGCGATGATGCGAGGTGCGCTGTTCAGCCGGTCGAGCCGTGCCTTCTGTGCGGGGGAGAGGCGGTTCCAGGGTTCCCCGGCCTTGGGGCCGGGGTATTGACGGCCCCACAGCGCGCCCGGCGAGGTGAAGACCGCTTTGGCCACGTGCTCGCCATGGGCGGCAAGGTACTGGGCGGTGAGTGATCCGCCCCAGGACTGGCCGACCAGGATGATCCGGTCGGCGCCGAGTGTGCGCCGGATCGCTTCCAGGTCGGCGACCTGGCGGGCGACGGTGTATCCGGTGACGTCCCGCAGCCGGGTGGAGCGGCCGGCGCCGAGCTGGTCGTAGGCGTAGACGTCGAAGCCGTCCGCCGCGAGTTCACGGCCCCCGGTCGGGACGCCCTCGCCGGGGGTGCCCGGACCGCCGTGCAGGAAGATCACCGGGGTCGGTCTGGCCTTGCCGGTGGCGGGGGCGTGGACGTAGGCGATGCGTGAGCCGGTCGGCAGGTCCCAGAACCGCACGCCGGGTGGGGCGGGGGCGGACGTTGTGGTGGGCATCGGATGGAGGACGGTGACGGCGGCGAGGACGGCGACGGCCGCGGTCAGGCCGAGCGTGAGGAACGCGGACGCCCGCAGGGCCGGGCGGCGGGCGAGGCCGAACAGGGCGAACGCCGCCCGGCCCAGCAGCCCGCCGGCCAGGGCGCCGCAGACGAGGCCGATGATGACCAGGACCGGCACGCTCACGGTGACGAACGCCGCGGCGAGGAAACCGGCCACCGCCACGACAGGGGTCAGCAAGAGCGCGAGGAACAGCAGGACCCCGCCGGCGACACGGCGGAGAAGTATGCGTGACATGCCTTCGAGACTAGGAAGCCGACGCGGGCGATCCGTCCGGCTCAGGGACGGTCCCGCCGCGTGCGGGGGCCGCCTTGCGGCGGGGTGTCACCCCCACCTCACGGCGGGGTGCCGATTCACCTCACGGCCCGCCACCGGGCCGGGCCGGATCAGCCCCGTCTCGTACGCGGCGATCGTCGCCTGCACCCGGTCGCGTACGCCGAGTTTGCCGAGGAGGACGGAGACGTGGTCCTTCACGGTGGGCGGACTCACCCCCAGCACCGCCGCGATCTCCGCGTTGGACAGCCCTCGCGCGACCTGCCGCAGCACCTCCGTCTCGCGCGGGGTGAGCAGGTCGAGTCGGGCCGCGTCGAGCGGGCCGGGCCCGTCCGTGAACCGGTCGATCAGCCTGCGGGTCACCGCCGGATCGAGGAGCGCGGCGCCCCCGTGGACCACCCGTACCGCGTCGATCACCCGCTCAGGCTCGGTGTCCTTCAGCAGGAAACCGGCGGCCCCGGCGCGCAGCGCGGCGAACAGGTAGTCGTCGAGGCCGAAGGTGGTGAGCACCAGAACCCGGGTCGCGGGGCTGCGTCCGGTGATCGCGGCGGTCGCCGCGAGCCCGCCGATCCCCGGCATGCGGACATCCATCAGCGCGACGTCCGGCCGCGCCGACAGCGCGAGTTCGACGGCCGTGTCGCCGTCCGCCGCCTGCCCGACGACGCACAGGTCGGGTTCGGCGTCGAGGATCGCCGCGATCCCGGCCCGTACGACGGCCTGGTCGTCCGCGACGGTCACTCTGATCGCCATGGGAACGCCTCCGGGAGCCACACGTGTACCGCACCGCGGCCGGTCGTCGAGAGGGTACCGCCGGCGGCGTCCGCGAGGGCGCGCAGCCGCCGCTCCACCGCGGGAACGGCGGGTGCCGGACCGGAGACCTCCACGCCGTCGGGGAGCGTGCGCACGGTGAGGGTGACGCCCACGGCCATGAGCGCGGAGGCGGTCCGGTACGCGAAGACCTCCACGGCGGCGGGCAGCGGACGGCGTGCTCCGACGTACCGGACGACGGCGCCGTGGCGCGCGGCCAGCGCGGTGATCCCGGAGACGGTGGGCGGAGGGGCGTCGTCCGCGTCGTCCCCGGTGCGCAGCCCGGACAGCAGGTCCCGCAGCGCGGTCAGTCCGGCGCGAGCCTCTTCCCGCACGGCCCGCAGGTCCTTCTCCTCCGCCGCGGCGACGACCGCCCGCGCATGCCGGAGCGCCGTGTCCCGCAGCCCGGTGGCGAACAGCAGACGCTGCGCGGACGCCGCCGCGTCGGCGTCCCCGTCGAGCAGGACCCGCCGCCGGGCGTCCGCGGCCCGCAGCCGCTCATGCCGCCGGGCGGTCCGGCGCCCCCATGACCAGACGGCGAGGGCGGGGAGGGCCAGCACGCCCGCCAGTACGGCCCAGGCCGCCGTACGGCCGCCGGTGATGCCGCTGCCGCTCGCCAGCGCGAGCCCGCCCACGGCGGCCACGGCGAGCGGCGCGCACAGGCCTCGGCGCCACGGCAGACGCACCCCGACGCTGTGGACGAGCGTCAGCTCGACCCACCCGTACACCAGGAAGATGTCGCTCACCGGCGGCTGGGTCCAGCCCGCCCGGTCGCAGGCCCACCACAGCAGCAGCGCCGACAGCACCGCCGCGAGCGCGCGGCCGGGCGCCCGTGAGCGCCAGGCCAGCGGCACGGCGTGCAGGCCCGACAGCACGACGGTCACCAGCGCGGGCAGCACATCGCCGAATGGAGCCGGCAGGTCGGCCGACAGCAGGCTCGCACCGAGCGACAGCGCGATCGCCAGGGCCACCAGCGCGTAGTCGAGCGCGGCCGTCCCACGCCACAGGGGCCACCGGCGGAGGGGAGGAACCGTCGCCGCGGGCAGCGAGGCCCGCACGCTCCAGCCCGCTCCCTCACCATGAGGTCCGGCGCGGAACGTCCCGCCCGCCGCGGTGACCGTGGCCGCCAGCCCCGCGAGACCGCGCCCGGTCCCCAGGCCCGGCTCGACGGCCGTACCGCCGTCGTCCGTGACGGTGACGACGAACAGGTGATCGCCGCCGGCCCGTACGGGCTCGTCCCGGTCGTCCGTCGGCTCGATCCGGACGCGCACTGCCGCGCCCTCGGCGTACCGGGCCGCGTTGGTCAACGCCTCCCGGACGACCCGGTACGTCGCTTCCGTACTGCCCGCCGGTGCCTTGCCGACCGTGCGCCGGTAGTCCACCGCGTGCGCGGCGGCCAGCGCGTCGACCTCGGCGAAGCCGGCCGCGGTCGCGTCCAGCCCGGTGAGGCGCTCCAGTTCGCGGACGGCCTCCCGGCCCGCCTCGTCGGCGTGGCGCAGCGCGTCACCGGTCCGTTCCCGGTCGGCGAGCCTGAGCGCGGCGCCCGCGGCCACCACGATCCCGGTCAGCCGATGCGCGGCCACGTCGTGCAGCTCCGCCGCCAGCCGGTCCCGTTCCGCCAGCGCCGCGAACAGCGGGACCGCCGCCGTGCCGGCCTCGTAGTCCGCCCGCGCGGACCGGCGGGCCGACCGGTGCCGGCGGGAGCGGCCCGTCGCCCAGACGACCGCCACCACCCCACCGGCCGTCAGCGCGACCCCTGCCGCATAGTGCGGCGGTTCACCGCGTACGGCGGGGATCGCGGCGACGGCCAGCGTGAGCACGACGGCTCCCGTGAGGGACGAACCGGCGGTCCTGCGTACGGCCAGCAGATGGACCGTGATCAGCGCGCAGACCGCCGCGACGAGGGCGAGGACCCACACGTGCCCCGCGAAGCCGTTCATGGCACCAAGCCGACGACGGGCGACCGCTCGACGCTCCCCATTACGGCAGACTACTGACCTCCTCGGCTTGTTGTCGGGAGATGAGTGAGGGGCAGTCCGGTGCCAGCAAGGCAGCCGTCGATGAGGTCAGGCCGTAGCTGGATATGACGCAGGCCGCGGCGGGGAGTTTATTCGAGGTGTTCGTCAGCGTCGACTGGATGTCGCGTGGATCGCCGATGGGCTGCGGTCACCGGATCCGCGAGCGGACCTGACGTGCGGCCTGGTGATCGAGGTTCTGGTGGTGAACCGGCTGACCGCTCCCGCGCCGCTGTGCCGCGTGGGTGACTGGGCGTACCCGTGTGAGGCCCTCAGGGGTCCTGGTGGAGGCCGACGCGTGTCCCGGCCGGTGCATCGGCGGGTCTCATCGGTGTCCTGCTGGGGGCTTCGGCGATCAGCGTCGTTGTCGCGTCCGGCCGGTGGCAGCAGGGTGTCTCCTCGGGGACGCCACCGGAACCCGGGGATGTCCGTGGCGAGACGCCGACGTATCGAGAGCAGCTCAGGCTCACCTTGCGAGAAGCATCCTCCGCGGTCCTCTACAGCGAGGACCCGGGGGACGACCGTCGGCCACTCCCCGTCGGCGAAGAGCACGACGGCACAGGCGGCCTGCGCTGGCCTGAGGACAGGCCCGGGAACGCCTCGGTGAGCGTCAGGGAAGTCGCAGGGTGGTCTCGGCCTCGTGGGGCGATGGTCCGCAGGCTGGTTCCGCGCGGCCTGTAGGGGCCGGTGCGGGACTGCCTCGACGGCGTCCTGGGCGGCTGGCGTGTTCCTGACGTGTGGCTGCTGCTGGTGGGCCGGTTACAGGCGTTTCGCTGTGCGGTCGCGCAGCAGCAGCCACAGACGCGCGTCGGCGCCGCCCGGGCGCGCAGCCGGTCCGTGCAGCAGCACGGCGTAGGCCGTCCTCTCCGCCTTGTCCGGGGCGGCATGCTGGTCCGGCGCCTCCGGGGCCGGGAATGACCTCGTCATGCCTTTCCAGGCCTGGTCCGCGTTCGGAGTGCTGAGCATCGGCCCTCCCGGGTTCCATAGGGTCAGGCACCGAGCTGCCGCCAACCTGAAGGCGCACCCCTTTGACCTGCGAATTCAGGTTGCCGGAGGCTCACTGAAGGAGGAATACGACTTCTCCGCGGCCTTCTCGCCCATCAAGAAGTGGGGCGGCCTGTCGCAGAACCGGGGTGCATGTCCGCGAACATCTCAGCCGGGGGCAGGGCACCGCGGTGCTCGGCCAGGAAGACGGACACACTCCCTGCCGGGATCGGATTGCGACGTGTCTCCCGCGCATCCGGCCCGGCCATCTCGCCGGCCCACTCACCCATCGCCACGTGACGAGTCTGGCCCTGCCGCTGACGCGGCAGGGCCAGAACCCAAGATCTTCATCAACCTCATAGGCGGGTGCGCCCCGCCCCCCGGGGTGGGAGACGAGTGGGAGATGATCATGGCGTGGTGATGCAGTCAGGTGCGAGGAAATGCCAGATGGCGCCGCCCTGCCGCCCTTCCTGTGGCCGTGCGGGACAGCCCCTAGCTCGCCGATTCGGCAGCATGCGGACTCAGTACATCGGCGCTGACCAGGGCGATGATGACGATGCCGAGGGCGACGCGGTACCAGACGAAGGGCATGAAGCTCTTGTTGGAGATCCACTTCATGAACCAGGCGATGACCGCGTATCCGGAGGCGAAGGCGATCACCGTCGCGAAGAGGGTCGGGCCCCAGTCCACGTGCCCCTCGCCCACCGAGTCCTTGACCTCGAACGCGCCGGAGGCGAGCACCGCCGGGATGGCGAGGAGGAAGGAGTAGCGGGCCGCCGCCTCGCGCTTGTAGCCCATGAACAGGCCGCCGCTGATGGTGGCGCCGGAGCGGGAGACGCCGGGGATCAGGGCGCAGGCCTGGCAGAAGCCGAAGACCAGGCCGTCCTTGACGCTGAGATTCTCCAGGGTCTTGCGCTGCTTGGGCGCCCGGTGCTTGCCGCCCGTCTCGTCGCGGGCGGCGAGCCGGTCGGCTATGCCGATGACGACGCCGACGACGATCAGCATGGTCGCCGTGATCCGCAGATCGCGGAACGGGCCCTCGATCTGGTCCTTGAGCGTCACACCCAGCACGCCGATCGGGATCGAGCCGACGATCACCAGCCAGCCCATCTGGGCGTCGTGGTCCGACCGCATCGCCTTGTCGAACAGCGACCGGAACCAGGCGGAGATGATCCGCCCGATGTCCTTGCGGAAGTAGATCAGCACGGCGGTCTCCGTGCCGATCTGGGTGATCGCCGTGAAGGCCGCGCCCGGGTCCTCCCAGCCGGAGAAGGCCGCGGTCAGCCGCAGATGCGCGCTGGAGGAGACGGGCAGGAACTCGGTCAGCCCCTGGACGAGTCCGAGGATCAGCGATTCAAACCAAGACATGAAGGTACGGCGTCCCAGGGGTGAGGGGGCGGCTGGAGGTCGCGGCGGCGCGCGTGATCATGCGTGTGCAACGGCAGCGTAGCGGGCCCGGATGACAGCCCGGACACAGGGGTTGGGCGGGCGGACCGGGGGCAGGGGCGGGCGGGAGAGCGGGCCGGGGGCGAGTGGGGAGCGGCCGGGGAGGTCGCCATGATCGGCCGGACATCCGAGGGGGTGTTGACCGGTTGAGGTGCCGCCGCTTACGTTTCTGCAGGAGAAAGCGCTTGCTCCCGCACATCGGGGTGCGTGTGCGGCGCACGTCGGGCGGTGGTTCGCACCCATCGTCGGTACACGCCCCGAGGAGTGCTGATCACGTCCATGCCCCGCTCGCCCCGCTCCCCAGCCCCCTTCACCGGCCGGCGCATCCGGGCCGCCGTCGTCGGCGCCGGCGCCATCGGCCGCGGTTCGCACCTGCCCGCGCTCGCCCGGCTGGCCGCGGAGGGCGAGACCGAGGTCGTCGCCGCCGTCGACATCGATGCCAACGCCGTCGGGGAGTTCTGCGCCGAGGCCGGCATTCCGCACGCCTACACCGACCTGGACCGGATGCTCGACGAGCAGCGGCCCGACCTGGTCACCATCGGCACCCCGCCCACCCTGCACAAGGCGCAGACGCTGGCCGCGCTGCGGGCCGGTGCCTGGGTGTGGTGCGAGAAGCCGCCCGTGCCGTCCCTGGCCGACTTCGACGCGGTCGAGGCCGAGGAGGGCGCCGACGGCGGGCCGTACGCCTCGATCGTCTTCCAGCACCGCTTCGGCTCCGCCGCCACCCATGTGCGCCGGCTGCTCGCCGAGGGGGCGCTGGGCCGCCCGCTGGTCGCCCACTGCCAGACCACCTGGTACCGCGACACCGCTTACTACGCCGTGCCCTGGCGGGGCCGCTGGGCGACCGAGGGCGGCGGCCCGGCCATGGGTCACGGCATCCACCAGATGGATCTGCTCCTCGACCTGCTGGGGCCGTGGAGCGAGGTGCGGGCCATGGCCGCCCGGCTGGTGCACGACGTGGAGACCGAGGACGTCTCCACCGCCCTGGTCCGGTTCGCGAACGGCGCCCTGGCGACCGTCGTGAACAGCGTGCTCAGCCCCGACGAGGTGAGCCGCATCCGGATCGACTGCGAGCGCGCCACCGTCGAACTGACCCACCTCTACGGCCACAGCAACGAGAACTGGCGCATCACCCCCGCGCCCGGTGTCCCCGCCGAGGAGGCCGCGGCCTGGCAGGACTTCGGCCCGGACGTGCCCAGCTCGCACCTGGCCCAGCTGCGCGAGCTGATCGCCAGCATGCGGGCGGGGGAGCGGCCGCGCAGCAGCGGCCCCGACGGGCGCACCAGCCTGGAGCTGATCACCGCGCTGTACAAGTCGGCGTTCACCGACACGACCGTGCGCGCGGGCGGGATCGGTCCGGGTGATCCTTATTACACGGCCCTGCACGGGGGCGCCCCGGGCTGGGCACCGGTCGAGCGCGAGGAGGTGTCCGCGTGAGCGGCGAGCTGCGGATCACGCACGCCCACGGCGACCGGGTCACGGTGACCGAGCCGGTCACCGGGGTGCAACTCTTCGCGTACGTCTACCGCCCCGAGGCGGCCTGGGAGGCGCCGCGGCCCTACCTGCACCCGGTGCGCACCCTCGCCGGGGACGTCGTCACCGACTACCGGCCCAACGACCACCGCTGGCACAAGGGCCTCTCCCTGACCGCCTCGCACCTGTCCGGCGCCAACCTGTGGGGCGGCAACTCCTATCTCCACGGCCAGGGTTACGTCGCCATCCCGGAGCGCGTCGGCTCGATGCGCCACCTCGGCTTCGACGAACTGTCCTCGGCTCAGGGGCGGCTCGTCATCGCGGAACGGCTGAGCTGGCATCCGTACGACGGCTCGCTGTGGGCGGACGAGCGGCGCCGCATCGAGGTCCACGACGTCGACCCCGACTCCGGTTCCTGGGCACTGACCTGGGACAGCGCGATCACCAACCGCCGTGGCGAGCCACTGCTGTTCGGCAGCCCGACCACCGCCGGTCGCGAACAGGCGGGCTACACCGGCCTGTTCTGGCGCGGTCCGCGCGCCTTCCGGGACGGCCGGATCATCGGCCCGGACGGGGAGGGCCCGGAACTGATGGGTTCCCAGTCCCCCTGGCTGGCCCTCTCCGGCGAGCACGACGGCGCCGACGGCCATGCCACCGTCGTCTTCGAACACGCCCCGGAGAACGACCACTCGGGCGCGGCCGGCACCCACCCCGCCCACTGGTTCGTGCGCAACGACCCGTTCGCCGGCATCGCCCCCTCCTGGGCCTTCCACGACGAACTCGAACTGGCCCCCGGCGACACCCTGCACCGCCGCTACCGGGTGGTCTTCGCGAACGGCGCCTGGGAGCGCTCGGACATCGCCAAGTACCTGGAGGCGCATCCGTGGTGAACGGCGGGGAGTTCGCGTTCGCGGGCCTGCCGGGCGGGGTCGCGGTCTCCCGCCTGTGCGTGTACGACTGGCCCGCCGCCGACGGCGTTCGCGGCGGAACTCCCCATCTGCACCTGGCCTGTTCGGAGGCGTACGTCGTCACCGGCGGCCGGGGTGCGGTACAGACGCTCACCACCTCCGGGTACGAGGTCACGCCCCTCGTGCCCGGCACGGTCGCCTGGTTCACGCCGGGCACCGTCCACCGCCTCGTCAACGAGGACGACCTGCGCATCACCGTGCTGATGCAGAACAGCGGACTCCCGGAGGCCGGGGACGCGGTGCTGACGCTGCCGCCGGAGTACCTCGCCGACCCGGCGACCTACGCGGCGGCGACCACCGTCCCGGCCGACGCGCCGGAGGCCGAGCGGGAGCGGTTCGCCCGCGCCCGCCGCGACCTCGCCCTGGAGGGCTACCGCGCCCTGCGCGAGGCCGCCGGACCGGAGCCGCTGGCCGCCTTCCACCGGGCCGCCGCGGCGCTCGTACGGCCCCGGCTCGACGAGTGGCGCGAGCGCTGGCGGCGCGGCGCGCGGGCCGCCGCCGAGGCCACGGGGGAGCAGCTCGACCGCCTCGGACGGGGCGATGTCACGCACCTGGCCGAGGCCGTCGTACAGGCCGAACAGCCCTTTGAGCAGGGCCGGTTCGGGATGTGCGGGCGGCTCGACGTGTACCGGCAGGGGCAGTAGGGCCGGGTTACGGGGCGGTCGGGCCGGTGACGGTCCAGCCGGGGGACTGCGGGTGGGCCGTCAGGTCCTCGTGGCGGACCGGGTCGCCGCAGGCCGTGCAGGTGACGACCGGGGTGAGGGTCCTCCCGCAGCTGTGCTCGATCACCATGGGGCGGTCGCCCTCCTGGCGGAGGTGGCGGTCGCCCCAGGCCATGAGGGTCATCAGGACCGGCTCCAGTTCGAGGCCCGCCGGTGTGGGCCGGTACTCGAAGCGCTGCGGGCGCTCGCTGTAGACGCGCTTGGTGAGGATCCCGGCGTCGACGAGCCGGCGCAGCCGGGTGGCCAGGATGTCGCGCGGGGCGCCGATGTTGCGTACCAGCTGGTCGAAGCGGCCGTTGCCCAGGAACACCTCCCGCAGCACCAGCAGCGAGTGCTTCTCTCCGACCAGTGCCAGGGCGTCGGCGATCGAGCAGGGTCGGGGATCCTTCGGGGCGGCCATGCCTGCCAGTCTAGAGGCATTTCCTGGGTGGGTTTGATTTTCCAACCCATAGGGCTACAGTGGGTTCGGATTTCCTACTCACCGGTAGTCAACACTGGCAATCGAGGTCCCGTGATGCGTGACGCAGTCATCGTCGAAGCCGTACGCACTCCTGTCGGGAAGGGCAAGCCGAACGGCTCCCTGGCGCACGTCCACCCCGTCGAACTCCTCGCCCACACCCTGCGCACCCTCGTCGAGCGCTCCGGCGTCGACCCGGCCCTCATCGACGACGTCATCGGCGGCACCGTCGACCAGGTCGGCGAGCAGGCCATGAACACCACCCGGTACGCCGTGCTCTCGGCGGGCTTCCCGGAGACCGTGCCCGCGACCACCGTCGACCGGCAGTGCGGCTCCTCCCAGCAGGCCGTGCACTTCGCGGCGCAGGGGGTCATGTCCGGCGCCTACGACATCGTCGTGGCCTGCGGGGTGGAGTCGATGAGCCGGGTGCCCATGTGGTCCAACGTGCCGGCCGGCAAGGACCCCTTCGGTCCCGGCGTCGCCGCGCGCTACCCGGAGGGCCTCGTGCCGCAGGGCATCAGTGCCGAGCTCATCGCCGCCAAGTGGTCGCTCTCGCGGGCGGAGCTGGACGCGTTCGCGGTCTCCTCGCACCAGCGGGCGGCGGCCGCGTGGGAGGCGGGGCGGTTCGACGCGGAGGTGGCGCCGCTGGACGGGGTGAGCCGGGACGAGTCCGTACGGCCCGGGACCACCGCCGAGATCCTCGCCGGGCTGAAGCCCGCCTACTACGACCCCGGGTTCGCCGAGCGCTTCCCGCAGATCGAGTGGAACGTGACGGCGGGCAACGCGAGCCCGGTCAACGACGGGGCCTCCGCCGTGCTGATCATGGCCGGGGAGACCGCGGAGCGGCTCGGGCTGCGGCCGCTGGCCCGGTTGCACGCGTTCGCCGTGACCGGCTCGGACCCCTTGCTGATGCTGACCGGGGTGATCCCGGCGACGGAGAAGGTGCTGCGGCGGGCCGGGCTCACGGTGGGAGACATCGACCTCTTCGAGGTGAACGAGGCGTTCTCCAGCGTGGTGCTGGCCTGGCGGCAGGAGACGGGGGCCGACCTGGCCAAGGTGAACGTGCACGGTGGGGCCATCGCGTTGGGGCACCCGCTGGGGGCGAGCGGGACTCGGCTGACCACGACGCTGGTGCATGCCCTGCGGGAGCGTGGGGCGCGGTACGGGCTGCAGACCATGTGCGAGGCGGGTGGGTTGGCGAACGCGATGATTCTGGAGGCGGTTCGGTAGGGGGTGCTGTGCGCCTAAGGGGGGCCGCCTTGTGTTGTTGTGCGGCTGCTGCGCCGTTGTGGCTGGTCGCGCAGTTCCCCGCACCCCTGACGGGGCGCTGTGGTACGGGGCGTTGGAATGCGGGGGGCGTTCGGTAGGCGGGCTATTTGGCTCGTAGGTGGTGGCGTTTGCGCCAGGCCACCACTGCGCCGGCGACCGCGGGGATGACGATGGCCGCGACCGAGATCAGGAAGACCGGGGAGGTCGGGGTCGAAGCGCGGGCGCCTGCGACCACGTAGGCGGCCACGTTGGGGATCGAACCCAGGCCCGTGGCCAGCAGGTAGGGGGCGTAGCGCATGCGGGAGACGGCGGCGGCGTAGTTGGCGGCCCAGAAGGGGACGCCGGGGAAGAGGCGTACCGCCAGCATCGAGCGGAAGCCGTGCCTGCTGAACTGGTGGTCGGCGGCCTTCAGCAACCGGCCGCGCAGCAGCGGGCGCAGCGCCTCCTGGCCGAGCATCCGGCCGAGCGCGAAGGAGAGCCAGGCGCCGAGCAGGGTGCCCGCCATGGCCGCGCCCATGCCCAGTGCGGAGCCGAACAGCGCGCCGGCCGCGAGGTTCAGGAACGGCCGGGGCACGAACGCCACCGTGATCAGGCCGTACGCCACGGCGAAGATCACCACCGCGGTGGTGCCCTCGACCTGTGGTGGCCAGCCCCGGGTCATCAGTCTCTGCGGCTCGAAGAGCAGCACCGACGCCCCGGCCGCCGCCAGCAGGGCGACGAGCAGGGCCAGCCGCGACCACGGCGACAGCAGCACCCGGGTGCAGCGCGCGGCGAAGTTCACCGGAGCGGGCAGGACAAGGGGCAGCTCCTCGGCGGCGGCCGGGGGAGCGGCCGTGGCGGTGCCAGAGCGGTTGGCATCGAGCATTCGGTGACAGTAACCGAAGCCGATGTGTGATCGCCGTATGGATGCTGTCCATTGGGCGAACCGGCGCCGGAGAAAACCGTTCGACGTGGGGCGACGCATCGGCAATGATCTGCGTCATGTTCCGGTTCGCCTTCCTCGTCGCAGCATCCGCAGTCGCGGATGCGCCGAAGGCTGCCGTCCCCGTGCTCACGGCCGCTGTCGACGGCGCCCGAAGCTGACCCTCCCCGGATCGCCCGGCGGACCCCGCAGGGGGAGGGTCGGCGGATCACCCGGGGTCCCCGCGTCCCGCCCTGACGAGACGCATCACCGCAGTTCAGGCTTCGAGGTAGAGCCATGCCCAAGACGGCATACGTCCGCACCAAACCGCATCTCAACATCGGCACGATGGGCCACGTCGACCACGGCAAGACGACCCTGACCGCCGCCATCACCAAGGTCCTCGCCGAGCGCGGCACCGGCACGTTCGTGCCGTTCGACCGCATCGACCGGGCCCCCGAGGAGGCACTGCGCGGCATCACCATCAACATCGCGCACGTCGAGTACGAGACCGACACCCGGCATTACGCCCACGTGGACATGCCGGGCCATGCCGACTACGTCAAGAACATGGTCACCGGTGCCGCGCAGCTGGACGGGGCGATCCTCGTCGTCTCCGCGCTCGACGGGATCATGCCGCAGACCGCCGAACACGTGCTGCTCGCCCGGCAGGTGGGCGTCGACCACATCGTGGTCGCGCTCAACAAGGCCGACGCGGGCGACGAGGAGCTCACCGACCTCGTGGAGCTGGAGGTCCGGGAGCTGCTGACCGCGCAGGGGTACGGCGGTGACTCCGTGCCCGTCGTACGGGTCTCCGGGCTCAAGGCCCTGGAGGGGGACCCGCGGTGGACGGCGTCCATCGAGGCGCTGCTGGACGCGGTGGACACGTACGTGCCCATGCCGGAGCGGTACCTGGACGCGCCGTTCCTGCTGCCGGTGGAGAACGTGCTCACCATCACCGGGCGGGGCACCGTCGTGACCGGGGCCGTGGAGCGGGGGACCGTGCGGGTCGGGGACCGGGTGGAGGTGCTCGGCGCGGACGTCGAGACCGTCGTCACCGGGCTGGAGACCTTCGGGAAGCCGATGGACGAGGCGCAGGCCGGGGACAACGTGGCGCTGCTGCTGCGGGGCGTGCCCCGGGACGCGGTGCGGCGGGGGCATGTCGTGGCGGCGCCGGGGAGCGTGGTGCCGGCCCGGCGGTTCTCGGCGCGGGTGTACGTGCTGTCCGGGCGCGAAGGGGGCCGTACGACTCCGGTCTCGACCGGGTACCGGCCGCAGTTCTACATCCGTACGGCGGATGTGGTCGGGGACGTCGACCTCGGTGAGGTGGCGGTCGCCCGGCCCGGGGACACGGTGGAGCTGACCGTGGAGCTGGGGAGGGCGGTGCCGCTGGAGGCGGGGCTCGGGTTCGCCATTCGTGAGGGTGGCAGGACCGTGGGGGCGGGGACCGTGACCGCGGTGGAGTGAGGTCGCGGTGAGTGGGGGACTGCGGGCCGGTGGGGGCCGGTCGCGCAGTTCCCCGCGCCCCTTTCGGGGCGCTGGTGTCGCCGTCGGACAGTGCGCGCTGTGCCTCTTGGGGAGGGCGACAATGGTGTCGTGAGTGAATCCATACCCGTCATCCGTGTCACCGAGCACGGCACCGCCAAGCTCATGCCCGATGTCGATCGGGAGCGGGCCTGGTTGCTGACCGTCGACGGGGCGCCGCAGTCGTATGTCGATCTGGACGAGCCCACGCATCTGGAGTTCGAGTACGCCCGGCGCCTCGGGCATGTGCTGGACGCGGTGGCGGAGACCGGGGCGCCGCTCGACGTGCTGCATCTCGGTGGGGGTGCGCTGACGCTGCCCCGGTATGTGGCGGCGACCCGGCCGGGGTCCCGGCAGGATGTCGTGGACGCCGACCGGGGGCTGCTGGAGCTGGTCACCGAGCACTTGCCGTTGGGGGACGGCGCGGGGATCGCCCTGCATGCCGCGGACGCCCGGGGCTGGCTGGAGGGGGCGCCCGGGGACTCGGCCGATGTGCTGATCGCCGATGTCTTCGGGGGGTCCCGGATCCCCGCGCATCTGACCTCGCTGGGCTACGCGCGGGAGGCCGAGCGGGTGCTGCGTGCCGACGGGGTCTATCTCGCGAACCTGGCGGACTCCGCCCCCTTCGACTTCCTGCGTTCCCAACTCGCCACCTTCGCGGTGGTGTTCGAGGAGCTGGCGGTCATCGCCGAGCCGGGGGTACTGCGCGGGCGGCGGTTCGGGAACGCGGTACTCATCGCCTCGCACCGGCCGCTCGACGCGGGCGGGCTGGCCCGTCGTACGGCCGCCGACGCCTTTCCGGCGCGAGTCGAACACAGCAGCGCGCTCAGGGAGTTCGTCGGCGGGGCCCGGCCGGTCGGGGACGCGGACGCCGTGCCGTCACCCGAGCCCCCCGGCGGCACGTTCGGGATCGGGTGACTCCGAGGACGCGGTGACCGGGAGAGTGCGGCGGGTGAGGTCGCGCACGTCCGGCACCAGGAGGACCGCGGCGGTCACGGCGACGACCAGGCCCGCGCAGCCCCACAGGGCCGGGCTCCGGCCGAACGCGTCCTCGGCGGGGCCGGCCAGGGCCGTCGCCAGCGGCAGCAGGGAGACGGAGCCGAACCAGTCGTACGCCGAGACCCGGGAGAGCTTCTCCTCGGGGATCTCCTGGTGCAGCGCGGTCATCCAGGAGACACCGAAGACCTCGACGGTGGTGCCGGCCACGAACATCACCGCGCAGAGCACCCCGATGGGGACGGGGACCGCCAGCGCCGCCGAGGGGAGGGCGAGCGGGAAGATGCACAGGGTGCCCACGAACAGCAGACGGCGGGGTTTCCAGCGGGTCATCAGCAGGGCGCCGGCCACCGTGCCCGCGCCGAAGGCACCCAGGGCGAGACCCCAGGGGCCCGGTCCGCCGAGGCTGTCGCGGGCGACCAGCGGGCCGTAGACCGCGTCGGCGGCGCCCACCACCGCGTTCGCGATCGAGAACTGGACGACGATGCCCCAGAGCCAGGGGCGCCCGGCGAACTCGCGCCAGCCCTCCTTGAGGTCGGCCAGCAGCCCGTCGCCCGGGGTGCGCGGCGGGATGTGGCTGACGTCGAGGAAGGAGCGGAGGGCCCCGGCGATCGCGAAGGCCGCCGCGTCCACCGCCAGCACCCAGCCGGGGCCGATCGCGGCCACCAGCGCACCGCCCAGCGCCGCACCGCCGAGGGCCGCGCCCTGCATCGCCATCCGGAACACCGCGAAGGCCCGGCCCGCCTGTTCCCCGCTCACCGAGGACATCAGCATGCCCTCCGCCGCCGGGCTGAAGAACGCCTGGCCGGTGCCGCCCAGCGCCGTGAGCAGCATCATCTGCCACAGGCGCGGCTCGCCGGCGAGCACGAGGACGGCGAAGGCGCCCTGGGAGAGGAAGTTGAGCGCGTTGGCCGCGACCATCACACGGTGCCGGGGGAAACGATCCGCCACCGCGCCGCCGATGAGCAGGAAGAGCACCAGCGGCAGGGTGCGGGCGGCGGCCACCAGTCCGACGTCCCCGCCGTCGCCGCCCGCGTCCAGCACCGCGAACGCGGCGGCGATCAGCGAGCCGTTGGCGCCCAGGCTCGTCACGATCGCCGCCGCGGTCAGCAGGCTGTAGTTGCGGCCCGCCCAGGCGGGTCCGCGCAGGCGGGAGGGGGTGCCGGGGGAGTCGGAGGTGGAGGTCACCGACCGACTATCCCTGCCGGGAGCCCGGCTTGCCAAACCGATTGTCGGGCATATCGTCGCCCGATCCGGTCAGCCTCCGGCCGGCTCCCGGTCAGCCTCCGGTCGGCTCCCGGTCAGCCTCCGGTCGGGGTGCCGTGCAGTCGGACCGTGGAGAGGATCCTCATGATCGTCGCGGTGGGGACCTCGCCGTTCACGCCCTTGGCGCCGTAGAAGTCCCACGACACCAGGTCGCCGGCCGAGTTCTCGAAGCCGAACGTGATGGCCTTGCCGTCGGTCGCGCACTTCCCCTTGGCGGGGGAGTTCGTCGAACGCGCCCAGGCGTAGGCGCCCTTGAGACCGGACGCGGTGGTGTAGGCGGTGGCCTTCTTGTCGTAGCCGAGGGACTTCTTGTCCGGGTACGTGTAGCCGCCGTACACCCACCAGGGGACCTCCCGGACGGCCGCGTCGCCCGGGGTCTTCGCGCCGCTCTCGCCCTTGGTGCCCACCGCGGCCAGGGCGGTGTCCTCGGTCCTGCCGTCCTTGTCGTCGTCGCTCGTGCACCACTTCGACTTGTACTGGGCCGGCGCCGACATCGTGATGATCGGCTTGCCGTCCTTGTCCTCGAAACCGACGGAGGTGCCCGCGGTGAGGACCTCCCAGTCGGCCGGTACGTCGAAGGCCGTGCCCCACTTGGGGTTCACGACGGCCTTCCAGCCGGCGATCGTCGGCTGTACGGCGTCGTCGTCACCGCGCGTGCTGTCGTCCGTCGAGGCGGAGGCGGACGCGGTGGGAGAGGGAGTCGGTGACTGGCTGGACCGCTGGTCCTTCCCGCCGTCAGCCTTGTCGTCCTTCTTGCCGCCGAGCACCAGGAAACCGGTCACCCCGGCCGCCACGACGACGGCCGCGGCGGCGATGATCGCGACCAGTTTCGTCCGGTTGCCGCCTCCGCCACCGCCTCCGCCCTGCGGTGCCTGCGGCGCGCCCGCCGGGCCGGGTGGCCCCCACTGCGGCTGCTGCCCGTACCCGCCTGACTGCGGATACTGCTGGTAGCCGGGCTGCTGGTACGGATTCGGCTGCTGGTAACCCGGTTGCTGATACGGGTTGTTCTGCGGGTACTGCTCGCCCCCTGGCGGCTGCTGTTCTGGCCACATGGCCCGTAACCCTAGTGCCGCCGGGGACACGATCCGGTCACCGGGCCTCGGCGGAGGCGTACCGAAACGGCCGCCGGGCGGGGGCGCGGCCGCGGCGGCCGTCCGCACCGTGCGACGTCAATCACCATGGCACCGCTATGGTCAGACCCGGCTACCCGTGAGTAACATGCCCGGCATGAGCACTGACCAGATGTCGATCGGCGAGATGCTCGCCGCCACGGTCCCGATGGTGCGGACCCTCAACCTGGAGTACCTGGAGACCACTCCGGAGCGGGCCGTGCTGTCCCTGCCGGACCAGGGCGACTTCCACAACCACATCGGCGGCCCGCACGCCGGGGCGATGTTCACCCTCGCCGAGTCCGCGAGCGGCGCGATCGTCCTCGCCGCCTTCGGCGACCAGCTCTCCCGGGCGGTGCCGCTCGCGGTCAGCGCCGAGATCGCCTACAAGAAGGTCGCCCTCGGCCCGGTCAAGGCCACCGCGACCCTCGGCCGCCCGATCGCCGACGTCGTCGCCGAACTCGACGAGGGCAAGCGCCCCGAGTTCCCGGTCACCGTCGCCATCACCCGCGAGGACGGCGCGGTCACCGGCGAGATGACCGTGATCTGGACCCTCCGCCCCAACGGCTGACCGACTGAGGGGACTTGGAGGCCGACCGGTTGCCGGCCGATGGTGGGTCCCGGTGGCCGGCCGGTGTCGAGCCGTGCGGGCCGGCCGGTGCCGAGCCGTGCGGGCCGGCCGGTGCCGGAGTCGGCCGTTCTGCGGGTCCACCGATCCAAGAAGCGCCGGACGGGGTGAGGGCCGCCGGGCCCTCACCCCGTCCTTCATGGGGGGCCGGTCAGGCGGCGGCGCGGCTCTGTATCCGCTCGGCCCCGTTCTGGTCCAGGCCCGCGACGAACTGCTTCAGCCAGGTCGTGAACTCGGGGCCCAGGTCGGGGCGTTCGCAGGCCAGGCGGACCACCGTGCGGAGGTAGTCGCCCTTGTCGCCGGTGTCGTAGCGGAGGCCGTCGAAGACGACGCCGTGGACCGTGCCGCCCGCGGCCAGTTCCTGCAGCGCGTCGGTCAGCTGGATCTCGCCGCCCCGGCCGGGCTCGGTCCGCTCCAGGACGCCGAACACCTCGGGGTCGAGGACGTAGCGGCCGATGACCGCGTAGTTGCTGGGCGCGTTCTCCGGGGACGGCTTCTCCACGAGGCCGGTCACCCGCACCACTCCGTCCTCCTCGGAGGGCTCGACGGCGGCGCAGCCGTACAGGTGCACCTGCGACGGGTCGACCTCCATCAGCGCCACGACACTGCCCTGGAAGCGGTCGCGGACGTCGAGCATCCGGCTGAGCAGCGTCTCGCGGGCGTCGATCAGGTCGTCGCCGAGGAGCACCGCGAAGGGCTGGTCGCCCACGTGGTGCCTGGCGCACAGCACCGCGTGACCGAGGCCGAGCGGGTCGCCCTGGCGGATGTGGTGGATGTCGGCGAGCCGCGCGGGATCGCGCACGGCGTCCAGCCGCACCGTGTCGCCCTTGGCGGCGAGCGCCTGCTCCAGCTCGAAGGCGTTGTCGAAGTGGTCCTCGATGGCCCGCTTGTGCCGGCCGGTGACCATGAGGATGTCGTCGAGCCCGGCCTTCGCGGCCTCCTCCACGACGTACTGGATGGCCGGCTTGTCGACGACCGGCAGCATCTCCTTCGGCGTCGCCTTGGTGGCGGGCAGGAACCGGGTGCCGAGTCCGGCGGCCGGGACCACGGCCTTGCGCACGGACCTGGGGGGCGTGGGGACGGGGGAGGCGTGCGGAGTGTGGGGGGCGATCATGCGGCCCATGCTGGCCCACCGGGATGGGAGCGGGCCGGGAGAAACATGGGAGACGGCTGTGGAACGCCACGTTCCGCCGACCGTGACCGCGGCCGTCCGGGAGTTGAAGATTTCGTGTGCCATCGGGTCCTTGTCGCACACAAGTTGAACCTGTGCCGCCGCTGATTAACGCAGAGGCGGGGATACCGCCGGTAACTTATCTGAATTCCCGCGACTTTGAACTTGGGTCACCTGAACTTCTTGTTTCCTGTGAGGCCGGTGTGCGAAGGTGAGCCTCCCCGCGGGAGGGTCCAGAGGCCGGTGTGGCCGTAAGGCCGGTCCTTATGGGCTCGAAAAGGTACACACCAATCAGGCACTGCATTCCTCAGGGCGCCATTTCGTATGCCGTCCTGCGGCTCGGAAGGAAATGGTTCGGTGCAATCCCCCTACCCCCCACGCCCGCCTTACCCGCCTCGCCCCGGTTCGACCCCGGCGGAGTCCGACCGCGATCTCATCGCCCGTCTCACCGGAACCCCCGCCGAGCGCCACCACGCCGTCGCCCTGCTGCTGACCCGGCACTGGCGCGCCACCTGTGACTACGCCGTCGTCTGCCTCGCCTCCGCCACCCCCACCGCCCAGCTGGTGGCCAGCGCCGCCTTCGAACGGGTCCTCGGCCGGCTGGCCGGCGGCGCGGTCGGGGGCGCCCTCCGTCCGCAGCTGCTCGTGACCGTACGGGAGACGGTCCGCGCGTGGGCCGCCGACGAGGCCATTTCCGTGGTCGCACCGGAGCTGCGCAAAACCACCGGAGGCCGCGGACTCAGCGCCGCCAGACCCGGCACGCCGGAAAGGCGGCAACTCGCCGAGCGTGCTTTCCAGGCCCTTCCCGGAGCCTCGCAATGCCTCCTCTGGCACACCGAGGTCGAAGCCGAACCCATATACATACCAGCTGGTCTGTTGGGTGTCGACATCGATACCGCAACGACTGCCCTGGACCAGGCCCGTGAGCAATTGAGGTCCGGCTTGGTACGCGCCCACCGGGAACTCGCGCCCTCGAAGGAATGCCGCTTCTACAACCGGCTCCTCGACGTACCGATACGCCGGGGCGGCTCCTTGCTCCCCGATGTGCAACGGCATCTCACCGAGTGCCGGTACTGCCGGCACGCCGCCGAACAGCTCAGCCATTTCGACGGCGGCCTGGAGGTCCTGCTCGCCGAGACCGTGCTCGGCTGGGGCGCCCGCCGCTATCTCGACTCGCGGCCCGGCCGGGGCGCGGTCGTCGAGGCCTGGCCGGCCGCGGCCGAACCCGATCCCGCCGCCGCGCCGTCCGGCGGCCGGCACCGCACCGTCTCCGAGAGCGGGCGGCGCAAGGCGGTGGCGGCCGGCGTCGGCCTGGTCTCCCTCGCGCTGCTCGCCACCGTGCTCGTGGCGAAGAGCTGGTCGGACGACAACGGTGTCCCGCGCCCCGGCGCCACCACCTGGGGAGCCCCGGGCGGCAGTGCCCCCGGCGGCGGTGCCACCCGGCCCGGCCCCGCGGCCGACGCCCCCTCCTCCGCCTCTCCGTCACCGGCCTCCGCGGGCGAGCCCGTCGAGATCGCCCACGGCCGGCTGCGCAGCCTCGACGCCGGACTCTGCCTGGACGTGCGCGGCGGCCGGGTGCGGGAGGGCGCGGACCTGCGGCTCGCCCTCTGTGCGGACGCCGGGTCCCAGCAGTGGTCGTACCAGGACGACGGCATGCTGCGCAGCGCCCTCGACCCCACCCTCTGCCTCGCCGCCGACCCCGGCACGCGCAGTGTCGTGGTCTCCGGCTGTCTGGTGCACGCGGGAGAGGTGTCGTACGACCTGACGGTGCGCGGCGAACTCCTGCTGCGCTGGGACCAGGGCCTGGCGCTGGCCGCGGACGGCGCGCACGTGGTCGTGGCCGGGCGGAACGGGTCGGTGCGGCAACGGTGGGACCTGGACCCGGTCGGCGGGGGAGCGCCGGCGACGCCGGATCCCACGGGCTCCGCACCGGCACCCGCGCCGAAGCGGGACGCGCGGACGGACACCCCCGCACCCCTGCCGGTTCCGGGAGTCCCGCGCGAGGCGCCCGACGCGCGGCAGGAACCGTACGGCACCCGGATCGCCCAGGTCGGCTCCCACGGCCGCCCCGCCCCGGTCGCGCGTCCCGGACACCCGGGGGAGCCCGTCGCCCCGCTCACCGAGACGGCCTGCGCCGCCGTGGAGTCCGCGACGGGCTCCGTGGAGGACTCGGTCGCGGCCGCCCTGCCCGCCACCGTGACGGACCTCGTCGGCGGAGTGGGGGGCCTGCTGGGTTAGTCGGGGTCGGGAGTGACGGTTGTCGGAGGGCCACGCTGCGAAGTGGCCCTCCGTTTTCGTTTCTTGTCGGCTCGGGGGTGATTTCTGTTCAGATCGTTGACACGAGTCACCAGCGGATCTACGTTTCCGACGCGCCGGTGGTGCGAATGACGGGCCGTCAAGGTCCTGTGGCGGGTGTTGCGTTCACAGGCCGAACGCGGTCCGGGTGCCCGGGCGCTCTCGCGGTTCACATCGTCGTGCCCGCACACCGAAGGAGTGACGGCTCATGTCCGAAACCGTCTCCCGACGATCCGCCCTGCGTCTGACGGCCGGCGCCATCGCGGTCGCCGCCGCGGCCACCGGCGGACTCCTCCCGCTCACGCCCGCCGCCGCGGCCGGCAGACCCGGGGCCGGCGCCGGCCCCCGCGTCGAGCGGCTGATCGCCCGACTCACCCTCGACGAGAAGATCTCCCTGCTGCACGGGGCCACCGACCCCGGCTCGCTCGGCCAGGCCGGCTATGTGCCCGGAGTTCCCCGGCTGAACATCCCGCCCCTCAGACTCGCCGACGGCCCGGCCGGCGTCCGGATCACCGAGCACGCCACCGCACTGCCCGCCCCGGTGCTCCTCGCCTCCGCCTTCGACCCCGAACTGGCCCGCCGCTACGGCCAGGTGATCGGCCGTGAGGGCCGCGCCCTGGGCCAGGACGTGCTGCTCTCCCCGATGGTCAACCTCATCCGCACCCCCTACGCGGGCCGCAACTTCGAGACGTTCAGCGAGGACCCGCTGCTCGCCTCCGACCTGGTCGCCGCCGAGATCCGGGGCATCCAGGGCGAGGGCCTGATCGCGACCGTCAAGCACTTCGCCCTCAACAACCAGGAGAAGGACCGCAACTCGATCGACGTGCGGGCCGACGAACAGACCATGCACGAACTCGAACTGCGTGGCTTCGAGGCGGCGGTGGAGGCCGGCACCGGCGCCGTCATGGGCGCCTACAACAAGGTCAACGGCACCTTCGCCTGCGAGAACCCGACCCTGCTCACCGACATCCTGCGCGACCAGTGGGGTTACCGGGGCTGGGTGATGACCGACTGGTTCGCCGCGCACAGCACCGCCGCCGCGATCACCGCGGGCCTCGACATGGAGATGCCCGACGGAACCTACTTCGGTACGGCCCTCAAGTCGGCGGTGCAGAACGGCAGCGTGGCCGAGACCTACGTCGACCGCGCGGTCCGCCGCATCCTCTCGGTCATGGACCGCTTCGGCCTCCTCGACGGCAGCGCCCCGCCCCGCCCGGACCGCGACGCCGCGGCGGGCGCCGCGGTGGCCCTGGAGGTCGCCAAGGCCGGCGCGACCCTGCTGCGCAACGAGCGCGGCACCCTGCCCCTGGACGGCGGCGCCGTCGCGGTGATCGGACCGACCGGCGAACTCCCCTTCGTCAGCGGCGGCGGCAGCGCCCATGTCGTCCCCGACCACGCCGACAGCCCCCTCGACGCCATCCGGGCGCGGGCGCGCGGCACCGTCACCCACACCCTCGGCGAGGACCTGTTCGGCAAGGCGATCCCCGCCTCCGCCGTCAGCCCGGCCCTCGACAGCGAGGGGCAGTCGGTGGCGGCCGGGAAGACCTGGGAGTACGACGGCTCGCTCACCGTCGGCGAGGACGACGAGTGGACCTTCGTGCTGCACTTCTCGTCCGCGGCCACCGCCCGCCCCAAGGTCCTGCTGGACGGCGAGGAACTCTTCCCCCTCGCGGCCGGCTACGGCGAGTACTTCTCCGGCGGCCTGGTCGCCGTCGCCCCCGACGGCCTCGGCGTCCGCCGCAAGACCTCGCAACTCGCCAAGGGCGCCCACACGTTGAAGATCACGGCGGACGGCGGGGACGCCGGCCTGCTGTTCCGGCTGCGCCGGATCACCGGCGCGACCCGCGCCCAGGACATCGCCGACGCGGTGAGCGCGGCCCGGGCCGCACGCCATGTCGTGCTGTTCGCCTACGAGGACGCCACCGAGGGCCTCGACCGCACCACCGTCGCCCTGCCCGGCCACCAGGAGCGGCTGATCCGGGCGGTGGCCGCGGCCAACCCGCGCACCACCGTCGTCCTCAACACCTCGTCGTCCACCTCGATGCCCTGGCTGGCGCGGACCGGGGCGGTGCTCCAGATGTACTACCCCGGCCAGGAGGGCGCGGCCGCCACCGCCGCCGTGCTCTTCGGCGACAGCGACCCGGGCGGGCGCCTCACCCAGTCCTTCCCGGCCGACGACGACCACCATCCGGTGGCCGGCGACCCGCGCCGCTACCCCGGCGTCGACGGCACCGAGGAGTACTCGGAGGGCATCCACGCCGGCTACCGCTGGTACGACGCGCAGGGTGTACGGCCCCTGTTCCCCTTCGGGCACGGGCTGTCGTACACCTCCTTCGCCTACTCCGAACCCGGGACGCGCT
This sequence comes from Streptomyces sp. NPDC090088, assembly GCF_044747345.1. NCBI lineage: Bacteria > Bacillati > Actinomycetota > Actinomycetes > Kitasatosporales > Streptomycetaceae > Streptomyces > Streptomyces sp. NPDC090088. The sequence continues at coordinate 392,220 of NZ_JBIVDZ010000011.1, read as the reverse complement.
GGACGCACGACGGCCTGGAGGTGACGTTCACCGTGCGCAACACGGGGCGGCGGACCGGGGTCGCGGTGCCGCAGGTGTACGTCGGACCGTCGCCCGACCTCCGACTCGACCAGGCCGTACGGGTGTTGGGCGGCTACCGGCGGCTGGTGCTGCGTGCGGGTGAGCGGCGCCGGGTGACCGTGCGGGTCGCCGCGCGCACCCTGTCGTCGTGGGACGCGCGCAGGCACCGCTGGGTGCTCGGCACCGGACGGCGCACCGTCTGGGTGGGGGCCTCGTCCGGCGACCTGCGGCTGCGCGCCGGAGCGCGGGTGGGCGGCGGCCACCGCTGAATTCCTGTCAATGAGCGGCCGGGGAGCGAGGGCTCTCCGGCCGCTTTACTTCAAGGGTTTACGAGAATTTTCCCCACTGCGTGTTTCATTTGAAGTAATACAGTTGGCGTCAGGTTTCTGTCAGCCTTGGGTCAGGGTTGGCGCCATGGCGTTCGGAACCGCTTTCCGGTGTGCCAGGATCGAGCCAGCGGACCGAAGTCATCCCGAATTTACAGAGCTGGGCGCGCCCGCACGGCGCGTTGCGCCGGGGTGAGTGCCCGGTGAATGGCCGGGGTGCTTTGACGGGCTTGTGTCGGTGTGGCGCCGGTGACCGGCGCGCCGAACGGCCGTCGATCCGAAGGGAATTGCCAGCTTTTTCGGCTCTTGCGGCGAATTCCCCGGGCTGGCCGAATCAATACTACCGGACGTCATGGGCCCCCTCCGTTATTGACCCGCGAGTAATGAACTCGCTAGTTTCCGGTGGCCTCACCCCGCGCTTTCCGCCGCACACATCCCCCACCGTGCTGTCCTCCCGATTATTCGGAGCATCATGACGTTGCCTGTGCGTGCCGTCGACCTGATCATCTGCATCACTCCTTTCGGGCAACCCGATGCCAGGCTCGCCGCGGCGGCCTGTGCCGCCGGCGGACTCGGCGTCCTCGACCTGGGACCCGGTGACCGAAGAACCCGGGAGGCGCTGACCCGGCTGAAACGGGCGGCACCGGGACCGTACGGCGTGCGGGTGGCCGCGGGCTGCGCGCTCACCCCGGCGGACCTGGGCCCGGCACCCGACACGGTCGTCCTGGCCGCCGACGCACCCTGGGACATCGCCCAACTCGCCTCGCTAACAAGGGTGTTGGTGGAGGTCACTGATCTGGACGCGGCGCGCGAGGCGGTCGCGGCCGGGGCGGACGGGCTGATCGCCCGGGGCGCCGAGAGCGGCGGCCGGGTCGGCGAGCTGAGCACCTTCGTCCTGCTCCAACAGCTGCTTGACGCGCCGGAGTTGGATGTCCCGGTGTGGGCCTGCGGTGGCATCGGGCCGCGTACGGCGGCCGCGGCTGTGGCGGGCGGCGCGGCCGGCGTGGTCCTCGACAGCCAACTGGCCCTGCTCGCCGAGTCCCGGCTGCCCGAGGCGACGGCCGCCGCGCTGCGCACCCTCGACGGCTCCGAGACCGTCGTCCTGGCCGGACACCGGGTACTGCACCGCCGCGGCCCGGACGCCGTACGGCCGCCCGCCGACGACCCCGCCGCGGTCGCCGCGCTGCTCGGCGCCGAGGATCCGCGCACCCAACTGCTGCCGGTGGGCCAGGACGGCTTCCTCGCCGCACGGTTCGCCGACCGTTGGGGCGATGTGCGCCGGACCGTACGGGAGTTGACCGCCGTGATCCGCACGGAACCGGGCGCCGCCGAGGCGCTGCGTCCCGCGACCTCCGCCATGAGCCACGCCCTCGGCACCCGGCTACCCGTCGCCCAGGGCCCGATGACCCGGGTGAGCGACCGGGCCGCCTTCGCCGCCGCGGTCGCCGATGACGGGGCGTTGCCCTTCCTGGCGCTGGCCCTGGCGGACGGTATCCGCACCCGCGAGATGCTGACCGAGGCCCGGGCCGTGCTCGATGGCCGGCCGTGGGGCGTGGGTGTGCTCGGCTTCGCTCCCGAGGAGCTCAGGAACGCGCAGCTCGAAGCGGTACGAGAACTGCGGCCCAGTCATGCGATTGTCGCGGGTGGCCGGCCTGCCCAGGCGGAGGCGTTGGAGCGGGCCGGGATCAGCACCTTCCTGCATGTGCCCTCGCCGGGGCTGTTGCGGCAGTTCCTGGAGGCGGGGGCCCGGAAGTTCGTGTTCGAGGGGTCCGAGTGCGGCGGTCACGTGGGGCCGCGTGCGAGCTTCCCGCTGTGGGAGGCCCAGCTCGCGGTACTGGAGGATTTCCCGGACGTCGAGGGTCTGGAGGTGTTCTTCGCGGGCGGTGTCCATGACGCGCGTTCGGCTGCGATGGTCGCCGCGCTCGCCGCGCCCCTCACCGCTCGGGGTGCGGCCGTCGGCCTGCTCATGGGCACCGCCTACCTCTTCACCGAGGAAGCCGTGGACCGGGGCGCCATCCAGCCCCTCTTCCAGCGCCAGGTCCGGGCGGCCACCTCCACCGCGCTCCTGGAGACCGCTCCCGGCCACGCCACCCGCTGCGTGCCCAGCCCGTTCACCCTCGACTACCACGAGCGCGAAGCCGATCTGCGGGCCGCCGGAGTGCCCGACCGGCGACTGTGGGAGGAACTGGAGAAGCTCAACGTCGGCCGGCTGCGCATCGCCAGCAAAGGCCTCGACCGGGACCCGGACAGCGGCCGACTGGACCGCGTCGACGAGCAACGCCAGCTCGACGACGGGATGTTCATGGCCGGCGAGGTCGCCGTGCTGCGCTCGGCGACCACCACCGTGGCGGCCCTGCACCACGCCGTGACCGACGGCGCGGCCGACTTCCTGGCGGAGCGGTCTGCCGGGGAGCAGCGGCCGGAAACGCCCGCGCCCGCGCCGTTGGACATCGCGATCGTGGGTATGGCGTGCATGTTCCCGCAGGCTCCCGATCTGGCCACGTTCTGGGCGAACGTGGTGGCAGGGCATGATGCGGTCACGGAGGTCCCGCCCGAGCGCTGGGATCCGGCTGTCCATCACGCCGAGGGCGGCACCACTTCGAAGTGGGGTGGTTTCCTGCCGCCGATTCCCTTCGACGCGTTGAGCTATGGCATTCCGCCCGCGTCCCTGGGGCATATCGAGCCGGTTCAGCTGCTCGCCCTGGAGGCGGCGCGGCGGGCGCTGGATGATGCCGGATACGGAGAGCGGGGGCGGGGGTTCGACCGCTCGCGCACCTCCGTGGTCTTCGGTGCGGAGGCGGGCAGCGATCTGTCGAACGCGGGCACGCTGCGGGCGGTGCTGCCCTCTTATTTCGGGAGGGTGCCGGAGGGGTTGGAGGAGCAGCTGCCCCGGCTGACGGAGGATTCGTTCCCGGGGATGCTCGCCAATGTCATCTCGGGGCGGATCGCGAACCGGCTGGATCTGGGCGGTGCCAACTTCACCGTGGACGCGGCGTGTGCGTCCTCGTTGGCGGCGGTGGATGTGGCGTGCAAGGAGCTGGCTGCCGGGACGAGTGATGTCGTGCTGTGCGGTGGCGCGGATCTGCACAACGGGATCAACGACTATGTGCTGTTCTCTTCGGTGCATGCGCTGTCGCCGACGGGGCGTTCGCGGGCTTTTGACGGCTCCGCGGACGGTATCGCGCTGGGTGAGGGTGTGGCGTGTGTCGTGCTGAAGCGGCTGGCCGATGCCGAGCGGGACGGTGACCGGGTCTACGGGGTGATCAAGGGGCTGGGTTCGTCGAGTGACGGCCGTTCCCTGGGGTTGACCGCGCCTCGTCCCGAGGGGCAGCGGGCGGCGCTGCTGCGTGCGTACCGCAGCGCCGGTATCTCCCCGGCGCGGGTGGGGCTGGTCGAGGCGCACGGCACCGGGACCGTCGTCGGCGACCGCACCGAACTCACCATTCTCAGTGAGGTGTTCGCGGAGGCGGGCGCGGAGAAAGCCAGTTGTGCGCTGGGCTCGGTGAAGTCGCAGATCGGGCACACCAAGTGTGCTGCCGGACTCGCTGGTCTGATCAAGACCACTCTGGCCCTGCACGCGGGTGTGAAGCCGCCCACCCTGCACCTGGAGCGGCCCAATGCGGCGTGGACCGAGGACGAGAGCCCGTTCGTCTTCCATACCGAGGCCCGGCCCTGGGCGGTCCCGGCCGCCGAACGGGTCGCCGGGGTCAGCGCGTTCGGCTTCGGTGGCACCAACTTTCATGTGGTGCTGGAGGCGTATGACGGCGCGGTGCCGCCGGAACAGGGCCTGGACGCCTGGCCCGCCGAGCTGTTCCTGTTCCGGGGGCGCGACGAGAAGGCCGCCCACCGGGGCGTCGAGGAACTGCTGCGGGCGGCCGAGTCCGGCTCCTGGCGGTTGCGCGACCTGGCGCTGGCCGCCGCCCGCCGTGCGGACGCCTCGCCCGAGCCGGTACGGGCGGCGGTGGTCGCGGACGACGTGGCCGGACTGGCCGGGCAGCTGCGGCGGGTCCTGGCGGGGGAGCGGGACCCGCGGGCCGGGATCCACTTGGCCGGCGCGTCCCAAGACGCGGACGCCAAGGTCGCGTTCCTCTTTCCCGGTCAGGGCAGTCAGCGCCCCGGCATGCTGGCCGACGTTCTGATCGCCTTCCCCGAGCTGCAGCACTACCTGCAACTGGGCCGGGTCCACGCCGACGCCCTCTATCCGCCCGCCGCCTTCGACGACACCACCAGGGAGCGCCGTCGGGCGGCCCTCACCGACACCCGGGCCGCCCAGCCCGCCCTCGGCATCACCGGCCTCGCCGCCCACGCCCTGCTCACGGCGGCCGGCGTCCGTCCCGACATGGCCGCCGGACACAGCTACGGCGAACTCGTCGCCCTGAGCGCGGCCGGCGCCCTCACCCCCGAGGCCCTCCTGGAACTCAGTGCCGAACGCGCGGCCGCGATCCTGGCAGCCGCGGGCGACGAACCCGGCACCATGGCCGCCGTGTCCGCCGGAGCGCACGACGTCGAGCGGGCGCTGCGCGCGGCCGGTGCCCCGGACGCCGTGGTTCTCGCCAACCACAACTCGCCGCAACAGACGGTGATCTCGGGTCCGACCGAGGAAGTCACCGCAGCGGTAAGGCTGTTGCGCGAGGCCGGTCTCGGTGCCAAGCGGATCCCGGTGGCTTGTGCCTTCCACAGCCCGGTCGTGGCCGGGGCGGGCGAGCGGTTCGCGGAGGTCCTGGCGGACACGGTCGTACGGCCGCCCGAGTTCCCGGTGTGGTCCAACCGTACGGCGGCTCCCTATGGCGACGACGCGGAGGCGGTGCGTGCCGGACTTGCGGCCCAGATCGGCTCGCCCGTCGTCTTCGCCGCTCAGATCGAGGCGATGTACGAGGCCGGGGCCCGGGTCTTCGTCGAGGCCGGACCCGGCAGCGTGCTCACCCGGCTCGTCGGGCAGATCCTCGGTGACCGCCCGCACACCACCGTGGCCTGCGAGCCCCGCGCCGACAGCGGACTGCGCGGCTGGCTCGACGCGCTCGCCCAATTGGCCGTCGCCGGCGTGCCGGTGCGCACCGCCTGGCTGCTGCACGGCCGTGACGCCGTGGACGCGCTGCGGACCCCGGCGCCGAAACGGCCCGGCTGGACGGTCGACGGACAGCTCGTGCGCACCGCCGCCGGTGACTTCCTGCCCGGTGCCCTGGCACCGGCCCGACGAGTCGTGGAGACGACGACTGTGACGAACCCGCCGCACGGCGCCCCGGCCGACCGGGACGCGCTGATCTCCGAGTTCCTGCGCACCAGCCGGGAGATGATCGCCGCCCAGCGAGACGTGCTGCTCACCTACTTCGGGGCGACCCAGGTGCCGGCGGCTCCGGTGCTGCTGCAGCAGCTGCCGCCGGCCGAAGCGGTCGTACCGCAGCCGCAGCCGCTGCCTGCCGCCCCGGTGGTGGAGGCCGGGCCCGAGCCCGAGGAGACGACCGACGTCGAGCGGGTCGTCCTGGAGATCATCAGCGAGCGCACCGGCTATCCCGTCGACATGATCGAGCCCGATCTCGATCTGGAGGCGGACCTGAGTATCGACTCGATCAAACGGGCCGAGATCGCGGGGGAGTTGGCGAAGCGGCTCGGGATCGCGGGCGGGGCGGAGACCCTGGACGACAGCGAGCTGGAGGAGCTGGCCAAGGCACGGACGGCGGCCGCCGTGACGGGCTGGCTGACGGCGCGGGTCGGCGGGCCCGCCGCCGAACCGGAGAAGCCCGTCGCCGGTGCGGCTCCGGTCGCGGCGCAGGAGCCCCTGGCCGCTGCCGCTCCCGTCGCGGCGGAGGAACCCCTCACCGGAGTGGCCCCCAAACGCTTCGAGTTGCGGCCCGTTGCCCTGGCACAGCCGGACCCGGCCGCCGACCCGGCCGCCGTGCTGTCCGGGCAGCGGTTCCTGCTCCTCGGGGAGCACCTACGGCTGGCGGAACGGCTCGCCGAGTACGGGGCCGAAGTCGTGACCGTCGACGCGGACCAGCTGCTCGGCGCGGCGGACGGGACCGTGGACGGGGTGCTGTACCTGGGCGCCCTGTCCGGCGGTGACACCCCCGTGCTGCCGGAGGCCTTCCCCGTGCTGCGGGCGGCCCTGGCCCGTGGTCCGCGCTGGCTGCTGGCCGCCCGGCCCGCCGACGGCGAGGACGCGGCGCGCTCTGCCGGGCTGCACGGTCTGTTCCGTACCGTCGCCCGGGAGTACCCGGACACGGTCGCCCGGGTGGTGACCCTCGGGGACGTGGCACCGGACGCCGTCGCCGACGCGCTGATCGCGGAGCTGCTGGCCCCGGAGCCGGTCCCCGTCGTGCTGCGCACGGCCGCCGGACGGCAGGGGCTCGAACTGGCCGAGGTGCCGCTGGGCGCGCTGGCCACCGGTGGTGCTGGTCCGGCGGGGGAGGGGGCCGCCGAGGCCGCCGCGCTCGGCCTGGACCGGGATTCGGTGGTGCTGCTGGTCGGCGGGGCCCGGGGGATCACCGCGACGTTCGCGGCCGGTCTGGCCGCTGCTTGCCGTTGCCGGATCGAGTTGCTGGGCCGGACCCCGGCGCCTGCCGGCCCCGAGGCCCCGGACACCGCCCATGCCCACACCCCCGCCGCACTCCGCGCGGCCCTCGCCGCCCGGGGCGGACTCAAGCCCGCCGAGGTGGGCCGCGAGGCTGAACTGATCCTCGCTCAGCGGGAGATCTCCGCGACCCTGGACGAACTTGCTGCCCTCGGCAGTGAGGCCCGCTACCGGGCTGTGGACTTCCGTGACCGGGAGGCCGCGCTCCAGGCCGTCAAGGAGATCCACGCCGATCACGGCCGTCTGGACGGGGTGGTGTTCGCGGCCGGGGTGATCGAGGACCGCCTGATCGCCGAGAAGTCGGCGGAGTCCTTCCAGCGGGTGTACGGGACCAAGACGGCCGGTGCCACGACCCTGCTCGCCGCGCTGGAGGAACTCCCCAACGGCCCCGGTTTCGCCGTGCTGTTCGGCAGTATCTCGGCTGTGCTGGGCAACCGTGGCCAGGCCGACTACGCCGCCGCGAATGACGCGTTGGAGAGTCTGGGCGCGCAGTGGGCGGAGCGCGCTGGGAGCCGGGTGCTGACCGTGCACTGGGGGCCCTGGGCGCCTGTCGGCGGTCACACCGGGATGGTCAGTCCCGAGCTGGGGCGCGAGTACGCGCGGCGCGGGGTGCGGCTGATCGATCCCGCCGAGGGCGCTGCCGCGCTGCTGCGGGAGCTGGCCTGGGGCGAGCCGTCCGTGCGGGCCGTCGTCTACACCGCTTCGGGCTGGTGACATGAGCGACGACCGTCAGACACCGGTCGCGATCGTGGGCATGGCGGTGCTGCTCCCCGGCGCCGCGGGCCTCGACGCGTACTGGAGGAATCTGCGCGACGGCGTGGACGCCATCGGCGAGGTGCCGGCAGGGCGCTGGGACGCGGACTACTACCGTCCCGGTACGGCGGCCGGGCCCGCCGTCCCCGACCAGGTCTACTGCCGGCGCGGCGGCTTCGTCGACGACCTCGCCGAGGTCGAGGTCACCCGGTACGGGATCATGCCGAACTCCGTCGGCGGTACGGAGCCCGATCAGCTGATCGCTCTTGATGTGGCGGCGTCCGCGATCGCGGACGCGGGTGGTGAGGAGCGGCTGCCGGAGCGGCACCGGATCGGGGTGGTGCTGGGCCGGGGCGGCTACCTCACGCCTGGTCTGGTCCGGCTCGACCAGCGGGTCCGTACGGCTGGGCAACTGGTGCGCACGCTGGGTGAGTTGGTGCCCGGTCTGTCTGCGGGTCAGTTGGCCCGGGTGCGGGAGGCGTTCACCGAGCGGCTCGGCCCGGCCAGCCCCGAGTCGGCGATCGGCCTGGTGCCCAACCTCGCGGCTTCCCGGATCGCCAACCGCCTCGACCTGCGCGGCCCCGCCTACACCGTGGACGCGGCCTGCGCCTCCTCGCTGGTCGCCGTCGACCAGGCCGTCACCGAACTGGCCGCCGGGCGCTGCGATGTGATGCTCGCCGGGGGAGTGCACCACTGCCACGACATCACCCTGTGGAGTGTGTTCTCCCAGCTGCGGGCGCTCTCTCCGAGTGAGCGGATCCGGCCCTTCCACCGCGAGGCGGACGGCATCCTGATCGGCGAGGGCACCGGCATCGTGGTCCTCAAGCGTCTGGTGGACGCCGAGCGGGACGGTGACCGTGTGTATGCGGTGATCCGGGGTACCGGCGTGGCCAGCGACGGCCGTACTTCCGGGCTGGTCAACCCCGATCCCGGTGGTCAGGCCCACGCCGTACGCCAGGCCTGGCGGGCTGCCGGGCTGGATCCCGCCGCATCGTCCTCGGTGGGTCTGCTGGAGGCGCACGGCACCGCGACCCCGGCCGGTGACACGGCCGAACTGGCCACGCTCGCGGAGGTGTTCGGGCCGGGTGCCGAAGGTGAGCGGGCTGTGCTGGGCTCGGTGAAGTCGATGATCGGTCACACCATGCCGGCCGCCGGGGTCGCGGGTCTGGTGAAGGCGGCCCTCGCGCTGCACCACGCCACGCTGTTGCCCACGCTGCACTGCGACGACCCGCACCCGGCCCTGGCGGCCACTCGCTTTCGTACCCTGGACCGGGCCGAACCCTGGCGGACCACCCGCGAGCAGCCGGTCCGCAGGGCCGGGGTGAACGCCTTCGGGTTCGGCGGGATCAACGCACACGTGGTCCTGGAGGAAGCACCCGGCCGCCGCCCGGCCGCCGTCGGCCTTGGCGCTGGGGACACCGGGTCCCGCGCCGGGGAAGCCACCGGACCCCGCAGCACCGAGGCCATCGGACCCCGCGCCGCCCAGGTCACCGAAGTCTCCGAACCCGAGCGCATCCTCCTGCTCGCCGCCGACACCCCCGACCGGCTGGCCGCGCTCCTCGCCGCCGACGACTCCGCCGTCCTCGCCGCCGGCCTCGCTCCCGAAGGGACTCATCCGGAGGCGGGCCCGGTCCGCCTGGGCATCGTCGATCCCACCGCCAAACGGCTCGCCCTCGCCCGTCGTGCCATCGGCAAGGGCCGGGCCTGGCAGGGCCGCAACGACGTGTGGTTCCGGCCCGCCCCGCTGCTCCGCACCGGCGGACTGGCCTTCGTCTTCCCGGGCCTGGAAGGCGAGTTCACTCCCCGCGTCGACGACATCGCCGCGCATTTCGGCCTCCCCACCGTCGCCGGGCCCGTCGCACAGGACGTGCGGGTCGGTGACGTAGGCCGTCATGGGTTCGGTGTCGTCGGCGTGGGGCGGCTGCTCGACACGGCGCTGCGCCGGATGGGCGTCGTGCCGGACGCGGTCGCCGGGCACAGTGTCGGCGAGTGGACGGCGATGGCGGTCGCCGGGCTCTACTCGGGCGAGCAGGTCGACGCGTTCATGGACGAGTTCGACCCCGACGCGGTCACCGTCCCCGGTCTCGCCTTCGCCGCGATCGGCGCCCCCGCCGACCGGGTCCTCGCCGCACTCGACGACGACTGGGCGGACGCCGGGATCGTCCTCTCCCACGACAACGCGCCGGGCCAGTCGATGGTCTGCGGCCCCGACCGGGCCGTGGAGGGCTTCGTCCGCGCCTTCCGTGCCGACGGCGTCCTGTGCCAGGTGCTGCCGTTCCGGTCCGGCTTCCACACGCCGATGCTGGAGCCGTACCTGACCCCCATCAAGGAGGCCGCCGAGCGCTTCCGGCTGCACCGGCCGACCGTCCCGGTCTGGTCCGGCACCACCGCGGCGCCCTTCCCGGAGGCCGAGTCGGCGGTACGGGACCTGTTCGTCCGGCACCTGCTGGAGCCCGTCCGCTTCCGGCAGCTGATCGAGGCCCTCTACACCGCCGGGCACCGCACCTTCGTACAGACCGGCCCCGGCCAACTCGCCTCCCTCATCGGCGACATCCTCGGCGACCGCGACCACCTCGCCGTCGCCGCCAACTCCGCGCACCGCTCCGGCATGGCCCAACTCCGGCGCGTGGCCACCGCGTTGTGGACGGCGGGCGCGGCGGTGGCCCCGGCGGTCCCGGCGGCGGCGAACGGCACGACCACGGCCGTACGACACCGCCCGCCCGTCCGACTCGACCTCGGCGGCGCGCTGGTGTCCCTGGACGGGCCGGTCCTCGCCGCGCTCCGTGCCGAGCTGGGCGGCGGGGCGCGGGGCACGGCGACGCCGGTCCCCCGGCACGCCGTCGCGGGCCCGTCCCCGCTCGACGACCTCGCCGTACGCATCCCGGCCGCCGCCGAACTGAGCGCGCTCCTGCGCGACACCGCCGACACGGCGGCCGCCGTACTCGGCGCGATCCGCACGACATCCGCGGCTCCGGCCAGGACGACTCCCGCGGCTCCGGCCGCGATGCCCGTGCCGCCGGCTGCGATGCCCGTGCCGCCGGACATGGCAGCCGTGCCGCCGGACATGGCAGCCGCGCCGTCGGCCGTGAGTTCCTGGCCTCCGGCCACATCGTCCCGCACCCCCACCACACCCCCCGGCCCCCGCCCCCGCGTCCCGGCCGCGGCAGCAGCCCCACCACTCCGTGCCACCACCCTCCGGGTGTCCCCCGAGACGATGCCCCACCTCCTCGACCACTGCTTCTTCCCGCAGCGCCCTGGCTGGCCGGACGTCGAGGACCGTTGGCCGGTGGTCCCCGCCACCACGATCGTCCGGCACATGACGGACGCGGCGGAGGCGGCCACCGGCCTGCGGGCGGTGGCCGTACACCGGGCCCGCTTCGACCGCTGGCTCACCGCCACCCCCGCCGTCGACGTCCCGGTCACCGTCACCCCCGAGGGACCCGGCCGGGTCGCCGTCGCCTTCGGCCCCACCGCCCGCGCGGTCGTCGAACTCGCCCCGGGCTACGTGCCACCCCCCTCCGCCCCCGCGCGCCCCCCGGCCCCCGAACGCACCCCCGACCACACCGCCGCCCAGCTCTACAGCGAGCGCTGGATGTTCCACGGCCCGGCGTTTCAAGGCGTCACCGAGCTCGCCGCGATCGGCGACCGGCACGTTCGTGGAGTGATCACCACGCCCGCCGCCCCGGGCGCGCTTCTCGACAACGTCGGCCAGATCCTCGGCTACTGGATCATGGCCACCCGCACCGAGCGGACCGTCGTCTTCCCGGTGCAGATGCGGGAGATGCGTTTCCACGGCCCGCACCCGGCCCCCGGCACCGAGGTCGGCTGCCTGGTGCGGATCACCTCGCTCACCGACACCGTCCTGGAGGCGGACGTCCAGCTGACGGTGGACGGCCGGGTCTGGGCGAGCATCGGCGGCTGGCAGGACCGGCGCTTCGACAACGACCCGAAAACCCGTCCCGTCGAGCGCTTCCCCGAGCGCAACACCCTGTCCGAGGCCCGTCCCGGCGGCTGGGTGCTGCTCCATGAACGCTGGCCGGACCTGGCCTCCCGCGACCTGATCATGCGCAACTCGCTGGGCGGGGCGGAGCGTTCGGAGTACGCCGAGCGCGCGCCGCGCGGCCGCCGGCAGTGGCTGCTCGGCCGGATCGCCGCCAAGGACGCGGTACGGCAGTGGCTCTGGCAGCACGGCGAGGGCCCCGTCTTCCCGGCCGAACTCCGGGTCCGCAACGACGTGTCGGGCCGCCCCTACGTGGTCGGCGTGCACAGCCGTACCCTGCCCGCCCTGGACGTCTCCCTCGCCCACCGGGCCGAGGCGGCCGTGGCGATCGTACGGCCGTACACCCCAGGACCCGGACCGGGCATCGACATCGAAGAGGTCACCGAACGCGACCCGGCGGCCATGGAGGTCGCGCTGGGCGCGGACGAACTCCGGTTGCTGCACGCCCTTTCCGCCGACGACTCGACCGCGCTGTGGTTCACCCGGTTCTGGGCCGCCAAGGAGGCCGTCGCCAAGGCGGAGGGCACCGGATTCGACGGCCGGCCCAGGGACTTCGCCGTCCTGGAGGCGGCCCCGGACGGCAGCCGGCTGCTGGTCTCGGGCCGGCTGGAACGCGCCTACCCGGTGCACTGCGCGCCGGTCCGCAATCCCCCCGCACTGCCGGACCGCGACTACGTCGTGGCCTGGACGACCGGACCGGCAGCCGCAGACCCAGAGGAGGACCCGCGATGAACCCCACCGAGCCCGAAGTCCGCGCCGACGAGGAGGCGGTGCTCGCCGATCTCGGCCGGATGCTCCGCACCCTGCTGGAGGAGTACGGCGACGACGACGCCGAGATCGGCATGAGCACCACCTTCAACCGCGACCTGGAGCTGGAGAGCATCGATCTCGTGACCCTCGCCGGGCTCCTGGAGGAGCGGTACGGCAAGCGGGTCAACTTCGCCGAGTTCCTGGCCGGGATGGAGTTCGACGAGATCATCGAGCTGACCGTCGGCCGGCTCGTCGAGTACGTCGTGTGGAGCCTGAAGGCCACGGAGGCGGGCTGAGCCATGGCGATCGTCGACACCGGAGACGTCCGGCTGCACGTGCAGAGAATGGGCCCGGCGGAGGGCCGGGTCCCCGTCGCCACCGTGGTCCTCGTGCACGGGCTGCTCACCGACAGCCTGGCCAGCTACTACTTCACCGTGGCCCCCGCCTTCGCCGCCTCCGGCCTCGACGTGGTCATGTACGACCTGCGGGGCCACGGCCGCAGCGGCCGTCCGCCCGGCGGCTACACCCTCGACCACAACATCGACGACCTGGAGGCCCTGCTCGACCACCTGTCGATCACCGGCCCGGTCCATCTCGTCGGCAACTCCTACGGCGGCACCATCGCCTTCGGCTACGCGGCCCGCCACCCCGGGCGCACGGCCAGCCTGACCCTCATCGAGTCCGAACCGGCGACCGCCGCCTGGGCCGCGAAACTCGGCGGCATCCTGCACCGGGTGGTCACCGAACTCGCCCACAACGAGTCGGACGCGATCGCCTGGATCACCGCCCACCGCAGCCACAACACCGCGCGCCTGGCCAAGGGGGCGGCCCGGCTCGCCCGCGAGACCAGCCTGGGCCGGGACATCCCCGCCAGCCGGGTCCTCACCGAGGAGCAGATCAGCGCCGTACGCTGCCCGGTCCTCGGGGTGTACGGCGGTGACTCGGACCTGGTGGAGGTGGTGCCGCTGAAGGAGGCGCTGCTGGCGGACTACCGGTCCGTGGTGCTGCCGGGGCACGAGCACTCCGTGCTGGTCGAGGCGTCCGGCACGGTCGGCGGCCACATCCTGGAGCTGATCCACTCGGTCGGCTCGGTCGGCTCGGTCGGCTCTGTCGGTTCGGTCGGCGCGGCGCGGACGGCCGGGGTCCGGTGAGCGGCTTCCTGTTCGTCGTCCCGCCGCTGGTCGGGCACATCAACCCGGCCGTCGGCGTCGCCGCCGAACTCACCGCGCGCGGGCACCGGGTGGCCTGGGTCTGCCCGGACGCCGGCCTGGTGCACCGGCTCGCGGGACCGCAGGCCACCGTGTTCCCGTGCGCGGGCGCCGTCGAGGGCGAACGCCCCGCCGACCTGCGGGGCGCGGAGGCGCTGAGGTTCCTGTGGGAGTGGTTCCTGGTGCCGCTCGCCGACGCGATGGCACCCGGGGTCCGGGCCGCCGCCGACGCCTTCGGCCCCGATGTCGTCGTCGCCGACCAGCAGGCCTTCGCCGGCGCCCTGGTGGCCGAGCGGCTCGGCCTGCCCTGGGCGACCTCGGCGACCACCTCCGCCGAGTTCGGCGGGGCGTACGACGGCATCCCCAAGGTCGCCGAGTGGCTCCGGGCCCGCCTCGCCGAACTGCGCGAGCGCATCGGGGACCCGGCGGGCACCGCCGACCCGCGCTTCTCGCCCCGGCTGACGCTCGCCTTCACCACCCCCGAACTGGCCGGCGGCACCGACCGTCCGGCGGTCCGGTACGTCGGCCCGTCGATCTCCGCCCGCCCGGCCGCCGACGGCTTCCCCTGGGGCTGGCTGGACCCGGGCCGGGAGCGGGTCCTCGTCTCCCTCGGCACCGCCAACGCGGACACGGGCGCACGGTTCCTCGCCGAGTGCGTGAGCGCCGTACGCGACCGGGCCGACCGGGTCCAGGCGCTGGTCGCCGACCCCGGCGCCACCCTGCCGCCCGCACCCGACGATAAGGACGTCCTCGTACTCCCCTCGCTGCCCCAGCTCCCGCTCCTGGAACGGGTCGACGCGGTCGTCTGCCACGCCGGGCACAACACCGTGTGCGAGGCGCTGTGGCACGGCGTCCCGCTGGTCGTCGCCCCCATCCGCGACGACCAGCCGGTGATCGCCGGACAGGTCGTCGACGCGGGCGCGGGCCTGCGGGTCAGGTTCGGCCGGGTCACCGCCGACCGCCTCGGCGAGGCCCTCGACACCGTCCTGTACGAACCCGCCCACCGCACGGCCGCGGCCCGGATCCGCACCGCCTTCCGCGCGGCGGGCGGCGCGCCGGCCGCCGCGGCCCACCTGGAAGCCCTCGCAGCCGACCCGCACGCAAGGAGAGCCGATGAGCAAGCAGAGTGAGATCGAGGCGCTGCGCTCCGCCTACCAGCGGGACCTCGCCGAGGGAACCGACCGCTTCTTCGAGCCCCGGCGCACCACCTGCCCCTGGTGCGACTCCGACCGGCTCACCACCCGCCTGCGCACCACCGACCTGCTCCAGCACAAGCCCGGCGGCTTCGCCCTCGACCGCTGCCAGGACTGCGGGCACACGTTCCAGAACCCGCGCCTGAACGAGGCCGGCCTGGAGTTCTACTACCGCGACTTCTACGACGGCCTCGGCGAGCAGAAGATGAGCGGCACCTTCGGCGGCCGCACCAAGATGTACCAGGGCCGCGCCGAGTCGATGGTCCCGCACGACCCGATCCCCAAGAACTGGCTCGACGTCGGCACCGGCCACGGCCACTTCTGCGAGGCCGCCCGCGAGGTGCTGCCCGGCACCGCCTTCGACGGCCTCGACTTCACCGACGGCGTCGAACTCGCCGCCCGCGAGGGCCGCGTGGAGCACGCCTACCGGGGCGCCTTCCCCGACCTGGCCCCCGACCTCACCGCCCGCTACGACGTGGTCAGCATGTTCCACTACCTGGAGCACAGCACCGACCCCGACCGCGAACTGCGCGCCGCCCACGAGACGGTACGCCCCGGCGGCCACCTCCTCATCGAGGTCCCGGACCCCGAGAGCCGCTACGCCCGCCTCCTCGGCCGCTGGTGGCTCCCGTGGCTCCAGCCGCAGCACCTGCACTTCATCCCGGTCGCCAACCTCCGCGCCCGCCTCACCGACCTCGGCTTCACCGTCGTCGCCGAACAGCACGCCGAGGCCCACGACCCCGTCGACCTGCTGGCGGCCGTCTGGCTCGCCCTGGACCACACGGCCCCGCGCGAGGACGCCCCCTGGGTGCCGAAACCGCCCGGCGCCCTCCAGAAGACGCTCCGCGCCACGCTGCTCATCGCGGGCATCCCGGCCCTGATCGCCGGCACCCTCCTGGACCGCTTCGCGGTACGGCCCCTCTCGCACCGCCTCCGCGTCTCCAACGCCTACCGCGTCGTCGCCCGCCGCGACTGACGCCCGGCCTCACAGCACCTTCGCGCGGATCATCGCCGACAGCACCAGGGCGCCTGGCAGCAGCGGCACCCAGTCGGTCAGCACGCGGTAGCCGATCACGGTCGCGGTGGCCACCGCCAGCGGGGAGCCGAACGCGGCCAGCGTGAACACCAGCGCCGCGTCCACCGCGACCCCGCCGGGCACCGGCACGGCACCCCCGGCCGTGCCCGCCGCCAGATACGCCAGCGTCACGTCCGCCCACGACAGGCCCAGCCCCAGCGCCTCCCCGGTGCAGGCCAGCACGCTCGCCTGCACCAGCGGCATCGCCGTGGCCCCGCCCCACAGGACCAGCACCCGGGCGGGCCGCGCGTGCACCGTCCGCGCGTCGGTGAACGCCGACCGCACCAGCCCGGTCAGCGGCCGCCGCAGCGGTCGTACGACGGCCATCGCCACGCCCGTCAGGGTGAGCACCGCGGCGACGGGGATCAGCACCACGCCGTCCGGGAGCAGCTCGCCCAGCCGCCGCCAGGCGGACGAGGACAGCAGGAACACGATCAGCACGACCGCCTTCGCGCCCGACTTGGCCACCGAGTACAGCGCGATCGAGGCGGTGGCCCGCTCCAGGGGGACACCCCGGGTACGCAGGAACCGCACGGTGACGGCGTGCGCGCCGAGCCCGGCGGGCAGCGCGTGGTTGGCGGCGCCGGCCGCGAACTGCGAGGCCAGCAGCAGCCCGGGCGGCAGCCGGTCGGACACGGCACCCTGCCGCATACAGGCGGCCACCACCCAGGTCAGGCAGGTGCAGGCACCCGCGGCCAGCAGCCACGCCGGTTCGGCGTGGGCGAGCCGGGTGACACCCTCGTACAACAGCGACTGGTTGGTCAGCCCCCAGATCGCCGCGATGAGCAGCGGGGACAGACACAGGGCGAGCCGGAGCGGCCGGCCCGCCATCGAGGGCGCCCGTAGCGGGCGCACGGGCGGCGCGTCGGGGCAGGGCGGGGAGAGTGAGGACAGTGAGGACACGGGGACGTTGTCCTTCCACAGCGGGCCCGTGGTGGGGAGCCACGAGCGAGCGAGACCGCCGGGGAGCCTTCCCGTCCCGTATGACACCCGGATGTCCGAAAACCGAAGGCGGGAGGGCGGGTGGGTGCCACGGGCGCTGTGGTACCCCGCCGACCCGGTAGCCTTCCTGGGGAAGGAGCACGCGACAGGGGAGGAACCGGCGGTGCACGTCCAGGAATGGCTCGACTCGGTACCGGCGGTCGCCGTCTACGCAGTGGTGGCGCTGGTCATCGGGCTGGAGAGCCTGGGCATCCCGCTGCCCGGCGAGATCGTCCTGGTCTCCGCCGCGCTGCTCTCCTCCCAGCACTCCGGCGTCAACCCGTTCGTCCTCGGCGCCTGCGCCACCGCGGGCGCGGTGATCGGCGACTCCATCGGCTACGCGATCGGCCGCAAGGGCGGCCGGCCCCTCCTCGCCTGGCTCGGCGCGAAGTTCCCGAGACACTTCAGCGAGGGCCACGTCGCCACCGCCGAGCGCTCCTTCGAGAAGTGGGGCATGTGGGCCGTCTTCTTCGGCCGCTTCATCGCCCTCCTCCGCATCTTCGCGGGCCCCCTCGCCGGCGTCCTCCACATGCCCTACTGGAAGTTCCTCACCGCCAACCTCCTCGGCGGCATCTGCTGGGCCGGCGGCACGACAGCGGTCGTCTACTACGTCGGCCTCGTCGCGGAGGACTGGCTGAAGAGGTTCTCGTACGTGGGCCTGGCGCTGGCCGTTCTGGTGGGGCTCGCATCGATGCTGATGGTCCGCCGCAAGGCAAAGAAGATCCAGCTCACGGAGAAAGAAGCCGAGCCTGTAGGCGCCGGTGAGTAGACCCACCTAAGGGGCGCGGGGCTGTATCGATGTGCGGCTGCCGCCGCGTGGGCGCGACCAGCCCCCACCCACCCGCACCCGCCCCACCACCTACTCATGCACCCCGCGATGCGCCTTACCCAACTCCGCGTACAAGGTCCCGTTGAGGGTCACCCCCTGCCGTTCCTCGGCGCTGAGCTCGCGCCGCACTTTGGCCGGCACCCCCGCCACCAACGACCCCGCCGGCACCACCATCCCCTGCGGCACCAACGCCTGCGCCGCCACCAGCGACCCCTCTCCGATCACCGCCCCGTTCAGCACGGTCGCCCCCATCCCGATGAGGCAGTCGTCCTCCACCGTCGCCCCGTGCACCACGGCGTTGTGCCCGATCGACACCCGCTCCCCGATCCGCACCGGAAACCCCGGATCCGCGTGCAATGTCACATTGTCCTGCACATTCGCCTGCGCCCCCACGGTGATCGTCTCGACATCCCCCCGGATCACCGCGCCGTACCAGACACTCGCCCCGGCCTTCAGTGTCACGTCCCCGATCACCGACGCGGTCGGCGCCACGAACACCTCGTCCTCGATCCTCGGCTCACGCCCGCCGATCCCCACGATCAGCGCCTTGTGCGTCATCACGGACTCCCGTCGTCGTCGATGTCCCCGCGGTCTCCGCAACCTACGCCACCACCTGGGGCGAAGATCACAGCGGCCCGCCCTCTCGCCGACGGCCCCCGCTGAGTACCGTGACCCCGTGCCGAAGCCCAAGAACACGTTCTCGTCCTGGCGCCGCCGCCTCGCCCAGCGCGCGGTGCACGCGGCCTGGTCCTGGGCCCAGCGCGCCGGTTCGGTCACGGCCGAGCACCCGGCAGGGCTCCGCTTCGGCGCGATCGGCGAAGCCACCCGCCTCGCGTTCCCGCTCGGCACGGTCTTCGGCGAGCCGTGGATCCACCTCGGCTCGCACTGCATCGTCGGCGAGCAGGTCACCCTCACCGCGGGCCTGATGCCCGACCTCGACCTCGGCCCGGACCCGATCCTGCGCATCGGCGACGGCGTGGTCCTCGGCCGCGGCAGCCACGTCATCGCGGACACCACGGTCACCATCGGCAGCGACTGCTACTTCGGCCCGTACGTCTACGTCACCTCCACCAACCACTCCTACGACGACCCGCACGAGCCCATCGGCCGGCAGTGGCCCCGCATGGAGCCCGTGGAGATCGGCCCGGGCTGCTGGATCGGCACCGGCGCGGTGATCCTGCCGGGCGCGCGCATCGGCCGGAACGTGGTGGTGGCGGCGGGCGCGGTGGTCCGGGGCACGGTGCCCGACCACGCCGTGGTGGCGGGCGCCCCGGCCCGGGTCGTACGACGCTGGACCCCCGACACCGGCTGGCAGCCGCCGCTGCGCACCCCCGCGCCGGTACCGATCCCGGACGGCACGACACCGGAGCAGCTCCGTGCGCTGGCGGAACTGGACGAGGAGAGCGTGGCGAGGCTCGCCGCGCTGGAGCCCGAGGGCTGACTCAGCCGGTGGCCAGCAGCAGGGTTCCCAGCAGCGCCAGCCCCGCCCCCGCGGCCTGGACGGCCCGCAGCCGCTCGCTGAGGAAGCCCCGGGCGGCGAGCGCGGTGACCACGGGGTAGAGCGAGGCGAGCACCGCGGCGACGGTGACCGGGCCGTGCTGGGCGGCGACCGAGTACGTGCCGTTGGCCGCGACATCGGCGAGGCCGACGAAGCCCAGCGCGGGGAGCATGGACCGGTCGAAGCCGCCCGCCGGCAGCGCGGGCGTGCCGTTGCGTACGGACAGCCACAGGGCCGCGCCGCCCGTCGCGACGCTCGTCAGGCGCTGGACGAACAGGGCCAGGAACAGGCCGGTGACGGTGGTGGACGCCTCCGTGATCAGCGCGAAGACCGTGCCGAAGCCGCCCGCCGAGACCAGGGTGAGCAGGATCGTCCGGCGCTGGACGGGCGCACCGCGCAACTGCGGGCCGCCCGCGAGCACGACCCCGCCGACGGCGACCGCGATGCCGGCCACCTGTATCAGCCCCGGACGCTCGCCGAGGAACAGTCCCACGCCGACCGGTACCGCGACGCTCAGCGTGGCCAGCGGGGAGACCACGCCCATCGGGCCCAGGGCGAGGGCCTTGTAGAAGGAGAACAGCGCCACCGGTCCCACGAGCCCCGCCGCGAACGCGAACCAGAGCCGGGGTCCGGCCTCGCTCCAGCCGCCGGTGGCGAGAACGATCACGCCGAGGACCACCGCCGCCATGCCCTGCGACACCACGACCACCGTGAGCGCCGGGGCACGTCGTGTCAGCAGCCCGCCGCCGAAGTCGGCCAGTCCCCACAGGAGACTGGTGGTCAGGGCGAAGAATGCTGTCACGGCCCGCCTCGCAGTACAGTTCGGTGAACGATCAGGTACACCCCACCGTAGTTCACCAAGTTGAACTCTGTCATTCAGAATATTGGACCGCGATGCTCTCGACGATGGACGGAACGTGTCGGACCTCGACCTGCTGACCCAGTCCCTGGCCCGCAACGTCAAGCACTGGCGCTCGGTGCGCGGCTTCACCCTCGACGTGCTCGCGGCCCGGGCCGGGGTCAGCCGGGGCATGCTCATCCAGATCGAGCAGGCCCGCACCAACCCGAGCATCGGCACCGTCGTCAAGATCGGCGACGCGCTCGGCATCAGCATCACCACGCTGCTCGACTACGAGCAGGGCCCGAAGGTCCAGATCGTCCCCGTCGAGAAGGCCGTACGGCTCTGGCACACCGAGGCCGGCAGCTTCAACCGGCTGCTCGCCGGCACCGAGGCGCCCGGCCCGCTGGAGATGTGGGACTGGCGCCTGATGCCGGGCGAGAGCAGCCCCTCGGAGCCGCACCCCACCGGCACGGTGGAGATCGTCCATGTCACCGCCGGGGAACTGACCCTCACCGTCGACGGGGCCGACTACCGGGTGCCGACGGGCGCCAGCGCCTCCTTCGAGGCCAACACGGCCCATGTGTACGGCAACACCGGGGACGTGCCGATGGAGATGGTGATGACCGTCTCCGTCCCGCCCGTGCCCTGAGCCGCCCGCGCCGGGCTGTTAGCGTGCGGACATGCGCGCACCCATCGGAGACTTCGACACCGCCACCCCCGCCCCCGACTGCCTCGACGAGCTGACGGCCCCGGTCGCCGAAGCCGTGCGCCACTGGAGCGGTGCCGTGCCCGCCGACCAGATCCTCTACGTCGAGACCGACCCGCGGTGGGCGGACACCGCGGTCTTCGTCGAGCACTACGGGCGCGACCTGCTGGAGCGGTCCGCGAACTGCGTGGTCGTGGCCGGCAAGCGCGGTGGCGAGAGCACGCTCGCCGCCTGCCTGGTGCTGTCCACCACCAAGGTCGACGTCAACGGCGCCGTGCGCCGCCAACTCGGCGCCCGCAAGGCCTCGTTCGCCCCGATGGACCTGGCGACCGGCGAGACCGGCATGGAGTACGGCGGCATCACCCCGATCGGACTCCCGGACGACTGGCCCCTGTTGGTCGACCCGGCCGTCGTCGACCTGCCCTGGGTGCTGGTCGGCAGCGGCCGCCGCCGCGGCAAACTGCTGGTCCCCGGCAAGGCGTTCGCCCAGCTCCCCGGCGCGGTGGTGCTCGACGGGCTGGGCGTCTAGGACGACACCAGGTGGTGCGCCAGCGCCAGGTGCGGGTCCGCCTCGCCCGGCGCCGGTGTCGGATCCGCGTGCACCAGGGCCGCCGTCAGCCTCGGCACGGCGTGCAGCAGCGCGTGTTCCGCCGCGACGGCGATCGCGTGTGCCTGCCGTACCGTCGCCTCGCCGTCGACCACGACCGCGACCTCGGCGCGCAGCCGGTGCCCGATCCAGCGCAGCCGCAGCTCGCCCACCGCGCGCACCCCGGGCACCTCGCGCAGCGCCCGCTCGGCGCGGTCCACCAACTCCGGGTCCACGGCGTCCATCACCCGCCGGAACACCTCGCGGGCCGCGTCCCGCAGCACCAGCGCGATCGCGGCCGTGATCGCCAACCCCACGATCGGGTCCGCGAGTTGCCAGCCGAGGGCCGCGCCGCCGGCCCCCAGCAGCACGGCCAGCGAGGTGAACCCGTCGGTACGGGCGTGCAGTCCGTCGGCCACCAGCGCGGCCGAGCCGATCTCCCGGCCCACCCTGATCCGGTACCGGGCCACCCACTCGTTCCCGGCGAACCCCACCAGCGCGGCCACCGCGACCGCCGGGACGTGGCTGACGGGCCGCGGATCCAGCAGCCGGTCCACCGCCGTCCACGCGGCGAAGAGCGCCGACGCGGTGATCGTCAGCACGATCGCGATCCCGGCGAGGTCCTCGGCCCGCCCGTAGCCGTAGGTGAAGCGGCGGTTGGCGGCCCGCCGCCCGAGCACGAAGGCGATGCCCAGCGGTACGGCGGTCAGCGCGTCGGCCGCGTTGTGCACCGTGTCCCCGAGCAGCGCGACCGAGCCGGACAGCACCACGACCACCGCCTGGACCAGCGCCGTGGCCCCCAGCACGGCCAGCGAGACCCAGAGCGCCCGCATGCCCCGCGCCGAGGCCTCCAGGGCGGGGTCGAGCTTGTCGGCCGTCTCGTGGGAGTGGGGCGTGAGGAGGTGGGTGAGGCGGTGGGTGAGGCGGTGGCGCAGGCCGCCGGACGAGGAGCGGGGGTGCCCGTGTCCGTGTCCGTGCCCGTGGTCGTGCTGGTGGCCGTGGTCATGGCCGTGGGCGGGCTCACCGTGCCGGTCGTCCGCGTGTGCGTGTTCGTGATGGTGCCGGTCGCTCATGCGGCTCCCCTCTCCGTGCGCGGGACGTGGACATGCGACGCCCTCCACGCCATTATGTGCGTATGAGCGCACGCATGCACCTATCACCTGCGCATCATGCGCATCCGCGCACCCCGGGCGAGGAGCAGTTCGCGCTCGCCGCCGAACTCCTCGCCCTGCTCGGCGACCGCACCCGGCTGACCCTGCTGCACGCCCTGACCGCGGGGGAGGCCGACGTCGGCACCCTCACCGAGGTGTGCGGTGCCGCGCGGCCCGCCGTCAGCCAGCACCTGGCCCGGCTGCGGCTCGCGGGTCTGGTGGGCACGCGCAAGGAGGGGCGCCGGGTGGTCTACTCGCTGCGCCACGGCCATCTGCGCCTGCTGGTCGAGGAGGCGCTGAAGGTGGCGGACCACCGGCTGACCGAGACCGCCGCCGAAAGGCCTACCGAAGCAGGGAGCTGAGCTTCTCCAGCAGGGCGAGCACCTCGTCGGGATCGCTGGTCGCCGCGGCGAGTGCCGGTCCGAGGGGCGCCTCCCGGACGGCCTTCATCCGCCCGGACGGCTCGGTGGCCGGGCTGAGCAGCGTGCGGCGGCCGTCGCGCGGGTCGGGTTCGGCCACGGCCGCTTCGGTGCTGCGCAGCCGGGCCACGCAGTTGGAGACCTGGCTCTGTGCCAGCCCGGTGCGCTTGGCGATCTCGGTGACGGTGGTCCGGGGGTGGTCCCTCAGGTCGGCGGCCACGATCAGCACCGTGCCCGTGCTGGTGGGGTGTTCGCCGATGCCGTCGGTGGGGACGGCGGACTCCGCGAGCTTCTGGAGGCGGTGGCCCAGCAGGTAGAGGTCGATGACGTTCACGCTCCCAGGGTACATCTTTTTCTGATGCATCTCATCTTGATGCATCTCCATCTGATGGATATGTTTCTTGGCATGCTGAAGACGACGAAGCTCCGTGGCAACCCCTGGGCCGTCCTGGCCACCCTCTCCCTCGGGTTCTTCATGACCTTGCTCGACATGACGATCGTCAACATCGCGATCCCGGACGTGATGAGCGATCTGCGCACCGGACTCGACCAGGTGATGTGGACCGTCGGCGGCTACACCCTCGTCCTGGCGGCGCTGCTGGTGACGGCCGCCCGGCTCGGGGACATGCGGGGGCAGCGGACGCTGTTCGCCGTCGGGGTCGCGGTGTTCACCGCGGCCAGCGCGGTGTGCGGACTGGCCGGCGGGATCGGGGTGCTGGTCGCCGCGCGGCTGGTGCAGGGGCTCGGGGCGGCGCTGCTCACCCCGCAGACCATGGCCCTGGTCATGGCCGTCTTCCCGGCCGGGCGGCGCGGTACCGCACTCGGCGTCTGGGGCTCGGTCGCCGGGGTGGCGACCCTGTCCGGACCGACCCTCGGCGGGCTGCTGGTCAGCACGGTCGGCTGGCGCTGGGTCTTCTTCGTGAACGTCCCGATCGGGCTGCTCGTCCTCGCCCTGACCTTCCTGCTCGTGCCCGACCTGCGCACCGGCCGCGCCCACCGGCTCGACCTGCCCGGCGTCCTGCTCTCCACCGCCGCCCTGACCTGTGTGACCTTCGCCCTGATGGAAGGCGACCGGTACGCCTGGAACCCCGGGATCCTCGCGCTCGGCGCCGCCGGGCTCGCCCTCGCCGCCCTGTTCCTGCGCCAGCAGTCACGGCGGCAGCGGACCGAGCCCCTGGTCCCGTTCCGGCTCTTCGCCGACCGCGGTTTCACCGTGATGACCGCGCTGGTCGGCGCGATCGGCGCCGCCCTGATCACCGCCGTGCTGCCGCTCGGCCTCTACTTCCAGCAGCAGCTCGGCTTCAGCGCGGTGCACGCGGGACTCGCCCTGGCCCCCTCCCCGCTGGTCTCCCTGTTCGTCTCCCCGCTCGCCGGCCGCCTCAGCGACCGGGTGGGCGGCCGCCGGGTGCTGCTGGCCGGCCTCGTGTCCTTCTGCGCGGGGCTGCTCGCGGTGATCCTGCTCGCTACGGGGGCGGCCTCGGCGCCGGTCTTCACCGTGCCGCTGATGTTCATGGGCCTCGGCACCGGCTGCATGATCGCCCCGCTCTCCACCGAGGCCATGCGGCATGTGCCGGCCCAGCTGGCCGGAGCGGCCTCCGGGGTCAACAACACGGTCCGGCAGCTGGGTTCGGTCCTCGGTTCGGCCGCCGCCACCGCCCTGATGGCCGCCGGGGCCACGCCCCTGGCCGGCATCCATCTGGCGATGGCCCTCGCGGTCGTGCTGCTCGCCCTCGCCGGTACGGCCCTCTTCGCGACCCGCACCGCGGCCCCGGCCGCCGCGCCGGCGTGACCGGT
Organism: Streptomyces sp. NPDC090088; assembly: GCF_044747345.1. Lineage (NCBI taxonomy): Bacteria > Bacillati > Actinomycetota > Actinomycetes > Kitasatosporales > Streptomycetaceae > Streptomyces > Streptomyces sp. NPDC090088. The sequence continues at coordinate 367,482 of NZ_JBIVDZ010000011.1, read as the reverse complement.
CAGAACGCGGCGGCCGAACCGAGGTACTGCTCGGCGAAGGCCGTCGCCGCCGCGCGGGAGGTGAACAGCCTGCGCAGCCGGGCCAGGCTGGTGCCCGCGCGGAACGGATCGCCGGAGGCGGTGCCGTGGTAGATGCCGGACAGGAACTGGGAGAACTCCTGGTAGTCCCAGACCCGGCGCAGCGAGGCGTGGGAGTAGCCGTCCAGTCCGGAGTCGTCGCCCTTCGTGACGTGCGCGACGAGCGCGTCGCCCAGCAGGAAGGCGTCGTGCAGGGCGAGGTTCATGCCCTTGGCGGCGATCGGCGCGGTCAGGTGACCGGCGTCGCCGGCCAGCAGGAGTCGGCCGAACACCAGGGGCTCGACCACGTAGTCGTGCATGTCCAGCACGCGCTTCTCGATCAGCCGCCCCTCGTGCAGCGGGGGTGCGTCGGTCGCGCCGAGGCGGGCGCGCAGCTCGGCCCAGACCCGGTCGTGCGGCCAGTTCTCCGGGTCGTCGCCCGGCGGGCACTGCAGGTAGTAGCGGGTGACCTCGGGGCTGCGCGCCATGTGCCCGGCGAAGCCGTTCGGATGGACGCCGAACAGCACGCAGTCCGAGGACGGCGGCGCCTCGGCGAGCAGCGCCAGCCACCCGACGCCGTAGTCCCGCCGCGAGACCCGCACCCGCCCCTCGGGGATCGCGTCCCGGGTCACCCCGCGCGCCCCGTCGCAGCCCGCGACGAACTCGCAGCGCAGGACGTGCCGTTCGCCGGTGCCGGGATCGGTGTACGACACGGCGGGCCGGTCGCTCTCCAGGTCGTGCAGCGTGACGTCCCGCACCCCGAACCTGATGTCCCCGCCGCGGACGTCGGCGTACTCCCGGACCAGGTCCGTGACCAGCAACGGCTGCGGATAGACGTAGTGGTGATGATCCGTCAGCTCGTGGTAGTCGAACCGGAAGCGCTCGCCGGCGAAGCGGAACTCGCACAGGGAGTGCGCCTGCGCCCGGGCCAGCAGGTTCTCGGCCAGCCCGCGCTGCTCCAGGCCGCGCACCGCCCATTCCTCGATCACCCCGGCGCGCGGCCGGGTCTCGATGAACTGCCTGCTCTCGGTCTCCAGGACCACACAGTCGACGGCGGCGGCCCGCAGGATGTTCCCGACGGTCAGCCCGGCGGGTCCGGCGCCCACGACGACGACCGTACTGCGTTCCTCGGGAACGGAGTTGGGGTGGGGGGAGGGGTGAGTCACCCCCGCATTATGACGGTGTCCCGTCAGCCACGGCAGTGCCGGCGTGGCTGACGGGACGTGGGAGGGAGGAGCGGGTCAGTGCGCGGGGGCGTCGGTGACCACGACCTCGTCGATGCTGCGCTCGATGTCCGCGGCCGAGGACGAGGTCGCCTTCGCCCAGTAGTAGATGACGACCGAGAAGACGGTGATGACCGCGATGTCCCACCACAGCGGCAGGTTCCCCTGGCCGCCGAAGCCGCCCTGCCAGGAGATCAGGCCCATGCCCAGCAGGTAGACGGGCAGCCACTGCGCGGCCCGGAAGTCCAGCCGGGGCGCGTCCGGCAGGTTCCTGCTGTGGGCGTAGTAGGCGTAGCCGCCGAGCAGCAGGTAGCCGAGCACGATCGCCAGGCCGAGCCGCCACAGGGTGTCCCACCCGGCCCAGTAGATGATCAGGTTGGCGACCACGAACGACAGCGGCGAGATCACCTTGCCGCCGGGCAGCCGGTACGGGCGCTCCAGGCGCGGCAGCTTGTCGGCGAAGACGCCGTACGCCAGCGGGGCGCCCGCGTACATCAGTACGCTCGCGGAGGTGATGAAGCCGACCAGCTTGTGCCAGCTCGGGAACGGCAGGAAGCAGATCACGCCGGTCACGAACGACATGATGAGGCCGAACCACGGCACCCCGCGCGCGTCGGTCCTCGTGAAGAGCTTCGGCGCGTAGCCGTTCTTCGCCAGGCCGTAGGAGACGCGTGAGGTGGCGGTGGTGTAGATCAGGCCGGTGCCGCCGGGGGAGATGATCGCGTCGAGATAGAGGATCCACGCCAGCCAGCCGAGACCCACCAGGGTCGCGAGACCGGCCCACGGGCCGTCGTCGCCCGTGTAGTGCAGGTGGCCCCAGCCGTGCGCGAAGGAGCTGTGCGGCAGCGCGGCGATGAACACCACCTGGAGCAGGACGTAGATGACGGCGCCGATCGCCACCGAACCGAGCGTGGCGCGCGGCAGGTCCCGCTTGGGGTTGCGGCTCTCGCCCGCCAGCTGGATGGCCTGCTCGAAACCGAGCAGCGCGAAGATGATGCCGCTGGTGCTGATCGCGGCCAGCACGCCCTTGGCACCGAACGGCGCGAAGCCCTCGGAGTGGAAGTTGGCGGGGTGGAAGTTGGTCGCGGCCACGACGAAGATCGCGCCCAGCGGGACGGCGATCTTCCACCAGGTCGCGGCGCTGTTGGTGTGCGCGAGCGCCCGTACGCCGAAGAAGTTCACCCCGACGAAGACCGCCATGAGCACGATCGCCACCAGCAGGCCGCTGGTCGTCAGGGTCTTGTCGGCGTGCTGGAAGTGCCGGGCCCACGACCAGTGGCCGGCGTAGCCGATCATCGCCTCGACCTCGATCGGCGCCACGGTCGCGGCCTGCAGCCAGCTGAACCAGCCGAAGGACATGCCGGCCAGTCCGCCGAACGCGTAGTGCGGGTAGCGGGCCGTACCGCCCGCCACCGGGAACATGCCGCCCAGCTCGGCGTGCACCAGGGCCAGCAGCACGATCGCCACCGCGCCGATCACCCACGAGATGATCGCCGAAGGGCCTGCCTGCATGACCGCGTCGTGCGCGCCGTACAGCCAGCCGGACCCGATGATCGAGCCCACGGAGGCCCACATCAGGCCGATCAGCCCGACGTTCCGCCTCAGACCGCCCGAAGGTGTGATGTCCTCCGTCGCGGCTTTCTCGACACTCACCATGTCAAGTGGCCTCTCATTTTCTGAACGCAGCTTTAACGAGCAAGAGGCCACAAGTTAAGGGTGAGTGCCGGACGGACTGAAGAGTGTTGCCCAAAACTTGACCCTCGATCTTTCCTGTCTTGGCCAAAGCTTTTGCACAGGTCAGCGAGGGTCACGGAATGTCCGTATTCAGTTGGGAAACGTGAGAATAGGGTAAGACAGGCAAGCTCAAGTAAAGCTCAAATCCGGTTCAGCCGGGGAATTTCGATGGCCGGGCAGCGGTCCATGACCATGGCGACGCCGGCGCCGCGGGTGCGGTCGTAGGCGGCTTCGTCGATCACGCCGAGCTGGAACCAGACCGCCTTGGCGCCGATCGAGACCGCCTCGTCGGCGACGGCGCCCGCGAGGTCGCCGTTGACGAAGACATCGACCACGTCGACTTCGAAGGGGATCGCGTCGAGCGAGGGGTACCCCACCGCGCCGTGCACCGTCTCCGCCTTCGGGTGCACCGGCACTATGCGCTTGCCGAAGCGCTGGAGGACCGCGGCGACGCCGTACGCCGGACGCCGTTGGTTCGTCGACAGGCCGACGACGGCCCAGGTGTCGCCGAGTTCGGTGAGGATCTTGCGGACTGCAGCTTCGTCGCCGTACACGCTCGGGCTCCTTGTGGTCGGTGCGAACACGCTTGTCCGGCTCAACCGTCGGCGGGCTGTGACGATTCCGCCCGGCCAAGGGCGTGGCGGTCGTTCACCGCGGACGTGGGCAGGAGTGGAGAACGCCCCGCAGGGCGATGTCCCGAGCCAGCGTGAGACTCCCGATCAGCTCGGCGCGGGTGCCGAGGGCGGACGCGACGACCAGGACGCGGTTGTCGAAGCCCGGTTGGGCGAGCCGTTCGATCGAGTCGCGGACGCCGTCGACGAATGCCTCGCCCGCCTGGCCCATCTCGCCGCCGATGACGACGGCCGCCGGGTCGAGGAGTGCGCACAGATTGGCCAGGACGCGGCCGAGGGTGCGGCCGGATTCGGCGAAGATCTTCCGGGCCACCGGGTGGTGGGCGATCTCCGGCAAGCGGGACCGCAGGTCGGCGTCGCCCGGGTAGAAGTGCCGGACCTGCTGGAGCACCTGGCGGACCGAGACGATGGTCTCCAGGCAGCCGCGGTTGCCGCATCGGCACCAGTCCCCGTCCGGGATCACCTGGGTGTGCCCGATCTCGCCCGCGGCCCCGAAGCTGCCGCTGACCGGGATCCCGTGGACGATGAGGCCCGCCCCGATGCCGTCGGACGCCTTGACGTAGATGAGGTTGCCGCGGTGGTCGGCGGCGCCGTGCCGGTGTTCGGCCAGGGCGCCGAGATTCGCGTCGTTGTCGAGGGAGACCGTCAGCCCCGTCCGGGAGCCGAGTTCGGCCGCCAGATCGAGGCCTGACCAGCTGGACAGGATGGTGGGCGAGGCGATCGCCCGTTTGCTCATGTCCAGCGGCCCCGGTATGCCGACGACGCACGCGCTCACGGGCCCGTCGACCATGGGCCGGACCTCCTCGACCGTGCGCCGGATCATGTCGGCCGTGATGTCCAGGGCCGCCGTCGGCCGGGTGTCCACGTCGATCGCCACCCGCCGCTCGGCCCGGACGGTCAGGTCGAGGGTGGCCGCGGCGACGGTGAGATGCCGGTGGCCGACGTCCACTCCGACGACCGCGCCCGCCGGATAGCGCGGCCGGAGGCGGCGGCCCGGGCGCCCGCGGCCGCCCGTGTTCTCCCCCCGGTGCTCGGTCAGCAGCTCCCCGGCGAGGAGGTCGCGGACGACGGCCGCGACGACCGGACGGCTGATGCCGAGCGCCGTCTGCAGTTCGGGGCGCGACGCGCTCCCGTGCCGTCGGACATGGGCCAGGACCTCGTCACGTGCCGACACGTGTCACCTCCCTCATGGGGGCGTCAATTTATGTCGCGCAGGAACGGAATTCCAGAGGGTTGACGCATCGAATGTGCGAATTTAACCTCCTTGGACGTTCGATCTTTTATAGAGCCACCTGCTTTGACTCGAATTCTGTCCAGCGGAGACATAAATCGTCGAGCACTTCAGTGGTGAGGAGTCCGCATGGAGCCCGATCGGAGATCGGTACGACGCCACGGCGGCCGTTTACGCCGTACGGCACTGATCGCGGGAGTGAGCGCGGCGCTCCTGGCCGGGAGCGCGCTCGTGGCTCCCACCGCCTCGGGCGCGGGCAGCTCGGGTGTGACCGTCAGGGTGTCCGCCCGCGTCGCCGCCCTCGTCGCCCGGATGACGCTGGACGAGAAGTTGTCCTTCGTGCACGGCGGTACCGATCCGCAGGCGCTCGGGCAGGCCGGATACATCCCGGGGGTGCCCCGCCTCGGCATCCCCGAACTGCGGCTCACCGACGGCCCGGCGGGCGTCCGGGTCAACGAGCACGCCACCGCGATGCCGGCACCGGTCGCCCTGGCCTCGTCCTTCGACGACCAACTGGCCCGGGAGTTCGGCCGGACCGTCGGCCGCGACGGCCGCGCGCTCGGCCAGGACGTCCTGCTCGCGCCCATGACGAACACCATCCGAGTTCCGTACGCGGGGCGGAACTTCGAGACTTTCAGCGAGGACCCGCTGCTCAGCTCCCGCATGGTGGCCGGCGAGGTCGAGGGCGTCCAGAGCCAGGGCCTGATCGCCACCGTCAAGCACTACGCGGAGAACAACCAGGAAGACAACCGCATGGGGGTGAACGTCAACGTCGACGAGCAGACTCTGCGTCAGATCGAGCTGCCCGCCTTCGAGGCCGCCGTCGAGGCCGGCGCCGGGGCGGTGATGTGCTCCTACAACTCGGTCAACGGCAGCCACGGTTGCGGCAGCGACGAACTGCTCGACTCGATCCTCAAGGAGCAGTGGGGCTTCACGGGCTGGGTCATGTCGGACTGGGGCGCGACCCACGCGACGACCGACATCGTGAACGGCCTCGACCAGGAGATGCCGAGCGGTGTCTACCTGGGCGAGGAACTGAAGACCGCGATTACCGACGGCACCATTCCGGTTTCCGAGCTGAATGATTCGGTCGCGCGCATTCTGCAGCAGATGGCGAAATTCGGCCTCCTCGACGGTGCGGCGACCAGGCGGCCCGCACGCGATCCGAATGGCGGCGCGAAAGTCGCCCAGAAGGTGGCCGAATCAGGCGCGGTCCTGCTGAAGAACACCGGTAAAGCGCTTCCGCTGACCGGCGAGGACACCAGCATCGGACTCATCGGCCCGACCGCGAAGACGCCGAAGGTCACCGGCGGCGGCAGTTCCAACGTCGTACCGGACTCCGCGGCCTCGCCGCTGGACACCATCACCGCGCGAGCCGGCCGGCACGCCACGGTGCGCTACGCGGCCGGCGGCGACAACACCGGCGTCCCCATCCCCGCCTCGGCCCTCAGCCCCGCCCTGCCGGTCGACGCGGACGGCTCCATCCCGGTAACACCGGACGCCTCCTTCTACTACAGCGGCACCCTCGACGTGCCGACCGACGGCGACTACTCCTTCGTCTTCGACCTTCCCGCCGCGTACGGCGCGCTGAAGATCGACGGGAACAGCGTCATCACCGGTTTCCTGGGCTCCAGCAGTGCCACGGTGCACCTCACGGCGGGCACGCACAGCCTCGAGGCCGGTGCCCTCGCGATCCAGGGCGGACCGACGAAGGTCCGGCTGAGCTGGGTCACCCCGCAGGCCGCGCAGGCCGCAAGGGATCAGGCGGTGGCCCTGGCCCGCCAGGTGAAGACCCCCGTCGTCTTCGCCTACGACGACGGCACCGAGGGCTACGACCGGAAGAACCTCTCCCTGCCGGCCGACCAGGACGGGCTCATCTCCGCCGTCGCCGACGCCAACCCGAACACGATCGTCGTCCTCAACACCGGGTCGTCGATCACCATGCCGTGGCTGTCCAAGGTCAAGGCGGTGCTCGACATGTACTACCCCGGGGAGAACGGCGCCGAGGCCACCGCCGGACTGCTCTACGGCGACGTGAATCCCTCGGGCAAGCTCACTCAGACGTTCCCCGCGAGCGAGTCCGCGACACCGGTGGCCGGCGACCCGCTCAGGTACCCGGGCGTGGGCGACCAGGAGAACTACTCCGAGGGTGTCTACGTGGGCTACCGCTGGTACGACAAGGAGCGGGCCGCCCCGCTCTTCCCCTTCGGCTACGGACTGTCGTACACCTCCTTCGCCTACCGCGACCTCGCGGTACGGCAGAGCCACGGCGCGCTGACCGTCTCGTTCACCCTGAAGAACACCGGCACCCGAACCGGGGCCGAGGTCGCCCAGGTCTATGTCGGCGCGAGCCCGGCGACCACCGCGCCGCAGGCGGTGCGCGCGCTCGGCGGCTACCAGAAGGTGCGTCTGCGCCCGGGTGAGTCGAAGACCGTACGCATCCGGGTCGACGCCCGGCAGCTGAAGTACTGGAACACGTCCTCCCGTGCCTGGGTGCTCGGCACCGGGAAGCGGGACGTGTGGGTCGGTTCCTCGTCGCTGACGTTGCCCCTGCACGGCAGTGTCGGCGTCACCCGCTGACCGCCCGGTCCCTCGTATCCCGCCAGAGAGGTCCCCATGACTGCCAGCAGAATCCGTGCTGCCCTGGGCGGCGCGCTGATCCTGTCCATGACCACCGTCGGGCTGCTGCCCGCGACGGCGAACGCGACGGCTTCGGTGGCCGCGTCCGCGAGTGCGCCGACCGTCGTGTCCACCGACAAGGGTGCCGTGCGCGGCGCTGTCTCCGAGGGCGTCGAGCGGTTCGTCGGCATTCCCTACGCGGCGGCCCCCACCGGCTCCCTGCGCTGGAAACCGCCGCGGCCCGCGGCGCGCTGGACCGGCGTCCGGGAGGCCACCGCCTTCGGCAACCCCTGCCCCGTTCTGCCCAGCGGCAACGGCCCTCGCAGCGAGACCGAGGACTGTCTGGACATCAACGTGTGGCGGCCGGCGGGAGCGCGGGCCGGCGCCCGGCTTCCCGTGCACGTCTTCATCCACGGCGGCGGCCTGACCAACGGCAGCGGCGCACAGAACGACGAGTCGAAGCTCGTACGGGAGACGGGCGTCATCGGCGTCTCGCTCAACTACCGGCTCGGTGTCTTCGGCTTCCTCGGACTGCCCGCCCTCACCGAGGAGGGCGGCGAGTCCGGCAACTACGGCTTCATGGACCAGCAGGCCGCGCTGCGCTGGGTGCGGCGCAACATCGCCGCCTTCGGCGGGAACCCCGGCGCGGTCACCATCGACGGCGAGTCCGCGGGCGGCTGGTCCGTCTGCGGGCATCTGGTCTCGCCCGGCTCGCGCGGACTGTTCGCCCGCGCCATGATCCAGAGCGGCTCCTGCCCCAGCGAGCCGCAGGACACGGCCGAGGCCACCGGAACGGCGTTCGCCCGCCAGGCGGGCTGTGACGGCACCGACCAGAAGGCTGTCCTCGGCTGTCTGCGGTCGGCTTCGGCGGGTTCACTCCTCGACGCGAGCCGGACCTTCTCGGCCGCTTTCGTGGACGGCACCCCGACGTTCCCGGCCAACGTGCGCGAGGCGGTGGACAGCGGGCGGTTCGCCCGCGTGCCCGTGCTCGTCGGCGCCAACCGTGACGAGGGCCGCACCTTCGCCCAGGGCTACCTGGGCGCGGGCAAGGAGGCCTACCTCGCCTTCGTCCGGGGCGTCGCCGGGGACCGCGCCGACGAGGTCCTCGCCCGCTACCCCTGGCCCGGGACGTCCGACGCGTACACCGCGGCGTACCTCGTCGGCGCGATCATGACCGACTCGGGGCTGATCGGCGGGATCGGCGGATGCGGGCAACGCTCGCTCGTGCGGACCTTCGAGCGGTACACCCCCACCTACTCGTACGAGTTCGACCACCGGACCGGGCCCGGCCTCACGCAGATACCCGGTTACGTCTGGGGAGCCGGACACGCCGCGGAACTCGCCTACATCTGGCCCAGCTTCGACAACGGCACACCGATCGCCCCGCTGTTCAACGCCGACGAGCGCCGGCTCGCCCGCGAGATGACACGGTACTGGGGCGCCTTCACGAAGACCGGCCGGCCGCACGTCGCCCGGCAGACCACCTGGCCCGCGTACTCCAGCGGCAAGGGGTCGACGCTGTCGCTGCGCGCGGGGGGCAGGAGCGTACTGATCGACGACGCCCGGTTCTCCGTGGAACACCAGTGTTCGCTGTGGGACACCATGCCCCTCACCCGCAGTTCCTGAGGACACGAGGCGTTCGACGTGATCGGGACCGCGGTCAGCCGTCCCGCACTCCGCCCGCGGACGGGACGGAAGGCCGCCGTACCATCGAAGAGCGATCAGCAGTGCGGTCACCGGCGCAGTCGGCCCGGGCCGGGCGCTGATATCAGGGACAGGCAAGGATGAGCGAGCAGAGCAACCCCACCGCCACGACGGGTGGCACGGCCAGGGGATTCGCACCGGACAACCTCACGCTGCGCCGCCGCCACCGACGGGCGGTGGGGCAACTGGCCCTGTGCGTGTGCGTGCTCGTCCCTTGGACCGTCTACCTGGCCGTTTCGTTGCCCGATCGCTTCGAGGCCCGGTACTGGCCCATGGTGTGGGTGGGCTTCGACGTCATGCTGCTCGTGTCGCTGGCCGGCGCCGGGGTCGCGGTCTGGTTGAAACGGCAGGCCCTGGTGCCGATGTCCTTCGTGGCGGCCACGCTCCTGGTCTGCGATGCCTGGTTCGACGTCTCCCTGAGCTGGGGGCGAGGCGACGTGTGGGGAAGCATGGCCTCGGCCGTGCTGGTGGAACTGCCGCTCGCTTTCCTGCTCATCATCCGTGCGCGCCGGGTGCTGAAGATCTCGGCGCGGCTGGCCTGGCAGCGACTCGGGCTGGAAGGCGAACCTCCACCGCTGTACAAGTTGCCGCTGTTTGTCACTCTGACGCCTGACGGCCCCGGGTCCGACTCACGTCTTCCGTAGCGGCCGGCACCGTCAGGTCTGCCCGGGCGGCAGGAGGTGTCGCATGTCCCGCATGTCCCGCCACGGTGACCTGAATCGTCGCAAGGTGCCTGCGTACGGCTCTCCACGCGCCTACGCTCAGCCCGTGCTGCGCATCCTCGACGCCAAGACCGGTCAGACCGTCCCCGCCGCCCCCGCCCGCCGTGCCCTGACCCGGGTCGAGGCACACGCCTCCGGGCACGACCTGACGGCGTTGCGGGTCCTGCTCACCACCGACCTGCTCCTGCGCGCCCTGGAGATCGGCGGCACCCCGGTCCTGCCCCTGCTCACCGCCGCTCACCACCAGGCGGAGCTGCACGCCGCCGCCACCACCCTCGGCATCCGCCCCTTCGAGGACGGCCGGGACCTCGCCTCGGGACTGGGCGAGGCCCAGGTCGTCCACGTGGCGGCGGAGGGCGTCACCGTGCCCGGCGCCGGGGTGACCGTCGCCGTCGCCCCCGCGAGCGGCCCCGACGCCGACGTCCTCAACCGGCTCGCCGACCCCGCCGCGCTCCGGCTCGCCCTGCTCGACGCCCCGCGCCGCACGGCCGTGCACCTCGGCGCCGGAGCCCTGGACGCGGCCGCCCGGCGGCTCGTCCGGCTGCGCCGGTCGGTGGCCCACTGGGCCCGCAGCCCCTCGCGGCCGGTCCCCGAGAAGGTGCGGGGACGCCTGCGGGAGGCCTGGGAGGACGACCTCGACGTGCCCGCGGTGCTCGGCGTGCTGCACTGGATGGAGAACCAGCCCGAGATCCCCGACGGCGCCCGCTTCGAGACCTGCGCCCACGCCGACCGGCTGCTAGCCCTCGAACTCACCCGCGAGCTGGGGAGGCTCGGGTGACCGCCCGGGCGGGCGCCGGCCCGCTGCGCCGCCTGGTCGTCCTGCGGCACGCCAAGTCCGCCTGGCCCGAGGGTGTCCCCGACCGGCTGCGCCCGCTCGCGGCCCGCGGCCGCCGCGACGCGCCCGCCGCCGGCCGCGCCCTCGCCGAGTCCGACTGCCTGCCCGACCTCGCCGTCTGCTCCACCGCCGTCCGCGCCCGCCAGACCTGGGAACTGGCCTCCGGCCAGTGGGGCACCCCGCCCCCGGTCCGCCACGACCAGCGGGTCTACGCCGCGGATGTCCCCGACCTGCTGGAGGTCGTCCACGAGGTCCCGGCCGAAGTGGAGACCCTGCTGCTGGTCGGGCACAACCCGGGCCTTGAGGAACTGGTCCTGGAGCTGGCGGGCGACGGCCTCGACGACACCCTGGAGCAGGTGCGGAAGAAGTTCCCGACCTCGGCGATCGCGGTGCTGGCCTGGCACGGGACGGAGTGGGCGGCGCTGGCCCCGGGGACGGCGCTGCTGACGGAGGTGACGGTGGCCAGGGGGAAGGAGTAGTACACAGGTGCGCATAGGCTGGGCGGATGCAGGACGAGTACCGCACAGTCGCCCGCGCGGGCACGCACGAGACCGAGGCCAACCGCTCCCGCTTCCTGTGCACCCTCGCACCCGCGGCCACCGAGCAGGAGGCCCAGGACTTCGTCGCGGCGGTCCGCAAGGAGTACGCCGACGCCACCCACAACTGCTGGGCCTACGTCATCGGCGCCGGCGCCTCCACCCAGAAGGCCGGCGACGACGGCGAACCGGGCGGCACCGCCGGCGTCCCCATGCTCCAGATGCTGCTCCGCCGTGACATGCGCTACGTCGTCGCCGTCGTCACCCGCTACTACGGAGGCGTCAAGCTCGGCGCCGGCGGCCTCATCCGCGCCTACGGCGGCGCGGTCGGCGAAGCCCTCGACACCCTCGGCACGATCACCCGCCGCCGCTTCCGGCTGGCCACCGTCACCGTCGACCACCAGCGGGCCGGCAAGCTCCAGAACGACCTCCGCGCCACCGGCCGCGAGGTTCGAGACGTCCGCTACACCGAGGCCGTCGCCATCGAGATCGCCCTCCCCGACGCCGACGTGGACACCTTCCGCACCTGGCTCGCCGACACCACGGCGGGCACCGCACACCTCGAACTGGGCGGGGAGGCCTACGGGGACGCGTGACGATCCGAGGTACGTGATGGGTGAGGGGGCGAAATGCGTTAGCGTGGCAGGCGTTGACCACGGGCCCTGTACTGGTTCGTGCCGGTGATACAGGTGCAATAGGGGCAAAGGTGCAGGACAGGGTGATCTCATGAAAATCCTGCACACCTCCGACTGGCATCTCGGCCGGGCCTTCCACCGCGTGAGCATGCTCGGCGCCCAGGCCGAGTTCATCGGCCACCTGGTGACGACCGTGCGGGAGCACGCCGTCGACGCCGTGGTCGTGGCGGGGGACGTGTACGACCGTGCGGTACCGCCGCTGGCCGCGGTCGAGCTCTTCGACGACGCGCTGCACCGGCTGGCCGACCTGGGCGTGCCCACGGTGATGATCTCCGGCAACCACGACTCGGCCCGTCGGCTGGGGGTCGGCGCCGGGCTCATCGACCGCGCGGGCATCCATCTGCGGACCGAACCGTCGGCCGTCGCCACGCCCGTCGTGCTCGCCGACGCCCACGGCGACGTGGCCTTCTACGGCCTGCCGTATCTCGAACCCGCCCTGGTGAAGGACGAGTTCGCGGTCGAGAAGGCCGGTCACGAGGCGGTGCTGGCCGCCGCCATGGACCGGGTCCGCGCCGACCTCGCCGCCCGCGCCCCCGGCACCCGCTCCGTGGTCCTCGCGCACGCCTTCGTCACCGGCGGCGAGGCCAGCGACAGCGAGCGGGACATCACCGTCGGCGGAGTGGCCGCCGTTCCGGCCGGTGTCTTCGACGGCGTCGACTACACGGCACTGGGCCATCTGCACGGCTGCCAGACCATCACCGGGCGCGTCCGCTACTCCGGCTCCCCGCTGGCGTACTCCTTCTCCGAGACCGACCACCGCAAGAGCATGTGGCTCGTCGACCTCGCCGCCGACGGCACCGTCACCGCCGAGCGCCTCGACTGCCCGGTCCCGCGCCCCCTGGCCCGCGTCCGCGGCACCCTGGAGGAGCTGCTCGCCGACCCCGCGCTGACCCGGCACGAGGACGCCTGGATCGAGGCCACCCTCACCGACGCGGTCCGGCCGGCCGACCCCATGGCCCGCCTCACCGAGCGCTTCCCGCACACCCTCAGCCTGGTCTTCGCCCCCGACCGCGCCCCGGACGACCCGGACGTCTCCTACGCCCGCCGCCTGGCCGGCCGTACCGACCGGCAGATCGCCGAGGACTTCGTCGCCCATGTCCGCGGCGCGGGCCCCGACGAACGCGAACTGACCGTGCTGGGCGAGGCGTTCGACGCGGCGCGGGAGGTCGCCGAGTGAGGCTCCACCGGCTCGACGTCACCGCCTTCGGACCCTTCGGCGGCACCCAGAGCGTCGACTTCGACGCCCTCTCCGCCGCCGGGCTCTTCCTGCTGCACGGCCCGACCGGCGCCGGGAAGACCTCCGTCCTGGACGCCGTCTGCTACGCGCTCTACGGCACCGTCCCCGGCGCCCGCCAGACCGGCCAGGGCCTCACCCTGCGCAGCGACCACGCCGAGGCGACCACCCGCACCGAGGTCCGCCTCGAACTCACCGTCACCGGACGCCGGTTGGAGATCACCCGGCAGCCGCCCTGGGAGCGGCCCAAGAAACGGGGCGCGGGTACCACCCTCGACAAGGCCCAGACCTGGCTGCGCGAGTACGACGCGACGGCCGGTGTCTGGAAGGACCTCAGCCGGTCGCACCAGGAGATCGGCGAGGAGATCACCCAGCTGCTCGGCATGAGCCGCGAGCAGTTCTGCCAGGTCGTCCTGTTGCCCCAGGGCGACTTCGCCCGCTTCCTGCGCGCCGACGCCGGCGCCCGCGGCCAGCTGCTCGGCCGGCTCTTCGACACCCAGCGCTTCGCCGAGGTCGAGAAGCGCCTCGCCGAGCGCCGCCGGACGACCGAGGCACAGGTGCGGGACGGCGACTCCGCGCTGCTGGCCGACGCGCACCGGATGCAGCAGGAGGCCGGCGACGCGATGGAGCTGCCGGAACTGACCCCGGGCGAACCGGGGCTGGCCGACGCCGTGCTCGGTGCCGCCGCCGTCGCCCGCAGCACCGCGCGCGAGCGCCTCACCGTCGCCCACTGCCGCCTCACCGCCGCCGAGTCCGCCCGGTTCGCCGCCGTCCGGGCGCTGGCCGACGTACGCGAACTGGCGCGGCTGCAGGGCCGGTTCGCCGAGGCACGGCAGCGGGCCGTACGCCTGGAGGAGCGGGCCGGCGCCCATCGTGAGGCGCAGGCGCGGATGGAGCGGGGGCGGAAGGCGGCGGCGGTGGCGCCGGCGCTGGAGCTGCGGGAGGCCGCCGAGGCGGGGCACCGCAGGGCGGCCGCCGCCGAGGCACGCGCGCGGGCGCTGCTGCCGGAGACCTTCGCGGGCGCCGGTGCGGCGGGGCTCGCCACCGCCGCCCGCCGGGTCACCGAGGAGCTGGGCGGGCTGGAGTCCGCGCGCCGGGCCGAGCGGCGGCTCGCCGAGGTCGTCGAGGAGCGCGGCCGGCTCGACCGGCAGGAGCGGGACGACGAGGACGTGCTGCGGGATGCCGACGGCTGGCTCGCCGACTGGGACGCCACCCGGGCGGAGCTCCAGTCCCGTATCGACTCCGCCCAGGAGGCCGCGACCCGGGCCGAGCAGCTCGCCGTCCAGCGCGAACCCGCGCGCCGGCGGCTGGCGGCGGCCCGGCTCCGGGACGAGCTGGGCCAGGACACGGACGAGGCCCAGCGCACCGCCCTCGCCTCCGCGCGGCGGGCCGCCGACGCGCGCGAGCACTGGCTCGACCTCAAGGAACAGCGGCTGGCCGGCATCGCCGCCGAGCTGGCCGCGCAGCTCACCGCGGGCGAGCCGTGCGCCGTCTGCGGAGCCACCGAACATCCCGCGCCCGCCGAGAAGTTCGCCGGTCACGTCGACGGCGAGGCCGAACAGCGCGCGGAAGCCGCCTTCCAGCGCGCGGACGCACAGCGCGCCCAGGACGAGCGGGGCCTGGGCACCGTACGCGAGGCCCTGGCCGCCGCCACCGCCGAGGCGGGCGACGCGTCGACCGCGCAACTCGCCGTTCAGGCCGACGAGTTGGAGCAGGAGTACGTACGGGTCCGGCGGGCCGCCTCCGCCCTGCACCCGGCGCAGGAGGAGCTGCGGCTGGCCGGGCAGGAGCGCGAGCGCCGGCTGGCGGGCCGGCAGCAGGCCGAGGTGCGGGCCGCCGCGCGGCTGACCCGGCGTGAGGGCCTCGACGCGGAACAGGCCTCCCTGGAGGAGGAGTTGGCGGCGGTCCGGGGGAGCGCCGCCAGTGTCGCGGTGCGGGCCGGGCAGCTGGAGCGGCAGGTCGCGCTGCTCACCGACGCCGCCGACACCGCGCGCGCCGCCGAGGACACCGCCCAGCATCTCAAGGACGCCGACGCGCGGCTCGCCGACGCCGCCTACCGGGCCGGTTTCGACACCCCGCAGGCCGCGGCGGCCGCCCACCTCGACGACGCCGCCCACCGCGAACTCCAACGGCGCCTGGACGACTGGCAGTCCGAGGAGGCGGCGGTGCGCGCGGTGCTGGCCGAGGCCGACACCGCGGCCGCCGCCCAGCAGCCGCCCGCCGACCTCGACACGGCCGAGCGCACCGCCGCCGCCGCGGACCGGCGGCTGCGCGACGCGGCCTCCGCCCGGGACCGGGCCGCCCGCTCCTGCGCCGAACTCGACCGGCTGTCCGCCCACGCGAGCGCGGGAGTGCGCCGGCTCGCCCCGCTGCGCGAGGAGTACGACCGGGTCGCCCGGCTCGCCGGGCTCACCGCCGGTACCTCCGCCGACAACGAGCGCAAGATGCGCCTGGAGTCGTATGTGCTGGCGGCGCGTCTGGAACAGGTCGCCGCCGCCGCGACCGTACGGCTGCGGCGCATGTCCTCCGGCCGCTATACCCTCGTCCACTCCGACGACCGCAGCGGGCGCGGCCGCAGCGGCCTCGGGCTGCATGTCGTCGACGCCTGGACCGGACGCGAACGCGACACCGCCACCCTGTCCGGCGGCGAGACCTTCTTCGCCTCCCTCGCGCTCGCCCTGGGCCTCGCGGACGTGGTCACCGACGAGGCCGGCGGGGTCCGGCTCGACACCCTCTTCATCGACGAGGGCTTCGGCAGCCTCGACGACCAGACCCTGGACGAGGTCCTCGACGTCCTCGACTCCCTCCGGGAACGCGACCGCAGCGTCGGCATCGTCAGCCATGTCGCCGACCTGCGCCGCCGGATCCACGCCCAACTGGAGGTCGTGAAGGGGAGATCGGGTTCCGCGCTGCGACAGCGCGGGGTCTGATTCCCGGGGTCCTGGCTTCCTCGGTTCTTTGGTTCTAGGTGCCGACGGCGCGGCGGGGGAGGGGCGAGGAGTAGACGACGCTCGTGGTCACCGAGCCCAGGGTGCCGATCCGGCCGGAGACCTCCTCCAGGTGGCGCATCGAGCGGGCCGTGACCTTGATGACGAAGCAGTCGTCGCCCGTGACGTGATGCGCCTCCAGGATCTCCGGGGTGGCGGCGACCAGGTCGTGGAACGGCTTGTAGTTGCCGTTCGGGTAGCGCAGCCGGACGAAGGCGAGGATCGGCAGGCCCAGCCGTTCCGGGTCCACCACCGCCGCGTACCCCTGGATCACCCCCGCCTCCTCCAGGCGCCGCACGCGCTCGGTCACCGCGCTCGGGGACATCGCCACGGCCCGCGCCAGCTCGGCGAAGCTGGCCCGGCCCTCACGCTGGAGGACGTCGAGGATGCGCCAGTCGGTGGCGTCCGGGGAAAACACGGTCATGGGGGATGGATAACAGGGAATCCCCGGCCGGACAAGACCCGGGCCGGGGATCGCGCCTTCAGAACGGCAGGTCACCGGCCGTAGATTTCCGGTCATGGAGATCCGCTGCCCCGGCAGCCGCTGAAAGGCCGACGAGATGACCGCCACCACCGCGAACCCCGTGCTCCGGGTCGCCCCCGCCGCCCCCGCCGAGGCCGCCGCCCACTTCCGGGCGAGCCTCGTCTTCCACGCCGACGTCTCCGACGTGGCCGCCGCCCTCGCGGCCGACGGCGACCCCGGCTTCGTCGTCCTGGACTCCCGGTCCACCGAGTCCTGGGACCAGGGACACATTCCCGGTGCCGTCCATCTCCCCACCGCGCTCGTCGCGGAGCAGGCGGCCGCACTCCTCGACCGGGAGGTGCCCGTGGTGACGTACTGCTGGGGTCCCGGGTGCAACGGCGCGACGCGGGCCGCACTCGCGCTCGCCGAACTCGGCTACCGGGTCAAGGAGATGCTCGGCGGATTCGAGTACTGGGTGCGTGAGGGCTTCGAGTTCGAGACCTGGCAGGGCCGCGAGCGCCGGGATCCGGACCCGCTGACCGTTCCCGTCGACGGTGACTGCGGTTGCTGATTCCCGGAGGTGAACCTGTGTCGTCGCTGTACGTGTAGGTTCACCCCATGACTCGTTACGCGGATCCAGGCGCGCTGGAGTGGGTGGAGTCGGGCGGCGGCCCGCTGGTGGCGGTCCCGGAGACGGTCCTGCCGTTCTGGGCCGGCGCCGACAGCGAGGACCTGGCCACCGACTACGACCGGGCCTGCGAGGTCGACGGCTACGTCGGACTGCTCCCGGTCGGCGACAGCGCGGCC
The DNA here is from genome assembly GCF_044747345.1 of Streptomyces sp. NPDC090088. Lineage (NCBI taxonomy): Bacteria > Bacillati > Actinomycetota > Actinomycetes > Kitasatosporales > Streptomycetaceae > Streptomyces > Streptomyces sp. NPDC090088. The sequence continues at coordinate 350,003 of NZ_JBIVDZ010000011.1, read as the reverse complement.
CTGGTCCTCGGCGACGAACCCGCCTCGACGTCCTTCCTGCCGGACCACGGCACCTTCGTCCGCTGGTCCGCCGCGAACTCCGAGGCCGAGCTGCTGGCCCAGGTCCCCGCCGCGCTCGACAACGCCGTGTGGGAGAACGAGCTCCGCTGGCAGGTCCCGGGCCCCGTGGTCCTGTTCGACTCCGCCTGGCCGGGCGGCGAGGCGGCGGGCGGGGAGCATCTGCGGGTCCCGCTGGAGCCCGGTACGTACGCGGTGCGCGCCGCCTACACCAGGCCCGGCCCGGAAACCTGGCTGGGCCTGGTGCAGTTGCGCAGGCTGCCGTCCTGACCCTTCGTCACCTCAGGCCGTCGATCGCGATGTCGAGGTGGCGCGGGCCGCGCAGCACCGCGTTCTGCCGGTAGGGCGGCGGGTCCTCGACCAGACGCGGGTTGTCGAGCCGGCGGGCCAGCTGGGAGAGCGCGATCTGGGCCTCCAGACGGGCCAGCGGGGCGCCGAAGCAGCTGTGGATGCCGCTGCCGAAGCCGAGGTGCTGGATGTCCTGGCGGTCCGGGTCGAAGCGGTCCGGATCGGTGAACCGGTGCGGGTCCCGGTTGCCGGCGGCGAGGACCAGCCAGATCCGCGAGCCCTTGGGGATGGTCACCCCGTGCACCTCGATGTCGGCGATGCAGGTGCGCTGCGGCAGGAGCTGCACCGGCGGCTCGAACCGCAGCAGTTCCTCCACGATCCGCACCGACAGCCCCGGGTCCTCACGCAGCCGCTCCAGGTACCGCGGGTTCCGCAGCAGCGTGAGCATCCCGTTGGTGATGAGGTTGACGGTCGTCTCATGGCCGGCGATGAGCAGCAGCACCGCGGTGCTGAGCACCTCCATGGTCGTCATCGCGCCGTCCGGACCGCTGCCGTGCGCCAGGTCGGACAGCATGTCCTCGCGGGGTTCCTTGGCGCGCTGCTCCACCAGGCCGTTCAGGTACATGCCGAGCTGTAGCCGGGCCTCCTGCGCGGTCCTCATGGAATCCTCGGCCGTACGGGAGTCGGGGTCCAGGCCGGCCACGATCGGGTCGACCCAGGCACGGAACTTCGGCTCGTCCTCGCGCGGCACGCCGAGCAGCCGGCAGATGACGGTGACGGGGAAGGGATAGGCGACCTGGTCGACCAGGTCGAACTCCTTGGCGTCCCCGAGGCCGTCGATCAGCTCGGTGACGATCTCGTCCAGCTGACCGCGCATGTCGTCGATGCGGTGCGGCCGGTGCGGCGGCCCGAAGGAGCTGTTGGCGATCCTGCGCAGCCGGTCGTGCTCCGGCGGGTCGAGCCGGATGAAGCTCGGCGGCAGCCCCGTCGCCTCCGGACCGGACAGCGCGTCGTCCCGGCCGAAGAGCACGTTGGACTCGTCGGAGCTGATCCGCGGATCGTGGAGCAGCGCCTCGATGTCGTGGTAGGTGCTGACGATGTAGGGGCCGTCCTCCTCCTCGTGCAGCACCGGCGTCTTGCGGAGTTCCTCGTACAGCGGGTACGGGTTGGCGCGGTTCGCGAAGTCGGTGATCTGGCGCAACATCGAGGTCTGCGTCATGACAGTTCCTTGGAGCGTCGGGCCGGGCGGCGGTCAGTGGCGGGCGGGGTGGAAGACCAGCTGCTGGTCGGTCGGCGAGTAGCCGCTGAGGGTCACCATCGGGCCGTGCGTCGGCAGGGCCGGGTCCGGGAAGTCGGCGTCGACGGGCGACCGGCCCTCGGGACGGCGGTCCACGGTCGGGAACTCCACCGGGAACGGGGCGCCCTTCTCGATCTCCCGCTGGTAGAACTCCAGCCACCGGGTGTTGTCGAAGCTCACCGCGGCGATCGTGCGGCCCTTGTAGCCGTACACCCCGACGAACCGGCGTTCGGCCAGCGAGCCCTGGGTGATCATGATCTGCTCGCCCATCGGCGGCACCCCGACCGACTTGATGTTCACACCGAACTGGGAGGACCAGAACGCCGGCACCCACAGATGCGGCCGCCGCTCCGCGCTCGGGCTGATCATGTTGTGCGCGGCGATCTCGGCCTGCGCGACCGCGTTGCCCCAGTGCTCCAGGGACAGGAACTGGTAGCCGAACAGCGCGTGCGGGGACCGGGCGACATCGCCGGCGACGAAGATGTCGTCGGTGACGATGCCCCGGAAGTCGAAGGCACGGCAGCCCGCGTCACAGGCGATGCCCCGGGGGCCCGCGCCGAGGCCGGAGCCGGTCAGCCACTCGGTGTTCCGCGTCGCGCCGAGCCCCACGACCACCACGTCCGCCTCGACGACGGACTCGTCGGACAGATGGACCGCCCGCACCCGCCCGGCCGGGTCGCCCTCCAGCGCCGTGACCATGACGCCCGTGCGCAGATCCACCCCGTTCTCCCGGTGCATCTCCGCCGCGACCGCGCCGATCACCCCGCCCAGGGCGCCCACCAGCGGCGCGCCCGCGCGTTCCGCCACGGTGACCGGGATGCCCTGCTCACGGCAGGCCGAGGCGATCTCCGAACCGGTGAACCCGGCGCCGATCACGAACACCCGGCGCGGCCCGGCCTTCAGCCGCCGCAGCAGCGCCGCCCCGTCGTCCCGGGTGCGCAGCGTGAACACCCCGTCCAGCCGCGCCTCTTCCTCCTTGGGCCACGGCCGGGCCCGTACCCCGGTCGCGATCAGCAGCCGGTCGTACTCGACCTCGTCGCCGTCCGCCAGCCGTACCCGCCGCGCCTCCATGTCGAGACCGGTCGCCGCCACACCGAGCCGCCACTTGGCGTCGATCTCCCGGCGGTGCGGCAGCCCCGTGTGGTGCGGGGCCGCCCTGCCGAGCAGCACCGCCTTGGACAGCGGCGGGCGGTCGTACGGCTCGTACGGCTCGTCGCCGATCATGGTGAGTTCGCCGGCGAAGCCCTCGGCGCGCAGCGTCTCGGCGCCCCGCAGACCGGCCAGCGAGGCACCGACGACCACGATCCGGCCCTCGCGCCGCAGCCAGTCGAGATAGTCAGTGGGCGGCATCGGACATCCCTCCCGCCACTCCGTCCAGCCCGTCGGCGGTGATCGCCTGCACGGGACAGGCGGCGACGGCGCGGGCCACCCGCTCCCGCTGCTCCTCCTCGGCCTGCGGGTTGTAGACGAGGGATTCCTCGCCGTGCATCGCGAAGACGTCCGGAGCGAGGAACGCGCACTGCGCGTACCCCTGACATCTGTTGAGGTCGACGACAAGGCGCATCATGGCTCCGCCCTTCCGGTGGCCAGGTCCGGTGCGTACCGCCGGCCCGACAGCGCAGTCCCGGACGGCGGGGAAGTCCCCGCACGCCAGCATGGGAGCCCGCGCCCGCCACCGCGCGCCGAGGCCCTCCGATCGGGTGAGCCCCCTCAGCCCTCAGACTGCCGGGGCCGCGCCCAGGTCGGCGGTGGGGCGGCGGAAACTCTCCGCGACGATGAACACGCTGAGCAGCAGCGACCAGCCCGGGAACACCAGCTCCGACCAGGGCACACTGGGCGAGACGAAGAGCAGGACCAGGGTGACCAGCAGGCCCAGCACCGTGAGCCAGCGCGGCATGATGCCCAGCCGGTGCCCGATCACCGACGCGGAGCAGGTGAACACGGCCGCCATCCGCATCGCGTACCCGATCATCAGCGTGTACGCCAGGTGCTGCCCGAAGTCCCAGGCGGGCCGGGAGGGCGACGTGCCCGCCGGATGCGCGGTGTCGAGCACGGCCGCGGCCGCCGCCGCGCCGCCGAACATCATCGCCGTGAAGACCAGGCCGCTGCCGAGGAACACGGTGGCCATGAACCGGTCCTCGGCGTCGCCGACGTGCGAGCGGACGGCGCCGATGAACCACAGGAAGAAGATGCCGGCGAACGGCACCAGGGTGAGTGCGGCGCGCACGGCGCTGCGCCGGGTGGGATCCGGCGTCTGGGCGGTGACCGCGTCGGCGCCCTGCGGGACCCCCAGCCGGATCAGCACTATGGCGGCGGCGAGCAGCAGCGCGAAGACGATCCCGGCCACCCCGGCCGCCCGTGGGGTCTGCAACGGCTGCCGTGCCGGCGTAGAGGTCTGCATCCGCGGCTCGCTTCCTGTCTCCGGTGGCCCCCGCCACCAGCAAGCCGTCCGCACCCGGCCCCCGCCACCGGAACAGACCCGAACGGCAGACGGCGCCTCGCCGGGCGGTCGTTTCCTTCCGTTCCTTCTGTTGCCTCGGTTTATTGGGTCGCCGCCCGGGCCGCGTCCTCCCTAGCATGATCCGCCATGCCGTCCGAAGAGCAGCTCCGCCGTGACCCCCTGCCCCTGCGCGGCCGCAGCGCCCTCGTCACCGGCGCTAGCCGGCGGGCCGGTATCGGGCATGCCGTCGCCCGGCGGCTCGCCGCGTACGGGGCGAGCGTCTATCTGCACCACCACGTTCCGCACGACTCCGCCATGCCCTGGGGCACCGACCGTGTCGAGGACGTCGTCGCCTCCGTGCGCGAGGCGCTCGGCGACCCCGGCGCGCGGGTCGTGGCGGGACCCGGTGACCTGGCCGATCCGGCCGAACCCGCCCGGCTGGTCGAGCGGGTGGTCCGGGAGTTCGGCGGTCTCGACATCCTGGTCGCCAACCACGCCCTCAGCGGCTCCGACGGCACCCTCGACGCGATCGACGCGGCCATGCTGGACGCCCACTGGGCGGTGGACACCCGCTCGGTGCTGCTGCTCGTCCAGGCGTACGCCCGGCAGGCCCGGCCCGGTGGGCGGGTCGTGATGATGACCTCGGGGCAGGACCAGGGCGACGGGATGCCGGGCGAGCTCGCGTACGCCCTCCAGAAGGGCGCCCTCGCCTCTGTCACCCGGTCCCTCGCCACCGCTCTCGCCGGCCGCGGGGTCACGGTGAACACGGTGAACCCCGGTCCCGTGGACACCGGTTACGCGACCGGCGACGTCCACGCGGCCGTCGCGGCGCGCTTCCCGGGCGGGCACTGGGGCCGGCCCGACGACCCGGCGCGGCTCATCGCGTGGCTGGCCACGGACGAGGGGCGCTGGGTCACCGGGCAGGTCGTCAACTCCGAGGGCGGCTTCCGGCACTGACCCGGAACGAGGCCTACGGCTCCGACGTGCCGTCGGCCCGTCAGAGCTGGGCCAGCTCCGCCACCAGGTCGTCCAGGCCCAGCGAACCCTGGGACAGGGCCGCCATGTGCCAGGCCTTGAGGTCGAAGCCGGCGCCCCGCCGCTCCCGGGCCTGCTCCCGGCCCAGCAGCCAGGCCCGCTCGCCCAGCTTGTAGCCGATCGCCTGGCCCGGCATGGACAGGTAGCGGGTCAGCTCGCTCTCCACGAAGTCCGCGGGACGGCTGCTGTGCGCGCCGAAGAACTCCTGCGCCAGCTCCGGCGTCCAGCGCTCCCCGGGGTGGAAGGGCGAGTCGTCCGGGATCGCCAGCTCCAGGTGCATGCCGATGTCGATGATGACCCGCGCGGCCCGCATCATCTGCGCGTCCAGGTAGCCCAGGCGGCGCTCCGGGTCGGTGAGGAAGCCCAGTTCGTCCATCAGCCGCTCCGCGTACAGCGCCCAGCCCTCGGCGTTGGCGCTGACCATGCCCACGCTCGCCTGGTAGCGGGAGAGGTTCTCGGCGATGTGCTTCCACTGCGCCAGCTGGAGGTGGTGGCCGGGCACCCCCTCGTGGTACCAGGTCGAGACCAGGTCGTAGACCGGGAACCGGGTCTGGCCCATGGTCGGCAGCCAGGTGATGCCGGGGCGCGAGAAGTCGTCCGACGGGGGCGTGTAGTACGGCGCCGCCGCGCTGCCGGGCGGCGCGATCCGGGACTCCACCCGGCGGACCCGCTCGGCCAGGTCGAAGTGGGTGCCGTCGAGCTTCTCGATGGCCTCGTCCATCACGGACTGCAGCCAGCCGCGCACCTCGTCGACGCCCTCGATGTGGGTGCCGTGCTCGTCCAGGTGCGCTAGCGCCACCCACGGGGTCTCGGCGCCGGGCAGGATCTTCTCGGCCTCGGTCCGCATCTCGCCGAGCAGCCGGTGGTACTCGGACCAGCCGTACGCGTACGCCTCGTCCAGGTCGAGGTCGGTGCCGTTGAAGTAGCGGACCCAGCGGGCGTACCGCTCGCGCCCGACCACGTCCGGCGCGCCCTCGATCGCCGGCGCGTACACGTCCCGCATCCAGTCGCGCAGCGCGACCACGGCCTCGGTGGCGGCCCCGGCCGCCTCGTCAAGACCGGTGCGCAGCGCCTCGGGCCCGGACGCCGCGAACTGCTCGAACCAGCCCTTGCCGTCGCCGGTGTCGGCCCACTCGCCGAGCTGTCCCACGAAGGTGGCGGTGGCCCGCGGGCCCGCGTACAGCTTCCGGTCCAGGCCGAGTTCGAGGGACTGCCGGTAGCCCTCCAGCGCGGTCGGCACCGCGCGCAGCCGCTCGACGACCGCCGCCCAGTCCTCCTCGGTGGCGGTGGGCGTCACCGTGAACACCTGGCGCACCGCGTGCGCGACCGAGCTCAGGTTGCTGACGGACCGCAGGCTCTCGTCCGCCTCGTGCACGGCCAGGGAGGCGGTGAGCCGCTCGCGCAGCAGGCGTGCGCAGCGCCGCTCGATGTCACTGTCGGCGCCGGGCTGCCGCTCGGCCTCCGCCAGCCTGGCGAGCGTGTCGCGCTGGAGCCGGGCGACCGCTTCGTCACCCGCCGGCGAGGTGTCGGGCAGCCGGCTCGAACTCTCTTTGACGCCGAGGAACGTACCGGTGATCGGATCGAGGGCGATGAGTTCGTCGACGAAGGCGTCGGCGACCTGACGGGGCAGCGGGTTACTGGTCTGTGACATGCGGTCCATCCTCGTACGACGGACCGCCGCGCGTCACGGGGATTGAGCCGACGACACGGGCGGGAGCAGCGGCCCGCACTCCCACTGCTGGAAGATCAGCCGGGTCTCCACCCGGGCCACCTCGCGCCGCGAGGTGAACTCGTCCAGGACCAGCCGCTGCAGGTCCGTCATGTCCGCCACGGCCACGTGCACCAGGTAGTCGTCGGGACCGGTCAGGTGGAACACCGTCCGCGACTCCGGCAGCGCCCGGATCCGCTCCACGAACGGCCCCACCAACTCCCGCCGGTGCGGCCGCACCTGCACCGAGAGCAGCGCCTCCAGGCCCCGCCCGAGCTTGGCCGGATCCAGCTCCAGGCGGTGCCCGAGGATCACCCCGGACCGCCGCAGCCGGGTCACCCGGTCCAGACACGTCGACGGCGCCACGCCCACCTGGGCGGCGAGCTCGCGGTAGGTGCTCCGGGCGTCGTTCTGCAGCAGCCGCAGCAGGTGCAGATCCACCGGATCCAGTACGACGGAATCGGCCATGGCCCGAACGTTACACGGTGTATCGCCCGCACGGCCCGCCCGATGTTCACCCTTCCGCCATGGACTCCGTGAGCATTCGTGACCACGTATCCGGCGCCCCGCGCGCCCTGGCCACCGAGGCCGTGCACGCCGGCCGCGACGACCTCGCCCGCCAGGGCCTGCACACCCCGCCGATCGACCTGTCGACCACCTACCCCTCGTACGACAGCCGCGCCGAGGCCGCCCGCATCGACGCCTTCGCCACCGACGGCGCGGACCCCGCGGGACCCCCGGTCTACGGCCGGCTCGGCAACCCGACGGTCGCCCGCTTCGAGACCGCCCTGGCCCGCCTCGAAGGCACCGAGTCCGCCGTCGCCTTCGCCAGCGGCATGGCCGCCCTGTCCGCCGTTCTCCTGGCCCGCGCCGCGACCGGCCTGCGCCATGTCGTCGCCGTACGGCCCCTGTACGGCTGCAGCGACCACCTCCTCACCGCCGGTCTCCTCGGCACCGAGGTCACCTGGACCGACCCGGCCGGCATCACCGACGCGCTGCGCCCCGACACCGGCCTGGTACTGGTCGAGTCCCCGGCCAACCCGACCCTCGCCGAACTCGACCTGCGGGCCGTCGCCCACGCCTGCGGCACAGTCCCGCTGCTCGCCGACAACACCTTCGCCACGCCCGTGCTGCAACGCCCCGCCGCACACGGCGCACGCCTCGTCCTGCACAGCGCCACCAAGTACCTCGGCGGCCACGGCGACGTCCTGGCCGGAGTGGTCGCCTGCGACGAGGAGTTCGCCGGGCAGCTCCGGAAGATACGGTTCGCGACCGGCGGCGTCCTGCACCCGCTGGCCGGCTACCTCCTGCTGCGCGGCCTGGCCACCCTCCCCGTCCGGGTCCGCGCCGCCTCCGCCACCGCCGCCGAACTCGCCCGCCGCCTCACCGCCGACCCACGTGTCGCCCGCGTCCGCTACCCCCGCCTGGGCGGCGCGATGATCGCCTTCGAGGTGTACGACGACCCGCACGAGGTCGTCTCCCGGGTACGGCTGATCACCCCCGCCGTCAGCCTCGGCAGCGTCGACACCCTCATCCAGCACCCGGCGTCCATCAGCCACCGCATCGTCGACGCCGACGACCGCCGCGGCGCCGGCGTGAGCGACCGGCTGCTGCGGCTGTCGGTGGGCCTGGAGGACGTGGACGATCTGTGGGCGGACCTGGACTGGGCATTGGGGTCCCGCTGACGCGCCCCTCAGGGGCGCGGGGCTGTATTCGTGTGCGGCTACCGCCGCGCGGGCGCGACCAGCCCCCGCGCGCCGGCAGTCACCGGACCGTCCTCGGCCCCTACGGCGCTTCGGCCCTCTCGGCCTCACCCGCACGAGAGAGCCCCGTGACTCCCACGGCATCCAAGCGCGCGGTGATGACGAGCGTCCCCTCCTCGATCTGATAGTCGAGCGGCAACCCCAGCGCCCGCATCGCCGCCACCATCCCCGTGTTGGACGCCTGCGTCACCGCGTACACGCTCTCGCAGCCCGCCTCGACGGCCATCCCGACCAGCCGGCCCAGCAGTTCACCGCCGATACCGCGCCGCTGCCAGTCGTCCTCGACGAGCAGCGCGACCTCCGTCTCGTCCCCGTCCCACAGCAGGTGGCCGAGGCCGACGATCCGGCCCGACGCGGTCTGCACCGCCAGGGTCCGGCCGAACCGCGGGCTGAGCAGGTGGTTCAGATAACGGTCCGCGTCCCCGACCGGCCCGTGGTAGCGCAGCCCGAGCGTGCGCGTCGAGCACCGCTCGTGCATGGCCTTGGCCGCCTCCAGGTCACCGGTGTCGGCCCGGCGCACGGTGATCGCGTTGCCCTCGGGCAGCGTCAGCACGTCCTGGCTGCGCGGGATGCGCGGGCCGAGCCGGGCGTCCAGCTCCACCAGCGCCCGCGCCCGCGCGAACTCGGTGGGCGTGAACGGCAGATACGGCCGCTCCACGGTGATCACTCCGCCTTCCGGTGCGCGCAGCCGCACCACGGTGTCCTCCAGGGCCCCTTCGACGGGTACCGTCTCGGGGCTCCGGGCCCCGCCGACCGGATGGGCGGGGAGTGAACGGATGGTGCACCGTCCCAACAACTGCCGGAGGGCCAGCGGAAGTTCCGCCGCGTCCAGCGCCGTACGGGTCGCCAGGCCGAGGACCCTGGTCGGGGCGTCCACCAGATCGTGCGCGTCGGCCCGCTCGATCCAGGTGTCGGTGCCCCCGGCCAGCGCGACCGCCCGGGTGATCTCAGCGGCGGTCAGCTCCCCCGGGGCCCGCAGCAGGAACTCGTCCACCGTGCCGTCGCCCAGCGGATGCGTCTGCAGGCTGAGGATGTCCACCCGGTGTCCGGCGAGCCCGGTGCACAGGGCGGCCAGCGATCCCGGCTCGTCCCGCACCGTCGTCCGCAGCCGCCACAGCGTGGTGTCCCCACCGGCCCCGGCCTGACCCGTCGCGGAGACGGTCGGCCGGGTGCCGGTATCGGTATCCGTCACCGGCGGTGCGTGACCTGGGCGCCTCGCCCACCAGACGTGGAAGCCCGCGGTCGCCGCCAGCACCAGCGCCGAGATCACCAGGAGGGCCGGACCGTCGGGGCCGTGGCCGATCAGGTTCGCCGCCGCGTCCGCCACCGCGACGGCCGTGAACAGGGCGGCGAGTTCGACGACGTCCCGCCGCCAGTGGTGCACGGGCCGTCCGTGCCGTGCGCGTGTCACATCAGACATGTCTCGAGTCATGCATCCACTGTGAAGGAAGGGTGTTGCGTGATCACGAACGCTCTGTGACCGATGGGTAAAGCATGCTTATGTTCTTTTTGCGTACTTTTTTGCCGCTCCCTGTCAGGCGGCCGTCTCCTCGGTCAGCGCCTCCCGCAGCCGACGGGCCTGGACCACCAGCCGGGAGGAGCCGCGCCGTGCCGCCGCCTGCGAGAGATGGGGCAGCACACCGCGGGCCCCGGACCGCTCGGCGCACTCGGCGGCGACCGAGAGCAGCTCCCCGAGCCCGCGCGCGGAGGCCGGCACGGTCGTGCCCGCCGTCGCGAGGTCGGCGAGCTGCACCGGCAGGGTGTGCCGGAGCATCTCCCATATCGTCGTGTTCGCCCCGGTGGCCGCCGCCGTCCGTGCCGACTCGGCCAGCCGCAGCGGCTTCACCGCACCCCGCCGGACCAACTGTCCCAGGTCGGCACCGAGCCGCTCCGCGTCGAGCTGTCCGCGCGCGGCGAGCACCAGCAGCGCGTCCACCGCGGCCAGCCGGTCCTCCGGATGCCGGGCACCCAGCCCGTACGCCAGGCACAGAAGCGTGCTCTCGCCCGCCGGGCCGCCGGACTCGGCGAGCAGCGGGAGAGCGGCCGCCGTGCCCCGCTGGTCGTCCACGGCGGCCTGGGACAGGTCGTGCAGCAGCCGCACGGCGACCAGTTCGCGCCGTTCCGGGAGCGTCGCCAGCCAGTGCCGGTGGTTCTCCTGGCCCCAGTGGTAGCAGTACCGGCGGCCGTGGAACGGGGTGACCGGCCGGCCAAGGCGCCGGAACTCCTCGGGGAAGTCCGCCTGGAGTTCGAGGACCTCACCCGCCTCGACCAGGATCCGCACCCCCGAGGTACGGCGGCGGGACGTGGGCTGGGCGGGCTCCTCGGCGGACAGCCAGCGCGCGAGCCGCTCGCCCTCCGGAGTGCCGAGCGCGGCTGCCCGCCCGGCCGCCGCCAGAGCGGCCGTACGGTCCTCGCGGCGCACCCGGAACAGCGCCTGCGCGAAGTCGGCGGCACCGACCCGGGCGCCCAGGCGGTGGTAGGCGTCGAGCCGGTCGACCAGTTCGCCCGGTTCGAGCAGCCCGGTGCTCCAGGTCGGCGTGGCCAGCAGCAACGGCTGCGGATCCGTCCTCATCCGGTGGGCCAGTTCACGCAGCCGTACGTCGAACACCCGGGAGAAACCGGTGTGCGCGCACTCGTGGTCGGCCGGTCCGCGCCGGAGGGCGGCGAGCAGGGTGTCCGTGCTCACGACCCCGAACAGCGCGGCCACGAGCAGTTCCAGGCCGTCCCGGGCACCGAGGAGGCCGTAGCGGGAGTTGCCGAAGTACTCGTCGGTGTGCCACCAGCGGTGCGCCTCGGGCTGCTTCCACCAGCGGGTCGCGGCCACCGGTCCGAGCGCTTCGCGCAGCGCCTCCTGGTCGCGGTGGGTGTGCCGGGCCAGCCCGTCCAGCGCCCGCTCGAACGCGGCCACGTCCCCGTCGGACGCCAGCAGGGCTCCGATCTCCTCGGCGAGTTCCACCGCCGAGTCCGGCGCCGGTGCCAGCCGGAACGGCTCCGGGGCCGGCGGCAGTACCTCCTCGTACACCTCGGTCGCCGGCTCGTGCGCGATCCCCAGCGCGGTGGCCGCCCGGGCACGCAGGGCCGGGCTCAGCCCCTCAGCGGCGGCGACGATCCCGGCCCGGGCCGCCGGTTCTTCGAGCCGCTTCGCATGCCGCTCGACCAGCTTCAGGGCCCGCTCCTGCACCTGGGTGTCCTCGTGCCCGAACGCCTGGCCCACGGCCGGCAGCAGCTCCGCCGCCGCGGCCGGCTCGCGGGTCAGCGCCTTGCCCAGCAGCACCAGTTGGGCACGCACCAGCTTCTTCTCGGTGCGGAACAACAGCCCTTCGGAGGCCTCGGCCAGCTGCCGCGGGGTGAGGTCGCCGTCGAGGGCGAGGGCGGCGAGGACCGACTGGGCGTGGGCGGCGACGGGGGAGGCGGCGTCCCGGGCCAGGGCCGTCCAGTCGGCGATCCTCGCGCGCTCCTCGTCCCGGGTGAGGGCGAGCAGGCCCAGCAGCGGCAGGAAGGTCCGGTGGTCGGTCGGGCCGCCGCCGCGCAGCAGCCGGGCGACACAGGCGTCGGTCACGGCCGTGCGGTCCAGCTCACCGGTGCGGGTCAGCTCGGCGAGGGCGCTCTGCCAGGAGCCGGGACCGTCGCCGAACAGCCAGCGGACCTCGCCGAGATCGGAGAGTTCGAACAGGCCGTTCACCAGCGGCGCGAGGTCCGGCTCGGCGCGCAGCCGGTCGACGAGCGGGGCCTGCCCCCGACCGTGGCCGATGTGCCTGACCCAGCCGACCACATAGGCGTCCGTCACCGGTACCTCACACCCCGAGGCGTGTACCAGCCCCGCCATCAGCCCGAACGACACGTCCGCCGAGACCGGCCGGGCGGCCAGCCGCCGGGCCACATCCGCCAGCCAGCCGGTGTCCCGGTCCGCCAGCGCCTTCAGCAGCGTCTCCGCCGGAGTCTGCTGCCAGCGCATGTCCGCACCGGCGATCCAGGTCGCGGCGGCCGCGGCCCCCGAGTGGCACATCGCGCCGGCCACCTGGAGGGCCGGGTACACCCGGCCGTTCCGCTCGGTCCAGGGCGTGGCCCGCAGCTCCTTGCGCAGGTTCTGCAACTCCGGCAGCAGCTTGCGCCGTTCGGCGTCCGTCATCCTCTTCAGCAGGAGCTCGGTCAGTCCCGTCCGACCCGCCCGCACCGCTTCCAGCACCTCGCTCATCGCGCACCCCCGCCGATCTCCGCCATGTCCTGTCCGAAGTCCTGTCCCGCGTCCTGCCGCGCGTCCTGTCCTGCCGTGGCGCCCCGCCGCACCATCCGCACCGCCAGCGCGTGCTTGCACGGCCCGCGCCCGCCCCGGTACTTCGCCCACCACAGACAGCTGCAGCTCAGCACCCCCGCCGCGTCCCGCACCCGGTGCACATGGCCGTCCTCGGCCGTCACCGTTCCCAGATCGCCGTCCACGGCCACCGCGCCCGCGGCCACCAGCGCCCGGGCCGAGCGCAGCCGCGGGTTGTGCCGCTCCACGCGCCCCGCGTCGTAGGGGAGTTCGCGGTGGAAGTAGGCGGCCTCGGCCGTGTCGTACCCGACCCGTCCCGAGGTGCCGAGGCGGACCAGGGCCGCGCGGACCCGCTCCGGGGCGAGGCCCGAGGAGGCGGCCAGATCGGCGACGTCCACGCGGGGCTCCCAGGCCAGCAGCACCGCGATCAGCTCCGCGTCCTCGGCGGCCTCGTCGGTGGCGAGCGCGTCCAGCACACCGCCCTCGCCGGAGAACCCGCGGGCCGCGTCCGGCGACAGCGTCAGGGTGAGCCGCATCCCCGGCAGCACGACCTCCCAGGCGGCGGCCGTACCGGAGGCGGCGAGGGCGCCCTGCGGGCCGTACACCCGCAACGCCGTCGCATGGCGCAGGACCCGCTGCAGCGCCGCGAGCCGCTCCGGGCCCGGCAGGCACACCGCGCCCGGCACCGGGCGGGTCGTCGGCCGCAGCGCCCGGCCCGCCGGCACCACCCAGCGCGGACCGGCCGCGCCCCGGCGCCCCGTGCCGCCGCGGGGGAGCGAGCGCAGGAAGCGCACGGCCTCGTCCGCCGGGAGCTCGGCGCGCAGGTCGAACCCGGCCGCTATGACCTGTGCCTCCGCGAAGCCGCGCAGCCAGCGGTCCGGGAGCGGCACCTTCTTCTCCACCACCGGTCCGTCCAGCGTGGTGACCGCCAGCTCCTCCGGCCCGACCCGCAGATGCAGCGGGTCGTCCGTGCCGAGCCGGGAAAGCGCCTCCCGCAGCGGGTTGTTGACGTCGACGTTCGTCGTGCCGTGCCCGACCTCGCCGCCGTCCAGGCCCGGCCGGAGGACGTCCAGCCGGGCATACACCCCGCCGCAGCCGGAGAAGGACTCGAAGCGCAGCCGGTCGCCGTTGCCCGTCACCACCGGGTCCAGCGAGGCGCGCAACTGCGGCTGGTAGTAGCGCGCGGCCGCCACGTCGGCCACCGCGAGCAGCCCGGCGGCGGCCACCTGGGGCGAGGTCAGAAAGCCCGCGAAGAAGCGCGGGTGGTCCGCCGTCCCGGTGGGTGTCGCACCCCGGGAGGTCTCAAGACCGAGACGGCGTCCGTCGGCGCCGGAGCGCAGCACGGAGGGTTGGCGATAGGCCACGGCCTGTGAAGATCGCGTCATGGGAAAAACCGTAGAGGCGACCACTGACAATCGGCCCTGACCTGCGAAAACTCCCTGTTCCAGGGTGAGTTCGGGGGATGCGGCAGGGCCGCGCACCGGGGGATGACGCCGGGGCGCGGCCCTGTGCAGAGCGTACGGGAGTTACTGGCCGACCCGGCCCGGCTGCAGGGTCCGGGTGAACAGCACGGTGCCGTCGTACTCGCGCAGACGTACCGTCAGTTCGCCGCTGTCGCCGTCGATGTCGACCTCGCCGAAGAACTGGTAGCCCTCCGCGGGTGACACGTTCGAGGCGGTCGGCGCCTTGACGAACACCCGGTCGGGGCCGAACGTGCCGTCCAGCGCGTTGGCCGGGAAGGCACCGGCGTTCAGCGGGCCGGAGACGAACTCCCAGAACGGCGCGAAGTCCTTGAACGCGGCCCGCGACGGGTCGTAGTGCTGGGCCGAGGTGTGGTGGACGTCCGCCGTCAGCCACACCGTGCCGGTGATCTTCCGGTGCTTGATGTACCGCAGCAGCTCCGCGATCTGCAGCTCACGGCCGAGCGGCGCGCCCGGGTCGCCCTGGGCGACGGCCTCGAAGTTCGCCCTGCCCTCCACCGGGTCGGGCACGACCAGGCCGAGCGGCATGTCCGCGGCGATCACCTTCCACACCGCCCGCGACCGGGACAGCTCGCGCTTGAGCCACTCCAGCTGCTCGGCGCCGAGGATGCCCTGCGGGTCGGTCGTCTGGTCGTCGGGCGAGTTCGCGTTGCGGTAGGTCCGCATGTCCAGGACGAACACGTCGAGGAGCGGGCCGTGGTGGTGGACCCGGTAGATCCGGCCGTCGGGACGGCCGCTGATCGTGGAGATCGGGAAGTACTCGGAGAACGCCTGCCGGGACCGCAGCGCCATGTCGTCCAGCTTGGTGCCGGCCGGGTAGGCGGTGCCGGTGCCGATGACCTCGCCCGGGTACCAGTTGTTGCGGACCTCGTGGTCGTCCCACTGGATGACGTTCGGCACCTGGGCGTTGAACCGGCGCAGCGCCTGGTCCAGCAGGTTGTAGCGGAAGTTGCCGCGGAAGTCGTCCAGCGTGACCGCGACGTGCGACTTCTCCTCCGAGGTGACGTTGCGGTACAGGCTGCCGTCGGGCAGCGCCTGGGTCGCCGAGATGACGCCGTCGGCGTAGATGTTGTCACCGCTGCACAGGAAGAAGTCGGGGTCCAGCTTCGCCATCGCGTCGAAGATGCGGTAGCCGCCGATGGACTCGTTGATGCCCCAGCCCTGTCCGGCCAGGTCGCCCGACCACACGAACTTCACGCCCTGACGGCGGCGCGCGGAGGCCGTCCGGAAGGTGCCGGCGACCGGTTCGCCGGTGCGGCGCGGGTCGTCGGGGTCGGCGAGCAGTACGCGGTAGTGGATCTGCTCGCCGGACGGCAGCCCGTGCAGCCGGGTGGTGCCGGTGAAGTCGCTGCCGGAACCGAGCAGCGGACCGTGCCACCTGCGGGCGTTGCGGAAGGACTCGGTGGCCGAGGTCTCCACGATCATCCGGGCCGGCCGGTCCGAACGGACCCACACCAGGCCGGAGCCGGCGGTCACGTCGCCCGCCTGGACGCCCCAGTCCGCGCGGGGACGCCCGGACAGTGCGAACGCCGGCGCCGAACCGAGCGCCGTGGGCAGGGTCAGGGCCGCCGACGCGGCGAGCGAGCCGCGCAGCACGCTGCGGCGGCCGGGGAGCGAAAGGGACATGGAAGGGCCTCCAGGGCGGGATCCGGCCAGTTGTGCACCGCCACAACTACTGGGGCGCCGCAGCGCGCACGGAAACCGCGGGTGAACAACTGACCGGGCCGGGAAGGTCACCCGGCAACCGCTTGCGCCATCAGCCGCACCCCCTCCCGGATCCGCGCCGGCGGCAGATGCGCGTACCCGAGCACCAGCCGTACGGCGGACTCGTCGCCCCGCGCGTGCGCGCACGCGCCGAGTGACCGCACCGCCACCCCCGCGGCGGCCACCAGCCGTACGAAACGGGGCCCGGTCGAGCAACTGGGTGCGGCGGTCGGCGGAGTAGGTGATTCCGGTCGGGTACTGGTGGGCGGGGGTCGTCACCACCGCGCGGACGCCCGACTTGCGCGGCGGGCGCAGGGCGAGGCTCTCGTCGTCCAGGGGCAGCGGTACCGCCCGGGTCCCGGCCGCCTCGTAGAGACCGTCGTGCCGCGGGCTGCCGGGGTCCGCCACCGCGATCTCGCGCGGCCCGCGCGCGTGCAGCACGGATCCGGGCAGGGCCGCCGCCCGCGCCACTCCGGAGACGACCACGATCCGCTCCGGGTCGGCGGCCACGCCCCGGCGCCGTCCTGCTCACCGGCCGGCGCTCGCGGGGATTCCGGGTCGCCTCGGTCGTCGGTCAGTGGCGGCGGGTGCCGGACCCCGCCGCACCCGTCGATCGGCGCCCGCGGGGACCCCGGCCGCTGCGAGCCCCCGGACGGTGGCTGCCGGAGCCGTGGGGCGTGCCGGTCGGATGTCAGCGGCTGCCGTCGAGGATGACGCGGGCGACGAGGGCGGGGTCGTCGTTCATCGGGCAGTGGCCGCAGCCGGGGAGGCGGACCAGGCGGGCCTTGGGGATGATCTGCTTGGCGCGGACGCCCTGGCGGCGTACGAGCAGCATGTCCCGGGTGCCCCAGCCCACGGTGACGGGGATGCCGGGGATGTCGTCGCCGAACTGGACGGCGGAGCCCGCCCGCAGGGTGTCGGCGAAGCCGGTGGCCTGCGCGAGCGCGAGCGTCTCGGCGACCACGGCCTCGGGTGAACGGCGCGCCGGGCGGGCGTAGATGGTGCTCGTCAGGGCCGTCCGCCCGACGGCCGACCGGGACAGCCGCTCGACCAGCGGCAGCGGCAGCCGTTCGGCGATCCGCCGCATGGCGATGAGCACGCCGAAGGCGTAGCGCCGTTCGGCCTGCGACCAGAACCCGGCCGGGGAGAGGGCCGTGACGGACCGGACGAGCTTCTCGCGGCCCAGTTCCAGCGCCAGCAGCCCGCCGAGCGAGTTGCCCGCCACGTGCGGCCGGTCCAGCTCCAGCGTCTCGAACAGGGCGGCGAGCACGGCGTTGGTCGTCGGGAGGTCGTAGGCGAGCCCCGCGGGCAGACCGGGGGAGGCGCCGAAGCCGGGCAGGTCCACGGCGATCACGTCCCGCTCGGTCGCGAGGATGTCCACCACCGGGTCCCAGGCCTGCCGGTGATGCCCTATGCCATGGATCAGGACCAGCGGCTCGCCGCGGCCCACGCGCGCGTAGGAGACGGTCACGTCCTGCTGGCCGTGCGCGGCCGGGACCTTGAAGGAGACGGTGGCGGACATGGGGGCTCCTCGTCTGGGACTGCGGCGGGATGCCTGGGACCTCGGCGGACGCCGTGCCGTAGACAGCTTGTCAGCAATTGCTACTCGCGGGTAGTCCCCGGCGGGGTGTGTCGTGCGCCGCCCCGCGCGGGCCGTCAAAGCGCCCCGCGCAGCTCCAGGTTGAAATCGGGGTGCCCGAAGCGCTGCATGAGGGAGACCCACAGCGGCAGCCACATCTCCACCGCCCGCGAGGCCTCGATCCCGCCCAGGTCCAGCACCCGCTCGGCGGGCCAGCCGAACTCCCCGAGCAGCGCGGTCACCTGGGCCTTGGCGTCGGCGTCCGCGCCGCACACGAACAGGTTGTGCGCACCGGGCACCCGCGCCGGATCCACCATCACCTGGCAGTTGACCGTGTTCAGCGTCTTCACCACGCGCGCGTGCGGGAACGCCCGCTGGATCTGCTCGCCCACGCTGTCCGACCCGACCGGATCCAGCCGTATTCCGCCGTCCTCCACCGCCAGCGGGTTGGAGACGTCGACGAGGACCTTCCCGGCGAGATGCTCCGCGCCCGCCGCCTCCAGCGCCGCGAGCGCCACCCGGCCGCCCACCGCGTTGACGACCACCTCGGCGGCGGCCGCGGCGTCCGCGAACGTACCGGCGCGCCCGCCCGTCGACCGGGCCCACTCCAGGGCGGCCGGACTGCCCTCGGTGCGCGAGCCGAGCGTCACCTCGTGCCCCAGCTCCACCAGCTTGCCGCCCAGCGTGCGGCCCACCTCGCCCGTGCCCAGCACCGCGTACCGCATCGGCCACCTCCCCTGTCCGCCGCCGGCCACCGGCGGCCCGCCGATCATTCTGGGCCGGGCGCACGGGGGACGGAGCCATTCCGCCTGGACACGGGGAAACGTGTCGGATGGGATGGGGCCGTGACCGCCGACACCCTGACCGACGTCTTCGAGGAACACCGTCCCGCGCTCATGGGGGTCGCCTACCGCATGCTCGGCCGCGTGGCCGACGCGGAGGACGTGGTCCAGGACGCCTGGCTGCGCTGGTCCGGCGCGGACCGCGGCGACGTCCGCGAACCGCTCGGCTACCTGGTGCGCATCACCACCCGGCTCGCCATCGACCGGCTCCGCCAGATCCGGGCCCGCGGCGAGACCTACGTCGGTCCCTGGCTCCCCGAGCCGTACGTCACCGACTTCGGCACCACCGCCACGGCCACCGCCGCCGCCCCCGACGCCGCCGAGCGCGCCGAACTGGCCGACTCCGTCTCGCTCGCCGTCCTCGTCGTCCTGGAGTCGCTGTCGCCCCTGGAACGCGCCGTGTTCGTGCTGCGCGAGGCCTTCGGGTACCCGCACGCCGAGATCGCCGCCATGCTCGACCGGGGTGAGGCCGCGGTGCGGCAGCTGGCCGGGCGCGCCCGCCGGCACGTCGACGAGCGGCGCACCCGCTACGAGGTCGACCCGGCCCGGCGCAGGGACCTGACCGAACGGTTCCTCGCCGCCGCGGCCGGCGGCGACCTGGAGGGGCTGATGGCCCTGCTCGCCCCCGACGTGCGCCTGGTGAGCGACGGCGGCGGCAAGGCGTCGGCGGCGCTGCGCGTCATCGTCACCCCCGGCAAGGTCGGCCGGTTCCTGCTCGGCGTCGCCCGCAAGGAGGGTGCCGGGATGTCCTTCCGCTTCCTGGAGCTCAACGGCGGCCCGGCGGTGCTCCTGCTCGCCGACGGCCGGCCCGACAGCGTGTTCCAGCTGGACGTCGACGGGAGCGCCGTCCGGGCCGTCTACATCATCCGCAACCCCGACAAGCTGCGGTCGCTCTCCGGCCTCTGACCCCTGTGTCCGGCGGCTCCCGCACTGCGACGGGAGCTTTGCCGCCATGTCACGAAAATGCCCCCGCGCGAACGCCTCATGAACGGTGCATGGCACCGCTTTCTATGCGTTGCCCCAGGGATCGAGGATTGGTCTTGACCAAGGGTGTGCGCCGCCCTATGGTCGCAGATAAGTACAACAACCTTTAATAAACAAGGGCGCTAAAACGCCGCCGGACCACGGCGATTGCGGAGGACAGGGTGGGGACCACGCAGCTGGAATCGGTGCCGGAACCGAAGTACTGGCATCTCAAGACCGTGCTCAGTGAGGCACTCGACTCGGAGTTCTCGGTCGGCGAGATCCTGCCCAACGAGCGCGACCTCGCCGCCCGCTTCGGGGTGGCCCGCGCCACGCTCCGTCAGGCCCTCGAACAGCTCGAACTGGAAGGCCGCCTGCAGCGCCGCCGCGGTGTCGGTACGACGGTCGCGCCCCCGCGGATGGGCGTGGCCGTGGGCACCGGCCGGCACGTCTGGCCCGGCGCCCCCGAGGACGCCTGGCAGCCCGTCGACTGCACCCTCGCGGTGCCGCCCGCCGCCGTCGCGGCCGCCCTGGAGACCGGCGCGGAGGAGCCCGTGCACATCGTGCGCCGCTCCCGTGTCTCGCACGGTCAGCCCGTCGCCGCCGAGCTGCTCTACGTCCCGGCCGCCTCGGTCCCGGACCTGACCGCGATCGACGCGCCGTCCGGAGCGGCACGCGCGCGTGCGGTGCTGCGCGAGCTGCAGCGCCTGGAGCTGGACGGCCAGAACCGCGCCGTGGAGCTCGGCTCGGCCCGCGCGGACGACGCCAAGGAACTCGACCGCCTCCCCGGCGCCCCGGTCCTGGTCGTCACCACCCGCTTCCTCGCCGCCGGCCGCGTCGCCGCGCTCTCCAGCGCCACCTACCGCGCCGACACCTGCCGCCTGACCTTCGGCGACTCCGGCGGCGTCGAGATCCACCACGGCCCCGAACAGCGGGCCTCGTAGCCACCGCACCGCACCAGATCGCGCCCCGGATCCCCTCCGGGGCGCGACACGTCTCCCGACTCGGCCGCTCAGCGGCGTCCGGTGACCGTGCCGTCCACCGTGACCGTCTCCCGACTCGGCCGCTCAGCGGCGTGCGGTGACCGTGCCGTCCACCGCGAACAGCTGCTCCTCCACATGGTCGAGGGCGAGCCGCAGCGCGCCCGTCGCCACCGCCGCCTCGCCGAGGAGCGACAGGGCGACCCGGGGCGGACGCAGACAGTAACGGGCCAGTTCGCGGCGGAGCGGCTCCAGGACGCCGTCGAGGCCGGCCGCCCAGCCGCCGATCACCACCAGCTCCGGGTCCAGGGCCAGCACCAGCGCGGCCACGTCGTGGACCAGCCGCTGGATGAACCGGTCGACGGCGGCCCGCGCCCGCGCGTCGCCCTTGCGGGCCAGCGCGAACACCTCGGCGACCGCCTGCTCGTCCAGCGGGTGCAGCGGCTCGTCGGTGGTGGACAGCAGCGTCTCCGGCGTCACCTCGCGGCCCAGCAGATGCAGCGCGCCGATCTCCCCGGCCGCCCCGCCGTAGCCCCGGTGCAGCCGCCCGCCGATCAGCGAACCGGCGCCCGGACTGAGTCCGGCCAGCACCATCACCACGTCGTCGGACTCGGTCGCGGCCCCCTTCCAGTGCTCGGCCACGGCCGCCGCGTTGGCGTCGTTCTCCACCAGCACCGGGCACTTGAAGGACCGGCTCAGCCGCTCGCCGAGGCGCAGCCCCGTCCACTCGGGCAGCGCGGTGCCCAGCCGTACCGTGCCGTCCGCCTCGACGATGCCCGGCGTACCGACCCCGACGGCCCGCAGCGAACTGCGCGCCACCCCGGCCCGGCGCAGCAGCTCGGCGACCGCGGTCCGCAGCCGCTCCAGCCGCTCGTCCGCGTCCGCCGTCTCGTCGACGTCCTTGGCCTGCGCCCCCAGCATCCGGCCGTCCAGATCGGACAGCAGCGCGGCGACGCGGTGCGGGCCGATCTCCAGGCCCAGCAGATGCCCGGCCTCGGCCCGGAACCGGAACCGCCGGGCCGGCCGCCCCTGCCGCCGGGCCGCGCCCTCCTCGGCCGCCGTCTCGACGACCAGACCCCCCTCGATGAGCCCTTCGACGACCCCCTCGACCGTCGGCCGGGACAGCCCCGTCACCCGGGTGATCTCCGTGAGCGTCGCGCAGTCCGTGGCACGCAGCGCGTGCAGCACCACCGCGGAGTTGATCCTCCGCAACAGCGACGGATCACCGCCGGTCAGCCCCGCCAACGTCCGTCCTCCCAGCTTGCCGAGCGTGTTGGCCGGATCGTACTTCCCCACAGACGACCCCGGCGAGTGTCCGGCGCCCCCTACCTGCCGGGGATTCCCGGTCAGCGGGGCGCGACGAACCCCGACTCGTACGCCGCGATCACCGCCTGGGTGCGGTCCCGCGCCCCGAGCTTCGCCAGCACCGCCCCCACATGGGACTTCACGGTCTCGGTCCCGACGACCAGCCGCCCGGCGATCTCGGCGTTGGACAGCCCCTGCGCCATGAGCCGCAGTACCTCGGCCTCCCGCCCGGTCAGCCGCGCCCATCCCAGCCCGTCCCGCCCGCCGCCCTCGCCGTACCGGGCGGCGAGCTGCCGTACCGAGGCGGGGAAGAGCAGCGACTCGCCCTCGGCGACCAGCCGTACCGCGTGCACGATCTCGGCGGGCCGGGCCCGCTTCAGCAGAAACCCGTCGGCACCCGCGCGCAGCGCCTCGTACACGTACTCGTCGTCCTCGAACGTCGTCACCACGAGGATCTTCGGCGGCTCGGCGACCGTGCGCAGCACCGCGCGCGTGGCCTCGATCCCGTCCAGCAACGGCATCCGTACGTCCATCGCGACCACGTCCGGCCGCAGCTGCCGCACCAGCGGGATCACCGCCGCCCCGTCCGCCGCCTCGCCGACCACCTCGATGTCGGGCTGCGCCTCCAGCACGGCCCGCAGACCGGCGCGTACGAGGGGTTCGTCGTCGACGAGGAGAACGGTGACCGGCATCCGGCCAGCGTAGATCAGCGCACCGGCAACTCGGCGTGCACCTGCCAGTCGCCCGCGTCCGGTCCGGTCCGCGCGCTGCCCCCGAGCAGGGCCGCGCGCTCGCGTATCCCGCGCAGCCCGCTGCCCCGCCCGGGCCCGGGTAGCGCGCCGGGGAGCGGATTGCGCACCTCCAGGCCGAGCACCCCGCCGGTCACGGTCACCCGGACCCGCACCGGTACCGGCCCCGCGTGCCGCAGCACATTGGTCAGCGCCTCCTGGAGGATCCGGTAGCCCTCCCGGGAGACCGGGCCCGGCACCGTCTCCAGCGCGCCGGTGACCTCCGCGTCCACCTTCGCCCCCGAGGCCCGCGCCGACTCCAGCAGCCGGTCGGCGTCGGTGAGCGTGGGCCGCCCGCTCACCGGCCGCCGCTCCTCGCGCAGCACGCCCAGCACCCGCTCCAGGTCCTCCAGCGCGCTACGGCCGGTCTCCTCGATGGCGGCCAGCGCCCGGTCGGTGAACTCCGGATCTCCCGCCGCCCGGGCCGCGCCCGCCTGCACCACCGCCACCGTCAGCGCATGCCCGATGGAGTCGTGCAACTCGCGCGCGATCCGGGTGCGTTCCAGCAGTTGCTCGGTGCGCTCCTCCAGGGCCGCGAGCCGCTCGGCGGCGGACGGGCCGAGCAGCCGCCGGGCGATCGCCGTGATCAGCTCCCCGAAACCGACGACCGCTCCGTAGAGGGCGATCAACGGGAGCGGGACCAGCAGGGCGTACGCCCAGTGCGGCCGGGCCGCGTCGAGCAGGGGGAGGCCGTCGGGTGCCCGGCCCGCCGCGAGCCGGGCGAGGTCGAACGCGATCGCCGGCAGCCACACCGAGACCATCGCACCCGCCGAGCCGAGGACCATCCGCGCCTCCAGCCACAGCACCGTGCGCCCCCGGTCCCGCCAGGTCGCCGACGGCGTCTCCGAGATCCCCGAGTCCGCCTCGCCCGGCGTGAGCAGCAGCCGCGCCTGCACGCCCTCGCCCCGGCGCACGGCGGGGATCAGCCCGACCGGGACCAGCACCAGGGCCGGCACCCACGGCGTCGACGGGTCGACGAACAGCCAGAGGCCCACGACGAGCAACGGCACCCACAGGTGCAGCAGTCGCGTGTACGTCGTCCCCCGCAGCAGCGGGCGCAGAAAGCGGGCCATGCGGACATCGTGACAGGCACCACTGACAACGGACCTCCCCCGGGCGGGGGAGACGATCCCCACCGGCGGGGGAGGAGCCCAACCCGCCCCACCGGCCAGAGTGTTGGCCATGACCAGCATCGACGTGCACGACCTCACCAAGGAGTACGGCGGCCGACGGGCCGTGGACCACCTCACCTTCACCGTCCACCCCGGCCGGGTCACCGGCTTCCTGGGCCCCAACGGCGCCGGCAAGTCCACCACCCTGCGGCTCGTCCTCGGCCTGGACCGCCCCACCTCCGGAACCGCCACGGTCGGCGGCCGCCCGTACCCCGAACTCCACGAGCCCCTGCGCCGGGTGGGCGCCCTGCTCGACGCCGACGCCGCGCACGGCTCCCGCACCGGACGCGACCACCTGCGCGCCCTCGCCGCGAGCAACCGCGTCCCGGACCGCCGGGTCGACGAGGTGCTGGAGGAGACGGGCCTCGCCCCCGCCGCCCGGCGCCGGGTACGGACGTACTCCCTGGGCATGCGTCAGCGGCTCGGCATCGCCGCCGCCCTGCTCGGCGATCCCGAGGTGGTCCTCCTCGACGAGCCCGCCAACGGCCTGGACCCCGAAGGCATCGTCTGGATCCGCCGGTTGCTGCGCCGACTGGCGGCGGAGGGCCGCACGGTACTGGTCTCCAGCCATCTGATGAACGAGACGGCCTCCTTCGCGGACCACCTGATCGTCCTGGGCCGCGGCCGACTGCTGGCCGACACCCCGGTCCGGGACCTCATCCACGCGCGCGTGCGGCCCGCGACCAGGGTCCGCACCACCGACGACGGGCAACTCGACAGACTGCTCACCCGGCACGGATACGAAGCGCGGCGCGGCGCGGACGGCGCCTGGACCGTGCGGCACGCGCGCGTGGAGGACATCGGGCGCGTCCTGGCCGACGCCGGCGTCCCCGTCCTCGAACTCGCCCAGGAGGAGGCCACGCTGGAGCAGGCCTACCTCGATCTGACGTCGGCGGAAGCCGAGTTCACCGCGCACCACCACCAGGAGGCCTGACCGTGCCCTTCCAGCCCTTCCAGCCCGTCCTGGACGCCGAGTGGATCAAGATCCGGACCCTTCGCCCGCTCGTCGGCGGCCTGGGCGCGCTCCTGGCCGTCACCGTCGCCTTCTCCGGACTCGTGGCGGCCGGCACCGACGACGGCTCCGACCCGCTCTTCACGGTGTTCTTCGGCGTCTCCTTCGGGCAGATCGCGGCGATCGCGTTCGGCGCCACCGCCGTCTCGTCCGACCTGCGGGGCGGCGCGCTGCGACTGGCCCTGTCCGCCGTACCCGACCGGCGGCGGTGGTTCGCCGCCAAGGCCACGGCGATCGCCCTGCCCGTGCTCGCCGTGGGCCTGGTCACCGGCCTCGCCACGCTGGCGCTGGGGAAGTACCTGCTCGGAGCGGCCGGTCCCCCGTGGGCCGTGGGGCTGCGCGGAGCGGTGGCCTGCGGTGTCTATCTGACGCTGATGGCCCTGTTCGCGGCGGGACTCACCGCCGTACTGCGTAGCGGCACCGCGACGCTGTCCGTCCTGATCCCGTTCCTGCTGACCGTGTCCTTCGTGATCGGCGACCTCTCCGGAGGCCTCGCCGACCTGCTGCCCGACCGCGCCGGCCAGGTGGCGCTCCACAGCACCCGGCACGGCTCCCTCGGCCCGTGGACCGGACTCGCGGTCACCGCGCTGTGGACGGCGGCCGCACTGCTCGCCGGCGCCCGGAGCCTGCACCGACGGGACGCCTGACCTCTCCGGTCCCCCCTCCGGTCCCCCCGGTGGGACCCCGGTGGTCAGCCCCGCGCCGCCTCCCGCAACCGCCCGAACTCCTCCGCCATCGTGGCCGCCGTCCAGTGCGCGTTCAGTCCGCTGGGGTTCGGCAGCACCCACACCCGGGTGTCGCCGATGGTCCGCTCCTGCGGTCCCATCCGGGCCTTGCGGTCGTCGAAGGCGGCCCGGTAGGCCGTGATGCCCACGATGGCCAGCCATCGCGGCCGGACCCGCTCCACCTTCGCCGTCAGCAGGCGTCCGCCCTCGGTGTACTCGGCGGCCGTCAGTTCGTCGGCCCGCGCGGTCGCCCGCGCCACCACGTTGGTGATGCCGAGTCCGTACGACGGCAACTCGCCCTGTTCCGCGGGCTTGAGCAGCCTCGGTGTGAAGCCGGACAGGTGCAGCACCGGCCAGAAGCGGTTGCCGGGGCGGGCGAAGTGGTGCCCGGTGGCCGCGGTCATCAGGCCGGGGTTGATCCCGCAGAACAGGACGTGCAGGCCGTCCGCGATCACGTCCGGGACGAGACGGTCGCGGGCGGCCTCCAGCTCCGCCGCCGCGAAGCGGGTCAGAGGATCGCTCCGGGCGTGTAGCCGGCCGCCTCCGGGTGCTGCTTGGCGATCTCCTCGATCCGGCCGACGACGACTCCGACCTGGGCGGCCGCCGCACCCGTGAAGGACAGCTTGTCGGCCATCAGGGCGGCGAGCTGCTCGCGGTCGAGCGGCAGCCGCTCGTCGGCCGCCAGCTTGTCCAGCAGGTCGTTGCGCTCGGCGCCCTGCTCACGCATGGCGAGCGCGGTGGCGACGGCGTTCTCCTTGATCGCCTCGTGCGCGACCTCACGGCCGACGCCCGCCCGCACCGCGCCCATCAGCACCTTGGTGGTGGCGAGGAAGGGGAGGTAGCGGTCCAGCTCACGGGCGACGACGGCGGGGAAGGCACCGAACTCGTCGAGGACCGTCAGGAAGGTCTCCAGCAGACCGTCGAGCGCGAAGAAGGCGTCCGGCAGAGCCACCCGGCGCACCACCGAGCAGGACACGTCGCCCTCGTTCCACTGGTCGCCCGCCAGCTCGCCGGTCATCGAGGCGTAGCCGCGCAGGATGACCATCAGGCCGTTGACGCGCTCGCAGGACCGCGTGTTCATCTTGTGCGGCATCGCCGAGGAACCGACCTGGCCCGGCTTGAAGCCCTCGGTCACCAGCTCGTGCCCGGCCATCAGCCGGACCGTCTTGGCCAGCGAGGACGGCGCCGCCGCCAGCTGCACCAGCGCGGTCACCACCTCGTAGTCCAGCGAGCGCGGATACACCTGGCCGACCGAGGTGAACGCCTGCGAGAAACCGAGGTGCCCGGCGATCCGGTCCTCCAGCTCGGCCAGCTTCGCCGCGTCCCCGCCCAGCAGGTCCAGCATGTCCTGGGCGGTGCCGACCGGGCCCTTGATGCCGCGCAGCGGGTAGCGGCCGAGCAGCTCCTCCACGCGGCCGTACGCCACGAGCAGCTCGTCGGCGGCGGTCGCGAAGCGCTTGCCGAGGGTGGTGGCCTGCGCGGCCACGTTGTGCGAGCGGCCCGCCATCACCAGCTCGGCGTACTCGCCGGCCAGCTTGCCCAGACGCGCCAGGACGGCCACCGAACGGTCACGGACCAGCTCCAGCGAGAGCCGGATCTGCAGCTGCTCGACGTTCTCCGTCAGGTCACGGGAGGTCATGCCCTTGTGCACGTGCTCGTGCCCGGCGAGGTCGTTGAACTCCTCGATCCGCGCCTTCACGTCGTGCCGGGTGACCTTCTCGCGCTCGGCGATGGAGGCCAGGTCTACGGTGTCGAGGACCCGCTCGTAGTCGGCGATCGCCGCGTCCGGCACCTCGATCCCGAGGTCCTTCTGGGCCCGGAGCACGGCGAGCCAGAGCTGCCGCTCCAGCTTCACCTTCTGCTCGGGCGACCAGAGCGTGGCGAGCTCGGCGGAGGCGTAGCGTCCGGCGAGGACGTTCGGGATACGGGGCTTGGCGGGTGCGGCTGAAGTCACGTGCACGGAGTTTACCCGGCGCCCCGCACCGCCTCCGGAGCGTCCACGGAGCAGACGCCCAGGTGAGGCCGGGACCGGACGGTCACCTCGGGGAACCGGGCCCTCCCGGGTCCCCCTCCGCCCGCTCCGCCCGCTCCCGTTCGTCCATCCCGGCCAGCAGCGCCTGATGGCTGCGCCGGACGTGCTCGCGCATGACCCGCTCGGCGCCGTCGCCGTCCTTGGCGAGGACGAGGTCCAGCACCCGGTGGTGCTCGTGGTCCGACTCGGTCAGGCGGCCCGGCTGGGCCAGTGAGGTGCGGACCAGCCGGGCGTAGGCGAGCTGGTTCATCAGGGTGCGGTAGTGCGCCTCCAGCTTGGTGTTGTCGGCGCCGACGACGATCAGGTCGTGGAACTCGTGCACCAGCCGCGCGTACCCCTCGGCGTCACCCGACCGCACCGCCTCGTCGGCCTCGCGCATGGTGTCGCGCAGCCGGGTCACCTCGGGCACGTTGCCCCGGAAGGCGAGCAGCCGGGCCGCGGCGCCCTCCAGCAGCTCCTTCATCTGGAACAGCTCGGTGATCTCCCGCCGCGAGGGCACCGCGACGAACGTGCCGACCCGCGGCCGTACCTCCACCAGGCCCTCGATCTGCAACTGCTTCAGGGCCTCACGGATGGGGGTACGGCTGACCCCGAAGGTCTCCGACAGCGCCATCTCGGACAGGCTGGAGCGCGGCGGCAGCTCACCGGTGATGATCATCTGCCGCAGCTCCTCGGCGACGCGCGCCTGCATGCTCGTCTGCTGGAGCGGCTTCCGTGCCCGGCCACTGGGTTCTTGCATGGTACGTGAACGTAGTCGGGGCCGTCGGGTGACGTCAACAGGCTGTGATGATGCCGGTCGCTCTGCCATACAAGGGTCGTTCATGACCGCAGGATGAACGGATCACCGGCCGGTTCCTCGCTCGTGTTGACCCACACGCTCTTCAGCCGCGTGTACTCCCGGATCACCTCCGTGCCGTGCTCGACACCCGTGCCGCTGCTCTTGAAGCCGGACCGCGGGGACATCGGCGACATCGACCGGTAGGTGTTGGCCCACACGGTGCCCGCCTCCAGCCGCGCCGCCATCCGGTGCACCCGGTTCACGTCCCGGGTCCACACGCCCGCGGCCAGGCCGTACGACGAGTCGTTGGCGATGGCCAGGGCCTCCTCCTCGGACGCGAACGGCAGGAGGGTGGCGACCGGGCCGAAGATCTCCTCCCGGCAGATCCGCATCGCGTTGTCGGTGCCGGTGAAGACCGTGGGGGAGTAGAACCAGCCGTCGAGACCGGTGTCGGGCCGGGTCCCGCCGCAGACCACCTTGCCGCCCTCGGCCAGTCCGAGTGCGACGTACGACTCGACCTTGGCCAGCTGGTCGGCGAGGGCCAGCGGGCCGAGTTCGGTGGAGTCCTCCAGCGGGTCGCCGATCCGGATGGTGGCGGCCCGCGCGGTCACCCGCTCCAGGACCTCGTCGTACACGTCCTCATGCACCAGGACCCGGCTGCCGGCCACACAGGTCTGGCCCGCCGCCGCGAAGATGCCCGCGATCACGCCCATCGACGCCGACGCCAGGTCGGCGTCCGGGAAGACGATGTTCGGTGACTTCCCGCCGAGTTCGAGCGTGCAGCGGACGAACCGGTCGGCGCAGGTGCGGGCGATACGGCGGCCGGTCTCGGTGGAACCGGTGAAGGTCACCTTGGCGACGTCCGGGTGCTCGGTGAGGGGGCCGCCGGCGGTCGGGCCGAAGCCGGTGACCACGTTGACGACGCCCGGCGGGAAGCCGGCCTCCTCGAAGAGCGGGGCGAGGGCGAGGAGGGAGGCCGAGGTGTGCTCGGACGGCTTGACGACCACGGTGTTGCCCGCGGCGAGGGCCGGGGCGAGCTTGGTCGCGGTGAGGAGGAGGGGGGAGTTCCAGGGGGTGATCGCGCCGACCACGCCGACGGGTTCGCGCAGCGTGTAGTTGAGCAGGTCACGGCTCGCGCCGGGGATGACCTCGCCGTGGATCTTGTCGGCCAGGCCGGCGTAGTAGTGGAAGTACTCGGGGAGACCGGCGAGTTGGGCGCGCATCTCGCGCAGGAGCTTGCCGTTGTCGAGGGTTTCGGTGCGGGCGAGTTCCTCGGCGTGCTCGCCGATGAGGTCGGCGAGGTCGCGCAGCAGGCGGCCCCGGCGGGTCTGGCTGAGGTCGCGCCAGCGGGGGTCCTCGAAGGCGGTGCGGGCGGCGCGGACGGCGCGGTCGACGTCCTCGGCGGTGCCGTTCGCTGCCTCGTACCAGGGCTGGGCCGTGGTGGGGTTGAGGCTGGGAAAGTACTCGCCGGAGGCCGGTGCGGTCCATTCGCCGGCGATGTAGTGGTCGTGGCGGGGGAGTGGGGGCATGCGGTGGGCTCCTCGGGTGCGGGTTGAGTGTGGTTGCTCGCGCAGTTCCCCGCGCCCCTAAAGGGGCGCCCAGGGTGCCGTGTGTTTCAGGATCACCTCGGTCAGCTCCTCAGGGCGTTCCAGCGGCAGCAGATGGCGTGCTCCGGGCAGGACTTCCGCATGGGCACCTGGAATTCGGTCGGCCAGCCGGCGGGTCATCTCCGGGGTCGATCCGGGATCGTCCGCACCCGTCACCGCCAGGGTCGGAACCGCGATGTCCGGCAGGAGGGGCCACAGCCCCATGTCCGCCGTCGCGAACACGTCGTAGCAGGCCAGGTACGAAGTCCGGTCGTTCGCCAGCAGTGTGGCGAGCACCCGGTCCGCCGACTCCGGCTCACGCGACCGCCATTGCGGGGAGAACCAGCGTTCGACGGCGGCCCGCGCCGACCCCTCGAAATCCGCCCGTGCCCGCTCCCGCCTCCCGGCCACCGCCGTCCGCTCCTCCTCCGACCGCCCGGCGACCGAGCTGACCAAGGTGAGGGTGGCCGTCAACTCAGGGCGCGTGACGGCCAGGTGCTGGGCCACCAGGGCGCCCAGCGAGAAGCCCACCAGATGGGTCGGCCCGTCCAGGAGTCCGGCCACGTCCTCGGCCAGGTCCGCCAGCGACACACCGGGAGCCGCCGGTGGGGAGTCGCCGTGCCCGCGCAGGTCGACCAGGGTCACCCGGTGCCGTGCCGTCAGCGACGGCAGGCAGCGTGCCCACATGCTCCGGTCGAGGCCGACACCGTGCAGCAGCACGAGATCCGTACCGTCGCCGTGGACCTCGTGGCTCAGGGCCGCCGCCGTCATGTCACTGTTCCGTGGCCAGCGGAGCCAGCCGTGCCTGGGGCCTGCCCTGGGCCGCCGCCGCGAGGCCGATGACGATCTCGTCGGCGCGGGGGCCGTCCGGGACCCGGACCTCGATGCTCTGGTGGTGGGAGCGGATCGTCGCGTCGGTGACGTGCTTGAGCGGGATGTCGAAGACCGTGCCGGCCGCCGCCCGCTTCTCCACCGCCGGCAGCAGGGTCGTCGCGTCGGCCGCCTTGCGGAAGTGGTCGCCGAACTTCAGCGTGTGGATCAGGCCCGAGCCGTGCTCGATCTCCCCGTCCAGGCCCACGATCGCCGCCTTGCCGTACGCCTCCACCGGCGCGCCGAGCGCGGCGACCACCCGGGGTGCCAGCAACTCGCCGAGCTGCGGGGCGACTTCGTCGATGCCGGGCAGCAGGTCGGCCACGAAGCCCTGGCCCGCCCACGGGTTCTCGATCACCGCGAGCACCACCGCCGTACGGGCGGGCGGGTCGACCGGTCGGCCGCCCTCGGTGTGGATGTCCTCCGTGTACGTGATGATCTTCCGGACGTTCATCGGGCGCTCTCCAGTTTCTCCAGGTCGGCGAGGCGGACCACGGGGTCGGTACGGCGGTCCCCGATACGGGCGTTGGGGCGGGGCCCGGACGCGGCGGCGGCGATCACCACGATCTCGTCGGGGCGGGGCGCGTCGGGGACCCTGATCTGCACGGTCTGGTAGTGCGAGCGGGTCGCGGCGGCCGTCTTGTGCCACAGCGGCACGGTCAGCGGTTCGCCCGCCGGCAGCCGGTCGTCGTTGAAGACGATGATGGAGGTGCCCTCCGTCAGCTCCCGCAGGACGTTGCCGAAGTACGGGGTGTGGATGAGCGCTCCGCCGTGCTCGGCCTCGCCGTCGAGCCCGACCACGGCCGCCTTCCCGAAGGCCTCCACACGGTCGGCACCGCCGAGTTCCGCGATCAGCCTGCCGGTCAGGAGCTGCGCCAGCTCCGGTGCCACCGCCTCCACCTCGGGCTGGAGGTCGGCCACGAAGCCGCGCCCGGCCCACGGGTTGCGGATCACCGCGGCGACCGCGACCCGCCGTACCGGAGCGGCCACCGGGCGGCCCAGTTCCAGCAGCACCTCGTCGACGACGGTCACGACCTTGCGGATGTCCGTCATGCGGCGAACTCCGGCATGACCTTGTCCGCGAACAGCTCCAGGCTGCGCATCGCCTTGCGGTGCTCAAGGCCCGGGTGCGTGGTCCACAGGAGCAGGTGCTCAAGACCGACCTCGTCACGGAGTTCGGCGATCTTCTCCGCGACGTACTCGGGGGTGCCGACCAGCAGGTTGCGGTCGTGCAGGAAGTCGTACGACAGCTGGTGCGCGTCGGTGAGCTGCTCGTCGGCCTCCATCAGGTTGGCCAGGCCCCGCCAGTGCATGATCCAGCGGTACGTCGTCATCAGCGCCTCCTCGAAGTCGGCGCGGGCCTGCTCCATGGTGTCGGCGACGTACACGTCACGGACCAGGCCGATGCCCTCGCCGAGCGCGTACTCGCGGCCGGCCGCCTCGCTCGCCGTGGACCGGTACAGCTCGAAACGTTCCTTCAGGGCGGAGACCGGCGGCAGCCAGAACATGCCCTGGACGCCGTCGGCTGCGGCGGCCCGGATGGAGCGGGGGCTGTCGATGACCTGCCAGAGCGGCGGGTGCGGGCGTTGCAGCGGGAACGGGGTGACCTGCATCTTCGTGATCACGCCGGCGGTGGTGTAGTCGTCGGTGGCGGGGGAGAGCGGGTGGTTCCACTTCACCCCGGGGGCCGGGAACTCGTAGAAGCGGCCCTTGTGCGCGAAGAACTCGCCGCTCCACGCCTTGCGCAGGATCTCGACCGTCTCCTCGTACAGCGCCCGGTTCTGCTCCTGGTCGCGCGGGTCGGCGAGCGCGTTGAGGTTCAGGGCCTCGCGGCCGTAGAGGCCCCGGCCGAGGCCGACCTCGACGCGCCCGCCGGAGAGCTGGTCGAGCATCGCGATGTCCTCGGCCAGGCGCAGCGGATGCCAGAAGGTGGCGATGGAGGCCGCCTGGCCGATCCGGATACGCGAGGTGCGGGCCGCGATGTCGGCGCCCATGAGAACCGGGTTCGGAGTGATCTCGATGGCCTCGTGGCCGAAGTGGTGCTCCGTGTACCAGGTGGACCAGAACCCCGCCTCTTCGGCCGCTACGGCGAACTCGCGTGCCTCGTCCATGACTTGGGCGTACTCACCGAGCCGGCCGGGCGCTCCGAGGTTGTGGAATATCGAGAACCGCATCAAGTGTCCTTTCCGCTTCGGCTGTGCCATGCAAGCGAGGCTAGGAGGGTGGATCGGGCCCGTCAAGGGTTCACCTCGCCGAAACAACCATGACCTGTGTATTTGACGCGCCTACCAGGGCGGATCGAGCTTTTGTGTCGGGGGTGTTGACACGGTTGTGCGGCGTACTTACCGTCCTCTGCCATACAAGAGCTGACCGATGGGACCGCCATGACCCACACTCTTGACCGCACTTCCCTCCTCCGCTCCGCCTGGCGGGCCGCCTGGGACCAGGGGCGGGTCGACGCCCTGGACGACCTGCTCAGCCCCTCCTACGTCCGCCGCCGCGGCCCCGCCGGCGCCACCCAGAACCGCGACCAGTTCAAGGACTCCGTCCGCGCGGTGCGGGAGGCGTTCCCCGATCTGCGCACCGAGATCGAGGACGTCGTCGAGGACGGCGACCGGGTGGCGGTCCGCTGGCGCAGCACCGGGCGCCACACCGGCGCCTTCCTCGGGGTGCCGCCCACCGGCAAACCCGTCGAGGTCTCGGGCGCCACCTTCGCCCGCTTCGAAGGACCGGCCGTGGCCGAGGAGTGGGTGACCTTCGACTCCCGTCAGCTCCTCGAAGCGCTCGGGATCATCACCACCGCGCAGCAGGCCGCCGTCGACCCGGACCTGGTGCGCGGGGTGCACCGCAAGTTCATCACCGGCGTCACCGTGGTCACCACGGACGACGACGGCACCCCCCGCGGGCTGGCCTGCAACGCCTTCTCCAGCATCTCCCTCGACCCGCCGATGGTGCTGGTCTGCGTCCAGCACAGCTCCGCCACGCACCCCGCCCTGCACCGGGCGACCCACCTGGGCATCAGCATCCTCGCCGCCGACCAGCTCGACGTCGCGAAGACCTTCGCCGCCAAGGGCGACGACAAGTTCGCCCGGATCTCCTGGACGCCCGGTGCCTTCGGCGCCCCGCTGATCGACGGCTCCTGCGCCCAGCTGGAGGTGGAGATCGGGGAACGCCTGGAGGCCGGCAGCCACACCGTGTTCACCGGCCGGGTGGTCTCCGCCCGCCACGACGACCTCGCCCCGCTGGTCTACAGCGGCGGCGGTTTCTTCGACATCTCGCACACGGCGCCGCTGCCGTGGTGACCTTCCTCCCGTAGCAAGAGCAGGAGCACCGCATGACAGAAGGAACACCGGCGCCGGTCTACGGCAGCGCGGTCACCAAGGTCGAGCCCTTCGGCGTCGACCACATCCCCGACAACGAGCGCCACGGCAGACCCAGTTCGCAGTTCTTCGTCTGGTTCGCGGCCGGCCTCAACTTCCCGATCATCCTGCTCGGCTTCAGCGCGGCCTGGTTCGGGCTGAGCTTCGGCGCCGCGGCGACGGCCATCGTGATCGGCGCGGCGCTCGGCTCCCTGCTGATGGCCGTGATGTCCCGGATGGGCGTACGGCTCGGGGTGCCGCAGCAGATCCAGGCCCGCGGCCCGCTGGGCTTCTTCGGCAACTTCCTGCCGG
Source organism: Streptomyces sp. NPDC090088 (assembly GCF_044747345.1). Classification (NCBI taxonomy): domain Bacteria; kingdom Bacillati; phylum Actinomycetota; class Actinomycetes; order Kitasatosporales; family Streptomycetaceae; genus Streptomyces; species Streptomyces sp. NPDC090088. Next base: position 315,675 of record NZ_JBIVDZ010000011.1, on the reverse strand, counting down.
TGGCCTACATCAACGTCTTCGCGGGGATCGGCTGGGCCTCCGTCACCGTCATCCTCGGCGGCAAGGCCTTCGCCGAGCTGACGCACCTGCCGTTCTGGCTGTGCGCGGCCGTGCTCACGGCGGCCGAGCTGGTGGTGTCGATCTACGGCTACAACATGATCAACTATCTCCAGCGGGTGCTCACCTACGTCCTGACCCCGCTGTTCCTGCTGATCACCGTGGTCGCCGTGGTGCGCGGCGGCAGCTTCTTCCACTCCGACCCGCACGCCTCCGGATACATCGGCGCCACCGGCGGCTGGATCACCTTCGGCGGCTGGTTCCTCTCCTTCCTGGTCGCCTGGGCCCCCTTCGCCTCCGACTACTCGCGCTACCTGCCCGACACCCCCGAGGTCGTCACCCGCACCGCCTGGTACACCGGGCTCGGCAACTTCGTCACCATCTGCTGGCTGGGCATCCTCGGCGTGGTCGTCGGCGGCAGCGCCACCAGCTCCGACTCCATCACCGCCCTGCACGAACTGGCGGGCCCGTTCGCCGTCCCGGCCCTGATCGCCGTCGGCCTGTCCGCGCTCGCGCAGAACTTCCTCAACGTCTACGGCGGCGCGATCTCCGTGCAGACCCTGAAGGTCCCGGTCAGCCGCAGCCAGGCGGTCACCGCGATCTGCCTGCTGGCCTACGCGATCAGCCTGTGGGGCGAGTCCGGCACGGAGGACAAGTTCAAGGTCTTCCTCAACCTCACCGCCTACTTCATCGCCCCGTTCGCGGCCGTGCTGCTGCTCGACTTCTACCTGGGCGGCCGCTCCGACCCGTCCCGGATCGCCGAACTCTACGACCGCCGACGGATCCTGGACTGGGGGTTCGTCGCCTGGGCGGGCGGGGTCGCCGCGTCGGTGCCGTTCTGGCAGTCCAGCTTCTACACCGGGCCGTTCTCGAAGGCCTTCCCAGGCGCCGGCGACCTGAGCATGTTCGTCGCGGCGGGCGCGGGCACGGTCCTCTACCTCCTGACGTACCGGCTGAAGCCGCTGTGGATCGCCGACGGCGGGCCGACACCGGCCCTCGTCGCCGACAAGGCCGCCGCCGACCTCTCCTGACGGCTCCTCAGGGCCGGTCACCCCTCCTCGGAGGCGGTGACCGGCCCTTCGGCTTACGGGGAACTTCCCGGGCGGAAATCCCGCCGTAACGCACCTACTGTCTACTGGTGTGCAACAGTGATTCATGTCAGTGGACACCTCCCGGGAGGCCCCCATGACGACCGACCTCGCCGCACTGGTCCGGGACGACGGCATCGAGTTCGTGCTCGCCGTCTTCGTCGACCTGACCGGCAAGCCGTGCGCCAAGCTCGTCCCCGCCCAGGCCGTCGAGGAACTCCGGGACGAGGGCGTCGGCTTCGCCGGATACGCGGCCGGCGCACTCGGCCAGCAGCCCAGCGACCCGGACGTCGTCGCCCGGCCCGACGCCTCCTCGTACACCCCGCTCCCCTTCGTCAAACCCGGCCTCGCACTCGTCCACTGCGACCCGTACGTCGAGGGAGAGCCCTGGCCCTACGCCCCGCGCGTCATCCTGCGCTCGCTCCTTGAGCGGGCCGCCGCCCGGGGACTCTCCCTGGCCGTCGGCGCCGAGGTCGAGTACTTCCTGGTCAACCGCGACGAACACGGCGTGCTCAGCGTCGCCGACGCCAGGGACACCGCCTCGCAACCCTGTTACGACGCCCGCGGCCTGACCCGGATGTACGACCACCTCACCGCCGTCTCCACCGCGATGAACAGCCTCGGCTGGGGCAACTACGCCAACGACCACGAGGACGGCAACGGCCAGTTCGAGCAGAACTTCCGCTACGCCGACGCCCTCACCACCGCCGACCGGGTCATCACCATGCGCTACCTGGTGTCGGTCCTCGCCGAACAGCGCGGCATGACCGCCACGTTCATGCCGAAGCCGTTCACCGACCGCACCGGCACCGGCATGCACCTGCACCTGTCGCTGTGGCGGGACGGCGAGCCCGCCTTCCCCGACCCGGCGGACACCCGCGGCCTCGGCCTCTCCCCGCTCGCCTACTCCTTCGTCGCCGGGATCGTCGAGCACGCCCGCGCCCTCCAGGCCGTCATCGCACCCACCGTCAACTCCTACAAGCGCACCGGCGCCGTCTCCACCCGCTCCGGCGCCACCTGGTCGCCCCGGGTCGCGGGCTACGGCGGCAACGACCGCACCCACTTCGTGCGCGTCCCCGACGGCAACCGCGTCGAACTGCGCGGCGGCGACGGCGCCGCCAACCCCTACCTCGCCGCCGCCGGCGCGCTGGCCGCCGGACTCGACGGCATCGAACGCGGCCTCGACCCGGGCGAGCCGGGCGCCGGGGGCAAGGGACCGGAACTCCCGCCGACCCTGCTGCACGCCGTCGAGGCCCTCCAGTCCGACGACGTCATCAGCGGCACCCTCGACGCCGCCGGGCCGGGCGTGAGCCGCTACTTCGCCGACCTCAAGCGCGAGGAGTTCTTCGACTGGCACTCCACGGTCGGCCCCTGGGAGCTGGACCGCTATCTCACCGCCTTCTGAAGGGACTCGGTATGTGCGGAATCGTCGGGCTCCATCTGCGGGAGCCCGCCCTCGAACCCCGGCTCGGCGAACTGCTCGCCGCGATGCTGGGACAGGTCGTCGAACGGGGCCCGGACTCGGCGGGCGTCGCCGTCTACGGCGACCCGCGGCTGTCCCCGCCCGGGCAGAGCGTGGTGTCCCTGCTCGGCACCTCGGCCGCCGAGGTCCAGACGGTACTGCCGGGCGCGGTGGCCTACGACGCCGACGCCACGACCGTCGTCCACGCGGAGGCCGCCCGGCTGGCCGAACTCCTGCCCCACGCCCGGGTGATCGGCTCTGGAGAGGGCTGCGCCGTGCTCAAGGGCACCGGGAACCCGGTCGAGTTGGCCAAGTCCTTCGGGCTCGCCGGCGTCACCGGCTGGCAGGGCGTCGGACACACCCGGATGGCCACCGAGTCGGCGGTCACCCCCGAGGGCGCCCACCCCTTCTCGGTGGGGCCAGGACAGTGCCTGGTGCACAACGGCTCCTTCGCCAACCACGCCACCATCCGCCGGGAACTGCGCGCCCAGGGCGTCGAGTTCGACAGCGAGAACGACTCCGAGGTCGGCGCCCGGTTCGTCGCGCACCACCTCGCCCAGGGCGCCGACCTGGAGAAGGCGCTGAAGCTGCTGTGCGAGCGGTTCGACGGCTTCTACACGCTGCTGGTCTCCACCGGCGACTCCTTCGCGGTGGTCCGCGACGCCATCGCCTGCAAGCCGGCGCTGGTCGCCGAGACCGCCGACTGGGTGGCGATGGCCTCCGAGTACCGGGCGCTGGACGTCCTGCCGGGCATCGAGAACGCCCGCATCTTCGAACCCGAGCCGGAAGAGGTGTACGTATGGCGACGCTGATCGACCTGGCGACGACGCCGGTGCGCGAGCTCAACGGGGCGTTGCACGCGGCCGGGGCCGACGACTGGCGGGTGCTGAACCCGCGCGGCGCGCACGCCGTCGCCTGCGGCATCCGGGAACCGCTCACCGTCGACATCGAGGGCCACGTCGGCTACTACTGCGCCGGAATGAACCAGCACGCCACGGTCACCGTGCACGGCAACGCGGGGACCGGGGTCGCCGAGAACATGATGTCCGGGACGGTCCGGGTACGGGGGAGCGCCTCCCAGTCGGCGGGGGCCACGGCTCACGGGGGGCTGTTGGTGATCGACGGGGACGCGTCGGCGCGGTGCGGGATCTCCATGAAGGGCGTGGACATCGTGGTCGGTGGAAACGTCGGTCATATGAGTGCGTTCATGGGGCAGGCCGGGCGGCTGGTCGTCTGCGGGGACGCGGGGGAGGCGCTGGGGGACTCGCTGTACGAGGCGCGGATCTATGTGAGGGGTGGGGTCAAATCGCTGGGCGCGGACTGTGTGGAGAAGGAGATGCGGGGTGAGCATCTCGCCGAGTTGGGCGAGTTGTTGAAGGCGGCGGAGCGGGAGGAGGAGCCGGGGGAGTTTCGCCGGTACGGCTCGGCCAGGGAGTTGTATCACTTCAGGATCGACAACTCGGGTGCGTATTAGGGCCGTTGTCGGCTGCGGGCCGGTGGGGGCTGGTCGCGCCCGCGCGGCGGTAGCCGCAAATCGATAACGCCTCGCGCCCCTAAAGACACAACTCGCCGTACTCAAAGGAGCTGAACCTTGGAACCCGCATCCCATGGCCTGCGTGAGTCCGCCACTTTTGATCGCGCCACCATCCATGCCATCCAGCGTGCCGCCGACACCGGGATCTACGACATCCGGGGGTGGGGGGCCAAGCGCAGGCTGCCGCACTTCGACGATCTGCTGCTGCTCGGTGCCTCCATGTCCCGTTATCCGCTGGAGGGTTACCGGGAGCGGTGTGACACGGACGTCGTGCTCGGTGCCCGGCACGCCAAGAACCCGCTGCGGCTCGCCACGCCCGTCACCATCGCCGGCATGAGCTTCGGGGCGCTCTCCGCGCAGGCCAAGGAGGCGCTGGGGCGGGGGGCGAGTGAGGTCGGTACGTCGACGACCACGGGGGACGGCGGGATGACGCCTGAGGAGCGCGGGCACTCGAAGCACCTCGTGTACCAGTACCTGCCGTCGCGGTACGGCATGAACCCGGACGACCTGCGGGCCGCCGACGCCATTGAGGTCGTCCTCGGGCAGGGGGCGAAGCCGGGGGGCGGGGGGATGCTGCTCGGGCAGAAGGTCACCGAACGGGTGGCGGGGATGCGGACGTTGCCGGTCGGGATCGATCAGAGGAGCGCGTGCCGGCATCCCGACTGGACTGGGCCCGACGACCTCGCCATCAAGATCCTCGAACTGCGCGAGATCACCGACTGGGAGAAGCCGGTCTATGTGAAGGTCGGCGCGACCCGGACGTACTACGACGTGAAGCTGGCCGTGCACGCGGGCGCCGACGTCGTGGTGGTCGACGGCATGCAGGGCGGTACGGCGGCCACCCAGGACGTCTTCATCGAACACGTCGGCATCCCGACGCTCGCCGCCCTGCCCCAGGCGGTGCGGGCGCTGCGGGAGCTGGGCGTCCACCGGGAGGTCCAGCTGGTGGTGTCGGGCGGCATCCGCTCCGGCGCCGACATGGCGAAGGCCCTGGCGCTGGGGGCGGACGCGGTCGCCATCGGTACGGCGGCGCTCATCGCGCTCGGCGACAACCACCCCCGGTACGAGGAGGAGTACCGGCGGCTGGGGTCGGCGGCGGGCTACTTCGACGACTACCAGGACGGCCGCGACCCGGCCGGCATCTCCACCCAGGACCCGGAACTCGCCGCCCGGCTCGACCCGGTCGAGGGCGGCCGGCGGCTCGCCAACTTCCTGCGGGTGATGACCATGGAGGCCCAGACCCTGGCCCGCGCCTGCGGCAAGGCCCACCTGCTGCACCTCGAACCCGAGGATCTGGTCGCGCTCACCATCGAGTCCGCCGCCATGGCCCGGGTCCCGCTGGCGGGCACGGACTGGATCCCGGGGGCCGGGCTGTGATCGCGGTCGTCGGCGCCGGGCTGATGGGCGCGGCCACCGCCTGGCAGCTCGCCCGGCGCGGCCACCCGGTCACCCTGATCGAGGCGTACGACATCGGGCACAGGCGGGGCAGCTCCCACGGCAGTTCACGCATCTTCCGGCACGCCTACGCCGACCCCTTCTACGTCCGGCTGACCGGGCGGGCGCGCGAGGAGTGGCGGGTGCTGGAGGAGGACACCTCGACCCCCCTGCTGCGGACCACCGGTGGGCTCGACCTGGGGGAGGGGCGGGACCCGGAGGGCCTCGCCGAGGTCCTGGCGGCGGCCGGAGTGCCGTACGAACTCCTCGGCGCCGAAGCCGCCCGGGAGCGCTGGCCGTCCATCCGGTTCACCGGTCCGGCGCTGTACCACCCGGGCGCCGGGGTGCTGGACGCCGACGAGACCGTCGCCGCCTGCGTGCGCGGGGCGGTGGAGCACGGGGCGGACGCGGTGATCGGCGTGCGCGTCGTGGGCCTGGAGCCGGTCGCGGGCGGCGCGGTGCTGCTGCGTACCGACGACGGCCGTGAGCGCACCGCCGACACCGTGGTGATCGCGGCCGGTGCCTGGCTGCCCGAACTCGGACTGCCGCTCGCGCTCCCGCCGTTGCGGGTCACCCAGCAGCAGGTCTTCCACTTCCGGCAGCGGGACCCGGGCGAGCGCTGGCCGATCCTGGTCACCAAGGACGCCGACATGCAGGTCTTCGGGCTGCCGTCGGGCAGCGACGGGGGCTTCCTCCCGGCGATGAAGGTGGCCGAGCACGACCGGGGCACGCCCACGACGGCCCGTACGCGCAGCGGGGTGGTCGACCCCGCGTCCCGGAGCCGGGTGAGCGGCTTCGTGCGTGACCGGCTGCCGGGGCTCGACCCCGCCCCGGTCGCCGAGGCGACCTGCCTCTACACCATCACCCCCGACGAGGACTTCGTACTCGACCGGCACGGGCCGTTCGTGATCGTCTCGCCGTGCTCCGGGCACGGCGCGAAGTTCGCCCCGCTCATCGGGGCGATGGCGGCCGACCTGGCGACCGGCCGGGCCGGGCCCCAGCCGCGGTTCCGGCTCGAACGTGCGGGCTAGGATGCGCCGGTGACCGAGCAGCACACAGACGGAGACGACGGCGACGGCGGCGGCAGCGACGACTTCGACGACAAGGCACTGGAGCGGATCATCGCGGTCCGCACCCGTGAGTACCGGCAGGCGGCGGGGGTCTCGGTCGGGGAGATGGCGCAGCGCGTCGGGATCTCCAAAGCCATGCTGTCGAAGATCGAGAACGCCCAGACGGCGTGCAGCCTCACCACCCTCTCGCGCCTCGCCCGCGGTCTCGACGTCCCCGTCACCGCCCTGTTCCGGGGCATGGACGACGACCGGGAGGCCGTCTTCGTGCCGGCCGGCCACGGCGCCCGGATCGTCCGGCGCGGCAGCCGCGTCGGCCACGAGTACGCCCAGCTGGGCTCGCTGCGGGGCGCCCACAAGCGGATGGACGCCCTGCTGGTCACCCTCACCGAACAGAGCGAGGTCTTCCCGCTCTTCCAGCACGGCGGCACCGAGCTGCTCTACATGCTGGAGGGCGAGATGGTCTACGGCCACGGCAAGGCCAGCTACACCCTGCGCCCCGGCGACGCCCTCCAGTTCGACGGCGAGGCCCCGCACGGCCCCGAACGCCTCGTCGCCCTGCCGATCCGCTTCCTCACGGTGACGGCCTTCGGGGCCAGCCCCCAGCACTGAGCCGGGAACCGGCCCGCGCGGTATGACACTCGGTCAGTACTTGGCGGCCAGACTGACCTGGGTGTCACCTCCGGCGCCTTCGAGCCGCCACCGCAGCCATTTGCGGTCGGGCGCGTTCGTGTTCACGGAGAGCCAGTGTCCCGGAACAACCGTGCCCTGCCAGTTCTGGACCCAGAAGCATTCCTGGCCGTTGCACTGCCACATGTCGACGAAGAGGGTGGCGTTGTGCGACCCCTCGCGACCCACCATCGCGATCCCTGTTCCGAAACCCACAGCGCGATCCGTCCCGCAGGTCGCCCAGTCCCAACCCTGCAGACACGCCTGGGCGCCGTTGCAGAACGTGTTCCGGAACCAGACCTGCTCGTCCGTGGTGAGCACCGACGGATCACCGGCGCCGGCCCGTTCGCCACTCGCCTGCTTCCCGGCGTCGGGCGGTCCCTCGACCTCGCCCGGAGTGGCGGGAACCTGGTCGATCGCGCGACCGCTCTCCACGATCGCCTTCGTACCGTCGAAGAACTCGATGATCTGGATGGCGTGCTCGTCTCCGAGCGCCATCGTTGCCTGAATGCTCGGAGGCAGTGCCTGCTTGATGTTGGCGGTCGTCGTTGTCATCTCAGACTTCCTCTCTCTGGCAAGGGCTGCGCGGTGGCGTGCCCCGCCAAGATGAGTCTGCTGAAGCTTGATTGAGGGTTTCCGGTGCGTCCGGTGACGCGTTTCCACCCGCACGACCCCGCTCGTTCTCGGACGGACAGTGCTGTCGCGACTGCCCTACCTGGCCCTGTCGAGTGTGTTCGCCTTCATACGGCTGCTGCCGATGAGCACTGCAGACAAGGGCGATCTGGGGTCTTTGTGTGCATTCTATCAGCGCATCTAGTCGCGGCGCGGCATCCAGGTCGCCTTGTCGCCACCGCCCAGCCTGGCCTCCTTCAGACGGCGCAAGCCGCAGCCGATCCGTCTCTGCGGCGATCGCCGGTGATCACCGCCAAGGACCGCAAGCGCCTGCCGCGGACACTGATCGCGGACGCCGCGACAGAAAGCGCAACGACCGCACCGGATCCGAGGACCACCGTGCTCGAGGCCGCCCGGACCCTCGGCGTCCACGAAGGCGCAATCCACCTCCCACCTGGAGCGGCGAGCGACCACCAACTTCGAGACAGGACAGGCAGTGTGAAGCCGACTTCCCGCAGGCGCACGATCACCCGATGCAACAGGGGGCATTCGGTCGACAGGCGGGGCGCCGCCTTCCGCCGTGGGTGGCAGGCTTGAGTTGCGGGCCTCCATGCCCGATGCCACGGTCTGAACAGGGGGATGCCGACGACCCGGCAGTGGACGGCGTTGCAGGCCACGGCCCTAGGCGCCGAGGCGCGAACGAACCGCGCCTCCCCACCCGTGGCGCCTGTCAGTCCGTGAATCACCGCGCGTCCACACACCGGGAAGCACACAGAGAGCGGGAAATTCAATGGTGAACGGACCCATGGGCAGGCGTGTCTTCACTGGGCAACCCGATCAGCCCAATGGCCCCGTCACGGGCCACGGTGCGGAGTACACCGGTCGGTACGTGGTCCTGCTCGACCCGGGCAACCAGGAGAGCGGCCTGAACGCCCTGAGTTCCGCCGCCGACATCGCGCCTGTCGAACGTGTCCGGGGCACCGAGGTCACGAACGTCGCCGAACTCCTCGAACGCCCCGACGTCTCGGTGCACTTCGAGGAACTCGGAGTCGCCGTCGTCGAGGTACGGCCCGAACTACGCCACACGCTCGTGACGACGGCCGAGGCAGAGCCGTCGATCATCGCGGCGGAACCGGAGCGCATGGTGTACGCCCTGCCGATCACCGCCCCGCAGCAGGCACCGACCGAGTTCTTCCCGGCCTACCGCAGCGACGAGGACGTGGTCGCTCGCCACACCAGAGCCGAAATCGCCGCCGCCCAGGGCCCGGCCTTGGACGAGCAGAGCTTCACCTGGGGCCTGCAGGCGATCCGGGCCAACCTGTCCCACCTGACCGGACGCGGTGTGAAGGTCGCTGTCCTCGACACCGGCGTGGACATCACCCATCCGGACCTGGTCCGGTGTGTCGAGGACACGATGTCCTTCGTGGCCGGCGAGGCGGTCGAGGATGGTCATGGCCATGGCACCCACTGCATCGGCACCGTCGCCGGTCCGAAAGACCCCCAGCAGCGACCCCGCTACGGCGTGGCCTGCGACGCTCGGATCCTCGCCGGGAAGGTCCTCAGCAACCAGGGCAGCGGTGCCGACGGCCAGATCCTGGCGGGTATTTCCTGGGCCATCGCCCGGGGCGCACGGGTCATCTCCATGTCGCTCGGCGCTCGGGTCCAACCCGGTGAGCTGTTCCCGCAGACCTACGAGATCCTGGCCCAGCGCGCACTCGAGCGCGGGACGGTGATCGTCGCCGCCGCGGGCAACGACAGCAACCGGCCTTCGAGCATTCTGCCGGTCAGCCGACCCGCCAACTGTCCCTCCATCCTCGCGGTAGCCGCGCTCGACAAATCGATCACGCCGTCGTTCTTCTCCAACGGCGAAATCAACGGCCAGGGCGGTGAGATCAACATCGCCGCGCCCGGCAGGGACGTGCGCTCGGCCGCTCCGGGCGGCGGGTACCAGACCATGAGCGGCACGAGCATGGCCACGCCGCACGCCGCGGGCGTCCTCGCCCTGCTCGCCGAGGCCGGCCCCGACGCTTCCGCGGCCGATCTCGTGGCGAGCCTGAAATCAGGCGCGTTCCCCCTGGCACAGCCCGTCCGGGACGTCGGCGCGGGCCTGCTGCAGGCCCCGTGAGTGAGTCGACCCAGTCCGCGCCGGTCGGGGTCATCCTCGCGGTGGACCCCGACCGGTTCGCGGCGGTGGTGGTGGCCCTGCGGCGGGCCGGGCTCACGGTCACGGGCGAGCAGCCGGTCCTCGGTACGCTCACCGGCACCGTCGCGGAGGACCGTATACCGGCCCTGGAGCTGGTCGACGGCGTCGCATCCGTCGATCGCGAGCGCACCGTCCAGCTTCCCCCGCCCGACACCCCGATCCAGTGAGCTCAGTGACGGCCGTCCTCCGTACGTCGGCCCTCCCCGCTTGTGTCGCCCGTAGCGGTGACCCAGAAGGCTTTGCCCGGCTCAGTGCCGAGCCGGGAACCGGCCCGCGCCGCTACGCCTCGTAGGGCAGCAGCTCCGGCCGCTTCGGCGCGCGGCCGTCGCCCGAGGAGCGGCCGGTCAGGCGGCGGCCTATCCACGGCAGCAGGTACTGCTTGGTGAAGCGGGCGTCCGCGATCCGGCGCGCGGCCCAGCCGGGCGGCGGGGTGGCCGGCAGCGGCGTCCGCCACTCGGGGTCCTCGGCCTCGTGGCCGAGGGTCTGCCAGACCGCCTCGGCGACCCGGCGGTGCCCCTCGTCCGTCAGGTGCAGCCGGTCCACGTCCCACATCCGGGGGTCGGCCAGCGAGGGCGCGCCGTACAGGTCGACCACGAGGGCGCCGTGCCGTGCGGCCAGCTCGTCGACGCAGGCGAACAGCTCCTCCATGCGCGGCCGGAAACGCTCCAGGACCGGGCCCTGGCGGCCGGGGCTGCGCATCAGCACCAGCTGCTCGCAGGCCGGCGCCAGCCGCTCCACCGCCTCGGTGAGCAGCTCCCGGACCCGGCCCATGTCGCACTTGGGCCGGAGCGTGTCGTTGAGGCCGCCGACCAGCGTGATCACGTCGGGCCGCATCGCGACCGCCACGTCCACCTGCTCCTCGACGATCTGCGCGATCAGCTTGCCGCGCACCGCGAGGTTCGCGTAGCGGAAGCCGGGGGTGCGGGCGGCCATCCGTCCGGCGAGGACGTCGGCCCAGCCGCGGTAGGAGCCGTCGGGGTTCAGGTCCGACATGCCCTCGGTGAAGGAGTCGCCGATCGCGACCAGGCTGGAGTGTGCGGGAGGCACCGGGTTCTTGTGCATGGCGACGCAAATGGTATCCCGAGGCTCATACCCGCCGGTCGGTCGCTCCCCCTCCACCCTGCACCCGTCTCACGCGCAGCCTGCTCCCGCCCGGTCGCGGCCCGCTCGCCCGCCGATTCGCGCTTCGCTCCGGCCCGGGCGCGGTTCACCCGCGCCCGGGCTCGGGGCCTACGCGTGCTGCCCGAACAGCTCTCGCAGTACGTCCTCCATCGTCACCAGACCGGCCAGCCGCTCGTCGTCGCCGAGTACGCCGGCCAGATGGGTCCGGCTGCCGCGCATCGCGGTGAGTACGTCGTCGAGCGGGGTGTCGGCGCGGACGCGGGCGATGGGGCGCATGTCGCGGAGCCGGAAGGCCTCGGTGCGGGGGGAGGCGTCCAGGGCGTCCTTGACGTGGAGGTAGCCGACGATCCGCCGGCCCTCGTCCACCACCGGGAAGCGGGAGAAGCCGGACTCCGCCGAGAGGCGCTCCAGCTCCTCCGGGGTGACGCCCACGCGGGCGTAGACGACGCGTTCCAGCGGCACGACGACGTCCCGTACCGGGCGGCGGCCCAGCTCCAGGGCGTCGTGCAGCCGCTCCCGCGCCCGGTCGTCGATCAGGCCCGCCTCGCCGGCGTCCTTGACGATCTCGGCGAGTTCGGTGTCCGTGAAGGTCGCCGAGACCTCGTCCTTCGTCTCCACCCGGAGCAGCTTGAGCAGGGTGTTGGCGAAGGCGTTGATGGTGAAGATCACCGGGCGCAGCGCCCGGGACAGGGCCACCAGCGGCGGGCCGAGCAGCAGCGCGCTGCGCACCGGCTCGGCCAGCGCCACGTTCTTCGGCACCATCTCGCCGAGCAGCATGTGCAGATAGGTGGCGAGGATCAGCGCGATCACGAAGGACACCACATGGCCCGCGCTCTCGGGCACGCCGACCGCGTGGAACACCGGCTCCAGCAGGTGCTCGATCGCCGGTTCCGCGACCACGCCCAGCACCAGCGTGCACAGCGTGATGCCGAGCTGGGCGGCGGCGAGCAGCGCGGACACGTGCTCCAGCCCCCACAGCACGCTCTTGGCCCGCCGGTCGCCCGCCTCGGCGTGCGGCTCGATCTGGGAGCGGCGCACGGAGATCAACGCGAACTCGGCGCCCACGAAGAACGCGTTCACGACCAGCGTCGCGAACCCGATCAGCAGTTGTACGGCGGTCACCGCTGCCCCTCCTGCTCCGACTCGTCGGCGAGCGGCGCGTGCAGCAGCACCCGGGCCGCCCGCCGCCCCGCCGCGTCCACCACGTCCAGCCGCCACCCGGCGACCTCGACCCCGTCCCCGGTCTCCGGTATCCGGCCCAGCTCGGCGGCGACCAGCCCGGCGAGCGTCTCGTACGGCCCCTCGGGCGCCCGCAGGCCCACTCGGGCGAGCTGGTCCATCCGGGCCGCGCCGTCCGCCGAGTAGAGCGCGCGGCCCGACTCGTCGGCGCCGGCGGGGGCGAGGTCGGGGGTCTCGTGCGGGTCGTGCTCGTCGCGGACCTCGCCGACGACCTCCTCGACGATGTCCTCCAGGGTGGCGACCCCGGCCGTACCGCCGTACTCGTCGATGACGACGGCCATGGTGCGTCGGCCGCCGAGGCGGTCCAGGAGGCGGTCGACGGTGAGGGACTCGGGTACCAGCAGCGGTTCGCGCATCACCTGGGCGACCCGGGTCCGGGACCGCTCGTCGGTGGGCAGGGCGAGGATGTCCTTGATGTGGGCGGTGCCGACGACCGAGTCCAGGCTGTCCCGGTAGACCGGGAAGCGGGACAGACCGGTCGCACGGGTGGCGTTCGCCACGTCCTCGCAGGTCGCCCTGACCTCCAGGGCGACGACCTGGACGCGCGGGGTCATCACGTTCTCGGCGGTGAGGTCGGCGAGGTTCAGGGTGCGCACGAACAGCTCGGCGGTGTCCGCCTCCAGCGCGCCCTGCCGGGCCGAGTGCCGGGCCAGCGCGGCCAGCTCCTGGGGCCCGCGCGCGGAGGCCAGCTCCTCGGCGGGCTCGATGCCCAGGCGCCGGACCAGCCGGTTCGCGGTGTTGTTCAGATGGGTGATGAAGGGCCGGAAGGCCGCGCTGAACCAGCGCTGGGCGTTGCCCACCCGCTTGGCCACGGCCAGCGGCGAGGAGATCGCCCAGTTCTTGGGCACCAGCTCGCCCACGACCATCAGGAACACCGTGGACAGCGCGGTGCCGATCACCAGCGCCAGCGAACTCGCCGCCGACGCCCCGAGGCCCACGGCCTCCAGCGGACCGGCCAGCAGCTTGGCGATCGAGGGCTCGGAGAGCATGCCGACCACCAGGTTGGTGACCGTGATGCCGAGCTGGGCCCCCGAGAGCTGGAACGTGAGGTTCCGTACGGCCTTGAGGGCACCGGCCGCCCCGCGCTCGCCGCGCGCCACGGCCCGCTCCAGCTCGCCGCGCTCGACCGTGGTCAGCGAGAACTCGGCCGCGACGAAGGCACCGCAGGCGAGCGACAGCAGGATCGCCACCAGCAGGAGGAGCACTTCGGTCATCGGGTCACCTCCGTCCCATGATCGGACAGGGCGGACGGGACCGCGCGGTGTTGTCGGTACGGAGAACTGGGAGGCTCGCCCATGGGCGGACGCTCACACACCTTTCATCGAGGAGACCGGGATACGGAATGACTCCTCAATGGTAAAGGATCGGCAAAGCGAGTCACTCGGTGGTCTCCGTCAGCGGTTTCACCCACCGCCGCCACTTCTCCTCCGGTGCGTACCCCGCCGCCCGCCAGGCATGGTGCGCGGTCTCGTTGCGCACCAGCACCATCGCGTCCCCGCGCCGCCCGCCGAGGCGTACGAAGCGCTCCTCGGCGGCCGCCAGCAGCGCCGACCCGATGCCCCGGCGGCGCCGCTCCGGGTGCACCGCCAGCCGGTACAGGTGGCAGCGCCAGCCGTCGAAGCCGGCGATCACCGTGCCCACCAGCTCACCGTCCAGCTCGGCGAGGAGCAGTGCCTCGGGGTCCCGGGCGACCAGGCGGTCCACCCCGCCCCGGTCGTCGCTGATGCTCGTCCCCTCGGCCGCCGCCTTCCAGAAGGCGAGCACCGCGTCCAGATCGTCGGGCGTCGCGGCCCGTACACGCAGGTCGGTCATACGGCGATCCCATCACGACCGCCCGCGCGGAACCCGCGTTTCCACTATGCGGACAGCGCGGCCAGCACCGGCGCGAACGCCTCCATGTACGGCTCCAGCACGGTCAGATAGGAGATGCCGTACCGCTCGCGCAGCCCCCGCACCCGCCCGGTGACCTCCGCCAGGGTGCCGACCAGGATGACGGGCAGGTCCAGGGCCTGCTCCAGGGTGAGCTGGGGCTGCCGGCCGAGCAGCGGGCCCAGCACGGACGCCGGGTCGTCGGTGACGGCCACCAGCTGGAGGAGCAGGTTCCGCTCCGCGGGTTCCGCGCGGCCCGCCGCCCACTGCGTGTAGCGGGCCACCCGTTCGTCGAGTTCCGCCGCCGCGACCGGCTCCAGCCGGCCCTCCGTGTTCCCCGGGACCAGGCGAGCCCCGGCGAAGGCCGCGATGTCCGCGTGCTCGGCGGTCAGCCGCAGCATCCGGTCGCCGTTGCCGCCGATCAGCAGGGGCACCCGGTACCCGTCCGGCTTCAGCAGCTCCTCGACCGTGCGCCGCAGATGGTCCACCCGCTCGCGCGGCGAGCCGAACGGCAGCCCGGCCCGGTCGTGCTCGGCCTGCACATAGCCGGTGCCGAGCCCGAGTTCGAGACGGCCGCCGGTCAGCTCCGCAGTCGTCGCCACCTCGCGGGCCAGCAGCACCGGGTTCCAGAAGCCCGCGTTGAGCACGAACGTGCCGAGGCGCGGCCGCTCGGTCGCCCCGGCCGCCGCCACCAGCGCCGGGAAGGGCGCCGGCATGCCGAGGTGGTCGGGGACGAGGATCACGTCGTACCCGAGTTGCTCGGCGCGCCGGCACTTCGCGCGCCACTCGTCGGCCGGCGCGGACGTGAGCAGGTTGACCCCGAAGCGGAACGGACGCGGCATGAACTCTCCTCGGCAGCCGGCGGTTCGAGCCCTCCGCCGGATTCCATCACTCGTGCGCGATGGCCGCCAGCACATTCATGCGCGATGCACGCAGTGCCGGCAGCAGGGCCGCCACGATGCCGACGACCGCCGAGCCGATCACCACCGCGACGATCGTGCCCCAGGGGATCGCGAGGGCCTTCATGCCCTGGAGGGCCAGGACCTGCTGGACGCACACGCCCCACACCAGGCCGAGCGCGAGCCCCAGCACCGCGCCGAACACCGCGATCACCACCGACTCCAGCCGGATCATCCGGCGCAGCTGCCGCCGGGCCAGCCCGATCGCGCGCAGCAGCCCGATCTCCCGGGTGCGCTCCACGACCGACAGGGCGAGGGTGTTGACCACGCCGAGCACCGCGATCACGATCGCGAGGCCGAGCAGCGCGTACACGAGGTACAGCAGCACGGCGATCTGGTCGTGGACCAGCTTCTTGTAGTCGGCCTGGTCACGGACCTGGACCTGCGGGAAGGGGGCGAGGGTCCGCTCCAGGTTCGCGCGGAGCCGGTCCGCGCTCGTGCCCGCGGTCCGGTTGACGTACAGCGAGGAGTCCTGGCCGCCCGGGACGTACTTCTCCACGGTGCCGATCCCGAAGAACAGCCCGCCCTGGGTGCCGAAGCCGCCGCTGCCGTCCTGGTCGGTGAGCGCGCCCACCTTCATCTCGGCGGTCTTCCCGCCCTGGAACTCCACCGGGACCACACTGCCCAGCCGGACCTTGTGGTCCGCGGCGAAGGTGGCGTCCATGCCGAGGCTGCCGGCGGCCAGCGCGGCGGCGGTGTCACCGCCCTTGTAGGCCACATGGGCGACGTCGTCGACCTGCGGGTCGTACCCGGCGGCCGTCGTGGTGATCCGCCTGCCGTCCGGCAGCCGTACCGCCACGGCCGCGAACCGCTGCCGTACGACGAGCCCCACGCCGTCGGTGGCGCGCACCTTGTCGGTGATCTCCTGGGTGAACGGCAGGAAGTTGCTGTTCTGGATGACGAAGTCGGCGCCCAGCGTCTTGTCGATCTGCTGGTCGAAGGACTTGGACATGGAGGCGCTGGCCACCGACATCCCGCCGACCAGGGCGAGGCCCACCATGAGCGCGGCGGCGGTGGCACCGGTACGGCGCGGGTTGCGCAGGGCGTTGCGCTGGCTCATCCGGCCGACCGGGCCGAAGAGGGCGGGGAACGCGCCGCCGAGGACCCGGATCACGGGCCGGACCAGCAGCGGTCCGGCGATGACGGTCGCGATCAGGGTCAGCACGACACCGAGGCCCAGCAGCGAGGCGGCGGAGGCGGTCTTCGTGGCCGTCGCGCAGCCGGCCAGGGCCGCCGCCCCGAGCGCGCCGACCACCCCGCCGACGATCGCCCGCACCTTCAACGGCTTGCCCACACCGGCGATCTCGGCGTCCGCGAGCGCAGCCATCGGGGAGACGGTGGCCGCGCGCCGGGCCGGCAGATACGCGGCGACGAAGGTGACCCCGACCCCCACCACGTACGCGGCGACGGGCGTGCCCCAGCCGATGACCATCTCGGTGGCCTTGAGGTTCATCCCGAACGCGCTCATCAGCTTGATCAGCCCGAACGCCAGCCCGATCCCGGCGCCCAGACCCAGCGTCGAGCCGACGAGCCCGAGCAGCATCGCCTCGGTGAGCACGGACCGCCGCACCTGCCGCCGGTCGGCGCCCAGGGCCCGCAACAGGCCCAGTTCACGGGTGCGTTGGGCGATCAGCATGGAGAAGGTGTTGACGATCAGGAAGACGCCCACGAGCGTGGCGATGCCCGCGAAGCCCAGCATCACGTACTTGATGACGTCGAGGAAGCCGCCCAGGTCCGCGGCCGAGGACTTGGCCTGCTCGTCGGCGGTCTTCAGGTCGTAGGTGCCGGTCCCGATCGCCGCCCCGACGCGGCTCTTGAGCTCGGCGTCGGTGACCCCCTGCGCCGCGTCCACCGAGATGCTGGTGGCCTTGGCGGCGGAGCCCAGCAGTTCCTTCGCGGCGACCGACGGGTCGAGGAAGACCAGGGCGGCGCCCGGGTTGGTGGTGGTGAAGGTGGCGATGCCGACGATCTCCACCTCGAAGGTGCCGGGCTGGGCCTGCACGGTCAGCGTGTCGCCGATCCGCACGTGCTTCTTGTCCGCGGTGTCCGCGTCGAGCAGCGCCTGGCCGGCGCCCTGCGGGGCGTGCCCCGAGGTCAGCTTCACGGGGCTGCGCGGGGTGAGGTACCAGTCGGTGGCGATGGTCGGGGCGCCGGTGGTGGGGCCGACCGACTTGTGGTGGCTGTCGACCACCACGATGTTCTGCACGGACACGTCCGCGTGCGTGTCCGCGACCCCGTCGACCTCGGCGACCTGGTCCTTCAGCGCGGCCGGCACGGTCTGGACGGCGCCGGTCGGCACCGACGACTTGAGGTCCTCCTTCGGCTCCACGGTCACATCCGCGGAGGTGGAGGCGAACAGCCGGTCGAAGGTGCGGGTGACGGTGTCGGAGAAGATCAGGCTGCCCGCGACGAACGCCACGGACAGGACGATGGCCAGCGCGGACAGCAGCAGCCGTCCCTTGTGCGCCAGGAAACTGCGCAGGGTCGCCTTGAGCACCGGGTCAGTCCTCCTCGGGGCCCGTGGATCCGTCTCCCGCGTCGGTCCCCGTGGACCCGCGGCCCACGTCGAACCGTTTCATCCGTTCCAGTACGGCGTCCGCCGTCGGACTCTCCATCCGGTCCACGATCCGGCCGTCCGCGAGGAAGAGCACCAGGTCGGAGTGGGCGGCGGCGCCCGGGTCATGGGTCACCATGACGACCGTCTGGCCGAGCTGGTCGACCGCGTCCCGCAGGAAGCCGAGCACCTCCAGACCGGCCCGGGAGTCCAGGTTGCCGGTCGGCTCGTCGGCGAAGATCAGCTCGGGGCGGGAGGCCAGCGCCCGCGCGCAGGCCACGCGCTGCTGCTGGCCGCCGGAGAGCTGGGCGGGCCGGTGTTTGAGCCGGTCCCGCAGCCCCAGGGTGTCGATGACCTGGTCCAGCCACTTCTCGTCGGGCCTGCGGCCCGCTATGTCCATGGGCAGGGTGATGTTCTCGGCCGCGTTCAGCGTCGGGATCAGGTTGAACGACTGGAACATGAACCCGATCCGGTCCCGGCGCAGCCGCGTCAGCTCGCGCTCCTTCAGACCGGTGATCTCGGTGCCGCCGAGCCAGACCTGTCCGGCCGACACGGTGTCCAGCCCTGCCAGACAGTGCATCAACGTGGACTTCCCGGAGCCGGACGGGCCCATGACCGCGGTGAAACGGCCGCGCGCGATGTCCACGTCCACCGAGTCCAGCGCCAGCACCGCCGTCTCGCCCGCGCCGTAGGCCTTGGTCAGCCCGCGGGCGCGGGCCGCGCTCCCCTCGGCGGCGGGTGCCTCCGCAGCTGCTGTGGACACGACTGCCTCCCCGTTAGCACGACCTCTTTGTCCGGGTCGAGCGTAGTGTGACCCGTCGCACAGGCGGTATCACTTTTCGATTCCGATGCGCACTTGCCGTCGCTAGCGTTCCGGCGCTAGCTTCGGTGTATGGCGAAGACCCAGCTGAACGTGCGCGTGGACGAGGGCACCGCCAAGGCGGCCCGCGAGCGCGCTCTCGCGCGTGGAGTGAGCGTCAACCGCTACATAGAGGAACTGGTCATGCAGGACACGGGTGAAGCGGGCCGTACGTTCGTCGAGGCCGCCGCCGACTTCATGAAGCAGTACGAGTCCGTCTTCGCCGAGGAGTTCGGCGAGACGCACGGTACCGACACGTCTGACAAGACCGAAGGCCGTCACTGATCCCTTGAGCGACCTGACCATCGATCTCGCCTGGCTCCTCATGCTCGCCGAACAGAAGACCCCCGGGGACCCGCAGGTCACCGACTGGGGCGCGCTGATCGCGGCGGTCGCACGGCACCGGGCCGAGATATTCGACGTCCCTGTCTACGACTCCCCGCAGGCCCGCGCCGCCGCCCTGCTCCAGCTCCTCATCCACGTCCCGGCCCTGGAGCGCTCGAACGCCCTGTTCGCGGCCTCGGTCGCCTACGCCTACCTGGTCGCCAGCGGGCTCAAGGTCGCCACCTCGCCCGAGCAGGTCCGCGATCTGGCCCGGCTGGTCAAGAACGGCCAGGCGAGCGTGGCCGACATCGCCGAGGAGCTGCGCCGCTGGAGCCTGTGATCAGGACTCCGGGGGTTTGCGCGCGACCCCGAGCACACAGTACGAGGACGGCAGCCGGGGCCCGTGCTCCGGCAGCGACACCCGCCGGTACGGACCCAGTTCGAACCCGGCCGCGCGCAGTTCGGCGACCGGCTCCCGGGACAGATGGCAGTCGCCGCTCAGCAGCGGCCACACCGTCCGGTCCAGCGCCCGCTGGGTGAACCGCATCGCCGGGCCGCCGCCCGAGCCGTGCTCGAAGAACCGCAGCTCACCGCCCGGCCGCAGCACTCGCCGCACCTCCGCGAGCGCCCGCGAGACGTCCCGGACACTGCACAGCACCAGCGAGAGCACCGCCGCGTCATAGGCCTCGCTCTTCACCGGCAGCGCCTCCGCCGCGCCCGGCACCACGTCCACCGGGACCTCGGCGCGCACGGCGGCGTCGGCCGCCAACTGCCGCAGGGTGCGCTCCGGTTCGATCGCGACGACCTCCGCGACCGCACCGGGATACCGCGCGAAGTTGAGCCCGTTGCCCGCGCCGATCTCGATCACGCGCCCGGACAGCCCGGAGAGCAGCCGCTCCCGGATCGCCGCCATGCCGAGTCCGGTCTCGGCGGCGACGCTGCAGCGGGCGTAGAAACGGGCGAACAGCGGGTGGTGGACGGGATCCCGCACCGGTTCCCCGGAACTGAGGGACATCAGCCGCATGACGACCTCCAGACCTCCAGACGGAAGCAGGTCTACGGTGATTGTCCCCCGCACGGGCCCGCCGCACCCCCGCGACGGGTTCTACGCGATGAAGTCGCGCACCTGCTGGTACACGCCGTAGTCGTTGTTCATGTCGGTGTGCGAGATGCAGCCGACGCCGACATTGGTCGCCCCGCTCAGCAGCGCCGAGCTGTCCGGGTCGATCGCCGAGTCGCAGTTCGACCAGTACGCCGCGTACGTGACGCTGCCGGGCGTCTCGTCACCGGAGTTCAGGGCGGTCAGGAAGGAGCTGCCGGTGGTCATCTCCTTGCAGGAGGTGTACAGCCACCCGCACAGCGAGGCGACGCTCGTCCCGTGGTTCACCCCGGCGACCGACACGAAGTCGTCCACGTACGCGGTTCCGCCGAGGTTCTTGAGGTAGTAGCGGCTGTTGAGCGCGCCCATGGAGTGGACCACCAGGTCCACCTTCGAGGCGCCGGTCGTCGAGAGGACGGACTGGATGTAGGTGGACAGCTGCGAGGCGGTGGTGACGTTCGACTTCGTCCAGTCGTACGACCAGGCGTACAGCTCCGACGAGGTGTACCCGTCGGCCTTGAAGTCCGCGATCCAGTCGTCCCAGCTGCTGGAGTCGCTGCTCAGACCGTGCACGAACACGATCGGGTTGTGGCTGGCCGCGTGCGCGGGAGTGGTGGCCAGGGGGAGTGACAGAAGGAGCGAACCGGCTATCGCCGACAGAGCCGTTGCGATGCGACGCTTTGCGCGTTGCATGATGCCTCCTGAAACGGGTGGGGTTGTTCAGGAGTGTCGGGACAGGTCTACGCGCGCCGCATCGGCGAAGTCGCCAGTCTTTACGAGTCAACTAACTCGCCAGTAACGTCTTTGGTGTGGTGATACCGGTGAATCCCCCACCTCTTGACCGCACTTCGCCACCGCAGACCACCGACGCGGGGCCGTGCCCGGCTTCGGCGCTCCCCGAGGGCGTCCGCGCCCGGGTGCTCCGTGTCGTATACGAGGACCAGCGCGCCGCGGCCGAACTCGTGCCGCGCCTCACCGCACGGCAGGCCTCGGGCGTCGACCCGCTGCCCGTCGAACCGGCCGAACTCGCACCGCGGTTGCTGCACGCCCTGCGCCGGGAGAACCGCGCCCTGCCCGACGACACCCGGCTGCTGCTGCTCCTGGCCGCCGCCGACCAGTACCCGGTCGCCACCCACGCCTTCCTGCGCGCGGTCACGGCCGCCCGGATCGACACCCGCGCGCTGGACGCCGCCGAGACCGCCGGGGTGGCCCACGCCAGCGCCGGCGGGGTGTTCTTCCGCGACGCCTGGACCCGGATCGCCGCCTACGAGACCGCCTCCCCGGCCGACCGGCGCGCGGCCCACCAGCTGCTCGCCCGGGTGCTCGGCGGCAAGGGCGAGACCGCCCGCCGCTCCTGGCACCGGGGCGCCGCCGCGCTCGGCCCCAGTGCCCGGCTCGCCGCCGAACTCCGGGTGGCCGCCGACCGGGCCCGCGCCGAGGGCCGGCCCGCACTGGCCCGCGCGCTCGCCGAACGTTCCGCCCAGCTCTGCCCGGACCCGGTCGCCCAGGCCCGGCTGCTGGCCCGGGCCGCCGCCGACGCCTGGCGCTCCGGGGAGCCCGACCGGGCCAGACACCTCGCCGCCCGCACCGACAACGCCGCCCTCAACGGCGTCCTCGCCCTCCGGGCCGGCAACGCCTCCGAGGCCTTCGACGCCCTGCTCACCGCCGCCGTCCGGCAGGAACGTTCCGCCGACGCGGCCGAACTGCTCGCCCTCGCCACCGAGGCCGCCGTCTACACCGGCGACCTGAGACGCTGCCGGGAGGCCCATGTCCTCGCCCGGTGGCTGGACCTCCCCGCCTCCGGCGTCCTCGCCGGACTCGCCGCCGCCGTCGAAGGCCGCTACGAGGACGCCCGGGTCCTCCTCAGGGGCGCCGCGGGCCGCTCCGGACCCGGCGGCGACCCCGTGCTGCTGATCCACTCCGGCATGGCCGCCCTGATGCTCGGCGACCACACCCGCGCCGCGACCGCCACCCTCCGCGCCGCCGCCTCGGCCCGCGCCCGGGGCCTGCCGGCGACGGCGGCCCAGGCCATGGAGTTCCGCGCCTACGCCGACTTCTGGACCGGCCGCACCCGGGCCGCCGAGGCCGCCGTCCACGAGGCCCTGAGCCAGGCCCACGCCACCGGGCAGGACAACGGGGCCTGCCACCTCCAGGCCGCGCTCGCCATGTTCGCCGCCGTCACCGGCGACGAGGGGGCCTGCCGGGAGCGCGCGGCGGCCGTCCGCTCCTACGCCCTCGCGCACGGGCTCGGCCTGCCCGCCGCCCTCGCCCAGTGGGCGCTCGCCTTCCTCGACCTGACCAACGGCCGCTTCCCGGCCGCCGCCGCCCGGCTGCGCGCCCTCGCCGGGTTCGGACCCGGACACGGCCACCGGGCCATCCGGCACCTGGCCACCCCGCACTACGTGGAGGCCGCCGTCCGCACCGGCGACACCCGGGTGGCCCGCGCCGCCCACGCCGACTACCACCGCTGGGCCACCGCCGTCCGCAGCACCGACGACCTCGCCCTCAGCGCCCGCTGCCGGGCCCTGCTCGCCCCCGGTGCCGAGGCGGTCCCGCACTACCGCGCCGCGCTCGACCTGCACGCCCGGGGCACCCGCGACTTCGAACGCGCCCGCACCGAGCTGCTGTTCGCCGGCGCCCTGCGCCGGCTCCGGCACCGCACCGAGGCCCGCGACCGGCTGCACAGTGCCCTGGAGGCCTTCGAGTCCTTCGGCGCCCCGCACTGCGCCGCCCAGGCCCGCGCCGAACTCCGCGCGCTCGGCACGCCGTCCACCCCGCACTCCGGCGCCGACCCGGCGGCCGTCCTCACCGCCCAGCAGCACATGGTCGCCCGGATGGCCGCCGACGGCGCCACCAACCGCGAGATCGCCGACCGGCTGAACCTCAGCCCGCGCACTATCGACCACCATCTGCGGGGTGTCTTCAGCCGGTTGGGGATCCGGTCGCGGATCGAACTGGTACGGCTGCTCGGTGAGTCGTGATGCGGGCCGGTCGCCGGTCGGGTGCGGCTGTGTGGGGGTTGACCGCGCAGTTCCCCGCGCCCCTTCGGGGGCGCCAGCTGAGCGCCCCTTCAGGGGCGCGGGGAACTGCGCGACCAGCCACGACGGTGCCGCACCTGACGACGGCTAGGCCGCCACTCGCATCCGGAACGCCTCCGCGTCCCAGGTGCCGTCCAGCCGTGCCGACAGCCAACTCGGCGCCACCGCACGGAAGTCGGCGGGAGCCGACGCCCCGGCCCCGGCGGGCAGGGCGCCGAGCAGCGGCGCCCCCGCCACCTCCGGGAGGTCGGCCACATTGCAACGCGACGCCAGGTCCGGGGAGTCCGGCCAGCTGCCGATCACCACACCCAGCAACTCCAGCTCCCGGAACCGCAGCTCACGGGCCGTCAGCTCGGTCGTGTTGAGCGTGCCGAGCCCGGCCGACGCCACCAGCAGCACCGGAGCGTTCAGCAGCCGCGCCACGTCCGCCAGGGTGCCGCCCGTCGCGTCGAAGCGGACGAGCAGCCCGCCGGCGCCCTCCACCAGCACCAGATCGTGGTCTGTGGCCAGTTTGGCGGCCGCCTCCGCCACGTCCTGCGGACGCACGGGGGACATGCCCGCCCGACGGGCCGCCGTGCCCGGCGCCAACGGCTCGGGGAAACGGGCGACTTCGGCCGCCGTCACGGCACCCGCGAGCCGCGCGACCTCGTCGGCGTCCCCGCGCTCGTCCGGTCGTACACCGGTCTGCGCGGCCTTGAGGACCGCGACCGAGCGGCCCGCCGCGACCGCCGCGGCGGCGACCGCGGCCGTGGTGACCGTCTTGCCGACCTCCGTGCCCGTCCCCGTGATCACCAGGATCGGCATGCTCATCCCTCCCGCGCGGCGGCGCACACCGCGCGCGCGATCCGTGCCACGTCCGCGTCACCCGTGACGTACGGCGGCATCGTGTAGACCAGGTCGCGGAAGGGCCGCAGCCACACGCCCTCGCGCACCGCCGCGTCCGTCGCGGCCGACATGTCGACCTCGTGGTCGAGCTGGACGACCCCGATGGCGCCGAGGACCCGGACGTCCCGGACGCCGGGCAGGTCCCGCGCGGGCGCGAGTCCGTCGCGCAGGCCGGACTCGATCCGCTTGACCTCGCCGAGCCAGTCCTGGCCGAGCAGCAGCCCGAGCGAGGCGCAGGCCACGGAGGCGGCGAGGGGGTTGCCCATGAACGTCGGTCCGTGGGCCAGCACCGGCACCTCGCCCCGCGAGATGCCCGCGGCCACCCGGGACGTGCACAGCGTCGCCGCCATCGTCAGATAACCGCCGGTCAGCGCCTTGCCCACGCACATCACATCCGGGGTGACGGCCGCGTGGTCCGCCGCGAACAGCGCACCCGTGCGCCCGAAGCCGGTCGCGATCTCGTCGAACACCAGCAGCACGTCGTGCGCGTCGCAGGCCTCGCGCAGCACCCGCAGATAGGCGGGGGAGTGGAACCGCATCCCGCCCGCGCCCTGCACCACCGGCTCCACGATCACCGCGGCCAGTTCGTGCGCGTGCCGCTCGATCGCGGAGCGCAGGTGGTCCGCGTACGACTCCTCGTACTCCGCCGGCGGCGCGTCCGCGAAGACCTGGCGCGGCAGTACCCCGGACCACAGGTCGTGCATCCCGCCCTCGGGGTCGCACACCGACATCGGCTGCCAGGTGTCGCCGTGGTAGCCGCCGCGCCAGGTCAGCAGGCGCTGCTTCGCGGGCCGGCCGAGGGAGCGCCAGTACTGCAGGCACATCTTCACCGCGACCTCGACCGACACCGAACCGGAGTCGGCGAGGAAGACATGCTCCAGACCGTCCGGAGACATGTCGACAAGGAGCTTCGCGAGCCGGACGGCGGGCTCGTGGGTGAGCCCGCCGAACATCACATGACTCATCCGGCCGAGCTGCTCGCGCGCGGCCTCGTTGAGCACCGGGTGGTTGTAGCCGTGGATCGCCGACCACCAGGACGACATGCCGTCGACCAGGTCGCCCGAGCCGTCCGCCAACCTCAACCGGACCCCGCTCGCCGACTCCACGACGAGCGGTTCGGCCCGGCCGGGCATCGGACCGTACGGGTGCCAGACGTGCCGGCGGTCCAGGTCCAGCAGCTCGGGGACGCTCAGGTCAGGCATTGGGCGCGAGATCCGTTCCGGCACCCCGGCGGCGGACGGCGACCAGGTCGGTGCGCGGCTCGTTGACCGCAGCCGTACCGCAGACGTCCTCGTGGGAGCCGCAGCCCCCCGATCCGCATCCGGCGTCGGCCTGCCCGGCGTGCGATCCGCAGCCGGCGCCCTGGACCTCGGCCCGGTGCTGCGGCAGCGTCACCTCGTCCGCGCCCTCCACCACGAAACCGGCGTCCGCGATCATCTCCAGGTCGGCCTGCCCGGCCTGGCCCTCGGTGGTCAGGTAGTCGCCGAGGAAGATCGAGTTGGCCAGGTGCAGCGCGAGCGGCTGCATGGTGCGCAGATGGACCTCGCGGCCGCCCGCGATGCGGACCTCCACGTCGGGGCAGACGAACCGCACCATCGCGAGGATCCGCAGACAGCGCTGCGGGGTGAGGTTCCACTCCTTGGCCAGCGGGGTGCCCTCGACCGGGATCAGGAAGTTGACCGGCACCGAGTCCGGGTCCAGCTCGCGCAGCGAGAAGACCACGTCGACCAGGTCCTCGTCGCTCTCGCCCATACCGGCGATCAGACCGGAACAGGCGGACAGACCGGCCGCGTGCGCCTTGTTGACCGTGTCCACCCGATCGGCGTACGTGTGGGTGGTCGTGATGTCCCCGTACGTCCCCTCGGACGTGTTGAGGTTGTGGTTGTAGGCGTCGGCGCCCGCCTCGCGCAGCCGCTCCGCCTGGCCGTCGGAGAGCAGGCCGAGACAGGCACAGACCTCGACGCCCTCGTTCTGCTCCTTGATGGCCTTGATGGTGCCGGCGACCCGGTCCACGTCCCGGTCGGTCGGACCGCGCCCGGACGCCACCAGGCAGACCCGCTTGGCGCCCCCGGCGAGGCCCGCGGCGGCCGCCTTGGAGGCCTCGTCGGGTTTCAGCCAGGAGTACTTCAGGATCCCGGTCGTGGAGCCGAGGCGCTGCGAGCAGTAGGAGCAGTCCTCCGGGCACAGACCGGACTTGAGGTTGACCAGGTAGTTGAGTTTCACGCGCCGGCCGAACCACTGCCGGCGCACCTTGCCGGCCGCGGCCACCACATCGAGCACGTCGTCGTCGGAGGTCGCCAGAACGGCGAGCGCTTCCTCGCGGGTCGGCAGCTCGCGCCGAAGCCCCTTGTCCACCAGCGTGTTCAGCAGGTCCATGAGAGCCGATCCTGTACTACGAGGCTGCTCCGGGCCAAGGAGAGTTTGCACAACCCTGTCAGTTCGACGTGTGGGTATTGCCACACAGTGCGTGACCGGTCGTCCCGCTAGGGTCTGTCCACTGCCTACAAAATCACCGGAGGGGTCATGGCGTTCGGCTGGATCGACGGACAGGCGGAACAGCGCCGCCGCGCCGGACTCGTACGGAC
This sequence comes from Streptomyces sp. NPDC090088, assembly GCF_044747345.1. Lineage (NCBI taxonomy): Bacteria > Bacillati > Actinomycetota > Actinomycetes > Kitasatosporales > Streptomycetaceae > Streptomyces > Streptomyces sp. NPDC090088. The sequence continues at coordinate 289,016 of NZ_JBIVDZ010000011.1, read as the reverse complement.
CCTGCGCCCCCGCCCCGCCGACTCGCCGCTGCTGGACCTGGCGAGCAACGACTACCTGGGCCTCGCCCACCACCCGGAGATCGCCGCGGGCGCCGCCGAGGCGGCCCGGACCTGGGGCGGCGGCTCCACCGGCTCCCGGCTGGTGACCGGCACCACCGAGCTCCACACCGAGCTGGAGCGCGAGCTGGCCGAATTCAGCGGGTTCGAGGCGGCCCTGGTCTTCTCCTCCGGCTACGCCGCCAACCTGGCTGCCGTCACCACGCTCGGCCCGCACGGCTCCCTGATCGTCTCCGACGCGCTCAACCACGCCTCCCTGATCGACGGCTGCCGGCTGGCCCGGGGCACCACCCAGGTCGTCGGACACGCCGACCCGGACGCCGTGCGCAAGGCGCTCGGCACCCACGAGGGACCCGCGGTGGTCGTCTCCGACACGGTGTTCTCGGTGGACGGCGACGCGGCGCCGCTGGCCGGGCTGGCCGCGGCGTGCCGGGAGCGCGGCGCCGGGCTGCTCGTCGACGACGCGCACGGGCTCGGGGTCCTCGGGGACGGCGGGCGGGGAGCCGCGTACGCGGCCGGGCTCTCCGGCGCCGACGACGTGGTCGTCACGGCGACCCTCTCCAAGTCGCTGGGCAGCCAGGGCGGGGTCGTGTTCGGACCGGCCCGGGTGATCGACCACCTGGTCAACGCGGCCCGCACCTTCATCTTCGACACCGGCCTGGCCCCCGCCGCGGCGGGGGCGGCCCTCGCGGCCCTGCGGCTGCTGCGACGCGAGCCCGGGCGGGCGGCCCGGGCCCGCGAGGTGGCCGCCGACCTGCACGCACGGCTGACCGCCGCGGGCCTGGAAGCGGTACGGCCGGACGCCGCGGTGGTCTCCGTGCGGGCACCGTCCCCGGAGGGGGCCGTGCGTTGGGCGGCCGACTGCCGTACGGCAGGCCTGGCCGTGGGCTGCTTCCGTCCGCCTTCCGTGCCGGACGGCATCTCACGGCTGCGGCTGACCGCCCGCGCGGACCTCTCCGGGGCCGAGATCGAACGCGCTGTACGTGTGATCGGCGAAACACGACCATGAGTCGGCGTGACACGGCCGGGCTGCGCTCGGATGCGGATACGGAGTCGATTACGGATTCGGTTGCATACTGATCAGTTTTGTTCGCAACCTGATCAGCGGGGAGCGCTGATCAGTCGCTGACCGCGGCCACGAAACTCGCCCAGCTCTCGGGGGAGAAGAGCAGCGCGGGTCCGGCCGGGTTCTTGGAGTCGCGTACGGCGAGCAGTCCGGCCGGTGGGCCGGAGTGCGGCCGTGCCGTCTCCACGCAGTTGTTCGCACCGGTGCTGTAGCTGCTGCGCAGCCACCGCAATCCGTGCAGATCAGCACTTGAAGGTACGTTCCGAGGCAGTGCAGTCATGGTGCCTCCTTACGCGCCGTCCTGTATCCCGGCGATGTAATCCAACGAGTCCTCGGGCGAAAGGGCGTGGATCTGAAGGGTGTTGAAGGCCTCCGCGTAGGCCTGGAGGTCTTCTTTCCGCTCCAGGTAGAGGCTACTCGTCAACTGGTCGAGAACAACCACATCCAGATCAGAAGTGCTCGGAAATGAGAAGATTACGAAAGGCCCGGTGATGCCGATATGCGCCCCCGCCGCGAACGGCAGTACCTGGAGCCGTACCTGGGGCAGCCGGGCCGCCTCCATCAGCCGCGCCAGCTGCCGTGTCATCACCCCCGGACCGCCGACCTCCCGGCGCAGCACCGCCTCGTCGAGTACCGCGCTGAGCTCCAGCGGCGGGTCGTTGCGCAGCACGTCCTGCCTGGCCAGACGTACCTCCACCAGGGCGTCCAGGGCCTCGTCGTCGAGCCCGTCGGCGGCCACCCGGGTCACGGCACGCGCGTACTCGGGGGTCTGCAGCAGCCCCGGGACGACCAGGGTCTCCAGCGTGCGCATCGCCCCGGCCTGCGATTCCAGGCTGATGAAATCCCGGTAGGCGGGCGGCAGCACCCCCCGATAGGCGTGCCACCAGTGGTGCCGCCCGGCCGTGTCCTCGGACCCCGCCAACACCAGCAGCAACTCCCGCAGTTGCCCTTCGACCACTCCGTAGGCGTCGAGGAGTAACCGCACATCGGCCGGTTTCACACCGCTGGCGCCGGTCTCGATCCGGCTCACCTTCGACTGATGCCAGCCCACCAGACGGGCGGCCTCACCGCTCGTGAGACCCGCACCGGTGCGCAGCATGCGCAGTTCGGCGCCCAGTTTCCGGCGGCGTACCGCGGGACCGTTCTGCATGGGCTACTCCTTACTCCTTCCGAGCCGCCCAAATACGGTCTGAGGTCGCAGAGTTCACCGCTTCGAGCGACAGATATATGCATATCTTGGTGGATCGCTCCCCGTGACCGGCCCGGTAATGGCAGTCTGACGAAGAAGCACCAGTCCGGGACCGTACTCGAACCTTCCGCACCGTGTCGGACTCCGGTCCCGAGGAAAGGGACGACCTCGCCATGGCAGACCATCTGGAAGCATCCGTCACTCTGCCGAGCGATCCCGCCTCGGTCTCCACGGCCCGCTCCTACGTGCTGGACGTCCTCGCGGAGTGGGGACTGCCACCGGAGACGGAGACCGCGGACACCATCCGCCTCATCGTCTCCGAACTCGCCACCAACGCCGTACAGCACACCTTCGGACAGTCACCCACCTTCACGGTGGACATGATCCTCGACCGTGACGAACACCTGCGCATCGGCGTCACGGACAGTCATCCGCGATTCCCCAAGAGACTTCCCGCCGCGGTCCAGCAGGACAACGGCCGCGGCATGGTCATCATCCGCTGGCTGACCGCCGAATGCGGCGGCAAACTCCGCGTACGCCCCACCCGCGAAGGCGGCAAGACCGTCTCCATCGAACTCCCCTGGACCGTCCCGGCCGGCACCGTCACCGCCGCCGGCCAGCAGGAACCGTAGCCCCGGGTTCCCGCCGGCCGACCGGTGGGCGCGTCAGCTGACGCGGCCGTACCAGACGCTCTTCGTCCAGATCTTCTGGAGCTTGACCACGTCCCCGGTCTTCGGGGCGTGCCAGATCTTTCCCTTCCCGGCGTAGATGCCGACGTGGTAGACGCTGGAACCCGAGTGGAAGAAGACCAGGTCCCCGGCCTTGCGGTTGCCGGCCGAGATGTGACGGGTCTTGTTGTACTGCTGGGCCGCCGTACGGGGCAGCTTCTTGCCCGCCTTCTTGAACGAGTACAGCGTCAGCCCGGAGCAGTCGAACCGGTTCGGACCGGTGGCGCCCCACCTGTAGGGCTTGCCCTTCTTGGACGCGGCGACCTGAAGCGCCTTGGTCCCCATCGTGGCGGCCGAGGCGTCGGAGGCGACCCCCGGGATCACGATCGAGCCGCCGACGGCGGCGATCGTCAGCGCCGAGGCCGTACCGGCCCGGACCATGAGCGACGGAACGCGATTGAGCGCGGTCATGCGCAACCCTTCGTCAGCCGCCTGTGAAGGATGACCTGTCGGATTCGGGCTGGCGAAGTTGCCCGGCCGTGTCGCCACGGCTTCACCCCAAGGGCTGCTCGGCCCGGTCATGGTGTGACCGTCCCGGCGACCCGTCGTGCTTGGGTCCTCCACTCCTGCCGATGCACTTCTGTCGACGGGTCAATCCGGGCGGCGGCAGGACTCGGCGTCCGCCCGGACCGCCCCGCCGCTGTGGCGGGGGCTTGTCGTCAGACAGGGATCTTCACTCACACGTGTCCGAAAATCCCAATGGAATCGGGGATTTGTGGGGTTACTCACCACCCACCCGTTCGGGTGGACAGTACTGTGTTCGATTCATCGTCAACTGCCCTGCGTAGCCCCGGACCTGCGGAGAAGCGCTCGGCGGGCATCCTCGAACGGGCGTACCGAGCGGGCCTGTCGGTCAGGTAAAACCACGCCATGCTCCGCCGAACGGGGGTAACCCCGTTGGGCCGTTTCAACTCCGGCGCGGACAGGGCGTCGACGCGCCCCGCCCGGCCTCTGCGGCGGTCACCGTACGCAGTCCGGCGGGAGTACGACGCGAGCGGTCCGGCGCTCGCCGTCGAGCACCCGCAACGCGCGTGCCAGCGTGTCCCCGTGCAGCTCCGTCTCGCCCCGCCCGTGCATCAGGGCCAGCGCGTCACGCAGCTCGGACGCGGCGCGCACCAGCGCCTGCGCGGCGCGCAGCCCGCGGTACGTGTCCTCGTTCTGCGCCGGGTTGATCCGGCCCAGCAGGTCGACCACGTCCAGGTAACGGTCGATCAACTCGCCCTCGGCGCGGGTCAGCGCGGGCAGCGGCGGCAGTTCCGGTGGCAGCATCGCCGGATCACCCCGCGTCCGGCAGGCCGGGCGAGGTCCGGTGGGTGGGTACGACCCGGTCCACCAGCCCGTACGCCAGCGCCTCCCGCGCGTCCAGCACCAGGTCCCGCTCCAGGTCCTGGTGGATCTGCTCGGGGGTGCGCCCGGTGTGCCGGACCAGCATCGTTTCGAGCATCGCGCGGACCCGCTCCAACTCCGCCGCCCGGATGACCAGATCACTCGGCTGGCCCCGTACCGGTTCGGGCAGCGAGGGCTGCTGGAGCACGACACGGGCGCCCGGCAGCGCGGACCGCTTGCCCGGCGTGCCGGCCGCGAGCAGCACGGCGGCGGACGCCCCGGCCTGCCCCAGGCAGATCGTCTCCACGTCACAGGTGACGTACTGGACCGTGTCGTAGATCGCGGCCATCGCGCTGAACGACCCGCCCGGAGAGTTGATGTACAGCGAGATGTCCCGCTCCGGAGCCGCGTGTTCCAGATACATCAGCTGCGCCATCACGTCGTTGGCGGAGGTCTCGTCCACCGGCGTGCCCAGGAAGACGATCCGCTCCTCCAGCAGCTTCGAGTACGGATCCAGGGTGCGCTGCCCGGAGCTGGTGCGTTCGGTGAACTCGGGCAGGACATAGCGGGCGGACGGTCGGGTCATGGCATACCCCTCCTCGCGGCCGAGGTGTGGTCTCGGCGGCCGGACTCTCTGTAAAAAATGTACAGGACGTACGTAGTGCTGGAGAGGGATTCCGCTGTCGCCGAACAAGAGGTGTTGTCCGAGGTGCCCCGTAAGCTGGGTTCATGGCCTACGAGATTCCGGTGACGCAAGCCAGGGCTGAGCTCGCCGAACTGATCAACCGGGTGGTGTACGGCGGCGAGCGCGTCGTCGTGACCCGTCACGGCAAGCCGCTGGTCGCCCTGGTCTCCGCCGCCGACCTCGAGCGCCTCGAGGAACTCCCCGAATCCCCCGAGGAGCACGTGGTCAGCTCGGTCTCCACGGTCCGCGAGACCGCCTCCGTCCGTCCCGAACGCGGCCGCTTCGGCATCGCGGCCGAACACCGGGGAGCCGCGGGCTCCTGACCGCCGGTATGGCATCGGCCCCCTCCGGAGGGGGCCCGGCGTCCCCACCTTCACCCGGACGGGCGCGAGCGCGGCCTCCGGCGGTGAGACCGTCCGCTCTGTCGCGCCGGTCACCTGCGCGCGCCGGACGGTGAGCGGACAGAGGGAAGGGCTTCCTGCCGAACGCGGCTCCGGCATCCGTGGGCCCGATGTCCGTCGGCGGGCGGCCGCAGGGCGCAACGGGTGGTCCGCGCGGTGCGCTGAGCACCGTCCCGACGGCCGCTGCTCGCGACCGTGGCCCGGTTAACGTCGTTGAAACTCCGGCGAACTAGCCTGCTCATCCACGCCACCAGCGGTTTTGTGTCCGGACGGGTGGCTGCGGCAACCGGGCCCCGCACGGTCCGGAGCGAGGACTGTGAGGTGGGACGTGCAACTGACCCCGCACGAGCAAGAGAGGCTGCTGATCCATGTGGCGGCCGATGTGGCCGAGAAGCGCCGGGCTCGTGGGCTCCGGCTGAACCACCCCGAGGCGGTCGCCCTCATCACGTCGCACATCCTCGAAGGCGCGCGGGACGGCCGTACCGTCGCCGAGCTGATGGCCTCCGGCCGCAAGCTGCTCACCAGGGACGACGTGATGGAGGGCATCCCCGAGATGATCCACGACGTCCAGGTCGAGGCGACCTTCCCGGACGGCACCAAGCTCGTCACCGTCCACGACCCGATCGTCTGAGGAGGCCGCCGATGATCCCCGGAGAGTTCCTCTTCGCCGACGGGCCCATCGTGTACAACGAGGGCCGCGAGGTCACCCGGACGACCGTCCTCAACGCGGCCGACCGGCCCGTCCAGGTCGGCTCCCACTACCACTTCGCCGAGGCCAACCCCGGCCTCGAGTTCGACCGGGACGCGGCGCGCGGCAAGCGGCTGAACATCGCCGCCGGCACCGCCGTCCGCTTCGAGCCCGGCATCCCCGTCGACGTCGAACTCGTCCCGCTCACCGGCGCCCGTGTGGTGCCCGGACTGCGCGGGGAGACCGGAGGGGCCCTCGATGCCTGAGATCTCCCGCGCCGCGTACGCGGACCTGTTCGGACCGACCACCGGTGACCGGATCCGGCTCGCCGACACCGACCTGATCGTCGAGATCGAGGAGGACCGCTCCGGCGGACCCGGGCTCGCCGGGGACGAGGCCGTCTTCGGCGGTGGCAAGGTCATCCGAGAATCCATGGGCCAGTCGCGTGCTACGCGCGCAGACGGCACCCCCGACACGATCGTCACCGGTGCGGTGATCATCGACCACTGGGGCATCGTCAAGGCCGACGTCGGCATCCGCGACGGCCGGATCACCGGCATCGGCAAGGCCGGCAACCCCGACACCATGGACGGGGTCCACCCGGACCTGGTGATCGGCCCCGAGACCGAGGTCATCGCCGGCAACGGCCGGATCCTCACCGCCGGCGGCGTCGACGCGCACGTCCACTTCATCTGCCCGCAGATCGCCGACGAGGCGCTGTCGGCCGGGGTCACCACCCTGGTGGGCGGCGGCACGGGCCCGGCCGAGGGGTCCAAGGCGACCACCGTCACCCCGGGCCCCTGGCACCTCGCCCGGATGCTGGAGGCGATGGAGCAGTACCCCCTCAACATCGGCTTCCTCGGCAAGGGCAACACCGTCTCGCACGAGGCGATGTTCTCCCAGATCCGGGGCGGGGCACTCGGGCTGAAACTGCACGAGGACTGGGGCTCGACGCCCGCGGTCATCGACGCCGCCCTGACCGTCGCCGACCGCACGGGCGTGCAGGTCGCGATCCACACGGACACGCTGAACGAGGCGGGTTTCGTGGGGGACACCCTGGCCGCCATCGGGGGGCGCGGGATCCACGCGTACCACACCGAGGGCGCGGGCGGCGGCCACGCGCCCGACATCATGACCGTCGTCTCCGAGCCGCACGTCCTGCCCAGCTCCACGAACCCGACCCGGCCGTACACGGTGAACACCGCCGAGGAACACCTCGACATGCTGATGGTGTGTCACCACCTCAACGCGGCGGTGCCGGAGGACCTGGCCTTCGCCGAGTCCCGGATCCGGCCGTCGACCATCGGGGCCGAGGACATACTGCACGACCTGGGCGCGATCTCGATCATCTCCTCCGACGCCCAGGCCATGGGACGCGTCGGCGAGGTCATCCTGCGGACCTGGCAGACCGCGCATGTGATGAAGCGGCGGCGGGGAGCGCTGCCGGGGGACGGGCGCGCCGACAACCACCGGGTACGGCGGTATGTCGCCAAGTACACGATCAACCCGGCCCTCGCGCAGGGGCTGGCCCGGGAGATCGGCTCGGTGGAGACCGGGAAACTCGCCGACCTGGTGCTCTGGGAGCCCGCGTTCTTCGGGGTCAAGCCGCACCTCGTCCTCAAGGGCGGGCAGATCGCCTACGCGCAGATGGGCGACGCCAACGCCTCGATCCCGACGCCCCAGCCGATCCTGCCGCGTCCCATGTACGGGGCGATCGGGCGCGCACCGGCCGCCAACTCCTTCAACTTCGTCGCCCCGCTGGCGATCGAGGACGGGCTGCCGGAGCGACTGCAGCTCGGCAAGCGGTTCGTCGCCATCGAGTCGACGCGTGCGGTGACCAAGGCGGACATGCGGGAGAACGACGCGCGTCCGACGGTGCGGGTCGACCCCGACAGCTTCGCCGTGCACATCGACGGGGAGCTGGTCGAGGCGACCCCGGCCGCCGAACTGCCCATGGCCCAGCGCTACTTCCTGTTCTGAGGGCTGGGGGTACGTGATGTCCAGGGCAGCGTTGCTGGTCCTCGCCGACGGCCGCTTTCCCGCCGGAGGGCATGCGCACTCCGGCGGCGCGGAGGCCGCCGTCAAGGCCGGACGGATCACCGGGGCGGCGAGTCTGGAGGAGTTCTGCCGAGGGCGGTTGCACACGGCGGGACTGGTGGCGGGCGCGCTCGCCGCGGCCGCCGTACTCGGAGCGGACGTACGGGAGTTGGACGCGGCGGCTGACGCGCGGACGCCGTCCCCGGCGCTCCGGGGCGCCGCCCGCCGGCTCGGGCGGCAGCTGCTGCGGGCCGCGCGGGCGACCTGGCCCTCGCCCGAACTCGAAGCCGTGGCACGGGAGTTCCCCAAGGGCGCGCATCAGCCGGTGGTCCTCGGCGTGGTCGCCCGGGCGGCGGGGCTCTCGGCCGAGGACGCGGCCTACTGCGCGGCGTACGAGAACGTGAGCGGGCCGGCCACGGCGGTGGTGCGGCTGCTGAGCCTGGACCCGTTCGAGGCGACCGGGGCACTGGCCCGGCTGGCGCCGGAGGTGGACCGGGTGGTCGACCGGGCCGTGGAGGCGGCGCGGGGGGTGGCCGGGGGCGGGGTCGACGCGCTGCCGGCGGCTTCGGCGCCGCTGCTGGAGATCGGGGCGGAGTGGCACGCGGGGTGGGCGGTGCGGTTGTTCGCGTCGTAGTTCTCCCCGCACCCGGGGGCTGCCGCCCCGGACCAGAAGCAAGGCCAGTAGAACAAGGAGCCGCACATGCATCTCGACCACGCACACCAGCACGGCCCCGTCGCCGTGAGTGCCGACGCCCATCGGCCCGACGGGTCCCGGCGGGCCCTCCGGATCGGGCTCGGCGGGCCCGTCGGGTCCGGGAAGACGGCCACCGTCGCCGCGCTCTGCCGAGCACTGCGGGAGCAGCTGTCGCTCGCGGTCGTCACCAACGACATCTACACGCGCGAGGACGCCGAGTTCCTGCTCCGGGAGGCCGTACTGCCCCCCGAGCGGATCACCGCGGTCGAGACGGGGGCCTGCCCGCACACCGCGATCCGGGACGACATCTCGGCCAACCTCGAAGCCGTGGAGGACCTGGAGGACGAGGTCGGGCCGCTGGATCTGATCCTCGTCGAGTCGGGCGGGGACAATCTCACCGCCACCTTCTCCAAGGGGCTCGTGGACGCGCAGATCTTCGTGATCGACGTGGCGGGCGGGGACGACATTCCGCGCAAGGGCGGGCCGGGGGTCACCACCGCCGATCTGCTCGTCGTCAACAAGACGGACCTCGCTCCCCATGTGGGCTCGGATCTGGCGCGGATGGCCGCCGACGCCAAGGCACAGCGGGCCGAACTGCCCGTCGTGTTCCAGTCGTTGCGCAGTGAGTCCGGGGTCGGGGACGTGGCCCGCTGGGTGCGTGAGCGGCTCGCCGCGTGGACGGCGTGACCGCCACCGGGGTGCGGGCGACCGCGCGGATCGTCGCCCGGGCGGACGGGCGGGGCGGCACCTCGCTCCCGGTGCTGCAGGGCGAGGGGCCGCTCGCCCTGCGGCGCACGCGCGGCAGCGGGTCCGAGGCCCGGGTGATGGTCGTCGGCGCGATGAGCGGTCCGCTCGGCGGGGACCGGTTCGCGGTCGAGGCGACGGTGGAGCGCGGGGCGCGGCTGAGCGTCGGGTCCGCCGCGGCCACCATCTCGCTGCCGGGGCAGGCGAAGGGCGAGGCGCGCTACGACGTCCGGCTCGACGTCGCCGACGGCGCTGAACTGCGCTGGCTGCCCGAGCAGTTGATCGCGGCCAAGGGCAGCGATCTGCATGTCACGACCCGTGTCGACGTCGGTGCCGGCGGGCGGCTCGTGCTGCGTGAGGAACAGGTGCTCGGGCGGGTGGGGGAGGAGCCGGGGCGGCTCACCAGCCGGATCACCGTGCGCGTCGCCGGACGGGCCGTGCTGGACCAGGAGCTGGCCTGCGGTCCCGGTGCGCCCGGCGGCTGGGACGGGCCCGCCGTGCTGGCGGGACATCGCGCGGTGGGGCAACTCGTCGTCGTACGACCCGAGTTCGACGCCGAGCCGGAGGCGGCGCGGATGCTGGGGGAGTGTGCCGCGCTCACTCCGCTCGCCGGACCCGCCGTCCTGGTGAGTGCGGTGGCCGGTGATGCGCTGCGGCTGCGGCGGGTGCTGGACGAGGCGTTGGACCGGCTCGGCGGCTGATCCGCTCAGCGGGACGCGATCATCCGGTTATCGGATTGGTAAAGACGGCGGTCACACCCTGTCCTCAGGAGGTTCACAGCCGGAAGGATCCCCCCTGACCATTCGTCACCATGTACGGGGAGGGGCCCTCTTGAGGGACAACTTCAGATCGAAGAGCCGTGTGCTGGCGCTCGCTTCGGCGGGAGCGCTCGTCACCGCCACCCTGCTCACCGGCGCGCTGGCGGCGCCCGCGTCCGGTGCCGAGGCCCGCAAGGGCGGCCAGGACCGCGCGCAGTGGGGGGCCGCGGTCGCCGCCGCGCAGGCCGCCAAGGCCGGGATCGCCTGGGCGGACTGTCCGTCCGACTGGGGCCTGGAGAAGCCCATCCAGTGCGGCTGGGTCAGCGTGCCGCTCGACTACACGAAGCCGTACGGCAAGCAGATCAAGCTGGCGGTCGACCGAATAGGCAACACCGGGACGAAGGCGGAGCGCCAGGGCGCGCTCGTCTACAACCCCGGCGGACCGGGCGGCTCCGGGATGCGCTTCCCGCGCCGGGTCACCACCAAGAGCCCGCTGTGGGTCAACACCGCCAAGGCGTACGACTTCGTGGGCTTCGACCCGCGCGGTGTCGGCCACTCCGCGCCCATCTCCTGCATCGACCCGCAGGAGTTCGTGAAGGCGCCCAAGGCCGACCCGGTGCCCGACACCGAGGCCGACAAGACCGCCCAGCGCAGGCTCGCCAAGCAGTACGCGGACGGCTGCGCCGCGCGCACCGGCCGGGCGATGCTCCAGCAGATGACCACCCCGAACACCGCCCGCGACCTGGACGTCATCCGGGCCGCGCTCGGCGAGAAGAAGCTCAACTACCTGGGCGTCTCCTACGGCACCTACCTCGGCGCGGTGTACGGGACGCTGTTCCCGGGTCATGTGCGCCGGATGATCGTCGACAGCGTGGTCAACCCCTCGCGCGAGAACATCTGGTACCAGGCCAACCTGGAGCAGGACATCGCCTTCGAGGGCCGCTGGAAGGACTGGGAGGACTGGGTCGCCGCACACGACTCCGCCTTCCACCTGGGCACCACGCGGGACGCCGTCCAGGCCAAGTGGCTCCAGCTGCGCGCCACCGCCAAGGCGAACCCGATCGGCGGGGTCGTCGGACCGGCCGAGCTGATCTCCTTCTTCCAGAGCGCGCCGTACTACGACTCGTCCTGGGTCCCGGTCGCGACCGTTTTCAGCAAGTACGTCGCCGGTGACACCCAGGCGCTGGTCGACGCGGCCGCCCCGGACCTCGGCGACACCGCCGGCAACATCACGGCGGAGAACGGCAACGCCGTCTACACCGCCGTGGAGTGCACCGACGCCAAGTGGCCCACCAGCTGGAAGAAGTGGGACCGCGACAACACCGAGCTCAACAAGCAGTACCCGTTCATGACCTGGGCCAACGCATGGATGAACCTGCCCTGCGCCACCTGGCCGGTCAAGCAGCGGACGCCGGTGGAGGTCACCACCCACAAGGGCCTGCCGCCGGTGCTGATCGTGCAGTCCACGCGTGACGCCGCCACCCCGTACCCGGGCGCCGTCGAACTGCACAAGCGCTTCAAGGGCTCCCGCCTCATCACCGAGCAGGGCGCCGGATCGCACGGGGTGACCGGCCTGGTCAACCCGTGCATCAACGACCGCGTCGACACCTACCTGCTCACCGGCAAGGTGGACGGCGCGGACGTCACCTGCACGCCGCACGCCACCCCGCAGCCGTAACCCTTCTGGTACGGCTTCCGGCAGTACGAGGGGCGGCGGGATCCACTCCCGCCGCCCCTCACCTGTACGCACGTGAACGCACGCCTCAACTCAGCGGCGCCCTGGGGAACTTGCGCTCCTTCTCGCCCTTCGCCGCCGCCTGCTCGGCCTTGACGACCGCCGCGTACTCGTCGACGTACTCCTGCTCGGAGAGGCTCAGGATGGCGTACATGATCTCGTCGGTGATGGCGCGCAGGATCGCCTTCTCGCTCTCCATCCCGGCGTAGCGGGAGAATTCGAGGGGCTTGCCGAAGCGGATCACCACGGGGTGGATCCTCGGGATCACCGCGCCGGGCGGCTGCGCCTCGAAGGTGCCGATCATCGCGCAGGGGATCACCGGGACACCGGCCCGCAGCGCCATCACGGCCACTCCGACCTTGCCCTTGTAGAGACGGCCGTCGTGCGAGCGGGTGCCCTCCGGATAGATCCCGAGCAGCTCGTCCTTGCTCAGCACTCCGAGCCCCTCGCGGATCGCGGCCTGGCCCGCCTCCTTGCCGGAGCGGTCGACCGGGATCTGCCCCGCGCTGCGGAAGAAGAACGCGGTCAGCCGCCCCCGCACTCCGGGACCCGTGAAGTACTCCGCCTTGGCGAGAAAGGTGATGCGCCGCTTCAGGACCGCCGGCATCAGGAAGTGGTCGGAGAAGGAGAGATGGTTCCCCGCGACGATCGCCGGCCCCGACGCCGGCACGTGTTCCAGACCCTCGATGCGGGGCCGGAACACCACGCGCAACAGCGGCCCCAGCAACACGTACTTGAGCAGGTAGTAGAACACGGCTCTCTCCTCACTTTGCCGGTTCCCGCCGGAACTGGCCTTTCCCCAGGTCGCATCAGCTCCAGCCTGCCCGGGGTGATGTGCGCTTGTCGTCACCTGCGGACATGTTCGGTCGGTCTCGTGTCTGACTCTTCGCCGAGTTGCCTGCAGATCGAACATTGTCTCGGGATTTCACCATGCCGGACGCCGTTCCGTCGCCCGCCCCGCGGGGCGGCGCACAGGGAGGTGCTCGCGGTGGTTTCTCAGGGCCGATAGACCATGCCCGGCTGCGGCTTGGCGGGGGCCAGCAGCTGCGACACCGTCACGAGGGTGTAGCCGCGCTGTTCGAGAGCCTTGATGATGCCCGGGACGGCGGGCACGGTCCCCTTGTGCAGGTCGTGCAGCAGGATGATGCCGTCGCGGTGGGTCTGGTCGAGCACCCTCTTGGTGATCAGGGCCGAGTCGGTCGTCTCGTAGTCCTTGGCCGTCACGCTCCACAACACCTGGGCCAGTCCCAACTCCTTGCAGATCTTGGCCACTTTGCGGTTGGTGCGGCCCTCCGGGGGACGCATGAGGACGGGACGTTCGCCGGTGACCCGCTCGATGGCTTCCTGCGTCCTGCTCAGTTCCCGACGGGCGTCGGCCTCGTCGAGGTCGGTCAGTCTGGGGTGGGTCCAGGTGTGGTTGCCGATCTCCTGTCCGTCGGCGGCTATGCGGCGCAGGATGCCGGGGTACTTCGCGATGTGGCCTCGGCCCTGCACGAAGAACGTGGCGTGCAGGCCGTCCTGCTTGAGGATGTCCAGCAGCGCGGGGGTCGTGGGGCTGGGGCCGCCGTCGAAGCTGAGGGCCACGCACTTCGCCTTGCGGCAGTCGACGCTTCCGGCGACTCCTCCCTTCGCCTTGTCGCGGGCGGCGCGCGGGGAGGTGTGATCGTAGGTGGTGACCGTCAGGGCCAGCGTGAGCGCGACGGCCAGGGCGGCGGCCACCGCTGTGACGGCGGCGATGAGCACGCGTGAGCGTCTGGTGCGCTTGATGAAGGGCATGCGGGAACCATTCTCGGAAGAGGGGTCACGGGGTTATCGGGCGCGGGCGGGAACCGGCTTCGAGGCCAGGTCCCGCGCCCGAATGTCGAGCGTCAGGCGATGCCTGAGCAGGCGTCCGAGCCTGCGCTCCACCGTCGTGTGGATGAGCAGGGACAGCGCCAGCACGCAGGCGACCGACACCACCATCGAAGGCAGCGGACCCAGCGTCGGAAAAGCTCGGATCAGGCCTTTGGCCAAGGGAATTCCGATGCTCTGGTGGATGAGGTAGAAGGGATAGGTGAGGCCCCCCGCGGTGACCAGCCGGCGCCATCGCAGCCTCGTCAGGGGTCCTTCGACACCGGCCAGCGCCAGCAGCCCGAGACAGACCGTCAGCAGGACCGCGCACACGGCCCAGGAGGGCCGGCTCTCGCCGGGCGGCACGGCGGCGTGGTCGGCCACCCGGAGTTCGAGCACGGTGAGTTCGTAGCACCAGGCGAAGCCCAGCAGCAGCCACAGCAGCGGACTCTGCCCGAACCTGTGCATGAGGTAGAGGACGATTCCGGCGACGAACAGGCCGGTGTACCGGGGCAGTACGAATTCCTGGAGCAGGGGCGAGTGGAGTTCGAGGGTGACGACACCGGCCAGGAGCCAGGCTGCGCAGAAGGCCACCACCCGCCGGTACGACAGCCCGAAGACGAGCAGCACGGCCATCAGCAGGTAGAACCGGGCCTCCACCCAGAGCGTCCAGCTGACGCCGTCGACCAGGTCGAGCCCCAGGGGACCCGGAGCCATCGTCAGGTTGCCGAGGACGGTACGGGGGTCGATACGGGTGGCGGCCGGCCAGTGACCCAGCCGCGAGACGAGGACCAGCGCGACGACGAGGAGGACGGCGCACCAGTAGGCCGGGAAGAGCCGTGCGACACGGGAGACGGCGAACTGGGCGGGAGTGCGGCCCCAGCAGCTCATGCAGATGACGAAGCCGCTGATGGCGAAGAAGAACTCGACGCCCAGCCAGCCGTAGCGGCTGATCCCGTGCAGGAACGGCGCGAGATCGCGGAGTTCGGTGGGACCCCAGAAGTGCGGGGTGGGGGTTCCCAGGAAGTGGTAGGCGGCCACCATGGCCGCCGCCACCAGGCGGAGCCCGTCCATCGCGGCCAGCCGGGCCGGCCCGCTCGGCGGTTCGGGGGACGGTCTGTCGGACGGCATGTCGCGGGCCGTCTCAGGCGGTCGGCAGCGGGGAGCGGCTGACACGTATCTTCGACTGGCCGTGCGGGCGCTTCTCCCAGTCCGCCATGAACCGGGCGTGCAGACCGTGTCGTCGTGCCAGGGCGAGGAGGGTCTCGGTGCGGTAGTAGAAGTCCTCACGCAGCACCTGGTGTTCGGTGCCCTCGGTGCGGTCGAAGGTGAAGTCGAAGAACCCGGTGTCGGTCAGCACCCGGCCGACGTGTGCCAGGCACTGCTCGATGACCTCCAGCGGCGAGTGGGAGAAGACGCTGTGCGCGTGGACCACGTCGAAGTGGTCGGCGGGCAGGAAGTCCAGGGTGAGGTCGCCGGTGATGGTCAGGTGCGGCAGCTTGTCCTGCACACGGCGCTCGACCAGCGTCTTCTTCGCGGCTATCAGGATGTCGGGCGAGATGTCGATGCCGTAGTAGTTGCCCGCGTCGAGGTGGCCGATGAAGCGCCAGCCGCCGCGCAGGTTGCCGCAGCCGATGTCCAGCATGCGGTGGTCGGGGCGCAGCCCGTGTTCGACGAGGTAGTCGAACTGCATCCGCCCCAGCGCCAGCCAGCGGTCGTGGGTCCGGCTGCCGACCGCGGCCTCCGGGCTGCGGCGGGTGTCCGAGGCCATCACGGCCCGGTAGTAACCGACGTGGTCGGGGT
Organism: Streptomyces sp. NPDC090088; assembly: GCF_044747345.1. Classification (NCBI taxonomy): domain Bacteria; kingdom Bacillati; phylum Actinomycetota; class Actinomycetes; order Kitasatosporales; family Streptomycetaceae; genus Streptomyces; species Streptomyces sp. NPDC090088. The sequence goes on along the minus strand of NZ_JBIVDZ010000011.1, from coordinate 273,275 downwards.
GGTTGAGGCGCAGCCACGCATCCCGGCCGGCCCGGCGCAGGTAGGGCACGACACGGCCGGGGTGGCGCAGGGCGTAGCCGGTCTTGTGGGTGAGGGCGGCGCGGTTCTCGCGCAGTTTCTTCGGTGACGTGGCGTCTGCGGGCATGGCGAAGCGACCTCCGTACGGGTAAGGGGTTTGGCTGGACGCGGGCGACGCGGTCAGACGCGGCGGCGCAGCAACAGCGCGGTGAAGACCGTGAACAGGACGGCGAGGCCGCCGAGCACGGCGGTGTCGGTCCACTGGAAGGCCCAGTAGTCGCCGGCCGGGTTGGCCTCGTAGAAGCGGGCGACGTATCCGTGGGCCGTCATGCACTCCCTGAGCCGGGAGCCGGACGGGTAGGGGCAGTTCAGCACGTCGTCGTGGCGGCCGGAGGCGGTGATCAGGCCGTAGGTGCCGGTCGACCACTTCTCGCCCATCGGCGCCTTGGGGGTGATGCCGGCGCTGACGTAGGTGTGCGGCGGGACCAGCAGCCGGGTCCGGTGCGTCCACTCCAGCAGGAGCGTCAGCACGCCCGTCAGCAGCAGGGTCAGGCCCATCGCGGCCAGGACCCGGCGGGCCAGCAGACCCAGCAGGGTGCCGGCCGCCAGGCCGAACAGGGCGGCCGCGACGACGCGGGGGCCCGAGCCGCTCAGGGCGGTGTCGTCGTACCAGAACAGGCCGTAGCTCCGGTCGGCGGCCGGTCGCCACCACCAGGCGAAGACTCCCGCGAGCAGGCCGGAGAGGGCGGTCGTGGCCGCCACGGCCAGGGCGAACCGGGAGGCGAACCACTGACGGCGGCTCACACCCTGGGCGAGGACCATGCGGTGCGTGCCCAGTTCCCGGTCGCGGCCCAGCAGCGGGGCGCCCCAGAAGACACCGATGACCACGGGCAGCACGATGTTCAGCGCCCCGAGGTACTTCAGCGGCTCGACGTCCAGCAGCAGGGGCAGCCCGGTACCGGACCGTGTGCAGTACAGCGGTCCGGTGCCACAGTGGTCGAACAGCCCGCTGTGCAGGGCGTCGAGCATGCCCGAGCGGAAGTGGGCGGCGAGCGCCGCGGCGACGACCAGCGTGGCCGCGCCGATGCCGACCGGCACGCGCTGCTGGCGCCAGGCGAGCCAGAGGGAGCCCTTCACGCGGCCGCCTCCGTCCGCTCGGCGGCACCGGTGGCGGGGTGCTCCGGCTCGCCGGACCGCAGGTAGCCGATCAGGACGTCCTCCAGCCCGGGCCGTTCGACGTGCCAGTCGCCGCGCAGCGGTCCGCGCTGCCGTATCAGGGCCGTCAGCTGTCTGCCACCGGTACGGCTCCGTACGACGGTGTGGTGCGCGGTCAGGGCGTCGGCCTGGTCGGCGGGGCCGGTCAGTACGGCGTGGCTCGCGCGCAGTTCCTCGGCGTCCTCGCTCAGTTCGACGCGGCCGTCCCGCAGTACCAGCACCCAGTCGCAGGTCTCCTCCAGTTCCGGCAGGACGTGCGAGGACAGCACGATGCTCAGGGCGCGCTCGGCGGCCTCGGCCATCAGCTCCGCCATGATCTCGCCGCGTGCGACGGGGTCGAGATCGGCCAGGGGCTCGTCGAGCAGCAGGAGGTCGGGCCGCTTGCCGAGGGCCAGGGCGAGCGCGACGCGCGTGCGCCGCCCGGGGGAGAGCTCGCCGACGCGGGCGTGGGACGGGATGCCGCCCTCGCGGACGATCCGCTCGGCGGTCGTCCGGTCCCACGAGGAGTTCAGCTTCTCGCCCATCAGCAGCGTGTCCGCCACGGTGAAGCGCGGGTAGAGCGGCTTGTCCTGGGTGAGCAGCGCGACCCGGGCCCGGGCCTCGGGTGTGCCGGGTACGGAACCCAGCACTCGTATCTCCCCGGAGCCGGGCCGCAGCAGGCCCCCGGCCAGGTGCAGCAGGGTGCTCTTGCCGGCGCCGTTGCGTCCGACGAGGGCGGTGACACGACCGCCGGGCACGGTGAACCCGCAGTCCCGCAGGGCCTCGCCGCCCCGTCTGCGGTACCGGAATCCCAGCCCCGTGGCGCACAACGCGGCCGAGGCGTCAGGCCGGGTCATGTGTCCTCCTTCTGTCGTTCCCGGTCGCCCGGGTGCCGCTGTCGTACTGGTCGTCGTAGGTGTCCAGGGCGGTCGTGACCAGGGCGAGGACATCGGCCCGCTCCAGCCCCGCGGCCCGCGCGCGGGCCACCCAGTCGGTGAGTTCCCCGCGCAGCGGGGAGTCGTCCTCCGCGGCGGGCCGGGCGAGTGACCGCGTCACGAACGTCCCGAGGCCGCGTCGCAGTTCGACCAGACCGGCCTGCTCCATGTCGCGGTAGGCCCGCAGCACGGTGTTGGGGTTGATGGCGGTCGCCGCCACCACCTCCCTGGCCGTGGGCAGCTTGTCCCCGACGCGCAGGGTGCCCATCCGGAGCGCCCGTTCGGTCTGCTCGACGATCTGCACGTAGGCCGGTACGCCGCTGCCGCGCTCGATCCGGTAGTCGATCACATCGTCTTCCTCGGCTCCACCATGCTTGTACTAATGAATTAATGGAAGCATGGTGGAAGTCCGGCGACCCTGTCAAACACGCGGGGGAGGCACGGCGAGGGTCTGCCGTCCGGCCGGCCCGCCGCATCGCCAGATCGTGCGATGCGGCGGGTCGTGCGGGTGCCGGCACGCCGGACCGGACGGACGGAGGAAGCGGGATCCGCCGCTGGGGCGGCCGGCCGAATCACCAGATCGTGCGATGCGCCCCGGTGCCGCCGAGGCCGAGTCTGGTCCGGTTGGCGATGAATGCATCTGGTTGAAGAGCCTGCTGTCCCGATCCCTGGTCCGGATACGACCGGTCCGGTCCCGCTTGCGCGCGGTGGCGATGTGGTCTCGCCATGCGACAGCTGTATCCGGAGGAACGAGGACCGCGGGACCATGTATGTCGATTCACCCCCTGTGACGAGTGACCTTGACGAGGCTGTTTCTGTCTTTGTGCGGTACCGGGCGCGTCTGTTCGGGATCGCCTACCGAGTGCTGGGCAGCGTGGCCGAGGCCGAGGACGTGGTCCAGGAGGTGTGGCTGCGCTGGCAGAGGACCGACCGTTCGGTGGTGGTGAGCCCGGTGGCCTTCCTGTCGAGTGCGACGACCCGGATGGCCATCAACGTGGCGCAGTCGGCGCGGATGCGCCGGGAGACCTACATCGGGCCGTGGCTGCCCGAGCCCGTCGACACGGGTTCGGATCCGGAGGTGGGCGCGCAGCGGGCGGAGGCGCTGGAGCTGGCCCTGCTGCTGGTGCTGGAGAGGCTGAGCCCTGTCGAGCGGGCCGTGTACGTCCTGCGTGAGGCGTTCGACTACGCCTACCCCGAGATCGCCGAGATGCTGGGGCTCAGCGTCGTCAACGTCCGGAAGATCGTCAGCCGTGCGCGCAGGCACCTGGCGGACGGGCAGCGGGAGAGCGTGGCGGCGGCGGAGCACCGGCGCCTTCTGCACGCCTTCGTCTCGGCGGCCCGGACGGGGGATGTGGCGTCCCTGGAGACCCTCCTGACCGCCGACGCCGTCAGCCTGTCCGACGGCAACGGTCTGAGGGGCTGCGCGCGCATACCCGTGCTGGGCCGTGCGCGCATCGCCAGAATGTCGACGTATCCGCGGTTGTGGCGGGAAGCGGGACCCCGGTGGGTCGACGCCAACGGCCTTACGGGCGTGGTGATCCACCAGGCCGACCGTCCCACGGCGTTCATGACGATCGCCGCCTCCGAGGCAGGCATCCACCAGGTGATGTGGGTCTTCAACCCGCGCAAGATCACCGCGTTCCTCGACTCCCGCCTCCGCTGCGCGAGTGTTCCCGGTATCGCGTCGGCCGGTGGGTGAGTGCCTGTGCTCGCGCCTCGGCGGCGTTCCGGTCCGGTTCGCGCGGCAACCGCGTGGTCGGCAGCCGCTTCCACGCGCCGCGGGTGGATCCCGCTCCGCGCCGCGGGCGGTGTCGACGGCTGCCCTCGTCGGGGTGCGTCGCGGAAGAACTCGCCGGGAGCCGCCGGTGGCCCGCCGTGTCCCGCACCGCACCGCGCCACGGAGCGGCACGGCATCGCCTCGGCCCGCCGGTCGCGAGCCGCGCCGAACCGATGCGTCCGGGCTCGGTGAAGGCGCCGGTCACAGGGGGGCCTGCGGTCGGGGGCGCATGCGGCCTGAGGCATGCTGGCCCCATGCGCGGCACAGACCCCACGGGCGACCTGGATCCCGGGCACGGGAACCGGACAGGTACCGGGCTGCGCCTCAGGGGACGGGACCGTGAGATCGCGGCTGTCCATGAGGCCCTCCAGGTGGTGCGTGGCGGACGAAGCGCCTGTGTCGTCGTGGAAGGCGTGCCCGGCGCCGGCAAGAGCCGGTTGCTCGCGGAGCTGAACGGGCGGGCGCGGCGGTGCGGGTTCGAGGTGGTCCCCGTCCGGGCCGACGAGTTCGACCAGTACGCGGCAGGAGCCGCCCTGCAGTCCGTCCTGCACGTCGCCGACCGTTCCGACCGTTCCGACCGTTCCGGGCGTTCCACCCGAGCCGCCGCGACCGTGGACGACCGACGGCTCTGGCTGCTGGACGGCATCTCGGACGCTCTGGAGGAGCGGGCCCAGCGCGCGCCGGTGCTCGTACTCGTCGACGACGCGCAGTGGGCGGATCCGGCCACGCTCTTCGCGCTGCGTACCCTGCCCGGACGGCTGGCCGCCTCGCCGATCCTGTGGGTACTGGCGGTACGGTCGGAGACCGAGCGGCCGACGGTGGCCAGGGTGCGGGAGGACCTCGAACGGCTCGGCGCCCGATGGCTGACCCTCGGCCCGCTGCCACAACGGGAACTGGAGCACATCGCGGCCGACGTGCTCGGCGCGCCGCCGTCACCAGGCCTGGCCAGGATGCTGCGAGGCGTCGCGGGCAATCCGTTCCTGGTGACCGAGCTGGTGCGCTCCTTCGCCGACGCGGATGCGACGCAGGCGGACGCGGCGCAGGCGGAAACGAGAGTCACCGGCCGCGTCCACCACGACGTTCCCGCCGGTTTCCGTCTGAGTGTCGCCACGCGTCTGGAGCAGCTGCCGGAGGACGCCCTGCGCCTGCTCCAGGTCGGCTCGGTCCTCGGACGCGAATTCGACTTCGGGACGGCCGCCCGCATGCTCGGCAGGCAGTCCGGCAGTCTGCTGTCAGGCGTGGAGGCCGCCCTGAACGCCGGTCTGCTCTCGGCGGACGGTCCGCGGCTCGCCTTCCGGCACGACCTCATGCGGCAGGCCGTCCACGAGAACCTGCCGCTGCCCGTACGGAGCGCACTGCACCGGGATGCCGCCGAGATCCTGCGGGGCGCCGGTGCCCGAGCGGCGGAAGTGGCCTGGCATGTCGTCATGGCGGGCGGACCGGTCGACGACGACGCCGTGACCGCGCTGCACACCGCCGTACGGGAGCTGTCGTCGACGGCACCCGACGAGGCCGCGGACTTCGCTCAGCGCATCGCCGGGCTGCTGCCCCCGCGGGACCGGCGCCGCGTCGCTCTGGTGACCGACGCCGCCGAGTACCTCGGCCGTACCCGCCGGGTCCATGAGGCGCTCGATCTGGTCGACACCGCCCTGTCGGCCGGTCTCGAGCCGCCGCAGGAGGCGAACCTGCGCCTGGTGGCCGCGGAGATCCACCAGGCCGCGGGCGACGACAACGCCGCGATGACACACCTCCGGCAGGCGCTGAGCCTCCCCGCGCTGCCGTCCCACCTGCGTGACCTGCTGCTGAAGACCCAGGGGACCGGTCATGTGTACCTCGGGAACATCACCGCGGCCGAGCAGACGGACACGGGGCTGGTCGAGGCCTCCCGTCGGAGTCATGATCCGGCCGTCGTCGTCAGCGGCATGGTGTTCCAGTCGCAGACCTCCTTCTACCGTGGGCGCCTGACCCCGGCCCTGGAGCTGGCCGAGGCGGCCACCGCGCGCGCCTGTGCCGAACCCACCGTCCCTCATCTACGGCCCCCGAGGATTCCGGCGCTCTGGCTGGCCACGGTACTGACCAGCACCGACCGGCTCGCGGACACCGCGGGGATCCTGCGTGCGGGGCAGCACGAGGCCGAGGCACTGGGCCTTGGCTGGTCGCTGCCCCACTGGCACGCTCGCCGGGCCTGCGCCCTGCTCGAACAGGGCGCGCTGGACGATGCGGCCGTGGAGGCCGAGGCCGGTCTGGCGGTCGCGGACGAACTGGAGATCGCCCAGCCGAATCCGCTGGCCCGCTCCGTACTGGCACTGGTGGAGACCAGGCGCGGTGACCTCGCCAGGGCCGGGGACCATGTCCGCGCCGCCGAAGCCGGCTCCGGCACCCACTCACCGCGGTACGGCCTGTGGGTGTCGCTCGCTCGTGCCTGCCTGGCGGACGCGGAGGGCCGGTACGCGGCAGCGGCGGCGGCCCTCGCGGGCGCCTTCGAAGACGGTGCACCGGCGCGGCTGCTCGTCCTGCCGCCGTCCCACTGGCCCGGCATCGTGCGTATCGCGCTGCGTGGCGAGGAGCCCTCGGTCGCGCGGGCCGTGGCCGGCGCACTGCGTACGCCGGCCATCCGGGACGACGGCCAGGAGATCATCGGGGCCGTCCGTGCCCATGTGGACGGCCTGCTCCACCGCGACCCCGCCGCGCTCGCGTCCGCCCTCCCGGGCTACCGGGACACCGGCAGGCAACTGGCCCTCGCCGCGGCATACGAGGACCTCGCCCAGGTGACGGCCGCGGCCGGCGATGCGGCCTCGGCCATCCCCCACCTCGAAGAAGCGGGTCGGCTGGCGGCGGCCTCGGGAGCCGAGCGCGATCACGACCGGATCAGACGGCGGCTGCGGCGGCTCGGCGGGCACGCGGACGCCCCGAAGCCCGGCACGACCGGTCGTCCGGGCTGGCGGAGTCTGACCGCATCCGAACGGAAGCTGATCCCGCTCGTCGTCGAGGGCCTCACCAACCGGGCCATCGCCGACCGGCTCTATGTCTCCGTGCACACCGTCAACACCCATATGAGGCACATCTTCACCAAGCTCGGCATCAACACCCGCGTCGAACTGACCCGCCTGGCCGTCGAACGGGGCGACATCGCCGACGGGGCCGGGTGAGCGGCGCCCCGGCCCGGATCCACCGTGCCGGCGAACGCCGCTGCTCGTGGCACGCGTGGGGGCCGAGGGCTTCCCGGGAGGCCGCGGAACCGGAACGCGTTACACGAACGCGCTCTGGCCGGTGATGGACTTGCCGACGATGAGGGTCTGCATCTGGCGGGTGCCCTCGTAGGAGTAGAGGGCCTCGGCGTCGGCGAAGAACCGTGCGACGTCGTGGTCGAGGACGATGCCGTTGCCCCCGAAGATCTCGCGGCTCGACGCCACCACCTTCCGCATCCGGGAGGTGGTGAATCCCTTCGCCAGCGCCGAATGGTCGTCGCGGAAGATCCCCTGGTCCTGCAACCGGGCGAGCTGCACCAGCATGCCCCAGGACGCCGTGATGTCGCCCAGGCTCCTCACCAGGAGGTCCTGAACCATCTGGAACCCGGCGATCGGCCGGCCGAACTGCCGGCGGTCCTTGGCGTAGGCGAGTGCGAGCTCATAGGCGCCGATCATGACACCCAGGGCCTGCCAGGCGACCCCGCTGCGGGTGAAGCGCAGGATCTCCGCCACGTCCCGGAAGGAGTTGACGTTCTGGAGGCGGTTCGCCTCCGGCACACGTACGTCGGTCAGGGTGATCTCGGCGTTCTGTACGATCCGCAGCGCGGTCTTGCCCTCGATCTTCACCGCCACGAAGCCGGGGGTGCCCTTCTCGACGACGAAACCCTTGACCTGGTTGTCGTCGACGTCCCGCGCCCACACCACGACGTGGTCGGCGAAGGTGGCGTTGCCTATCCACCGCTTCGCGCCGTTGAGCACCCAAGTGCCGCCCCGGCGCTCGGCGGTGGTGCGCATGCCACCGGAGACGTCCGAGCCACCCAGCGGCTCGGTCAGGGCGAAGGCGCCGATCTTCTCCATCGAGGCCATGGCGGGCAGCCACCTCGCCCGCTGCTCCTGGTCGCCGCCGGTGTAGACGGAGTAGAAGCTGAGCCCGTCGTGGACGCCGAAGAAGGTGGCGACGGAGGCGTCGACGCGACTCATCTCCATCGCGAGCATGCCGTTGAGCAGGTGACTGGCGGCCGGCCGGTGCGCGCCGTACCCCTCGTAGGGCAGGGCGGTCAGCCCGCTCCCGCGGAACTTCCCGATCAGCTCCATGGGGAACTCACCCCGGTCCCAGTACCCGTTGACCAGCGGCTTGACCTCGTCACGCAGAAATGTCCGCGCCTTGAGAAGTACGGTGCGCTCGTCCTCCGGGAGCAGGGCCTCGTAGAGGTAGAAGTCGGCACCCGGCAGGGCGTCCGGCGGGGCAAGGGGAGTGGTGGTCACGTGGTCTTCCTTCGCGGATCGCGGATTCCGGACCACCAGGTGACCGGCCGGCCACCCCGTTTGTGACGCCTGTGACGTCGCTGATGACGCCGAGGCGTGCATTCCGATGGCGACCAGGTCTCATCCGTGGGCTGTCATGCGGGGTGCGCGGCTGGTGTCCGTACGCCGAGTCCGCGAACACTTGGGGAGGCGGATGAACGGGAACGTCCGGCTGGTCGTCGGCACCGCGACCCTGATCGACACCGCCGGGCGCCGGGCGTTCGAGACCGGGGACCTGCAGGGGCTGCTCGGCGTACTCGCCCCGGACGTCGTCTTCGTCAGCGACAAGGTGCTCCGTTACATGGCCGGCAGTGTCGACAAGGCCGGCGGCAACCCCGGGCTCCTCCTGCGCGTGGAGAACGCCCGGGTCGCCGGCCTCCGCTACGTCCGCAACCCCGAAAGGCTGACCCGCGTCGAGTCCGAACCGCCTCCCCTCCCGCTGACCCGCGAGAAGCAGCCGCTGAGCCCTCCGGTGCGAACGGACCCCGTTCGGAACCCGGCAGGTCAGTCGGTGGGGCGCGGGGCGCGCAGATGGGCCCGCTGCTCCAGTTCCTCGTCGTCGACCAGCGTGAGCATCGGCTGACCCGGGGCGCACATCATGAACACGATGTACTTGGCCGGGTCCTCCGACGAGGCGTTGCCGTTCTGATAATGGATCACTTCGCCGCCCGGCTCCCAGAACGTCTCACCGGCCTTGATCACGCGCTCCGGCTCACCCTCGAGCTCCCACCGGACGGCTCCCTCGAGTACGTAGCCGAAACACGGCCCGGAGTGGCGGTGCGGGGGAGTGCCGGGGGAGCCGGGGGCCCATTCGACAAGGACCGTCATCCCCGAGGCGCCCTCGGGGATGAACGGCGGCTTGATGTCTGCCAGCATCTTGGGGCCGAAGCCGTCCTCCGAGTGCATTTCGTGCATATGCCACACCTCCGTAGACCTGCCCGGAACGCGAGATTCGGCGTCGGCGATTCCGGGCTGACAACAATGTGCTTACGTGCTTTACCTGCCCTGCGCACACCTGGCCCTGGCTCTAGCCGAACATGCCGACCTTGTAGCCGCCGGCCGGCTGCCGGGTGACGACGTTGATGCGGTTGTAGGCGTTGATGAGGGCGATGAGGGTCGTCAGCGCGGCGAGCTGGTCCTCGTCGAAGTGGATCGCGGCGTCCGCCCACGCCTCGTCGGTGACACCGCCGGCCGCGTCCGCAACCCGGGTGCCCTGCTCGGCCAGCTCCAGCGCGGCGCGCTCGGCCTCGGTGAAGACCGTCGCCTCCCGCCAGGTGGCGATCAGGTTGAGCCGCACCGAGTCCTCCCCGGCGTGGGCGGCCTCCTTGGTGTGCATGTCGGTGCAGAAGCCGCAGCCGTTGATCTGGCTGGCGCGGACCTCGACCAGGTACTGGATCGTGGCCGGCAGCGTCGAGTCCGACAGGGCCTTGCTGGCCGAGAGGAGGTGCTTCAGCACCTTCCCCGCGAAGGGGTTGCCGTAGTAGTTGAGTCGTGCGTCCATGGGCGCTCCTGACGAGATCGCTGGTACGCGTCACTGACCGGACAGCTCGGCCAGGTGTGACACCGAGGGATGGATGACGGGCGACGAATACCGTCGGCTAGCCATCGACGAAGGTGACCGTCTCGGCGAGCGGTGCCCGGCCGGTACGGGTGGAGGGCGCCGCGGTGTCTTCGAATCCGATCGACATGCCGCAGAAGAGGATGAGGTCGTCCGGGGGCGACAGGACCTCCGCGACGGTCTTGCGATAGACGGACCACGCCATCTGCGGGCAGCTGTGCAGGCCCTCGGCGCGGAGCAGCAGCATCACGGTCTGGAGAAACATGCCCACGTCGGACCACTGAGGTCGACCCAGATCGCGGTCGATGTAGCAGAACAGGGCGGCGGGAGCGCCGAAGCAGCCCCAGTTCGCGACCGCGGCCCGCTGGCGCGCCTCCCAGTCCTCACGCGCGATGCCCAGTGCGCTGTAGCGCTCCGCGCCGAAGGCGGACCGGCGCTCGCGGTAGGGGGATTTGAGCGAGGACGGGTACATCTCGTATTCCCGCTCGTCCCAGGGATCCTTTGCGCTCACGCGCCCACCGGCGAGTTCCTTGAGTTCGGCCAGCGGCCGGCCGGTCAGCACGTAGATGCGCCAGGGCTGGAGGTTCGAACCGGACGGTGCCCAAGCCGCGGCGGACAGCACGCGCTCCAGTACCTGTCTCGGGACGGGCCGGTCGATGAACCCACGCACGGCCCGTCGGCTGGTGACTGCCTCGTAGACGTCCAAGATCACCCATCTCCCTCGTCCGCTCTCCGCTCTCCGCTCTCTACATACCTGTCCCTCGACGACCGTCGGCCTGCAAAATTTGATGATATGCGGTAATTCGTACCGATGGCGGCGGTGCCCGGACGCAGCGCTCCCCGCGTACCCGCGCTTGCGGAAGCCCGTCGTCGGCGCGTGCGCGGCTCCGGCTTGCGCCCGCCGTCAACGGCCGGGTCCGGCCGGTGGGTCCGATGCCGGCGAGTCGCTCGCCGGAAGGTGGTCCTCCGCCCACAGGAACAGGACGGCCAGCGGGATGAGGAAGGCCTTGCCGTGCACGGAGAGCGCATAACGGGTGCGCGACGGCGGCCCGGGACGGACGTCCGGGACGACCAGGCCGATCGCGGTCAGTTCCTGGAGACGCCGGGTGAGCATGCGCTCGCTGATGCCGGGCACGCGCTGGCGAATCCCCGCGAAGTCGGCCGGATCCTTGGCCAGAGCCATGAGGATCAGGCCGTTCCAGGCTCTGCTGAGCAGGGCGAAGGCCCGGCCGATGGCGGGCGAGGTGCCGCTCGACCGTGGGTGTTCCGACCGGTTTGCCGGCCGGGAGTGCTGTGGGGTGACCATGGTGTGTGTCCGTTCCGGTACGGCACGAGGCATCGCGGTGGAACACCTCGCGCCGTACGTCGGGGTCGTGTCGAAAGCGGGCGCGCCTTGGCGATGTCGGTTCACGCGGCCGGCCGCGCCCTCGGCCTGCTGCTCGCGCGTGTGCCGTCAGTCGTCGCCGTCATGGCGACGGGCGTGCGCGTGGCGCGGCATCGGCACGGCGGCGCCGGATTCCGGCAACGCCGGCAGCAGCGTCCCGGAACCCGTGGCCGGGTTCGTCGCGCCGCGGGCCTCCCTTGGTTCCCTTATGACCCAGTGGCCGAACATGACTGCCGTGAGCCCGATGACGCTCCACAGGACGAGGACGGCGAGGTGGCCGTCGCCGGCGTTGCCGTCGAAGTACGTGGTGTCGCGCAGCAGGCTGGCTCCGGCGCCCGGGGGCAGCCACTGGCCGATGTGGTCCACGCTCTTGGGGAGCATCTCCGGAGCGGACGTGGCGCCGGAGAAGGCGTTCCCGACGAAGACCATGAGCGCGGCGCTGAGTCCGAGGCCCGTCGGCCCCAGGAGTCGGATCAGGCCGGCAGCGGTCGCGCTGACGGCCAGCAGGTCGAGCGAGAGGATCGCCCAGGTGGCCACGTGATGGTGCGGCAGTGCCTCAAGGAAACCCTGGGCGACGAGATAGACCCCCAGGGCCGCGACGGCGCAGGCGACGAGCAGGGTCAGCACCCGGTGCCGGGGCCGAGCCAGGCCGCGGGCCATCGTGACGAACGCTCCGATCATGATGCCGCAGACCGTGAGCGGGAAGACCGCTGAACTGAACACGGCACCGCGGGGGTCCGCCGCGGCGACAGGCACCACGTCGACCGCCGTGACGAGGACCTTCGCCGGGGAACCGGCGTCGGTGGCCCCCTGCTGGGCGGCCGCCTGCTTGTCGGCCTTCGCCGGGGAATGCGCACCGGCCGCCCCGTGCTCACTCGCCTTGTGCTCGGCAGCCTTCTCTTCGGCAGCCTTCTCCTCGACTGCCTTCTCCTCGGCCGCCTTCTGCCGGGCGATCTGCAGGGTGGCCTTGTCGGCCAACTGCTGTCCGACATCGGTCAGAAGCTGGGCCACGGAGGGGCCGGCGGCGGTGGCCTTCAACACGGTGATGCCGTGGCCGGAGATGACGAAGGCGCCGTAGACATCCCGGTTCTTGATCGCCGATCGCGCGGACCGCCGGTCGGGATAGAGGTGGAAGTCGAACGCGCCGGGCTTCGCGCGGGTCAGTCCCTCCACCGCGTGCTGGCTGGCCGGCCCGGTGCCCACGATCCCTACCGGGACGTCGCGCGGCGAGGTCCGCCCCGCCGGCCAGGCGAACGCCATCACCGCCAGAGTGATCACTACGGGCAGTGCCGCGGCGGCGATGACCACTTCCCGCCATGCGCGGTGACCTGACAAGGGGTTCCTCACGACCCAACCACTCCTAAAAAGAATGACCGTTTTCTCTGATCGCCAGTCTGAACCGCCGCCCCGCTGAACGTCAATGGAATGTTCGTTTTCTTTGCTAGCCTGGTCTCATGCCCAAGGTCACCCAGCAGCACATGGACGCCCGCCGCAAGCAGATCCTGGACGCAGCGCGCCGTTGTTTCCTCCGCGACGGTTTCCACTCCACATCCATGCAGGACCTGTTCGCCGAGGCGCAGCTGTCCGCAGGTGCGGTGTACCGGTACTTCACCAGCAAGGACGAGATGATCCTCGCGATCGCCGAGGACAACATGCGTGATGTCCTCGACATCACTCTCGCCGTCGCCGCGAACCAGCAGGGCCGGTCGATGGGGGAGGTCATGGCGGAACTGCTCGATGTGATCCGGGTGAAGTCCGTGGAGGAGGACGTGGCCGGCCTCGCGGTTCTGGTCTGGGGGGAGGCCATGCGCAACCGCTCGCTGGCTCAGGGCATGGACCACTTCATGGGTCGGATCAGGGCGAACCTGATCACCTTGGTCCGCGAGCACCAGGGAAACGGTGGTTTGCCGGTGGACGTGTCAGCCGAGGCGATCGCGTCGACGATGCTCTCCATTCTCCCCGGCTACATCCTCCAAGTGGCCCTGCTCGACCCGGCTGTCGTGGCCGAGGTTCCCGACGCGGTGCGGGCGTTGTGGCCGGGGCCGGCGGCCGGTGGGCGCTGACTCTCACTTGAAACCGGGTCGGTCTGCGTGATCGACAGCCGGCCGCCCGGCCTGCCGTGCCCGGTGGAGCCTGTCCGGCGGCCGGCCCCCCGGGGTGGTGCCCGCGCCGAGCCGCGCTCAGGGGATGCATAGGATGGGCCCCGATGCGCCCCACCGAGCCCCCCGCCCCGCGACCGCCCCGCCGGCGGTGGCGAGCCGTGCTCGTGCTGGGGCTGCTGGCCGGACTGCTCGGCATGCACGCGCTGGCCCCCGGCGACGCCATGGGACACGGCGGGCACGAGCGGGTCGCGCACTCGACGGCCATGGCCACCGCGTACGGCGGCTGCTCCGGCGACGACGGTCACTGCGGCGGCGGCCATGTGCACCACGCCGACGCGACCTGCGCCTCGGGCGCGGTGAGCGGCGGACCGTCGCTGCCCGCGCTCGTCCCGGACCCGGTCCCCGCCCGCGCCGCCGTGTGCGCGGCCACCTCCCGCCCGGCCACGGCACCGGACGGCGCCCGTGCGCCCCCCGACCTGGCCGAACTCCAACTCCTGCGGATCTAGAGGCACCCGAGCCGGCCGTGCGCGCCCAGCGCCGCGGTCCTGCTCCCGCGTGCTCACTCACACCGATCGCAGGAGATCCAGCATGACCACCACGCGTACCCGTGCCGTCCTCGTCGCACTGACCGCGACCGCCGCCCTCGCCCTCACCGCGTGCGGCGGCAACGACGACACCACGAACGGCGCGCCCGCCGCGACGTCCGCCCCGGCCACCGCCACCGCCGGCGCGCACAACGCCCAGGACGTGTCCTTCGCGCAGGGCATGATCCCGCACCACCAGCAGGCCCTGGAGATGGCGCAGCTCGCCGCCGACCGGGCCTCCTCGGCCCAGGTCAGGGACCTCGCCGCCCGGATCGAGAAGGCGCAGGACCCGGAGATCAACACCATGACCGGCTGGCTGAAGGCCTGGGGCGAGGACGTGCCCATGGCCGGCATGGACCACAGCGGACACGCCGGCATGGCCGGGATGATGTCCGACAAGGACATGACCGCGCTGAAGAAGGCCCAGGGGGCGGACTTCGACACGATGTTCCTGACCATGATGGTCGAGCACCACCAGGGCGCGGTCGAGATGGCCGGCACGGAGAAGTCCAAGGGCGACTACGCCCCGGCCACGAGCATGGCCGACGCCATCGTCACCGCCCAGAACGCCGAGATCAAGGAGATGAACAAGCTCCTCGGCAAGGGCTGAGCACAAGGCGGCGGCCGCGCCCACCGGCGCGGCCGCCGCCCGCCGGGGCCGCCGTTCGCTCAGGCCGTCAGGACCTTCTCCAGCGATCCCAGCGCCGAGCGCAGTTCCTCCGCCGTGACGGTCAGCGGCGGGGCCAGCCGGATCGTGGAGCCGTGGGTGTCCTTGACCAGGACGCCCTCGCGCATCAGACGTTCGCTGATCTCCCGCCCGGTGCCGATCGCCGGGTCCACGTCGACGCCCGCCCAGAGTCCGCGCGAGCGGAAGCCCAGCACGCCCTTGCCCACCAGCGCGGCCAGCCCGTCCCGCAGGACCACGCCCAGCTCGGCCGCCCTGCGCTGGAACACGCCGCTCTCCAGCAGTTCCACGACGGCCGTCCCGACGGCCGCCGCGAGCGGGTTGCCGCCGAACGTGGAGCCGTGCTCGCCCGGCCGCAGCACGCCCAGCACCTCACGCCGGGCCACCACCGCCGACACCGGTACGATCCCGCCGCCCAGCGCCTTGCCGAGCAGCAGCACGTCTGGCACGACGTCCTCGTGGTCCACGGCGAGGGTGCGGCCGGTGCGGCCGAGACCCGACTGGATCTCGTCCGCGACGAAGAGGCAGCCCTTGCGCCGGGTCAGTTCGCGGACCCCGGTCAGATAGCCGTCGTCCGGGATCAGGACCCCGGCCTCGCCCTGGATCGGCTCGATCAGCACGGCCGCCGTCGTCTCGTCGACCGCCGCCTCCAGCGCCGCGAGATCGTTGTACGGCACGATCCGGAAGCCCGGGGTGAACGGGCCGAAGCCCGCGCGGGCCGTCTCGTCCGTGGAGAAGCTGACGATGGTCGTCGTACGGCCGTGGAAGTTGTCCGCCGCGACGACGATCGTGGCCCGGTCGGCGGGGACGCCCTTCACGTCGTAGGCCCATTTGCGGGCCACCTTGATGCCGCTCTCCACCGCCTCGGCACCGGTGTTCATCGGCAGCACCATGTCCAGACCGGTCAACTCCGCGAGCCGCTCGGCGAATTCGGCGAGCCGGTCGTTGTGGAAGGCACGGGAGGTCAGGGTCAGCAGGTCGAGCTGGCGGTGCGCGGCCTCGATCAGGGCCGGGTGGCGGTGGCCGAAGTTGAGGGCCGAGTAGCCGGCCAGCATGTCCAGGTAGCGGCGGCCCTCGACGTCCTCCACCCAGGCGCCCTCGGCACGGGCGACGACCACGGGCAGCGGATGGTAGTTGTGCGCGAGGACCGGCTCCTCCGCCTTGATCAGTTCGGCGGAGGAGCGCGTGGCGGAGCGTGTGGACGCGGGTGCGGTCATCAGGGGGATCTCCTGGTCCTCAGCGGATTTCCTGGGTGCAGCACTTGATGCCGCCGCCGGCCTTGTGGAACTCCGAAAGGTCGACGGGGACGGGCTCGTAGCCCTGGTCGGCGAGGCGGCCGGCGAGCGCCTCGGCCTGCGGGGCGATGAAGACATGGCGGCCGTCGGAGACGGAGTTCAGCCCCCAGGCCATGGCGTCGTCGCGGGTGGCGAGCACCGCGTCCGGATACAGCCGGCGCAGCACCTCGCGGCTGCCGGCGGAGAACGCCTCCGGGTAGTACACGATGTTGTCCTCGTCGAGGACGAACAGCGCGGTGTCCAGGTGGTAGAAGTACGGGTCCACCAGGGTCAGGCTGATCACCGGGTGACCGAAGAACTCCTGTGCCTCCCGGTGCGCCTCGCGGCTGGTGCGGAAGCCGGTGCCGGCGAGCAGGTACCGGCCCGTCCAGACCAGGTCGCCCTCGCCCTCGACCACCGAGCCGGGGCGGTGCACGTCGTAGCCCGCCGTCTTGAACCAGAGGTCGTAGTGGGTGGACTCGGGGCGCCGCTCGGGCGCGTGGAAGAGCGAGCCGAAGACCCGGCCGCCGACGACGACCGCCGAGTTCGCGGCGAAGACCATGTCGGGCAGACCGGGGACCGGCTCCAGCCGGTCGACGCTGTGGCCATGGGTGCGGTAGGCGCTGATCAGCGCGGTCCACTGCTCCCGGGCCAGGTCGACGTCGACCCTGGTGTCGGGGTTCATCCAGGGATTGATCGCGTACTGCACGGCGAAGTGTCTGGGTTCGCAGACGAGGAAGCGCCGGACGCGCGGCACACGGCTTTCGGACACAGAGGTGTTCCTCCGCTTTCCTGCGGTGTCGACTGAGGGTTGACACCACGGTAGAAAGCGGCTGATCCGGACGACAAGGAATAAATATTGCGCGTCTGCGCAGGAATGCTGCGTCTCCAGTCATACAAACGCAGCGTCGGTGCGTTTACTCGGGGACCGGCTGAGTGGCGCCCGCCTCCGGGCTCTCCGGGAGCAGATGCGACAGCACCATCACACTGATCGTCTTCCGGATGAACGGCTCCACCCGGATCCGCTCCAGCACCTCCTCGAAGTGCCCCACGTCCCGGGCCCGGACATGCAGCAGCGCGTCCGCGCCGCCGGTCACCGTCATCGCCGCGGTGATCTCCGGATGGTTGCGCACCACCTCCGCGAGCCGCCGGGGCGGGGCCGCGCCCTCGCAGTACACCTCGACGTACGCCTCCGTCCGCCAGCCGAGCGCCGCGGGTGTCACGGTGGCCGTGAACCCGGTGATCACCCCGGTCTCGCGCAGCCGGTCCACCCGCCGCTTCACCGCGGTGGCGGAGAGCCCGATGGCCGCGCCGATCTCGGCGAAACTGGTCCGCGCGTTCGCCATCAGCGCGGTGGTGATCTTCCGGTCGAGGTCGTCGAAAGGGGCGGTGCCGCTGTTCATGAGCGCACTGTATCCACGGGGACGGGCCGGGCGAGGACGCCACTTCTTCCGGCGCGAACGTCCACGTCCGGTACATGTCCAGCGCCCCACCCCGCCGCCTACACTCCGTTCATGCTGCGCGCCCTCGCCGTCGACGACGAACGCCCCTCGCTGGAGGAGCTCCTGTATCTGCTCAACGCCGACCCGCGCATCGGAAGCGTCGAGGGCGCCGGGGACGCCACCGAGGCGCTGCGCCGCATCACCCGCGCGCTGGAGTCCGGACCCCTGGGCGCCGACGCCGTCGACGTCGTCTTCCTCGACGTGCAGATGCCCGGCCTGGACGGCCTGGAGATGGCCCGCCTCCTCGCCGGCTTCGCCCGGCCCCCGCTGGTCGTGTTCGTCACCGCCCACGAGGACTTCGCGGTACGGGCCTTCGATCTCAAGGCCGTCGACTACGTCCTGAAGCCGGTCCGCAAGGAACGCCTCGCGGAGGCCGTACGCCGGGTCGCCGAACTGCGCGGCGCCGCACCGCGGATACCGGTGCACGAACCCGACCCCGACCACATACCCGTCGAACTCGGCGGTGTCACCCGGTTCGTGGCCGTCGACGACATCACCCACGTCGAGGCCCAGGGCGACTACGCCCGCCTGCACACCGACCGCGGCAGCCACCTCGTGCGCATCCCCCTGTCCACCCTGGAGGACCGCTGGCGCTCCCGCGGCTTCGTCCGCATCCACCGCCGCCACCTCGTCGCCCTCCGCCACATCGGCGAACTCCGCCTGGACGCGGGCACGGTGAGCGTCCTCGTCGGCGGCGAGGAACTCCAGGTCAGCCGGCGCCACGCGCGCGAACTGCGGGACCTGCTGATGAGGAGGGCCTGACGATGCCCACGGACCCCGCCGAACGCCGGGTGGTCGTCACCGGCCCGCCCCGCCGCAGCCGCCGCGCCTCCGGCTACTACCGGCCGCGCACCGAGATCGACGAGCAGACCACCCTCGGCCACACCTATGTCCGCTCTCTCATGCGCACCCAACTCCGCGCCGCCCTGGTCGTGTTCGCGGTCCTGGTCCTCCTCGTCGGCCCGCTGCCGCTGGTCTTCGCCGCCGCCCCCGACGCCCGCCGCCTGGAATGGCTGGTGCTCGGCTTCTGCCTCTACGCCCCGCTGATCCTGCTGGCCCGCTGGTACGTGCGCCGCGCCGAACGCAACGAGGAGGACTTCGTCCGCCTCGTCGAGGACCGATGAACTCCCGCCGCGACGAGGACAGATGAACTCCGGCTACGCCGTCCCCGCCGTCGCCCTGGTCG
This sequence comes from Streptomyces sp. NPDC090088, assembly GCF_044747345.1. Classification (NCBI taxonomy): domain Bacteria; kingdom Bacillati; phylum Actinomycetota; class Actinomycetes; order Kitasatosporales; family Streptomycetaceae; genus Streptomyces; species Streptomyces sp. NPDC090088. The sequence continues at coordinate 254,583 of NZ_JBIVDZ010000011.1, read as the reverse complement.
TCGTCGCGACCGTCCTCGTCGGCGCCTTCGGCCTGCGCATCTCCCGGACCACCTCCGACTTCTACGTCGCCTCCCGCACCGTCGGACCCCGCCTCAACGCGGCCGCGATCAGCGGCGAGTACCTCTCCGCCGCCTCCTTCCTGGGCATCGCGGGCCTGGTCCTGGTCCAGGGCCCCGACATGCTCTGGTACCCGGTCGGCTACACCGCCGGCTACCTGGTCCTGCTGCTCTTCGTCGCCGCCCCGCTGCGCCGCTCCGGCGCCTACACCCTCCCCGACTTCGCCGAGGCCCGGCTCGCCTCGCAGCCGGTACGGCGGCTCGCCGGGGCGTTCGTGGTGGGCGTCGGCTGGCTGTACCTGCTGCCCCAACTCCAAGGGGCGGGGCTGACGTTGACGGTCCTCACCGGCGCGCCCGGTGCGCTCGGCGGACTCATCGTGGCCGTCGTCGTGGTGGCCACCGTGGCCGCGGGCGGCATGCGCAGCATCACCTTCGTCCAGGCCTTCCAGTACTGGCTGAAACTCACCGCCCTGCTGGTCCCCGCCCTCTTCCTGGTCCTCGCCTGGCAGGGGGCCGGCGCGCCCACCCACGCCTTCGACGAACCGGCCGCCTTCCGCGAGCGGCGCACCGTCGACGTCCAGAACACCCTCGCCCTCAAGCTCGACCGCCCCCTCACGGTCACCGTCACCGGCACGGTCGACGGCCGCCCGCACGATCACATACGGCTCACCCTTCCCGAGGGCACCCACCGCATCGCCGCCGGCACCCGCCTGACCTTCGCCAAGGGCACCCGGGTCCCCGCCACCGACCGGGGCACCAACGGCGGCATGTCCACCTCGCTCGCCGAGAGCCGCGAGGAACGCCCGCTGTACGCCACGTACGGCCTGATCCTCGCCACCTTCCTCGGCACCATGGGCCTGCCGCACGTCGTCGTCCGCTTCTACACCAGCCCGCACGGCGTCGCCGCCCGCCGCACCACGGTCGCCGTCCTCGCCCTGATCGGCCTCTTCTACCTCCTGCCGCCCGTGTACGGCGCCCTGGGCCGCCTCTACACCCCCGAACTCACCCTCACCGGCAACGCGGACGCGGCCGTCCTGCTGCTGCCCGACCGGGTCATCGGCGGCCTCGGCGGCGATCTCCTCGGCGCGCTGGTCGCGGGCGGCGCCTTCGCCGCGTTCCTCTCCACCGCCTCCGGACTGACCATGGCGGTCGCCGGAGTCCTCACCCAGGACGTCCTGCCGTCCCGCGGCGTGCGCCACTTCCGGCTCGGCACCGTGCTCGCCATGGCCGTGCCGCTCGCCGCCAGTGCGCTCGTCGGCGGACTGCCGGTGGCCGACGCCGTCGGGCTGGCCTTCGCCGTGTCGGCCTCCTCCTTCTGCCCGCTGCTGGTCCTCGGCATCTGGTGGCGGCGGCTGACCCCGCCCGGCGCGGCGGCCGGGATGCTGACGGGCGGCGGCTCGGCCTTCTGCGCGGTGGCCGCGACCATGGCCGACTTCCCCGGCACCGGCTCCCTGCACGCGCTGCTCGCCTGGCCCGCGCTCTGGTCGGTCCCGCTCGGCTTCCTCACCATGATCCTGGTGTCCCTGGCGACCCCGGGCCGGGTCCCGCCCGGCACGGCCGCCGTCCTCGCCCGCTTCCACCTGCCGGAAGAGCTGCGCGCGGAGACCACCGGACCCCGCGAGGCGCGGCTGTGACCGGCTTCCTCGCCGGCCTCCTGGTGGCCGTGCTCCCGCTGCTCGCCGCCGGCTTCTGGCTCGGCCGCCGCACCGCCCGCCCCGAGCGCCTCGGCGGCGGCCTCGGCACCCCGGTCGAACACGCCACCTTCGAGACCCTGCACACCGCGTCCCTCGCCGCGCCCCCGCTGCGCGCCGGCCTCACCGAGGAGACCGCCCGCCGCTCCGCCCGCCGGCTGCGCACCCTGCTCGGCACCGACGCGCTCTGCCTCACCGACCACGAGAACCTGCTGGTCTGGGACGGCGTCGGCGCCCACCACCGCACCGAGATCATGGAACGCCTCGCCGGACCGCTGGAGTCCGGCCGCGGCGAGGCCTTCCGGCTGCACTGCGAGGTGCCCGACTGCCCCCTGCGCTGGGCCGTGATCGCCCCCCTCACCGTCGACGACCGCGTCCACGGCACCCTGGTCGCCTGCGCCCCGCGGGAGTCCGCCGTACTGGTCCGCGCGGCCGGCGAGGTCGCCCGCTGGGTCAGCGTCCAGCTGGAGCTGGCCGACCTCGACCGCTCCCGCACCCGCCTGATCGAGGCCGAGATCCGCGCCCTGCGCGCCCAGATCTCCCCGCACTTCATCTTCAACTCGCTCGCGGTGATCGCCTCGTTCGTGCGCACCGACCCCGAGCGCGCCCGCGAGCTGCTCCTGGAGTTCGCCGACTTCACCCGCTACTCGTTCCGCAGGCACGGCGACTTCACCACCCTCGCCGACGAGCTCCACGCCATCGACCACTACCTGGCGCTGGTCCGGGCCCGCTTCGGCGACCGCCTCACCGTCACCCTCCAGATCGCCCCCGAGGTGCTCCCGGTCACCCTGCCCTTCCTCTGCCTCCAGCCGCTCGTCGAGAACGCCGTCAAACACGGACTGGAGGGCAAGACCGGCACCTGCCACATCCAGATCACCGCCCAGGACGAGGGTGCCGAGGCGCTGGTCGTCATCGAGGACGACGGCGCCGGCATGGACCCCGTCCTGCTGCGCCGGATCCTCGCCGGCGAGCTCAGCCCCTCCGGCGGCATCGGCCTGTCCAACGTCGATGACCGGCTCCGCCAGGTGTACGGCGACGACCGCGGCCTCGTCATCGAGACCGCGGTCGGAGCGGGCATGAAGATCACCGCCAGGCTGCCGAAATACCAGCCCGGGGTGCACCAGGCCGCCCGCCTCACCCCGGACTGAGCGGTCAGCCGCTGCTCTGGGTGACGACCATCGCGAGCGTCAGCAGCCCCAGCACCACCCACCCGAACCACAGCCAGCCGTTGCTGCCGAGCGCCACCGTGTAGGCGGTCACCACCACGAGTCCCCCTACGGTGAGGACCCCCATCGCCTTGGTGGAACCGTTCGAACCGTTCGCAGAACCGGGCATCAGGACACCCTCCTCATGGTCCGTCTCCCTCCATGGTGCCCCGGGTTCGGCGTCCACGGGATACGGAGAGACGGAAAGGCCTCTCAGCCCTTGCGCGCGTGCAGCGAGGCCAGGTAGGCGTTGTACGCCTCCAGCTCCTTGTCGCCGTCCCGGTCCGCGGCCCGGTCCTTGCGGCGGGCCTGGCGCTGCTCGGAGCCGTACCACTGGAACAGCAGGGCGATCAGGACCAGCACGGACGGGACCTCGCTGAACGCCCAGGCGATCCCGCCGGCCGCGTTCTGGTCGGCGAGCGCGTCGATCCCGAGCGAGGCCGGCGGGTTCTTGAACGTCTCCACCATCGGCTCGGACCCCATCATCAACGCGATACCGAAGAAGGCGTGGAACGGCATGCCGGCGAACAGCTCCAGCATCCGCATCAGGTACCCCGGCCGTTGCGGACCCGGGTCGACCCCGATGATCGGCCAGAAGAAGACCACGCCGACGGCGAGGAAGTGGACCATCATCGCGATGTGCCCGGCCTTCGACCCCATCAGGAAGTCGAACAGCGGGGTGAAGTAGAGGGCGTACAGGCTCGCGATGAAGAGCGGGATGGTGAAGGCGGGGTGGGTGATGATCCGCATGTACCGGCTGTGCAGCAGCGCCAGCAGCAGCTCACGCGGCCCCTTGCGTCCCCGCGCGGCGACCGGCAGCGCCCGCAGCGCCAGGGTCACCGGGGCGCCCAGCAGGATCAGGATCGGCGACAGCATGCTGATGATCATGTGCTGCACCATGTGCACGCTGAACATGACCATCCCGTAGTCGTTCAGCCTGGTGCACATCACGAGCATGATCGTCAGCACACCCACGACGAACGACACCGTGCGCCCCACGGACCACGCGTCCCCCCGCCGCCGCAGCCGCACCAGCCCCCACCCGTACAGGGCGAGCCCCGCGACACACGCGACCAGAAAGAACGGATCCGCCGACCACTCCAGCCCCCGCCCCAGCGTGAACGGCGGCAGATCCATCATCATGCCGTGCCCGCTGTGATCCATCCGGCGGCTCCTGATTCGTGGGGGGTTGTGCGTTTCTTACCGCCCACCAGAGTAGAACCGCCCCCGGTCCCCTTTACGACCGGGGGCACTGGAGCGCCCCGTCAGGGGCGCGGGGCTGTGTCAATATGCGGCTCCGCCGCGTGGGCGCGACCAGCCACAGCTCACCGGTAGACAACACACAACCGCACCCTTAAAGCACGGTCTCCGCCTCGTCGTACCGCTCCGAAGGAACCGTCTTCAACGTCTCCACCGCCTCCGCCAACGGCACCATCACGATGTCCGTCCCCCGCAGCGCGGTCATACGGCCGAACTCCCCCCGGTGCACCGCCTCCACCGCGTGCCACCCGAATCGCGTCGCCAGCACCCGGTCGTACGCCGTCGGCGTGCCACCCCGCTGCACATGCCCGAGGATGACCGGCCGCGCCTCCTTGCCGAGCCGCTGCTCCAGCTCGATGGAGAGCTGCCGGGCGATCCCGGCGAACCGCTCGTGGCCGTAGATGTCCTTGCCGCCCTCGTCGAAGTCCATGGAGCCCGCCTTCGGCTTGGCCCCCTCCGCCGCGACGACGATCGCGAACCGCTTGCCCGCCTCGAACCGCTCGCCGACCCGGCGGGCCAACTCCTCGACGTCGAAGGGCCGTTCCGGTACGACGATGGCGTGCGCGCCGGCCGCCATGCCGGAGTGCAGGGCGATCCAGCCGGTGTGCCGCCCCATGACCTCGACGACGAGCACCCGCTGGTGGGACTCGGCGGTGGTCTTGAGCCGGTCGAGCGCCTCGGTGGCCACGCCCACGGCCGTGTCGAAGCCGAAGGTGACGTCGGTGACAGCGATGTCGTTGTCGATGGTCTTCGGGACGCCGACGACCGGCAGACCGGCGTCGGACATCAGCCGGGCCGCCTTCAGCGTGCCCTCACCGCCGATCGGGATGATCGCGTCCAGGCCGAGCTCGGCGACATGGCCCCGGGCCCGCTCCACGCCGTCCCGCAGATGCGAGGGCTGGACCCGGGACGAGCCGAGGATGGTGCCGCCGCGGGCCAGGATGCCGGCCACGGCGTCGAGGTCGAGCTTGAGGTAGTCGCACTCCAGGAGGCCCTTCCAGCCGTCCCGGAAGCCGATGACCTCGTCGCCGTGGTCGGCGACGGCACGGTGCACGACGGACCGGATGACGGCGTTCAGGCCGGGGCAGTCGCCGCCGGACGTGAGGACACCAATGCGCATAGCCCGAAACAACCTTCTCCACGTGGGCCGGAGACCGGACCACGCTGTCCGGCTGACATCGCGGCCACCCTACCGGCGCAAGGGGGTCATTCCGTACCGGGCGTCCGCCTGCTGGACGTGCCCGCACATGTGAGCGGACACCCTGTCAGGCGGGCCCGGAATCCACCTCTCCGCTACAGCTCAGGCGGGCTGCTGGGCGGCCGCGATCCGCTCGCCCCGCAGCGCCTCGTACCAGCGGTCGTCGATCGGCGGCAGCGCGTTGACGTCGAGCGCCAGCTTCAGCAGCAGGTCGGCGATGAGCGGGTTGCGGGCGAGGACCGGCCCGTGCATGTACGTACCGAAGACGGTCTCGTTGTACGCGCCCTCCGTGCCGTCCCCGGTGCCGTTGCCCCGGCCCAGCTGGACCCGGGCGAAGGGGCGGGCGGTGGGGCCGAGCTGGGTGACGCCCTGGTGGTTCTCGAACCCGGTGAGCTGGGGCAGCCCGAGGCGCGGGTCGATGTCGGCGAGGACGTCACCGACACACCGCTCGCCGGTGCCGCGCACGGTCGTCACGTCCAGCAGCCCGAGGCCGGGCTCGCGCTGCCCGAGGTCGTTGATGAACTCGTGCCCGAGGATCTGGTAGCCGGCGCACACCGAGAACACGATCGCGCCGTTCTCCACCGCCCGGTACAGGTGCCCGTCCCGGCGCAGCCGCTCGGCCGCGAGCCGCTGCGGACGGTCCTCGCCGCCGCCGATCAGGTAGATGTCGCCGGAGGTCGGGATCGGCTGGTCGCTGCGCACGTCCAGCCGGGCCACGTCGAGACCGCGCTGCCGGGCCCGGCGCTCCACGACGAGCGCGTTGCCCTGGTCGCCGTAGGTGCTGAGCAGGTCCGGGTAGATCCACACCAGCCGCAGTTGGTTGTCGCTCATGAAGTCTCTGTCCTTCGTGGTCAGTTGCCGACGCGGCGGCGCAGGTCCTGGAACGCGGTGTAGTTCGCGATGACCTCGATCCGGCCGGGCGGGCACATCTGCACGGCCTGGTCGAGGCTGTCGCAGACCTGGAAGTGCTGGTTGGCCACCTCCAGCCGCACCGCGAGGTCCAGCTTGCGGTCACCGAGTACGAAGATCGGGTGGCCGGTGAGCCGGGTGTAGTCCACGTCCCACAGCCAGGAGGTGTCGGTGCCGTCCGCGCCGCGCGCGTTCACCGAGAGGATCACCGGCGCCGGCGGCGGGTCGATCAGCGAGAACGTCTCCAGCCAGCCGGCCGGGTTCTTGGCGAGGAGCAGCCGCAGGTCACGCCCCTGGAACTGCACGACGTCGTAGCGTCCCGCGACCGCCTGCACCTGGTACATCCGCTCCAGGGCGACCTGCGGCGGCACCCCGAAGACGGCGGCGACGGCGGCCGAGGAGGCGGCGTTGGCCTTGTTGGCGCGGCCCGGCAGCTGCAGGTGGATCGGCCAGGCGGATCCGTGCGGGTCGAGGACGTGGTCCCCGGAGAGCACCCAGCTCGGCGTCGGCCGCCGGAAGCCGCACTCGCCGCAGAACCAGTCGTCGCCCGGGCGCTGCATCACGCCACCGCAGGACGGGCAGGACCAGGCGTCGTCCTTCCACATCTGCCCGGCGGCGACCCAGACCACGTTGGGGGAGGAGGACGCGGCCCACACCACCAGCGGGTCGTCGCAGTTCGCCACGATGACGGCCTTCGACCCGGCGAGGCCCTCGCGCCAGTTCTCGGCGAGCATCCGGGTCTCGGCGGCGCGGTCGAGCTGGTCGCGGGAGAGGTTGAGCAGGGCGATGCACTTCGGCGCGGTGTCCCGGGCCACTCCGGCCAGGTACTTCTCGTCGACCTCGATGACACCGAACTTGGCGTCCGAGCCGCCGGCCAGCGCCGAGGTGATGCCGGCGGGCATGTTGGCGCCGAGCGCGTTCGACACGACCGGGCCCGCGGCCTTCAGCGCCTCGGCGATGAGCCTGGTGGTGGTCGTCTTGCCGTTGGTCGCCGAGACGAGCGTGACGTCCAGGTGGGTGGCGAGCCGGGCGAGGAGATCGGGGTCGAGTTTGAGCGCGACCTTGCCACCGATCACGGATCCGCTGCCGCGTCCCGCCGCACGGGACGCCGCCGCGACCGCCTTGCCCGCGGTCACGGCCAGCTTGGCCCGCGGCGTGAGCGGGTCCGAGTTGCCTGCCATCAGTTCTCGATCCTCCTAGCCGTACGCGCCGCGCCTGAGTCATCCGGCAACGTGGTGTGCACCTCAGCCTATCGAGATCCGTTCGCACGCCCGAATTCCGGCCCATGCCTGCGCGGCGGGCAGGGGCCGAATCGAACCGTACCCTTGCGGCCATGCGACAAGGTTCCATTCCGGGCGCCCACGGGCGGGTCCGGCCCCTCACCCTGCTCGGCGACCCGGTGCTGCACGCCCGCTGCGCGGAGGTCACCGAGTTCGGCCCCGAACTGTCCCGGTTGGTGGAGGACTTGTTCGCCACGATGTACGCGGCCGAGGGCGTGGGCCTCGCGGCCAACCAGGTGGGGGAGTCGCTGCGGGTGTTCGTGTACGACTGCCCCGACGACGAGGAGGTCCGCCATCTGGGCCATGTGGTGAACCCGCGTCTGGTGGCGGCGGACGGGGTGACGCTCCGCGGCCCGGAGGGCTGCCTGTCCCTGCCGGGCCTGGAGGCGGGCACGGAGCGGTACGACCACGCGGTCGTGGAGGGCTTCACGGCGCAGGGCGACCCGATCACGATCCACGGCACGGGCTTCTTCGCGCGATGCCTCCAGCACGAGACGGACCACCTGGAGGGCCGCGTCTACGCCGACCACGTCACAGGCCTGCGCAGGCGCAGGCTCATGCGGCAGGTGGCGAAGTCCTCCTGGCACCGGTGACCCTCAGAACCCCGGACCGCCCACCCTGTCTCCCGCGGCCGCCAGCCGCCCCCACAGCAGGTCGGCCAGACTCTTCACCAACTCCGCACGAGAACACGGCCGTTCCCCCAGCCACCAGTCCCCGGCGGCGTGCATCATGCCGACGATGCCGTGTCCCCACACCCTGGCCAGCTGCTGGCTGCTGGGCCCCAGGTCCAGCCGGTCCTCGATGACCTGGGCCAGTTCCTCACCCATCCGCCGGAGCAACGGAGCCGAGTGCTTTCCCACGTCGAACCCCTGGTCGGTCCCCGTGCTGCCCTCGGCGGGATGCATCAGGAACCGGTACACCTGGGGCCGCGCCTCGATCGCCGCGAGGTACGTGTCCAGGGTCGCCTCGACCCGCTCACGGCGCTCCGCGGGAGCGTCCAGCGCGGCCCGCAGGGAGTTGAGCAGCGCGTCCGTGTGCCGCTTGGCGAGCGCCGCGTACAGTCCGCCCTTGTCGCCGAAATGGCGGTAGAGGATAGGTTTGGTGATGCCGGCCTCCGCCGCGATCGCGTTCATCGAGGCTTGTGGGCCGTCGCGCAGCACCACCCGGTCGGCGGCCTCCAGCAGCTCGCGCCGCCGGCGGTCGGCGGACCTCTGCTGTTCGGTCCGTGTGGTGTCCATGTGCTCTCCCCACCCCGTGCTGTTTCGGTACTGCCTGCGCAAACTAACACCTGGCGGCCACACCATCTCGAACTGGCTGCCGAGGTGACCTTGGGAGTTGACTTTTCCTACCGACGAGTAACAGACTCGGGTTACCGCTAGTAACACATTATGCGCCGCCGCTGGAGGAGTCATGGCCGAGTTCACCATGGAACTCAACGACGAACAGAAGGAGGTCCGGGACTGGCTGCACGGCTTCGCCGCCGACGTCATCCGCCCCGCGGCCGCCGAATGGGACGAGCGTGAGGAGACTCCCTGGCCGGTCATCCAGGAGGCCGCGAAGGTCGGCATCTACTCCCTGGATTTCTACGCCCAGCAGTACTTCGACGCCACCGGTCTCGGCATCCCGATGGCCATGGAGGAGCTCTTCTGGGGCGACGCGGGCATCGCCCTGTCCATCGTGGGCACGGGTCTCGCCGCCGTCGGCGTCCTCGCCAACGGCACCGAGGAGCAGATCGGCACCTGGATCCCCCAGATGTACGGCGACCCCAACGACGTCAAGGTCGCCGCGTTCTGCTCCTCCGAGCCCGACGCCGGCTCCGACGTCGGCTCCATGCGCACCCGGGCCGTCTACGACGAGGCCAAGGACGAGTGGGTGATCAACGGCACGAAGACCTGGGCGACCAACGGCGGCATCGCCAACGTCCACGTGGTCGTCGCGGTCGTCGACGCCGAGCTGGGCTCCAAGGGCCACGCGTCCTTCATCGTCCCGCCCGGCACCCCGGGGCTCGCCCAGGGCCAGAAGTTCAAGAAGCACGGCATCCGTGCCTCGCACACCGCCGAGGTCGTCCTGGACAACGTCCGGGTGCCCGGTTCCTGCCTGCTCGGCGGCAAGGAGAAGCTGGACGAGCGCCTCGCCCGGGCCCGGGAGCGGGCGAAGTCGGGTGGCGAGCGCGTCAAGAACGCGGCGATGGCCACGTTCGAGGCCTCGCGGCCGGCCGTCGGCGCGATGGCGGTCGGCACCGCCCGCGCCGCGTACGAGGTCGCCCTCGACTACGCCATGACCCGTGAGCAGTTCGGGCGGCCGATCATCGACAACCAGGGGATCGCCTTCCAGCTCGCGGACATGCGGACGTCCATCGACGCGGCCCGGCTGCTGGTGTGGCGGGCGTCCTGGATGGCGATCAACGGGAAGCCGTTCACCGCGGCCGAGGGCTCGATGTCGAAGCTGTTCGCGAGCGAGACGGCGAAGAAGGTGACCGCCCAGGCGATCCAGATCCTGGGCGGCAACGGGTACACGCGGGAGTATCCGGTGGAGCGGATGCACCGGGACGCGGCGATCTACACGATCTTCGAGGGGACGAGTGAGATCCAGCGGCTGGTGATCGCCCGGACGTTGTCGGGGATGCCGATCCGGTAGCGCCGTAGGGGTGCGGGTGCGTCGCGGGCTCGCGGTGCGTCGTGGCTGGTCGCGCCCACGCGGCGGAGCCGCATATCGATAACGCCCCGCGCCCCTGGCGGGGCGCTGGACTTACCGGTGCTTCAAAGGCGTGAGTTGCTCGATGTCGTAGCGGCGCCGGAGTTCCTCGATGGCTTCGTGGTCCGGAGGGCCTTCGCTGTCGAGGATCTCCAGGAGTTCCTCGAAGTAGCGCTCGTGATCGGGCGGCGGGGAGGCCTGGAAGAACATTTTCGCCGGGGTCTCCGTCGGGTTGGCGAAGGCGTGGGGGCATCCCGGTGGCACGACGATCACCGTGCCCGGGGTGGCCCGGACCACCCTGGTGCCCGAACCGGACTCCCAGCGCTGCCAGTTGTCGGGGGTGCGGACGCGCGGCTCGAAGGCGAGGACGTCCAGCTCGCCTTCGAGGACGTAGAACAGCTCCTCGCTGCGGGTGTGCACATGGGCGCCCACGTCGAAGCCCGGGGGGACCTCCACCTCGAAGGTGGAGGCCATCCGCGAGTGCGTGCCGGTCACCTTGAAGGTGACCCGCTGGGCCGGCGTGTGGACCACGCGCCCGTGGCCCGGTGGTACGAGGAGTCCCTCGGTCGTGGTCATGGGCCACTCACCAGGTCACCGGAAGGGCCTCGGGTCCCCGGATCAGCGCGCCCTTTCTGAAGGGCACCTGCTCCGGGGGCACGGCGAGCCGCAGCCCGGGCAGCCGGTCCAGCAGGGCGTCGACGAGGAGTTCCTCCTCCAGCCTGCCGAGCTGGCCGCCGGGACAGTAGTGCGGGCCGAACCCGAAGGACACATGCGGGTTGGGACTGCGGGTGAGGTCGATCGTCTCGGGGTCCGGGAAGACGTCCGGGTCGCGGTTGGCGGCCAGGTACGAGACGTAGATCGGATCGCCCGCGCGGATCCGTACGCCCTTGATCTCCACGTCCCGCAGGGCGATCCGGGACAGCCCGACCGCGCTGCGGTGCGGGATGTAGCGCAGCAGCTCGTCGATCGCCCGGGGGCGGATCGCCGGCTCGGAGCGCAGCCGGTCGAGGAGGTCGGGGCGGGTCAGCAGCAGGTAGAACATCTGCCCGCTGTTGTTGGTGACCGCCTCGCCGCCGATCTGGAGGAGGACGGCCAGACCGACGGCCTCCTCCAGGGTGACCTCGCCCCGGCCCACCGCGGGGCCCAGCAGCGAGCACACGTCCTCGCCCGTGCTGTCCTCCCGAAGCCCGATCAGATCGGCGAAGTAGGCGCTCATCTCGCGCTTGGCCCTCTCGCTGACCTCCTTGCCGTGCGAGGAGGAGAGGATCAGCTGGGTCCAGATGTGCATGGTGTGCCGGTCGGCGGCCGGCACGCCCATCACCTCGCAGATCACCGCGATGGGGAACGGGCTCAGGATCGCGGCGGTGAGATCGGCGGGCGGCCCGTCCTGGACCAGCTCGTCGACGAGCTCGTCCAGCATCAGCCGGGCCTTCTCCCGGACCCGCTCCACGCCCTTGGTGGTGAGCGCGGAGGCCACCGAGCGGCGCAGCCGCGTGTGGTCGGGCGGGTCCAGGAAGCCGACCGCGCCGCGGTCCGGGATGAAGTGCGGGGCGAGCCGGGTGACCGGCTGCTCCATCACCGCCTCACGGCTGAACCGGGGGTCGTTGGCCACCATCCGTACGTCCTCGTACCGGGTGACCAGCCACGCCCAGCCCTCGCCGTTGGGGAGCTGGATCCGGGTGACCGGTCCCTCCCGCATCAGCTCGGCCAGGGTGGGGTCGAAGTCCACCCCCGCCAGGTCCGGCACCTCCCAGTGCCGGACCGGACAGGTGACCTCGCCGTCGGCCTCGTCCGCGGGGTCGAGCGGTTCGGTGAGCGTCATCTCGGTTATGCCGCCTCTTCGTCCGAACGCCGCCAGCGACCCAGCGACATTTCCGCGGTGATGCCGGGACCGAACCCGGCGAGCAGGCCGCGCGCCCGGTGCTCGGCACCGCCCTCGTCGAACATCCGGCGCAGTGCGTCCAGGACGACGGCGCTGGCGATGTTGCCGTACTCGGTGAGCGTGGCCCGGCTGAACCGGAACGCGTGCGGATCGACCTGGAGGAACTTGCTCAGGTCGTCCAGGATCCGCGGCCCGCCGGCGTGGACTATGTAGAAGTCCAGGTCGGAGGCGTCCCAGCCGTGCAGTCCCGCGAGGTCCTGTAGGGCCGGAGCGAGCGGCTCCATGGTCGCCGGGACCCGCTTGTCGAGCAGGAAGTGGAACCCGGTGGCCCGGACGTCGTACATGATCCACTCTTCGGTCTTCGGGATCAGGTACGAGCCGTTGCGTTCGAGCTCGACGCCGTTGCCGCCCTTGCCGCGGACCACGGCGGCGGCGATGCCGTCACCGAAGAGGCCGTTGGACAGGAGCGAGCCGATGCCGAGGTCGGTCGGCTGGTAGCACAGCGAGCAGAACTCGCAGGCCACGATGAGCGCGTTGGCGTCCGGGTACGCCGAGCAGAAGTCGTGCGCCCGGTTGATGGCCGCTCCGCCGGCCGCGCACCCCAGCTGGGCGATGGGGATCTGGCGGGTGGTGGAGTCGAAGTCCATCTCGTTGATCAGCCACGCCGTGAGCGAGGGCATCATGAAGCCCGTGCACGAGACGTAGATGATCACGTCGATGTCGCTGGTGAGCAGTTCGGCGTCGTCGAGTGCCCGCTGGATGACTGCGGGGACCCGGGCCTTGGCCTCGACCTCGTAGAGCTTGTTGCGCTCCTCGAAGCCGGGGTGCTTGAGGGTTTCCTCGATCGGCTGCACGATGTGCCGGGTGCGAACGCCCGTGTTCTCGATCAGTCTCAGCGCCAACGGCAGCTGCGGGTGGTTCTCGTGGTGGGAGCGCGCCAGTTCCAGCGTCTCCTCCATCGTGATCACGTACTCCGGGACCGACACTGAGGGCTTGCACAAAGTCGCCATGAACCGTGCCTGCTTTCAGCCTTCCGGCGGGTTTTGACCCCGCCGGCCAGAAGGTGGTTCACCTCAGGAGGTGGTTTTCTCACGATCACCCGTGAGGGCGATGATCTCTCGCCGGACTACTCCGAACCGGTGACCCCGTGTCAGGGTCGGAGCAGCGCCGATGAATCCCGACGAGGAGGACGCAATGCCCCGCACGGCTGCGGAACTGCTGAAAACGACCAGGTCAGAGCTGGCCCCGGATCCCCACGCGAATCCATTTGTTCCCCCCGTCGCCAGTGGCCGGGCGAGTCTGGAGACACTCGCCGTCCTGGCCCTGGAACAACACCACGTGATTCCCGCCGACCGGCGCGCGTTCGTGCATCTGGCGCAGCGCGCCGCCGAGGAGCCCGCGGCCGCCGGGTTCTTCACCATGCTGGCCGAGGGCGAGGAACTGGCGGCAGAGCGGCTGGGCGCGTTCATGGTGGCGTGCGAAGTGGATGAGCGGCGCATGCAAGCGTACGAGCCCCTACCGGGCTGCCAGGCGTACCCGGCGTACATCTCCTGGCTAGCCCTGAACGCGCCCCCGACGGACGCCGTCCTGGCCGTCACGGCCAACTTCGCTACGTGGGGCACCTATTGCGCGACCATCGCGCAGGCCCTGCGCACCCACTACGGCTTCACCGACGACGCCTGCGCCTTCTTCGACTTCTTCGCGGAACCGGCCCCGGCGCTGGACCAGCAGGCGGAGGCGGCGGTGGAGGCGGGACTGTCCACCGGCCGACTGGACGAGGTGCGGGTCTACACCTACGGCCGCCTGCTCCAGTCGTACGAGCAGATGTTCTGGACGTCGCTGGCTGAACTGACCCGTCTTTAGGGGCGCGGGGAACTGCGCGAGCAACCACGACCTACCCGCACCCGCCGAACGACGTCACTTCCCACTGCTATGGGCGATACAAGCCACGTCGATCCGGTCCGCGAGCTTCGCCAGCTCGATCGTCAGCGCCGCCACCGTGTCCTCGTCCAGCCCGCTCTCCCCGGCCTCCACCAGACGCAGCCACCGCCCGCCCATGGTCCGCAACAACTTACTCACGTCGGCCGCGGCCACCTGCAAGGTGCCGCTGTCGTCGACGATCAGAGGCAGAGTCACTTCGCGGTTCACACCGGGGATCGTAGTCGCGCGACCCTCACGCACCCTGCCAAACGGTGGTGATGTTGCAGAACTCCCGGATTCCGTGCCCGGACAGCTCACGGCCGTATCCGGACCGCTTCACGCCGCCGAAGGGGAACGCCGGGTGGGAGGCGGTCATGCCGTTGACGAACACGCCACCGGCCTCCAGGTCCCGGACGAACCGGTCCACCTCGGCCTCGTCCCGCGTCCACACGTTCGAACTCAGCCCGAAGGGCGAGTCGTTCGCGATGAGCACCGCCTCGTCCAGGTCCCCGGCCCGGTACAGCGTGGCCACCGGCCCGAACGCCTCCTCGCGGTGGATGCGCATGTCGCGGTGGATCCCGGCGAGGACGGTCGGCGGGTAGTACCAGCCGGGCCCGTCCGGCCGCTGCCCGCCGCACAGCACCTCGGCCCCCGACCGCCTGGCGTCCTCGACCAGTTCCTCCAGGTCCTCGCGCCCCTGTTCACTCGCCAGCGGCCCGACGTCCGTGCCCTCGTCCATCGGGTCGCCCGTGCGCAGCGCCGCCATGCCCGCGACGAACCGCTCGGCGAACGCGTCGTAGACGGCCGTGTGCACGATGAACCGCTTCGCGGCGATGCAGGACTGCCCGTTGTTCTGCACGCGCGCGGTGACCGCGATCCGTGCGGCGCGGTCGATGTCCGCCGAGGGCATCACCACGTAGGGGTCGCTGCCGCCCAGCTCCAGCACCGTCTTCTTGATCATCTCCCCGGCGGTGGCGGCGACCGCGCGGCCCGCGGGCTCGCTGCCGGTGAGCGTCGCCGCCCGCACCCGCTCGTCGCGCAGGACGTCGTCGACCGCCCCGGCGCCGATCAGCAGGGTCTGGAAGCAGCCCTCGGGGAAGCCCGCCCGGTGGAACAGGTCCTCCAGGTACAGGGCGGTCCGCGGGACGTTCGACGCGTGCTTGAGCAGGCCCACGTTGCCCGCCATCAGGGCGGGCGCGGCGAAGCGGACGACCTGCCAGAGCGGGAAGTTCCACGGCATCACGGCGAGCACCGGGCCGATGGGCCGGTACCGCACCCGGACCCGGGACGCGCCGGAGTCCTTCACGTCCGTCTCGGCCGGCTCCTCGTCGGCCAGCAGCTCCTCCGCGTGGTCGGCGTACCAGCGCATCGCCTTCGCGCACTTCGCGGCCTCCGCGCGGGCCTGCTTGACCGGCTTGCCCATCTCGGTGGTCATCGTGCGCGCGATGTCCTCCTGGTCCGCGTCCAGCAGGTCGGCGGCCCGGTGCAGCAGCCGGGCGCGCTCGGCGAAGGCGCTCGTGCGGTACGTACGGAACGTGGCCTCCGCGAGTTCGAGCCGGCGTTCGAGCTCGTCCTCGTCCATGGCCTCGAACGTTTCGAGCGTCTCGCCGTTCGCCGGATTCACCGTGGCGATGGGCATGGCTGACCTCCCTGGGAGCGGGCTTGCTATGACCTTCCCGCGCGGCCGGGCCGATCGCAACGTAGGGGGCTCTGTTCAGCGTGTGTGCTCCGCCAGGCGGTCGAGGAAGGCGGACTGGGCCTCGACGATCAGCTCACGGGCCCGGTCGGGGGCGAGCCAGGCCACCCGGTCGAGTTCGGGGAACTCCTGGATGCGGCCCGAGCGCGGTGGCCACTCCATCACGAAGGTGCCGGGGGCGATCGCGGCCGGGTCCAGGTCGGCCTCGATCGCCCACGCCGTGACGATCTTGCCGTTGGTCTGGCGGACCTCGCCGAGTCCGATCGCCTCGCCGTCGGGCGGCCGCAGGCCCAGCTCCTCCTGGAACTCGCGCCGGGCCGCGTCCCAGGCGGGCTCGTCGGGCTCGTACTCGCCCTTGGGGACGGTCCACGCACCGGCGTCCTTCTTCGCGAAGAACGGGCCGCCCATATGGCCGAGCAACACCTCAAGGCCGTTGTCGGTATGCCGGAACAACAGCAGTCCGGCGCTTCGCCTCGGTTCCGTCACGGCCGTACCTCCGGGTGGGCGGCCAGCAGGGTCTCCACGGTATCGGCCTCCTGAGGCCGCTTGTCCTCGCGGTAGCGGACGACGCGGGCGAAGCGCAGGGTGACGCCGGCCGGGTAGCGGGTGGACCGCTGCAGGCCGTCGTAGGCGATCTCGACGACGAGTTCGGGGCGTACGGTCACCACCCAGCCGTCGTCCGAGACCTCCAGTTCCCTGAGGCGGGTGGTCTGCCATTCCAGCAGGGCGTCGGTGAGGCCCTTGAAGGTCTTGCCGAGCATGGCGAAGGAGCCGTCCGGGGTGCGGGCGCCGAGGTGGAGGTTGGAGAGCCTGCCGGTGCGCCGGCCGTGCCCCCACTCGGCGGCCAGGACGACCAGGTCGAGGGTGTGCACCGGCTTGACCTTCAGCCAGGAGGCGCCCCGGCGGCCCGCGCTGTAGGGGGAGTCGAGCGCCTTGACGACCACGCCCTCGTGGCCGCGGGCCAGGGTCGCCGCGAGGAAGTCCTCGGCCGCCGCGGTGTCCGCCGCGGCCGTCGTGTCCCCGGGCTTCGGCACCAGCGCCCGGCGCACCCGCATCGGCTCGGGGACCAGCCGGGCCAGCCGCGCGTGCCGTTCGGCGAAGGGGAGGTCGAGGAGGTCGTGGTCGTCGACCGAGAGCGCGTCGAAGAAGACGGGGGAGACCGGGACCTCCCGGGCCGCCTTCGCCACGTCCGTCCGGGAGCCGACCCGGCCCGCCGTCTCCTGGAAGGAGCGGGGGCGGCCGTCGGCGTCGAGGGAGATCACCTCGCCGTCCAGGACGAACCGGTCGCCCGCCAGCTCCCGGGCGGCGGCCGTCACCTCGGGGAGGCGGTCGGTGATGTCGTCCAGGGTGCGGGTGAAGACGCGCACGGTGTCGCCGTCCCGGTGGACCTGGACCCGGATGCCGTCCAGCTTCTCCTCGACCGCGCAGGCGCCCAGCTTCGCCACCGCCTCCGTCACCGAGGACGCGGTGTGCGCCAGCATGGGCAGCACCGGGCGGCCCACGGTGAGCCGGAACCGGGCGAGGGCCGGCGGGCCCTCCGCCAGCAGCGCCCCGGCCACCGTCTGCAGGGACCCGGCGAGCATCACCGCCCGGCGGACGTCCGCCGGGTCCGCGCCGGTCGCCCGCGCGAGCCCCTCCACGGCCACCGCGTCCAGGGCGCCCTGCCGCACCTCGCCGCCGATCAGCCCCAGCAGGAAGCGCTGCTCGTCCGCGGTCGCCGCGCCCAGCAACTCGCCCACGATCCGGGCGCGCTCGGCCTGCGAGCCCGGACCGGAGACCTTGCCCAGCGCGGTCAGCCGGGCATCGACCTCGCGCACGGTGAGGGACGGCTCGGCGGCCGGCGGGACCGGCCGGCCCAGCACCTTCCAGCCGACGCCGAGCCGCCCCTGCGGGAGCCGTCCGGCCAGGTAGGGGATGACGATCGGTACGTCGTCCGGGGCCGTCTCCCGGAAGAGTTCGGCGAGCAGCGCGGTCTTGCGGGACCGGGCCGCGGTGGCGGCCACCTCCCGGGACACTTCGGCGAGCCGGGTCAGCAGCATGCAGCCATGGTGCAACGGGTGTGGCCGAACCACACCCGCCTACACCCGCACGGCCGCGTCCAGGTCCGCGAAGAGCAGCTCGCCGTTGATCGCCGCGCCGGCGCGGTAGCCCCGGCTCGCCGCGTTGACCACCTGCTCGGCGAACCCGCTCGCGTTGCCCGCCGCCCACAGCCCCGGCACGGTCGTCAGACCGCGCTCGTCGATCACGGGGTAGGCGCCGAAGGGGGTCTCCGTCATCTCCGCGCCCAGCGCCCTGAGCAGGCCGTTCCGCGGTACCGGTCGCGGGGCGACGAACAGGGCCTCCCGCGCGTGCACGCTCCCCTCCGCCAGCCGTACGCCCGTGAGCCGGTCGTCCTCGATCCGCAGTCCCGCCACCTCGCCGGGCACCACGCGCACCCCGGCCGCGGCCAGCCGGCGCAGATCGTCGTCGGTCAGCTCGGCCTCCCGGACCTGGTGCAGGAAGAGGACCACGTCCTTGGACCACTGGGTGACCATCAGCGCCTGGTGCACGCTCATCGCCGTCGCGGCCAGCACACCGAACGCCTGGTCGCGGACCTCCCACCCGTGGCAGTACGGGCAGTGCAGCACATCCCGGCCGAACCGCTCGGCGACCCCGGGCACCGGCGGCAGCTCGTCCTTCAGGCCGGTGGCCACGACCAGCTGCCGGGCCCGGACCGTACGGCCGCCCGCCAGCGACACCGTGAAACCGCCGTCGCCTCCGGTGGCGTCCACCGCCCGGTCCCGGACCATCTCCACCCCGTACCGGGCGATCTCCTCCCGCCCCAGGGCCAGGAACTCCTCGGGCGGCATGCCGTCCCGGGTCAGGAAGCCCTGCATGTGGGCGGCGGGGGCGTTGCGCGGCTCGCCCGCGTCGACCACCAGGGTGCGGCGCCGGGCCCGGCCCAGTACCAGCGCGGCGGACAGCCCGGCCGCGCCGCCTCCGACGACGACCACCTCGTACGTATCGGTCACGGTGACCACCTCCGGGGCCGACGGTCGCGCACCGGCTGCCGGATTGACAAACGTCTTTGCCGAAACTGCAATACGACCATGACGACGGACGACGTTCTCGCGGGGGTGGGCCCCCGGCTGCGCCGGATCAGGAAGGAGCGGGAGGTCACCCTGGCCGCCCTCTCCGAGACCACCGGCATCTCGGTCAGCACCCTCTCCCGGCTGGAGGCGGGGCTGCGCAAGCCCAGCCTGGAACTGCTGCTGCCGATCGCGCAGGCCCACCAGGTGCCCCTGGACGAACTGGTCGGCGCCCCGTCGGTCGGCGACCCCCGGGTGCGGGCCAAGCCCATGGAGCGCTACGGCCGCACGTTCTGGCCGCTGACCCGGCAGCCGGGCGGATTGCAGGCCTTCAAGGTCGTGGAACCGAAGCGGAAACTCGACCCCGAGCCCCGAACCCACGAGGGCTACGAGTGGTTGTACGTGCTGTCGGGGAAGCTGCGCCTGGTGCTGGGCGACCACGACGTCGTCCTCGCGGCGGGGGAGGCGGCGGAGTTCGACACGCGGGTGCCGCACTGGTTCGGGTCGACGGGAGAGGGGCCGGTGGAGTTCCTCAGCCTGTTCGGGCCGCAGGGGGAGCGGATGCATGTGCGGGCGCGGCCGAAGCAGGCGTGACGGATCCGCTGTTACCTCGGACACGGTTCCCTCGATGGCAAGCGACCGCTTAGTATGCGGTGGACCCCGGTCAGACGACGCAGTCGACGCAGTCCCGTGGAGGCACCGCATGCAGGCATGGCAAGTGCACGAGAACGGCGAGCCGAGCGAGGTGATGCGGCTCCAGGAGGTGGAGCGGCCCACGCCCGGCGACGGCCAGGTGCTGCTCAAGGTGCGTGCCGCCAACATCAACTTCCCGGACGTGCTGATGTGCCGGGGCCACTACCAGGTGCGCCCGCCGCTGCCGTTCACCCCCGGCGTGGAGATCTGCGGCGAGACCGAGGACGGCCGCCGCGTGATCGCCAACCCCGTGCTGCCGCACGGCGGTTTCGCCGAGTACGCGGTCGCGGACGCCGCGGCCCTGCTGCCCGCGCCGGACGCGCTGGACGACGCCGAGACCGCCGCGCTCCACGTCGGCTACCAGACGGGCTGGTTCGCCCTGCACCGCCGGGCGGCGCTCCAGGCCGGCGAGACGCTGCTGGTGCACGCCGCCGCCGGCGGGGTCGGCAGCGCGGCCGTGCAGCTCGGCAAGGCCGCCGGGGCGACGGTGATCGGTGTCGTCGGCGGGGCCGACAAGGCCGCCGTCGCCCGCGAGCAGGGCTGTGACGTCGTCATCGACCGGCGCTCCGAGGACGTCGTCGCCGCCGTGAAGGCGGCCACCGGCGGGCGGGGCGCCGACGTGATCTACGACCCGGTCGGCGGCGAGGCCTACACCCAGTCCACCAAGGTCGTCGCCTTCGAGGGCCGGATCGTGGTCGTCGGCTTCGCCAGCGGCACCATCCCGAGCCCGGCGCTCAACCACGCCCTGGTGAAGAACTACTCCATCCTGGGCCTGCACTGGGGCCTGTACGCCACCAAGAACCCCAAGCTGATCCTGCACTGCCACGAGCAGCTCACCGAACTGGCCGCGAGCGGCGCGATCAAGCCGCTGGTGAGCGAGCGGGTGCCGCTGACCGAGGCCGCGGCGGCCGTGCAGCGGGTCGGTGACGGTGTCACCACCGGCCGGGTCACCGTCGTACCGAACGGAGCCGCAGCATGACCGACGCCGCCGAACTCCAGCGCCGCACCGCCGAGTTGCTGGCCGCGTATCCGGTGGAGACCACCGATCGGCTCGACTTCCTCAAGGCCCGCTTTGACGCGGGACTCGCCTGGGTGCACTACCCGGAGGGCCTCGGCGGCCTCGGCGCGCCCCGCTCCCTCCAGGCCGTCGTGGACGCCGAACTGGAGGCCGCCGGCGCCCCCGACAACGACTCCCGCCGCAACGGCATCGGACTCGGCATGGCCGCGCCGACCATCCTCAAGTACGGCACGGAGGAGCAGAAGCAGCGCTTCCTGCGGCCGCTGTGGATCGGCGAGGAGGTCTGGTGCCAGCTGTTCAGCGAGCCGGGCGCCGGCTCCGACCTGGCCGCGCTGGGCACGCGCGCGGTGCGGGAGGGCGACGACTGGGTCGTCAACGGGCAGAAGGTGTGGACGTCCGGCGCGCACAACGCCCGCTGGGCCATCCTCATCGCCCGCACCGACCCGAGCGTGCCCAAGCACGCGGGCATCACCTACTTCGTCTGCGACATGACCGACCCGGGCGTGGACGTCCGCCCGCTGCGGCAGATCACCGGCGAGGCCGAGTTCAACGAGGTCTTCCTCACCGACGTCCGGGTCCCCGACGCCCACCGCCTCGGCGAGATCGGCGACGGCTGGCGGGTCGCCCAGACCACGCTCAACAACGAGCGCGTCGCCATCGGCGGCATGCGGCTGCCCCGCGAGGGCGGCATGATCGGCCCGGTCGCGAAGACCTGGCGCGAACGCCCCGAACTGCGCACCCACGACCTGCACCAGCGGCTGCTGAAGCTCTGGGTCGAGTCCGAGGTCGCCCGGCTCACCGCCGAACGGCTGCGCCAGCAGCTGGTCGCCGGACAGCCAGGACCCGAGGGCGCCGGCATGAAACTCGCCTTCGCCCGCCTCAACCAGGAGATCAGCGGCCTGGAGGTCGAACTCCGGGGCGAGGAAGGCCTGTTGTACGACGACTGGACCCTGCGTCGGCCCGAACTCGTCGACTTCGTGGGCCGGGACGCGGGCTACCGCTACCTCCGCGCCAAGGGCAACAGCATCGAGGGCGGGACCAGCGAGGTCCTGCTGAACATCGTCGCCGAACGCGTCCTGGGCCTGCCCTCGGAGCCGCGCACCGACAAGGACGTCGCATGGAAGGACCTCTCCCGATGACCGACCTGCTGTACTCGGAGGAGGAAGAGGCGCTGCGGGCGGCCGTACGGGACCTGCTCGCCGACCACTGCGACGCGCCGGGCGTCATCGCCCGCACCGAGTCGGACGCCCCGCACGACCTCGCGGCCTGGAAGGCCCTCGCGGACGGCATGGGGCTCGCCGGGCTGCTGGTCCCGGAGGAGCTGGGCGGCCAGGGCGCCTCGCACCGCGAAGTCGCCGTCGTCCTGGAGGAGCTGGGGCGGGCTGTGGCGCCCGTGCCCTATCTGACCAGTGCGGTGGTGGCGACGGAGGCGCTGCTGGAGTGCGGCGACGAGGAGCTGCTCGGGAAGCTGGCCTCCGGGCGGACGATCGGGGTGCTGGCCGTGGGGCTGCAGGTCGCCCCGGGGGCCGCGTTCCGGACCGTACGGGTCGAGGACGGGCGGCTGACCGGTGAGCTGACCGGGATCGCGGACGCCGTCGCCGCGGATGTGCTGCTGGTGCCGGGGGACGACGGCGGGCTCTACGCGGTCGCCGCGGACGCGGTGAGCGTGACCCCGCAGGTCGCCTTCGATCTCACCCGGCCGCTCGCCGCGGTCACCCTCGACGGGGCGGCGGGGCGGCGCGTGGGCGATGCCGAGCCCGCGGTACGGCGGGCGCTGCGGGCCGGGGCCGGGCTGCTGGCCTCCGAGCAGTTCGGTGTCGCCGAGTGGGCGCTGACCGAGACCGTGCGGTACCTCAAGGAGCGCAAGCAGTTCAACCGGCCGGTGGGCGGGTTCCAGGCGCTCAAGCACCGGCTGGCGCAGCTGTGGCTGGAGGTCGTCAATCTGCGGGCCGCCGCGCGGGGGGCCGCCGATGCGCTGGCCTCCGGCGGGGACGCGGATGTCCTGGTCGCGGTTGCTCAGGCCTACGCGGGGCCGGTCGCCGTGCGGGCGGCCGAGGAGGCGCTGCAGTTGCACGCGGGCATCGGCATGACCTGGGAGCACCCGATCCACCTGTATCTGAAGCGGGCGAAGGCGGATTCGATCGCCTTCGGTACGGCGGGGGCGCATCGGGAGGCCCTGGCCGCCTTGGTCGATCTTCAGGCGCCGTGATTTTCGGTTGTCGGGTGCGGGTGCGTGGGGGCTGGTCGCGCAGTTCCCCGCGCCCCTTTGGGGCGCGCTGATGTTGAGGTTCGCATGAAGTGAACCGGGGGTGGCAGTCCAGCCAACTCCCTGCGCAGATGGGCTCATTGGGCCTTGCTCGAACAGATACTCCCTTTGGTTCCTCATGGCCCTACAAGGGAGGCAGAGCATCATGGCCCTCACCACCCGTCGCAGAGCCCTCACCACCCTCGGTGCCGCGCTCGCCGGTGCCGTCGTGCTGCCCGGGCAGGCCTGGGCGGGCGGCGGTCACCGCGGCCCGCGGCCGCTGTGGCGTGCGCACGCCCACAACGACTACGAGCACACCCACCCCCTCTTCGACGCCCTCGGCCACCGCTTCGGCAGTGTCGAGGCCGACATCTTCCTCGTCGGCGACCAGCTGCTCATCGGCCACACCGTGGACGACCTCGACCCGAGCCGCACCCTTGAGTCCCTCTACCTCGACCCGCTGGCCGCGCTCGTGAAGGCCAACCACGGTTCGGTGTACCGGGGATGGCGGCAGCCGCTGCAGCTGCTGATCGACATCAAGACCGAGGGCTCCTCGACGTATCTGGAACTCGACCGTCATCTGCGGCGCTACAAGCACCTGTTCACGACGTACGCGCACGGCCGGGTCGTCCCCGGCGCCGTCACCAACGTCATCTCGGGTGACCGGGCGGCGCGTACGCCGATGGAGGCGCAGACCGTGCGCCGGGCCTTCTACGACGGCCGGCTCACCGACCTCGGCACCTCGGCGCCCGCCTCCTTCGTGCCGCTGATCAGCGACAACTGGACCCTCAACTTCACCTGGCCGGGCGAGGGCGACTTCCCCGAGGCCGAGCGGCAGAAGCTGCGCGGGATCATCGCCGAGGCGCACGCGAACGGGCAGAAGGTGCGGTTCTGGGCCACCCCGGACGCCGCCGGACCGGCGCGCGACGCGCTGTGGGGCGAGCTGCTCGCCGCCGGTGTCGACTACTTCAACACCGACGACCTGGCCGGCCTGGAGGCCTTCCTGGACGCCCACCAGGGGTCGTAACACCACTCGATCGGGGGACGTGTCAACCGCACGGACCAACCCTCCGCTACGCCACACTTGCGGCCGAACGCCTCGAAATGGGCGTGGCGGAGGAGGTTCGCGATGGCCGTTTCCATCTCTGTGGTGCTGCTGCTCCTGTTTCTGGCGGTGCTCTTCATGCGCCAGGGCGCGCTGAAGATCTCGCACGCCCTGGTCTGCATGCTGCTCGGCTTCTATCTGGCCAGCACCAGCATGGCGCCGACCATCAGCAGCGGGCTGACCGCGACCGCCGACCTGGTCGGCAGTCTGCGGCCGTGAGCCGGGCGGTCAGGGTTTCCAGAAGACCCCGATCCCGTTGGCCACGGCCCGTTCCGGGCTGTCGGTCGGGTGGTTGAGCACGCTCACCGTCTTCGCCCCCGCGGT
Source organism: Streptomyces sp. NPDC090088 (assembly GCF_044747345.1). Lineage (NCBI taxonomy): Bacteria > Bacillati > Actinomycetota > Actinomycetes > Kitasatosporales > Streptomycetaceae > Streptomyces > Streptomyces sp. NPDC090088. Next base: position 230,338 of record NZ_JBIVDZ010000011.1, on the reverse strand, counting down.
GCGGGCCACCAGTGTCGTGGAGCCGCCGCCGTCCAGGCTGAACGCGTCGGCCGCACCCAACTCGCGCATCTCGTCGGCCACTTCGGCGATGGTCAGGCCGCTGCGGTAGGCGGCAGCGCCGTCCAGGGCGAGAAGCAGGAGCCTGTGGCCGCCGGCCGTGTACCCGGCGGCGGTGCGCACGGCCGAGGTGGTGTTGTTCAGGCCGGCCAGCGGCTGTCCGTCGCGCAGCACCGGGTAGCCGCCGACCGCGAAGCGGTAGGGGATCCTGGAGGCGGACGCCACCATCCACTTCCGTACCCTGACCCGCTCGCCCTTCGTGAGCGTGCGCAGCTTGTCCGCGCCCGCCTCCCGGCCCAGCAGGACGGTCGTACCGGCCGCGATGGCGCCGCTGCCCGGGGTGGCGGACGTGGCGACGACCCTCCCGTCGCGGATCCGCACCTCGTAGGTGTCCGTGCTGCAGCCGGCCGCCCGGCTGGTGTCCGAGCCGCAGGTGGCGCGCTTGCGGGAGACGGTGCCCCAGGCGGGGGTGTAGGCGCCGATGGAGTCCTGCGCCAGCGCGTACTGGTTGAGGCCGCGCAGCGCGAGGTTCCCCTCGGGGGTGCGGACCGTGCCGACGAGGGTCAGCCGGTCGAGCCGGGCCCGGCGGTCCACGCCGACGCCGAGGACGTCGGTGGTGTCCGTGCCGGGCGGCAGGGAGGGCCCGAACCGCTGGGCCGTCGGCACCGCCGCCTTGAGCAGCCGGCCCTGTGCGATCGCCGGGCCGACGCTCGCACCGGTCGCCGCGACCCCCGGGTGCTGGGTCTCGGTGATGTTGAAGAAGTCGCCGTTCACGCCGGCGACCGCGCCCGCCGCGTCCGCCATCGCCGAGACCTGGGCGCGGGCGGCCACCGCGTCCGGGTGGAGCAGGTCCACGTGGACGTGCGGGTTGGTCAGGTCGACGGTCAGCAGATGGGCGTGGACCGTGCCCTTGGCCGCCGGGATGTCGAACTGCCGGTAGCTGACACCGGACGAGATCCGCCCGGCGCCCGACGCGGCGCCGGCCGGTGCCGCCCCCGCGAGGGCCGCACCGGCCAGCACGCCGGACGTCGTGGCGATCGTGAACAGAGTTCGGGTCGTCGCTGCAAATCGTCTCTGACGATGCGTCACCGCACCCCCTGATGTCTCGTCGACTTCCGCGGATATCAGGGGGCAGTGCAGCAGACGTGAGTGACCTACAGGTCTGCTAGACGTCTACTACGCGAGAACGGGTGAGAAAACGCACCCCCTCGGGTGCTTCCAGCGAGAAACCGCTCCCTCGTCCGGGGACCACGTCCACGATCAGCCGGGTGTGGCTCCAGACCTCGTACTGACTGCGGGACATCCAGAAGGTGACCGGTTCCGCGACCCCGTCCACCGCGAGTTCGGCCAGCAGCACGTCCGAGCCGCCGGTGCGGAACTCGCCGTCCGGGTAGCACATGGGCGCGCTGCCGTCGCAGCAGCCGCCGGACTGATGGAACATCAGCGGGCCGTGCTCGTCGTGCAGTCGGCGCACCAGCTCGGCGGCCTGCGGGGTGAGCTCGACGCGTGGGGGCGCCGTCCTGTCGTCCATGGTCACCGTCCTGGGGGCCGGGGCGTGCGATCCCCTCAGTCTCACGCCTCGTCACCGGCGCGTCCAGCAACGGTCGTTGATCTACTCCGTGCGCAGCGCCGTCGCCGTGCGGACCCGGGCCGCCCAGCCCGCCGGGAGCAGCGCGCCGAGGACCGCGATCCCGGTACCGCCCAGGGCGAGGAGGAGCAGCTCGGGCGTCCGGTAGACGTCGAGGACGGCGTCGGGCAGGCGCAGTCCCGCGCTGTCGCCCATGGCGGGCATGACCGTGCGGTGCACCGCGAGGCCCAGCGGTACGCCCAGCAGCCCGCCCACGACGCCGGGCAGCACGACCGAGGCGATCACCAGCGTCACCGTCTGCCGGGGTGTCATCCCGAGCGCCTTGTGGATGCCGAGGTCGCGGATCCGTTCGCGGGTGTCGAGGACCACCCCGCCCAGCACGCCGAGTCCGGCCACCGCCACCAGGATCAGGGTGAGCGCCGCCGCCAGGGTGTCGAGGGCGACCACGGCGTCACTGCCGTTCACCGACTTCGTGTCGGTCGCCGTGACGTCGAGGGACTTGAGCGCCGCGTTCAGGCGGGTCACGTACGTCTTCGTGTCGGTGCCCGGCACGAGCCGCACGGCGTGCTCGGAGGGGTGCAGGTCCGGGGCGGCCGTCCGGAGGGTCGCCAGGTCCGTGAAGACCCGCATGCCCTGCTGTCCCGTGTCGAAGACCTCGCCGACGATCCGGATCCGCACCGGCGAGCCGTCCACGGTGAGGGTGACCGTGTCGCCCACGGCGGCTCCGCTCGCGGTGAGGAACGGGGTCGGCACCACCGCCTCGCCCGCGGCCCGGATCCAGCGGCCGGAGACCATCACGAAACCGCCCCAGGAGGCGTCTCCCTCGTAGGCGACCACCGGGACGCTCCCCGTCACCCCGGAGACCTTGGCCTCGGTCGTGGCGCTGCCGTACTGGTCGCGGGTGCCCGGCCGCGCGGCGATCGCGGCCCGCACGGCGGCGGCCCGGGCGGCCGTCACCCGTGGCACGCCCGGTCCGACGGGCACCGGACCCGCCGGCCGGCCGGAGCCCACGGTCACCTCGGCCGCGTTGTGGTTCTTGGCCGCGATCACCTCGCCCAGGGACGCGGCCATCCCGACGGCGAAGGTGACCGCCGCCGTGCCGAAGGCGATCGCCGCGACCATCGCGGCGGCGCGGGCGGGCCGGTGGAAGGGGCGGGCCAGACCGAGGCCGACCGGCCGGGGCACCGGCAGCCGTGCCGCCAGCCGGGCCGCGGTACGGCCCCGGCCCGGTGCCGGGGTGCGGCCCACGTTCAGCGCGTCCACCGTGCGCAGCCGCCCGGCCCGCCAGGCGCCGGCGCACGCCGTGCCCGCGACCACGCCCAGCACCCCGGCGGCGACGCCCAGATCGACCCCGGCGGAGACCCCGAGCCCGACCGAGCCGTACACGGACGAGGTCTCCGCCAGCAGCGGCGCGGCCAGCAGCTGTCCGCCGAGCACGCCCAGCCCGGTACCGATCGCGGCCGGTGCCAACGCCTGCGCCATGTAGGCCCGGACGACCTGGCCCGGGGTGCAGCCGACCGCCTTGAGCGTGCCGATCCGCCGCAGCCCGGTGCCCACCGCGCCGGCGACCACGTTCCCGACGACCAGCGCCGACATCACCAGGCCCAGCACCCCGAAGGCGACCAGGAACGGCACGTACAGCGCGGTCTCGCGCGTGGCGAACTCCCGTACGGAGAGCCAGGACCGGGCCCCCGAGAGCGCGTTCTTCGGCACGGTCGCCGTCACCGCCGCGCGGTCCCGGGCGACCTCGGCCTTCGTGGCCGCGTGGGCGAAGCGGTAGAGCATCTGGTAGCCGTCGGCGCGACCGGACCGGGTGAGCCCGGCGATCTGCGCGGGCACCACCCACGCGTCGGCGGTACGGCTCACCGAGCGGGCCGTGCCGACCACGGTGAGCGTCGGGCCGCCCGGCAGGTCCGGGAAGGCCAGCCGCTGCCCGAGCCGCACGGGCGGTCCGTCCGGGTCCGAGGCGAGCACGATCTCACCGGTCCGCCGCGGCCACCGGCCCGAGGTCACCGCGAGCCGGTCCACCGCACCGCCGGGATCCGCCCGCCCGACGACCGACAGCGCGCCCGCCTGCTCCGGCGTGACGGTCGTCGTCGGGAAGGGGCCGGACGACCCCGTCACCCCGGACGCGTGGGTGGAGGCGGCGAGTTGGGCCGTGGAGGCCCGGCGCGCGTCGAACTGCGCGGTGAGCTGGGCTCCCCGCTGGCGGGCGAACGCCTTGTCGAAGGGCGCCCGCGAGGCCACCAGCAGCGCACCGGCCAGCACGGACGCCGTCACCGCGAGCAGCGTGGCCAGCGCGATGACCAGCGTCTGGGTACGGCGCCGGGCCATGCCCGACCGCACCACCCGGACCAGGACACTCATCGGACCGCCTCCGTCGTGACATCGCTCTGCGCCGTGTGGTCGGTCTGGGTGGTGGTGTGGGGCTGCGTCGTGTGGTCGGTCTGGGCGGGGGCGTCGGTCTGCGTCGTGGCATCGGTGGTGATGCCGCCGTCGGCGAGGTGGACCGTGCGCCGGGTGCAGGCCCGGGCGAGGTCGTGGTCGTGGGTGACCAGGACCAGGGTCTGGCCGTCGGCGTTCAGCTCCCTGAGGAGCCGGGCGACCTCGGTGCCGGACGCGGAGTCCAGGGCGCCGGTCGGCTCGTCGGCCAGCAGCAGCGCGGGGCGGTTCATCAACGCCCTTGCCACCGCGACGCGTTGGCGCTGACCGCCGGAGAGCCGGCCCGGATGGGCCGCCGCCTGGGCCGCGATGCCCAGCGACTCCAGCAGCTCGTCCGCCCGGCGGCGGGCCTCACGCCGTCCCGCCCCGGCGAGCCGGGCGGGCAGCACGAGGTTGTCGGCGACGGTCAGGTCGTCCAGCAGGTGGAAGAACTGGAACACCATCCCGACCTTCGCCCGCCGGTAGCGGGCCGCGCCCGCCTCGCCCAGCCGGTCCACCCGTACGCCGTCCACGGTCACCGTGCCCTCGTCCGGCCGGTCCAGGCCCGCGACCAGGTTCAGCAGCGTCGACTTGCCACTCCCGGAAGGCCCCAGGACCGCGACGGCCTCCCCGGGCGCCACGGTCAGGGTCACGTCCAGCAGGGCGGGCGGTCCGGCGTCGTAACGCCTGGTCACGTCCCGTAGTTCGATCAGCGGTGTCGTCATGGGTGGGTCTCCGTCCCTCGGTGGCCGCCGACGCTAGGGAACGGGGCGGGGCGGGCACGACGGGCGCGGGGTGTAATCGCCGTACCGCGTCGGGGGTAAGGGCGGCCGGGTCATCCCTGAGATGTAGTCGAGGGAGGGATGCCCGAGGGCCGGGCAGCGTCGAGAATGGGGCGATGACGACGACACGGGCGCCCGGCCCGCCGGCACGACTGCGCGCGCCGGCCGGACCGGACGGTCCCGCGCCCGCGCCCACCCCGCGGTCCCGGCTCTTCGACGCCGCTCTCGCCCTGGTCGTCCTCGTCGCCGAGATCGACTACGCGGTGGACCCGGACCCGCCGACCGGGCGGCACGGCACGACGGGCCTGGTCTGTCTGGTCCTCCTCGCCTCCGTGCCGCTCGCCTGGCGCCGCCGCTACCCGCTGGCCGTGCTCTGGATCGTGCTGGCGGCCAACATGCTCACCCCCGCGGACGTCACCCGGCTCACCTTCTACGCCTGTGTCATCGCCGCCTACAGCGCGGCCGCCTTCAGCCCCCACCGGACGGCGGCGATCGCCACGCTCGCGCTGGCCGTGCTGCTCACCTTCACGATCGGGAGGGCGGTCCCGCACACCCCCTTCGGTGTCGAACCCACCGTCCCCACCCAGTACGTGCCGCTGATGATCTCCGCCCCCCTGGTGGTGGTCACCGTCGGACTGCGGACCTGGAAGGTGCGGGCGGCCGAGAGCCGGGTCCGGCTGGCGGAGGTGGAGCAGCGCCAGGCCGAGGCGCTGCGCGGTGCCGTGGCCCACGAACGGGCCCGGATCGCACGGGAGTTGCACGACGTCGTGACGCACAACGTCAGCGTGATGGTCATCCAGGCAGGAGCCGCCCGCAAGATCATGGACGCCGAGCCCGAACAGGCCCGCGAGGCGCTGCTCGCCGTGGAGGCGGGCGGCCGTACGGCGCTGGGGGAGCTGCGGCAGGTGATGGGACTGCTCACGATGGACGACGACCCGGACGACCCCGGCGAGGGCGAACTGGAGCCGCAGCCCGGTCTGGAGCGGCTCGGGCCGCTGATCGACCGCACCCGCGGCACCGGCACACCGGTCGAGCTCACGGTGTCGGGGACGGTCCGGCCGCTGCCCGCAGGAGTCGAGCTGACCGCCTACCGCGTGGTCCAGGAGGCGCTGACCAACGCCCTGAAGCACGCCGGGGGTTCGAGCGCCGTCGTGCGGGTCGACTACGGTGAGCGTGAACTGCGCGTCGAGGTCACCGACTCCGGCGGCACCCCGGGACCGGCCGCCGCGACGGGCAACGGGCGCGGACTGGTCGGGCTGCGCGAGCGACTCGCCGTGCACGGCGGCACCCTGAGCAACGGGCCACGCCCGCTGGGCGGTTACCGGGTCCGGGCCCTGATTCCCCTGGAGTGCGCGTGAGTTCACCGGACGGCTCGCCGTCGAGTCCGCCGCGGGTCGTCGTCGCCGACGACCAGGCCCTGGTGCGCACCGGCTTCCGGCTGATCCTCACCGCCGACGGCATCGAGGTCGTCGGCGAGGCCACCGACGGCCACGAGGCGGTGGACGCGGTCCGGCGCACCCGGCCCGACGTCGTCCTCATGGACATCCGGATGCCCGAACTGGACGGTCTGGAGGCCACCCGCCGGATCCTCGCCACCCCCGACCCGCCACGGGTCCTGATGCTCACCACCTTCGACCTCGACCGGTACGTGTACGCGGCGCTGTCCGCCGGTGCCAGCGGCTTCCTGCTGAAGGACGTCACACCCGAGCACCTCACCGCCGCCGTCCGCACGGTCCGGGACGGCGACGCGCTGCTGGCCCCCGCCATCACCCGACGCCTCGTGGAACGCTTCGCCCGGGCCGGCGCCGACTCCGCCGCCCTGCACCGCGACCTCGCCCACCTCACCCCGCGCGAACTCGACGTCCTGCGACTGCTCGCCCAAGGGCTCTCCAACGCCGAACTCGCCGCCCGCCTCCACCTCTCCGAGGCCACCGTCAAGACGCATGTCTCCCGCGTCCTCGGCAAACTCTCGCTGCGCGACCGTGCCCAGGCCGTGGTCGTCGCCTACGAGACCGGACTGGTCACCCCGGGCAGCCGGTAAGGGCCGTTCCTGACAAGGCAGTTGTGTCAGAAGTGTTGACCCGCCCTCTGGAAACGTTTTAACTTCCCCTCACCCAGCACCCCTTGGTGAGGAGGCTCCGTGGCAGCGATGCTGCGTGAGCGTCCGGGTAGGGCGGCCGTCGGGCAGACGCGCCGCCGCTCACCGGGCGTTCGGAACGACCGAAAAGGTTTTCAGAGACGCCGCAGCGGGATCCTGATCCTGCTCATGCTCCCGGGGCTCGCCTACTTCCTGGTGTTCCACTACGGCGCGCTGCTCGGCAACGTCATCGCCTTCAAGGAGTACGTGCCCTTCGACGGCCTCTGGGGCAGCCCCTGGGTCGGACTCGGCAACTTCCGGCGGATGTTCGGCGACCCCGCGTTCTGGGACGCGGTCCTCAACACGGTCTGGATCGCGCTGCTCCAGCTCGTCTTCTACTTCCCCGTGCCGCTCGCCCTCGCCCTGCTGCTGCACAGCCTCACCTGGTCGACCGTGCGCCGGTTCGTGCAGTCGGTGGCCTATCTGCCGCACTTCATCTCCTGGGTGATCGTCGTCGCCCTGTTCCAGCAACTCCTCGGCGACACCGGCATGCTGAACGGCTACCTCGGTGACGCCGGGCTGCACGCCGTCGACGTCATCGGCAACCCGGACGCCTTCCGGCCGCTCGTCGTCGCCCAGGTGATCTGGAAGGACGCCGGCTGGGGCACGATCATCTTCCTCGCCGCGCTCACCCAGGTCGACGAGCAGCAGTACGAGGCCGCCGCGATCGACGGCGCCGGCCCCTGGCGGCGCTTCTGGCACGTCACCCTGCCCGCCGTCCGGCCCGTGGTCGTGCTGCTGCTGATCATGCGCCTCGGCGACATCCTCTCCGTCGGCTTCGAGCAGATGCTGCTCCAGCGGGACGCGGTCGGACCGCGGGCCGCCGAGGTCCTGGACACCTTCGTCTACTACCAGGGCATCGTCGGCGGCGACTACGGATACGCGGCCGCCGCGGGCCTGTTCAAGGGCCTGATCGGCGCCCTGCTCGTCTACGCGGCCAACAAGGTCGCCCACCGGCTCGGCGAACAGGGGGTCTACATATGAGCGCCCAGGCGTACCGGCCCGGCTGGGCGGAGAAGCCGAAGCCCCTCACCCAGGCGGGCAAGGCGGTGGCCCTGACGGCCGTCGTACTGCTGGTGTGCGTGCCGTTCCTGGTCATCGTGTCGACCTCGCTGGCCTCCCAGCGCGAGGTCGTGGCGAACGGCGGCTGGGTGCTGTGGCCGGAGCACCCCACCCTCAAGGCCTACCGGGACATCCTCGACGGCGGCATCGTCACCCACGCACTCGGGGTGAGCGCCGGAGTCACCGTCGTAGGCACCCTGCTCAGCCTCGTCTGCACGGTCACCCTCGCCTACGCCCTGTCCCGGCCCGGCGCCGCCGGCGGCCGCCCGGTGCTGCTGCTCGTCCTGTTCACCTTCCTCTTCCCGCCCGGGATGATCCCGGGCTTCCTGCTGGTCAAGGACCTCGGCCTGCTCGACAACTACGGCTCGCTGGTCCTGCCGGTCCTGGTCAACGTCTTCAACCTGGTCGTCCTGCGCGGCTTCTTCCAGGGCATCCCGGCGGAGCTGTACGAGGCGGCCCGCCTGGACGGCGCCGGCGACCTGCGCATCCTGTGGTCCGTCGTGCTGCCGCTGTCGAAGGCGGCCCTCGCGGTCGTCGGCCTGTTCTACGCGGTCGCCTACTGGAACTCCTGGTTCTACGCCTCCCTCTACCTGGAGAGCGACCACTGGCCGCTGCAACAGGTGCTGCGCACCTACGTCGTGGCCGGCTCCGGGCTCACCGACCAGACCATGGGCGACGGCACGGTGAACGCCCCGCAGACCATCCAGATGGCGGTCCTGGTGATCGCCACCGTGCCGATCCTCGCCGTCTACCCCTTCCTGCAGAAGTACTTCACCAAGGGCGTGCTCACCGGCGCCGTCAAGAGCTGATCCACCGTCAACAGCGCTCCAGGAAAGGTCACTCGCCATGCCCAGCCTGTCCAGACGCGCCCTGCTGCGTACCGTGGCCGCGGGTGGCGCCGCCGCCTGTGCCCCCGGTCTGCTGACCGCCTGCTCCACCGCCCCGGACAACGGTGACGTCTCCAACGCGGGCAGGAAACTCGCCCCCTGGCCCGCCCACGTGACCGCCGCCGGACCGAAACCCGACCTCGCCCCCACCAGCGCGGGCGTCCAGGCCGGATACCTCACCTACCCCGCCGACCTGACCACCTCGGTCAAGCGCACCCCGGGCGACGGCTCCACGGTCCGCGTCATGTCGGTCACCTTCGGCACCCCGCCCAAGAGCGCCTCGCGGAACCGGTACTGGCAGGCGGTCGAGAAGGCCCTCGGCGTCAAGATCGAGTTCACGGTGATCCCGCAGGCCGACTACCAGAAGAAGATGGCCACCGTCATGGCCGGCGACCCCGACTCGCTGCCCGACATCCTCAACGTCTTCTCCGGCTTCGCGCTGCCCCGCGAGGCCCAGTTCGTCCAGCGCAGGGCCGAGGACCTCACCCCGTACCTCTCCGGCGCGGCCGTCCGCGACTACCCCAACCTGGCCGGCATCCCCACCGAGGCCTGGCGGGACATGGGCCGTATCGGCGGCCGGATCTACGGCATCCCGCTCGAACGCCCGCTGCCCGGCTCGACGCTCTGGCTCAACCAGGGGATGTTCACCGACGCCGGGATGACGGACGGCTGGACCTCCGAGGACTTCGCCGCCGTCGCCGCGAAGGCCACCCACGGCAGGACGTACGCCCTCGGCGCCGCCGCCGGCTCCCTGTTCGGCAACGCCGTGCACGCCGCCGCCCACAACGCCCCCAACACCTGGGCGGTCGACACCAAGGGCGACTTCCACCCCAGCCTCACCGACGAACGCTACAAGGCGGCCGTCGCCTACCAGGCCGCCCTGCGCAAGAGCGGCGACTACCACCCCGACGCCACCTCGATCTCCTCCGCCGACCTCGGCACCCTCTTCCTCAACGGCACCGTCGGCTCCCTCCAGGACGGCTTCGGCGCCTACCAGAGCCGCTACCCCGACTCCAAGGGCCTGCTGACCCCGGCACCCGCCCTGCCGTACAGCGTCGGCGGCACCCCCGGCGGCATCGTCGCCGCCCGCCGCTCCTTCGGCTACACGATCCTCAAGACGGCGAAGAAGGAACGCATCGAGATGCTGCTCAGGGTCCTCGACCACCTCGCCGCCCCCTTCGGCACCAAGGAGTGGGAGCTGAGCCATTACGGCCTCGAAGGCGTCCACTTCACCCGCGGCACGGACGGCTCGCCCGAGCCCACCAGGCTCGGCGAGGTCGAGAACGTCACCAACCTGCCCTTCCGCTACCTCGCCGAAGGCCCCCAGGTGCTGTTCGTACCCGGAATGCCCGACGCGGTACGGGCGCTGCACGACTGGCAGACCAAGGTCGTACCGGTCGCCGTCCGCAACGCCGCGTACGGCCTCAAGTCCGCCACCGAGACCGCCCAGGGCACCACGCTCAAGGCGCTGATGGACGACGCGATCACGGCCGTCGTCGCCGGCCGCGCCTCGATGTCCGACTACGACACCGCCGTGGCCCGATGGCGGGCCCGGGGCGGCGACAGAATGGCCGAGGAGTACGCCAGGGAGTACGCCGCCAACAGCTGAGGCGGCGGTACGACAGGGCCGGGGACGAGGGGAACGGGAGCGGCATGACGACGGCAAAGGGGCGGGTCACGATCCGCGAGGTCGCCGAACGGGCGGGGGTGTCCGTGGCCACCGTCTCGCGGGTGCTCAGCGGCAACTATCCGGTCCCGCCCGCCACCCGCGCCCGGGTGCTGCGCGCCGCCCGCGCGCTCGACTACGTCGCCAACGCGCACGCGCGGGCCCTGGTGGGCGGCGGCCGGAAGACGGTCGCCGTCGTCCTGCGTCAGGTCACCAGCCCCTTCTACGCGCAGGTCGCCGAGGGCGTCGAGGCGGAGGCCGCCGCCCACGGCTGGCTCTGCCTGGTCGGCACGACCGGCGGCGACCCGCAGCGCGAGATGGAGTTCGTGCAGCTGATGCGGGAGGAGGGGGCGCGGCTGGTGATCCTCGTCGGCGGGGTCGTCGAGGACGACGCGTACCGGGAGCGTGTGGCGCGGTACGCGGAGGCGCTGGACGCGGCGGGGTCCCGGCTGGTGCTGTGCGGCCGCCCCGCGCCGGTTCCTGAAATACCGGCCCTCGTCGTCGAGTTCGACAACGAGGCGGGGGCGCGGGCCATCACCGGGCATCTGCTGTCGGCCGGGCACCGGCGGATCGTGTTCCTCGGGGGCCTGCCCGGCAACACGGCGCTGGACGCGCGGGTCGCCGGGTACCGGGCGGCCCTTGCCGAGTACGGGCTGCCGGAGGAGGCGGCGTACGTGGTCGACTGCGGGCTGGGGCGGACCGCCGGGTTGCGGGCGATGACCGAACTCCTCAAGGGAGAGCGGAAGTTCACGGCAGTGGTCGCGGGGGACGACATGGTGGCGGCGGGGGCGCTGCGGGCGATCGCCGACGCCGGGTTGCGGGTGCCGGAGGACATGTCCGTGGTCGGGTACAACGACATACCGCTGGCCGAGGACTTCAGTCCGCCGCTGACGACGGTGCGGACACCGGCGGAGGAACTGGGGCGGGCCGCGGTGCGGTTCGCCTTGCGGGATGCGGAAGAGGTGGCCGGGGCGCGGCACTTGCTCGGTACGCACATCGTGGTGCGGGGGAGTGTCGCTGCCGTGGAGAGGCCGTTGTGAGGGTGCGGGTGGGTGGGGGCTGGTCGCGCCCACGCGGCGGAGCCGCATATTGACGCAGCCCCGCGTCCCTGAAGGGGCGCACAACAAGCCGTTGGTTGAAGGAGGAGCCCTATTGCTGCCGCCGTCTGACCATGTTCTGTCGCCTATTACCGGCTGGACCCGCGCTCACTGGGAGGCCATGGCCGATCGACTTCTGGACGGTCTGCTCCCTTACGCCTCGCCGAAGTTCGCCCAGTACCGGCTGCCCGGCCGGGCCAGTCACTCCGGGGAGTGGTCCGACGGGCTCGAAGGGTTCGCGCGGTCGTTTCTGCTCGCCGCCTTTCGGATCGCGGGGTCCGGAGGTGAGGTCGGGCCCGCGCTTGTCGAGCGGTACGCGGCAGGGCTGGGCGCCGGTACCGATCCACGGCATCCCGAGCGCTGGCCGCCGATCACCGACCGGGGGCAGCCGATGGTCGAGGCGGCCTCCGTCGCCGTGGCGCTGCACGAGTCGCGGGTGTGGGTGTGGGATCGGCTGGACGAGCGGGTGCGGGAGCAGGTCGTCGCGTGGCTGTCGGGTTTCGTGGGTGCTGTGGTCAACGACTCCAACTGGCGGCTGTTCCAGGTGATCGTCGAGGAGTTCCTCGCGTCCGTCGGCGCGCCGTACCGGCGGGGCGAGATCGATGCGGGGCTGGCGCGGCTGGACGACTGGTACCGGGGCGGGGGCTGGTACACCGACGGGGACGGGCGGAAGTTCGACTACTACAACGCCTGGGCGCTGCACCTGTATCCGGTGCTGTGGGCGCGGATCGCGGGGGAGCGGGCGGACCCGGGGACCGTGGCCCGGCATCGTGCGCGGCTGCGTGAGTTCCTCGGGGTCCATCAGTACTTCTTCGGCGGCGACGGGGCCCCGGTCCATCAGGGGCGTTCGCTCACGTACCGGTTCGCCGCCGCCGCTCCGCTGTGGGCCGGTGCCCTCGCCGACGCCACCCCGCTGCCGCCGGGGCGTACCCGACGGCTGGCCTCGGGCGCCCTGCGGCACTTCGCCGAGCGCGGGGTGCCCGACGAGCGGGGGCTGCTGACGCTCGGCTGGTACCGGCCCTTCCTCCCCGTCGCCCAGAGCTACTCGGGCCCGGCCTCCCCGTACTGGGCGAGCAAGGCCTTCCTCGGTCTTCTGCTGCCCGCCGGCCATCCCGTGTGGACGGCGCCCGAGGAGCCCGCCCCGATCGACACGGCGGACGTGTCCGTGGCCCTGCCCGCACCGGGCTGGCTGCTGCACGGCACGGCCGCCGACGGGATCGTACGGCTCGTCAACCACGGGACGGACCGGCTGCCGCCACCGCCCGCCGAGGGCGAGGACAGCCCGCACTACGCGAAGTTCGGCTACTCCAGCGCGACGGCGCCGCAGACTCCGGCGGGCCCCGACAACCACATCGCCCTGCTCGCGGGGGACGTTCCCAGCCGACGGGGGCGTATCCGTCCGCTGTACGCCGAGGGGCGGGCGGCCGCCTCCTGGCACGCGCCGGCCGGGGGCCGGGTCAGCACGGCCAGTGTGGTGCACGGTCCGTGGGAGGTGCGGGTGCATCGGGTCGAGGCGGCCGCCGGGACGGTCGTACGGGTGGGGGGCTGGGCGATCGCCGACGACACGGCGGCTCTGGAGACGGAGTGCGGGGACGACTGGGCGCTGGCCCGGCGCGCGGACGGACTGACCACGGTCCTCGCCGTCCTGCTCGGGCCGCCCGGCAGCAGCTCGGCGGTCGAGCGGGCCCGTGGCCGCGATGCCTTCGGCGAGCACTCCGCCACCCCGGTGCTCGCCGTCCCCCATCCCGGCGGCACCCTGCTGCTGGCCACGCTCGTCGTCCTCACCGCGGATCCGGCCGTCCACGGGGACCCGTACGCCCTGCGCACCGGCACCCGTGTGACGCCGACGGCCGAGGGCGGGGCGGAGATTTGCCTCCCGGACGGGACGGTATCGCTGCTCGCGCCCCTACCCTGAAACCGGGGGACGGGGGCGGGGGCCGGATGCAGTTCATCGAGGTGACCGGGCTGGCGGGGGTGCGCTCCGCCGTCATCCGGTTCCGGCGGCCGGGCTCGGGGCTGGAGTTCCTGCTCTTCCCGATGATCCATCTGGGTGAGGCCCGGTTCTACCGGGAGGTCACCTCCCGGCTGCGGGAGCGCTGCGACCTGGTGGTCGCGGAGGGGGTGGGGGAGGGGTCGCCGGGCGCGGACGCGCTGGTGGCCTCGTACGCCCGGCTGGACGGGCACGAGCGGCTCGGGCTCGTCGTCCAGGACATCGACTTCGACTCCCTCGGGGTGCCCGTGATCAACCCCGACATGAGCGGGGCGGAGTTCGAACGGGGCTTCCGGCGGCTGCCGTTGCAGGAGCGGGTGGTGCTGGCCGCGGTGGTGCCCGCGATGGTGGCCGGCATGCGGATGTTCGGCACCCGGCGCTATCTCGCCCGCCATCTGACGACCGAGGATCTGCTGACCGATGCGGAGGAGGCGGCGCAGGACGCCCTGCCCGGTCTGGACGACCTGGTGCTGCGCCGCAGGGACCGGCTGCTCACCCGGGCCCTGACCGACGCCCACCGGGCCTGGGAGGAGCGGTCCGGAGGCTTCACCGTCGGCGTCGTCTACGGCGCCGAGCACATGCGGGCCGCGTCCCGCACCCTGACCGAGCTGGGCTACCACGCGGCGGACGCCGAATGGCTCACCGTGTTCCTGGTGGAGCCGCCGGTTTCCGGGTGACCTCGGATTCCTCCCGCACACCCATTGACCTGAGCATGCCCGCATCCCTAGCCTCCGTCTCCATACGTAGATGAAGTCTCTGTATGCAGGCGTCGTTCAGGCATGTGGACGTGACGCCCAGTTCAAAGGGGAACTGGCTTGCCTCTGGTCGTCGTAGGGATCAGCGTCCTGGTCCTGCTCTTCCTCATGACGAAGCTCCGGCTGAACGGCTTCGTCGCGCTGCTGCTCGTCGCCGTCGGAGTGGCCGTGGTCCGGGGGATCTCGCTGGAGAAGATCCCGGACACCCTCTCGGAGGGCATCGGCGGTCAGATCGGTGACACGATGCTCACCATCGGCCTCGGCGCCATGCTCGGCCGGGTGATGGGCGACTCCGGCGCGGCCCAGCGCATCGCCGGCCGACTGCTCGCGCTCAGCGGCCCGCGCGGGGTGCAGGCGGCCATGGTGGTCACGGCCATGATCATCGGTGTCACGATGTTCTACGAGGCCGCGTTCGTCATCATCGTCCCGGTCGCCTTCACCCTCGTCCGGGTCACCCGGTCGAACCTGCTCTGGGTCGGCCTGCCGATGTCCATCGCCCTCTCCACCATGCACAGCTTCCTGCCCCCGCACCCGGGCCCGACCGCGGTCGCCGCCACCTTCCACGCCTCCGCCGGACTCACCCTGTTCTACGGCCTGTTCATCGCCGTCCCGGTCGGCGCGCTGATCGCCCTGGTGTGGCCCCGGCTGCCGTTCGTGCGGGCGATGAACCCCGAGGCGCCCAAGGGGCTGGTGAGCGAGCGCGTCTTCGAGGACGAGGAGATGCCCGGCACCGGCTGGTCACTGGCGATCGCCCTGCTGCCCGTCGTCCTGATCGCGGGAGCGGCGATCACCGACCTCGCCACCTCCGCCGACACCCCGGCGATCCACCTCGTCGACTTCGTGGGCTCCGCCCCGGTCGCCCTGCTGCTCACCCTGCTCGTCTCGATGTGGGCCTTCGGGCCGCGCGTCGGACGCACCATGGAGGAGGTCGCCCGCTCCTGCCGCGAGGCCGCGGCGGCGATGGCGATGATCCTGCTGGTCATCGGGGCCGGCGGCGCGTTCAAGCAGGTGCTCGTCGACGGCGGGATCTCGGACTACATCAAGGACTTCACCGACGGCTGGTCCATATCGCCGATCATCCTGGCCTGGCTGATCGCCGCCATTCTGCGGGTCGCGCTCGGTTCGGCCACCGTCGCCGTGGTCACCGCCTCCGGTGTCGTCCTGCCGCTGCTCGCGGGCAGCGGGGTCCATCCTGAACTCATGGTCCTCGCCGTCTCCTGCGGCTCGATCGCCTTCTCCCACGTCAACGACCCGGGCTTCTGGATGTTCAAGGAGTACTTCAACCTGTCGGTCCTGGACGCCATCAAGGCCCGTACCACCTACACGACCGTGCTCGCGGTCCTGGGCCTGGGCGGCGTCCTGCTCATGGAACAGATCCTCGACGCCCTCGGCGTGTAAGCCCCGTCTCCCCTCTCCGGTAAGGACGTTCGCCCATGACCCAGCCCGTCGTCACCCGCTTCTCCGTGTACCCGGTGGCGGGCCGGGACTCCATGCTGCTCAACCTCTCCGGCGCCCACGCCCCGTACTTCACCCGCAATGTGGTGGTCGTCGAGGACTCCGAGGGGCGGACGGGGCTCGGCGAGGTGCCGGGCGGGGAGGCGATCACGCGCACCCTGCGGGACGCGGAGCCCCTGGTGCTCGGTGCCCGACCGGGCGACCACAAGCGGGTGTTGCGGGCGATGGGCGAGGCGTTCGGCGGCCGGGACGCGGGCGGACGCGGCGAGCAGACCTTCGACCTGCGCACCACCGTGCACGCCGTCACCGCCGTCGAGTCCGCCCTGCTCGACCTGCTCGGGCAGCATCTGGAGGTGCCCGTCGCCGCCCTGCTCGGCGACGGCAAGCAGCGCGACTCGGTCCGCGTCCTCGGCTATCTCTTCTACGTCGGCGACCCCGACCGCACCGACCTGGACTACCTGCGCGAACCCGGCGCCGACGTGGAGTGGTACCGGATCCGTCGCGAGCAGGCGCTCACCCCGGAGGCGATCGTCCGGCAGGCGGAGGCGGCCTACGGCCACTACGGCTTCCGGGACTTCAAGCTCAAGGGCGGGGTCCTGGCCGGCGCCGAGGAGGTCAAGGCCGTACAAGCGCTGAAGGAACGGTTCCCCGAGGCCCGGATCACCCTCGACCCGAACGGCGCCTGGTCGCTGCGGGAGGCCGTCGAGCTGTGCCGGCCGCTGCTCGGCACGCTCGCCTACGCCGAGGACCCCTGCGGAGCCGAGGACGGCTACTCCGGGCGGGAGATCCTCGCCGAGTTCCGCCGGGCCACCGGGCTGCCCACCGCGACCAACATGATCGCCACCGACTGGCGGCAGCTCACCCACGCGCTCGCCCTGCAGTCGGTGTCGATCCCGCTCGCGGACCCGCACTTCTGGACCCTGAGCGGATCGGTGCGGGTGGCCCAGCTCTGCCACGAGACGGGGCTGACCTGGGGCTGCCACTCCAACAACCACTTCGACATCTCGCTGGCCATGATGGCCCACTGCGGGGCCGCCGCCCCCGGCGAGTACAACGCCCTGGACACCCACTGGATCTGGCAGGAGGGCCGGGAGCGGCTCACCGCCGAGCCCCCGAGGATCGTCGGCGGCGAGGTCGCCGTCACCGACGCCCCCGGGCTCGGCATCCGCCTCGACCGGGACCGGCTGCTCGCCGCCCATGCCCTCCACGAGGAACTCGGTCTCGGCGCGGGCCGGGACGACGCGGCCGGGATGCGGTACCTCGTGGAGGGCTGGAGCTTCGACGCCAAGCGGCCCTGTCTGGTGCGGTGAGCCGCCGGGCCGACGGCTGACCCCGTCAGGCGTCCTGTACGGCCGGGGCCTTCTCCCGGGTGGTGTGTCCCGCCGCCCTGAGGGTCGGCGTCTGCCGGGGAGCGCGCAGCAGGACCACCGCGACCAGGGCGGCCAGCAGGGTGAGGCTGCCCGCCGTGACCAGGCACAGCCGCATGCCGTCGAGGAAGGAGTCGCCCAGCGCGCCCATCGCCTGGCCGGTACGGGCCCCCAGGTCCAGGTCGGCGACCGCGCCGAGACCGTCCGACTGCGCGGTCGTGACGATACGGTCCTGGGTCGCGCCGGTGACACCCGCCTCGGTGAGGTGGCCGGGGAGCGCCTCGATCGCCCGGGTGCTGAGCAGCGCGCCCAGCACGGCCGGGCCGAGGGCGCCGCCGACCTGCCGGAAGGCGTTGTTCCCGGCCGCCGCCATGCCGGCCAGCTGGTACGGCACGGAGGCCACCGCGGTCGCCGTCATGGGCGTCATCACGAAGCCCATGCCCAGGCCGAGCAGCGCGAGCCGCCAGGCCGCCGAGGCGAAGGAGGTGTCGGCGGCAAGGCCGGTCAGCGCGAACTGGGAGGCGGCGACGAGCAGCAGCCCGCCGGTGATCATCACGCGCGCGGAGATCCGGTGCATCAGGCGTCCGGCGGGGCCGCCGACCAGCAGGGCCGCCCCGGTGACGGTCAGCAGCCGCCACCCGGCCTCCAGGGTGTCCAGCCGCTGCACCATGCCGAAGTAGAGGCTGAGGACGAAGAAGAACCCGATCATCGCCAGGAAGCTGATCATCGCGACCAGCGTGGTGGCGGTGAAGGCCGGGCTGCGGAACAGGCTCAGGTCCAGCATCGGGCTGTCGCTGCGCCGCTCCACCAGCACGAAGGCGACACCCGCGACCACGGCCGTGAACAGCGCCACCATCACCTTGACGTCGGTGAACGAGTCCGCGCCGCCCTCGATCACGCCGTACACCAGCGCGGTGACCGCGAGCGTGGCGGTGAGCTGGCCCGGCCAGTCCAGCCGGCGGCCGTGCGGAGCCCGGGAGTCGGTCAGCCGCCGGGCCGCGACGGCGACGGCGAGCAGCGCGACGGGGACGGACGGCAGATAGATCCAGCGCCAGGAGAAGTGCGCGACGACCACGCCGGCGATCATCGGCCCGACCGCCAGGGCCGCCATCAGACAGGTGGCCCATATGCCGATGTACTTGCCGCGCTCCCGGTGGTCCGGCACCGCGTGGCTGATCAGCGCCAGGGTCGTGGGCAGCAGCGCCGCCGCGCCGATCCCGGCCAGCGCCTGCCCGGCCCAGACGACCTCGATCGAGTGCGCGCACAGGGCGGTGACCGCGCCCGCCGCCGAGAACAGCAGCCCGGCCTGGAACACCTTCTTGCGCCCGTGGACGTCGCCGAAGACGCCGGCGGTCAGGATGAACGCGGCCATGGGCAGCACGAACGCGTCCTGCACCCACGACAGTTGCGCCGTCGAGGCGTTCAGCGCCGCCTGCAGGGCGGGCAGGCTCACGGAGACGGTGGTGACAGGAAGATAGGCGACGAAGACGCCCAGGCAGGCCATGACGATGGTGGCCGCCCGCCGCTCGACCGGCGCGCTCGCCGGTGTCGTCACGTTCACGGAGATTCTCCTTCGCGGCGCACCGCACCGCGGTCGAGGCCATCGGAGAACCCGGTGGCCTGTGTCGTACGGGCCGCCGAGGGGAAACCCGCCGCCACAGCATCCGGCCTGCCCGCCCGCAACCGCCAACCAAGTACCCCTCCGACTGCAAAAGCCTCCAAATACACCCGTCCTCCGTGACACACTTCCGCCATGTTCGACCACGTGGACAGAAAGATCCTCCGTGCCCTGCAGTGCGCTCCCCGGCTGCCCTTCCGGAGGATCGGCGAGGTGGCCGGCGTCTCCGAGCAGACCGCGGCCCGCCGCTACCAGGCCCTGCGCCGCAGCGGCACCCTGCGCGTGCTGGGACTCGTCAACCCGCGGGTGTACGGCTCCGCGCAGTGGGTGGCCCGGATCCGCTGCCGCCCCGACCGGGTCGGCCCGCTCGCCGACGCCCTGGCCCGCCACCCCGACATCGCCTACGCCCATCTGGCCTCGGCCGGCTCCGAGATCTTCTGCGTGATCCGCGCGCCGCTCGACACGGAACGCGACGACTTCCTGTTCCGGCAGCTGCCCAGGTCGGGCTCGGTCCTGGACGTCAGCATCGATCTGCTGCTCCACGAGTACGGCGCTCCCGGCACCGCCGAGTGGACCGGCTACGGCGACAGCCTCGACGCCGAGCAGGTACGGCGGCTCACGGCGGAACGGCCCCCGCCCGCCGCCGCACCCCCGCCGGCCCCCACCCCCGAGGACGCCCCGCTGCTCGACGCCCTCGCCCAGGACGGCCGTACCACCCACACCCGGCTCGCCGAACTCACCGGCTGGTCGCTGTCCCGGGTGGCGCGCCGGCTGGAGTCGCTGGAGAGCTCCGGAACTCTTGAGTACGAGGTGGAACTGCTCCCCGAGAACCTGGGCCACCCCCTCAACGCCACCCTCTGGCTGCGGGTGGCCCCCGCCCTTCTGGAGCGGGTCGGCGAGGAGTTCGCGGGCCACGAGGAGGTGCCGTTCGCCGGGGCCGTCACCGGCGAGTACAACGTGATGGTCAGCGTCATCACCCGCGACCCCGACGACTTCTACCGCTATCTGACCACCCGTGTCGCCGCCACCCCGGGCATCGACGCCTACAGCGTCAGCATGCGGGTCCGCCCCCTCAAGAAGGCGGTCTCCCTCATCTCCCGGGGCCGGCTGGTGCCGGTGACACCCCTGTAGGCGGAGTCCCGGCCGATCGCGACGGACCGGGGGAAGCCACCGGAATTGCTTGAGCACGCTAATCTCGTGGGGTGACCGCCGAGGAGCCGCTGACCGCCCAGGAGCAACGCCTCTGGCGCGCCCTGATGCGTCTGATCGTCGCGCTGCCGCGGTCGCTGGACGACGACCTGCTGCGGTCCACGGGGCTGACACTCACCGAGTACGTCGTCCTGATGAACCTCTCCGAGGCCGAGAACCAGGAACTCCGCATGGCGGAACTCGCCTCGGCCACCGCCCTGTCCGCGAGCCGCATCACCCGCGTCGTGGACGCGCTGCAGAGCCGCGGTCAGGTCGTCAAGCGGCGCTACGAGGGCGACGCCCGCGGCAACGTGGCGACGCTCACCCCGGAAGGGCTGAAGCGCCTTCAGGACGCGTACCCCGTACACCTGGCGAGCGCCCGAGGGCGGGTCGTGGACCTGCTGGACGGGCGGTCGGTGCCGGCCATGGTGCGGCAGCTCGAAGCGGTGGTCGAGAAGCTCGACTGAGCACCACCGCCGGCATCGGCGGCCGTGCCGCCCGTTGTCAGGCCCGGCCGGATGCCACGGGCGGCGCGAAGGAGATGGTGCCCTGGGCGACCGCGCACACGCTCTCGGTGCCGTCCGCGCCCACGTCGGACACCTCGCAGCGGCAGACGGCGAGCGCCCGGCCGCGCCGGACCACCCGGGCCCGGGCCCGTAGGAGTTCGGCGCCCGCCGGGCGGACGTAGTCGATGGTGAACCCGGCCGTGAGAGGCCGGTTGCCGGGCTCGGTGCCGGAGGCGAAGGCCATCGCGTTCTCCGCCACATAGGCGATGACCCCGCCGTGGACGTATCCGTACTGCTGGCGCAGCTCCGGCCGGTTCGCCAGCTCCAGCGTCGCCTCGCCGCCGCCGAAGGCCGTCAGCCGCGTACCCACCAGGGCGCTGAAGGGCTGGGCCGCCAGGATCTGCTGGGCGAAGGCCATGTCGGGCATGTCGTCATCGGGCGTGTCGTTCACGCTCGCCACCCCACCGAGTATGCGGTTCATTACTGAATTCACTAGTGAAGTGAGAATGGCGCGCGGCCGTGGAGTCTGTCAAGATTCCGCCCATGTCCGAGCCCGACCAGCGTCTTTTCTTCCTGCTGCAACGTGCGGCGCACCAGATGCGCACCACCGCGGACCGGCGTCTGCTGTCCGTCGCCGGGATCACCACGGCCCAGCTCGGCGCCCTGCTGGCGCTCGCCGACGAGCCCGGGATCACCCAGCAACGGCTGGCGCAGGCCCTCCAGCAGCGCGAGTCCGGTATCACCGCGCTGGTGCGGCGGCTCTCGGAGGCCGGTCTCGTCACCCGGCGCAGGCACCCGGACGAGCACCGCGCGGTCGTCCTGGAACTGACCGAGCACGGGGTCGGCGTACTCGCCCTGGCCCGCCCCGAGATCGACCGGTTCAACGCCGAACTGCGCGCCCTGCTCGGCGCCGACGGCTTCACCGAGACCTCCGCGGCCCTGCACCGCCTGGCGCACTGGGAACCCTGAGGCGATGTCGCGGGCGGGGTCAGCGCCGGCGGCGCGCCTGTGCCAGCAGGGGCAGCAGGGAGAGGACGACGATCACGCCGACCAGCGGCAGCAGGTAGTGGTCGATGCCGGAGAACGACGACCCCAGGGCGTACCCCGCGAGGACGAAGCTCTGGGACCAGAGCACCCCGCCCACGATCTGCCACAGGGTGAACGTCCGCACGGGTACCCCGAGCGCCCCGGCCGCCGGGTGCAGCACCGTCCGCAGCAGCGGTACGAAGCGGCCGATCACCAGCGCCTTGCCGTATCCGTAGCGGGCCAGCAGCAGCTCCGCCCGGACGGCCGCCGCGCGCACCCGTGGCCGGGTGGTCCGGGCCAGCAGCGGACGGCCGCCGTGCCGTCCGATGAGATAGCCCACCTGCGCGCCCACGACGGCACCGACGGCCGCGCACACCAGCACCTGCCACAGCTCCAGCCGGGGTGCGCGGTCCGCGTTCGCCGCGCACAGCACACCGGCCGGGAAGAGCAGAGTGTCACCCGGCAGGAAGAAGCCGACGACCAGCAGCCCCGACTCGGCGAAGATCACCACCAGGACGGCCAGCGCCCCGAAGGCAGCGAGCAGCGAGGCGCTGTCCGTCGGATTGACGGCGATCACCGCCCTCGCCTCCATGGTCCTCGCCGGTCGCTTCCCTCAAGTGTCACGTGACACGGGGCTGGGCGCAGGCAGGAGCGAGGCAGGGGGCGACGGCGTCAGGCCGCGCTGTACCCGAGCTGGCGTCTCATGTAGGGGGTCATGAGGGTCTTGGCCTTGGCGATGGCGGTGGTCCGGGTGCCCAGCACCGCGCTCTCGCCGAGCGGTACCGGCAGCACGGTCACGCCGTCGGCCGGGCCGAAGGGCACGATCAGCGGGGTGCGGTGGACGGCCCGGTAGGAGCGCGGCTTCTTGCTGTGCCGTCCCGAACTGCGCAGGTAGGACGTGATGTTGTGGGCGGCGACCTCGGCCTGGGCGAGCGCGGCGGGGGTGACCTTGAGCTCGCTGACGTCGTTCACGTCGCCGACCGCGAACACGTCCGGGCGGCCCTCGACCCGGAGCGTCCGGTCGACCTTCACGTGCCCCGACCCGGTCAGCCACTCGCCGTGGCCCGCCAGGCGCAGCCACAGGGTGTTGGGGGTGGTGCCGGTCGCCCAGAACGAGAGGTCGGCGGCGAGGACGGAGCCGTGGGCGTCGCGGTAGGTGCCGAAGTCGTGGCCGGGGGACATGAAGGAGTCCAGCCGTACCGCCACCTCGTGGGACTCCAGCCAGGCCCGGGCCTTGCGGCCGGCCCGGGCGCTGCCCGTGGAGTGCAGCAGCTCCTGTCCGGAGTGCGCGAGGGTGACCCGGGCGTCCGGCCGGGCCAGCCGGATCTCGGCGCTCAGCTCGACACCGGAGGGGCCGCCGCCGACGACGAGGATGTGTTCGGCGACGGCGATGTTGTGCTGGTGCTCGGCGAAGGCCTTGGCGGCCTCGTCGGGGCTGGCGCCCACGAAGCGGGCCGGTTCGGGGTAGTCGGCGCCGGTGGCGATCACCAGTACGTCGTACGGCAGCCGTTCGCCCGTGGCCAGCACGGCCTGGCGCTCGACGGTGTCGACGCGCACCGCCTTGCCCACGGCGACGCGGCCGTTGGTGAGCAGCCTGTCGTAGGGGATGAACGGGGCCCCCGTCCACTCCGGGCGCACCCCCGCCCGCAGGGACGCGATGCGGTGGAAGAAGACCTCCTTGCGGTCCACGAGCGTGACATGAGCCGTCTCGTCCAGCTTCTTCGCCAGCCGTATGCCCGCGTAACCGCCGCCTATCACCACTACATTGCCGTCCCGCACAGCGACACTCCTGAGCCAGGGTGGGGGGAATGGCCGTGAGCCTAACACTTGAAACATCAAGCGTAGGGTGGGTTGTGTGAGAGTGCTGTAAAGAGCCACCCGCGCCGGGCGCGGACCGCCCCCGGACGGCCGCGGGCCCGGCACGGCCCCGAACTCGCCCGGGATCAGGGGGTGTTGAGCGCGGCGAGCGGCGGTGGGGGTGTCGACCGGGCGGTGTACAGCCGGCGGGTGACCTCGGTCAGGTCGGCGATGAACATCCCCGCGAGTTCGGCCGTGAACCCGGTGCGTACGACGAGACGCAGGACCGACACGTCCTGGCAGGGCGCGGGAAAGGTGTACGCGGGCAGGTGCCAGCCGCGGGCGCGCATGGCCTGGGAGACGTCGAAGACCGTCGGGCCCTCGGTGCCGGGTGCCAACCGGAAGGCGAAGGCGGGCAGTTCGGAGCCGTCCGTGACCAGCTCCCAGGGCGCGATGCGCTGGATGCGGGTGGCCAGCGCACGGGCCGTCGTACGGCTCTGGGCCGCCAGGTCCCGCAGCCCGTCGAAGCCGTACCGCAGGAAGCTGTAGTACTGCGCGACGACATGGGCGCCCGGCCGGGAGAAGTTGAGGGTGAAGCTGGGGGAGCGGCCGCCGAGGTAGTCGACCTCGAAGACCAGGTCGTCGGGGAGGGCCGCGGCGTCGCGCCACAGGGCCCAGCCGAGCCCGGGGAAGACATGGCCGTACTTGTGGCCCGAGGTGTTGATGGAGGCGACGCGTTCGAGCTGGAAGTCCCAGAGGAGGCCGGGGTCGAGGAACGGGGCCACCAGGGCGCCGGACGCGCCGTCGACATGCACGGGGATGTCGGTGCCGGTGGCGGCCTGGTAGCCGTCCAGGGCCAGGCAGATGTCGGCGACGGGCTCGTAGGAGCCGTCGAACGTGGACCCCAGGACGGTCACGACCCCGATCGTGTTGTCGTCGCAGTAGGCGGTGAGCGTGTCCGGCGTGAGGTGGTAGCGCCCGGGCTCCATCGGGACGTAACGCGGTTCCACCTCGAAGTAGTTGGCGAACTTCTTCCAGCACACCTGGACGTTCGCGCCCATCACCAGGTTGGGGCGCGCGGTGTCCTTGCCCTGGGCCCGCCGGCGGTCCTGCCAGCGGCGCTTGAGGGCGAGGCCGCCGAGCATGGCCGCCTCGCTCGACCCGGTGGTGGAGCAGCCGCGGACCTGCTCCGGGTACGGCGCGTGCCAGAGCCGCGCGAGCATCCGCACACAGCGCTCCTCCATCGCGGTGATCTGCGGGTACTCGGCGCGGTCCGCGAGGTTCTTCTCGGCGGTCTCCGCCATCAACTGCCGTGCCTGCGGCTCCATCCACGTGGTCACGAAGGTGGCGAGGTTGAGCCGTGCGTTGCCGTCGAGCATCAGCTCGTCGCGCACGCGGCGGCTGACCTGTTCGGGTGGCGACGAGGACTCGGGGAGTTCGTCGACCGGCAGCAGGAGATCGTCGACGGGCGGGCGGTCGGGCCCGGGGGGAGGGGTCGGGATGTCGAACTCGACAGCGGTCATGACGTCGGTATGCGGGATGGGCATGAGTGCCTCGATGCCTTTCTGGTACGTGCGGCCCCGTGCCCTTTGAAGCTAGATCGCTTTTCCGTCCGGCATCCGTGCAGATTCCACCGATCCAGTGATCGATTTGCGGACTGATGAACTGGATTTTCCCATCCACATACTGGCCGCTCCGGCTCGGCCGCACCCCGGCCCTCCTGCCCGGCCGCGCGTCACAGACTGCGGGCGGTGATGTCGCCGTAGGAGGTGGTCGCGGTGATGCGCAGGGCCGCGTCGGCGCCGTCGGCGTTCTTGAGGCCGTTGTCGATACGGCCGTGGCCGGTACCGGCGTCCAGCGCGGCCGAGACACCGCGGGCGGCGCCGACGGAGATGTCGCCGTGCCGGGTGTCCAGCGCGACGGTGCCCCGGACGGCCTCGGTGACGGTGAGGTCGCCCTTCAGGGTGCTGATCTCCGCGGCGCCGCCGAGGCGGCCCACCGTGATGTCGCCGGCCTGGACGGTGAGACGGGCGCCCGCGGTCTCGTCGAGCTTGACGGTGGCCTGCGCGCCCTCGAAGGCGACCTCGCCGAGCCGGCCGACACCCCTCAGCTCCGCGAGGGCCGCCTTCGCCTCGACCCGGGACCCGGTGGGCAACTGGACCGTCACCTCCACGGAGCCGGAGTCGCCGAGGATCCGGTTCTTCGCCTCCGGGGCCGTGATCCGCAGGACGCCGTCCCCGTAGACGACCTCGATCCGCTCCGCCGCCTTCACATCACGGCTCCGGGCCGCGTTCGAGGGCAGGACCTCGACCGTGGTGTCGGCCCGGTCGGCGGCGATGATCCGGATGTGCCCCGCGGGGATGTCGAGGACCGCGGAGACCGGGGTGGGCGTGTCGAACTTCTGCATGGTGCGCTCCTTCGTCTCGTTGTTTCTGACATGGGAAACGCTACGTTGCGTTCATGGTTTGAGCAATTGATTCGTCGCGTCAGATCGCCATCGCTGCAGGTGAAATGCGGAAATTCGTTGCACGAGCGTGAATCTAATGCAACGCGCACCCTCCTGTTTCATTGCAATGAGCTGAGGGTGATTGCTACGACCCACCCGTCGTGCGAGGGGCGAGGGGCCGTTGACAGGCCTCCGGATCGGCGCGACGGTGAGGGTTCCGCCGTGGCCCGAGACCGGAGGTCGCCCCTTGGCCGGTTCGTCAGCACCTCGTCCGGACAGCGACCTCGTCGCACGGGTACGTGAACTCCAGCCGCTCATCCGCTCGCACGCCCTGCGCGCGGAGCAGGGGCGGCGGGTGACGGGCGAGGTCGTCGAGGCCCTCGCCGGCGCCGGCCTCCACCGCATGAACGTCCCCCGCCATTACGGGGGTTACCAGAGTTCGTTACGGACCCAGGTCGACGCGCTGAGCGAGGTCTCCGCCGCGTGCGGCTCGGCCGGGTTCATGGCGTTGATCCAGGCCGGATGCGCGTTCATCGCGGCCCTGTTCCCCGACGAGGCCCAGGACGAGATCTTCACCGGTCCCGACGTCCGGGTCGGCGGCACGCTCATCCCGGGCGCGAAGGCCGTCGCGGTGGACGGCGGGTACGTGGTGAGCGGCAACTCCCCCTTCGCGACCGGGTGTCAGGACGCCGACTGGCATCTGCTGACGGCGCTGTCCGACACCGGGGACACCGGGGGAGGCCCGCCGGAGATGCTCTGGCTGGCCGTCCCCATGAGCGATCTGAAGGTGCTGGACGACTGGAACGTCACCGGCCTGGCCGGGAGCGGCAGCAACACCGTCGTCGCCCAGGACGTACACGTGCCCGCCCACCGCGTGCTGCCGCTGGGGCCGTTGCTGGCGGGTGCCTTCCCGTCCCGGCGCAACGGCGCCGACCCCTTCTACCGGATGCCGGTGCTGCTCCTGTTCTGCGCCTGGACGGCCGCGAACGCCCTCGGTCTGGCCCGGGCGGCCCTGACCGAGTTCGGCGAGCGCATCCACCGGCGGGGCATCACGTACACCTTCTACGAGCGCCAGCACGAGGCGCCGGTGACCCATCTCCAGTACGCCGAGGCCGAGATGAAGGTCTCCTCCGCGGAACTGCTCACCGCCGACTTCGTGGAGCTGATCGAGTCCAGGGCGGCCGACGGAACGCCGTACACGGCACAGGAACGCGCCCGGATGAGGGCGCAGTGCGGCTATCTGGTGCGGCTGTGCAAGGAGGCCGCCGACCTGATCGGGTCCGCATCGGGCGCCTCCTCCCTGCACCGCGAGGTGCCCGTGCAGCGGATCGTGCGGGACCTGAACGCCCTGAGCCTGCACTCGTTCGTCAACCCCACCGCCAATCTGGAGCTCTACGGCAGGGTGCTGTCGGGGCTGGACGCCGGGACGCCGTTCCTCTGAGGCCGCCCGGGGAACGCCGTCGAAGGGCCTCGCCCGCAGGATCAGGGCGCGTGGAGGGCCGACGGCCCGCACCGGCACCGGCCGGACGTCCCTGCCCGTGGACCGGCGGCCCGGTAACCACCGGCCGGGAACCGCGCCGCGGCGGGCCGCCGACAGCCGCGCGGCCGCCGGCTGCAAGTCCCCCGCGGGGCGCGGCCGCCCGACCGGGACCACGGGGGAGGGCGGTACGAGCCGGAAGCCGACCCCGACCCGAGGTCGCCGGGGGAGTACCCGGAGGAGTACGGCGAGCGAGGGCGGGCGGGCGGACCGGCCCCGGACCGCAGGATCCGGGGTCCCGGCCGATGCGGACGCCAGCGGACCGTGGTCCCGGCCGATGCGGACGATGCCGGGCGGCTGCGACGCCGTCAGCGCGTGACCACGGTCAGCCCCGCCGGCGCGGTCACGTCCACCGTCCCGTCGGCGGCGAGCGCGATGTCCAGCCGCTCTCCGCCGACTTGGAGTCCCGCCACGGTGAGCGGGGCATACCGGGCCGCGAAGGTGGGGGCCACGGTGACGGTGCCCGCGGGGACGTCCGCGTCCAGGCCGAGGGCGGCCTGGAGCACGAGGACCGAGGCAGCGGCGGCCCATGCCTGGGGGCGGCAGGAGGCCGGGTAGGGGGCGGGCCCGGGTCCGGCCTCGCTGCCGTGGCCGGCGAAGAGTTCGGGGAGCCGGGCGTCGAAGGCCACCGACGCGGTCAGCAGCCCGTTCGCCAGCGACCCGGCGACGTCCGGGAAACCGGCTCTGACCAGGCCGTGCACGGCGATCGCCGTGTCGTGCGGCCAGATGGAGCCCACGTGGTACCCGTACGGGTTGAAGCCGACCGCGTCGCTGCTCAGCGTCCGCAGCCCGTGGCCCGCGTCGAGGTCCGGTGCCGCGAGCCGGGCCGCCAGCAGCGCGCTCTCCCGCGCGTCCAGCAGACCGGTGCCCAGGAGGTGGCCGAAGCCGGAGGTGACCGAGTCGACCGGCTTGCCGTCGCCGTCCAGCGCGACCGCCGGGTACGGGCCCCGGTCGTCGGTCACCCAGAAGCGGTCGCGGAAGCGGGCGGCGAGCCGCTCCGCCCACTCCTCCCAGGCGTCCGCGCCCGGACGGCTGAAGGCGCGCAACAGGGCCGCTCCGCCCCGGGCGGCTTCGTAGGCGTACGCCTGGACCTCGCACAGCGCGATCGGCGCGTGGGCGCGGCTGCCGTCGCGGTAGCGGATGGAGTCGTCGGAGTCCTTCCAGCCCTGGTTCGTCAGGCCCTGTCCGGTCCGGTCGACGTACTTGAGGAAGCCGTCGCCGCCGGCCTCCGCCTGGGCGCCGAGCCAGCCGAGGGCCGCCTCGGCGTGCGGCAGCAACTCCTCGACCCGCGCCGGGTCGAGTCCCCAGCGCCAGGCGTCGTGGAGCAGCGTGATCCACAGCGCGGTGGCGTCCACCGTGCCGTAGTACACCGGCGGCAGCGAGCGCCGGTCCGAGAGCTGGAGGGTGCCGCGGCGGACTTCGTGCAGGATCTTGCCCGGCTGTTCCTCGGTCGCGGGATCGGTGCCGGTGCCCTGGCGGCGCGCGAGCGTGCGCAGGGTGCCGGCGGCCAGGTCGGTGCCGAGCGGGAGGAGCATCCGGGCGGCCCACAGCGAGTCCCGGCCGAACAGGGTCAGGAACCAGGGGGCGCCGGCGGCCAGGAACTGGTCGGGGCGGTCCGCGTGCGGTGACCGCGGGTCCGCCAGGCGCAGCCGGTCCAGGTCGCCGAGGGACTGGGCCAGCCATGCGTCGAAACCGCGGTCCGTGCTGCGCAGCGCGGGGACGCGCCAGGGCAGCCGACCGGCGGGCGGAGCGGGGAACTGGTCGCCGTCCGCGTAGCGGGCCGTGCAGGTCAGCGTCACGCTCCACGACGTACCGGGCGGGAGGTCGATGTCGTACGACAGCCGGCCCGCCGGCGCTTCGAGCGTGTCCGGCGCGGGCTCGCCGGCCAGCCGGACGGTGAAGTCGTCCCCGGTCCAGGACAGCCCGATGCCGTCGGCGTCCCGGGGCGGGGTCGCCTCCAGGGCCTGCCCCGACTTGACCTGCTCCATGGTGGCCAGGTCCGTGGCGGCGGTCACCGTCAGCCGGCAACGGACGTGCTCGCCGCCCGCGTTGGTGACCTCCAGGACCTCCTCGTACCGGCCGGCGGCCGTGCCCCGGCGGCGGTGCAGGGCGACGGCCGGATCGGGGGTCAGCTCGCCGAGGCCGCGCAGGACGGACCGGAACTCCGCGCGATCCGCGCCTCGGAAGCCTCCCGCGACGGGCGCCAGCCGGATGCCCTCGACGCTGACGTCGAGCCGGGACAGTGCCCTGCGGTCGCCGTGATAGAAGCCGTCCGCACCCTCGGCGACCTGCCCGCTCGCCCGCGAGATGACGAGGCTCGGCGCGTGCAGCGTGACGACCGCGTCCTGTAGGAACGGCTGCAACCCCGCGGCCGGGGACGTGGGTGCCGTGACCGAGCCGTCGGTGTCCTGGGTCTTGACAGTGGCGTCCAAGGAAGTAGAACCTCTCAGTGTTTTAGCGTTCCAAAAAAGCTAAGTGACTCTTCAGGGTCATGGCAATGGGTTTTGGAACGCTAAAACGAAGTCCTCACGTCCTCGTCCTGTCGGAGAGCCGCATGCCCCGCTCCAGCAACACCCCCTCGGCCAAGGGCGGCCCGGTGACCCTCGCGATGGTCGCCCGGCGGGCCGGTGTCTCGTCGCAGACCGTGTCGAACGCCATCAACTCGCCCGGCATGCTGCGGCCCGAGACCCTGGAGCGGGTCCGCCGCGTGATCGACGAGATGGGCTACCGGCCCAGCCGCGCCGCACAGACACTGCGCAGCGGATCCAGCAAGCTGATCGGCTACGGCATCCAGCCCACCCCGCCCGGCACCGCGGGCGCGGTCATGGACCGGTTCCTGCACGCGCTGTCCGAGGCGGCCGACGAGGCCGGCTACCGGATCCTGCTCTTCGCCTCCCCGACCGGCGGCCCGAGCCTGGAGGGCTACGAGGAGCTGCTGGCCCAGCACGAGGTCGACGGCTTCGTGCTCAGC
The DNA here is from genome assembly GCF_044747345.1 of Streptomyces sp. NPDC090088. Taxonomy (NCBI): domain Bacteria; kingdom Bacillati; phylum Actinomycetota; class Actinomycetes; order Kitasatosporales; family Streptomycetaceae; genus Streptomyces; species Streptomyces sp. NPDC090088. Next base: position 199,985 of record NZ_JBIVDZ010000011.1, on the reverse strand, counting down.
GGCACCGAGCGGGGTGACCCGCGACAGGCGTGGCTGGCCCAACGGGACGTGCCGTTCGTCGGGTTCGGCCGGATGTGGTCCGGGCGGCCCGTCGGGGACTGGGTCGACGTCGACGGCGCCTCGGGCACGGACGCGGCGGTCGAGCACCTGGTCGCGCTCGGGCACCGGAAGATCGCCTTCCTGGGCTGGGGACGCGGTACCTCCGGCGCCGGCGACGACCGTGCCGAGGGATGGTCGCGGGCCATGCGCCGGCACGGACTGCCGACCCGCGGGCGCCGCGCGCAGAGCGTGAACGAGATCGACGCGGCCCGGGCCGCCGTGAAACCGCTCCTGGACGGGGGCGCGACCGCGGTGGTCGCGGCGAGCGACATGCTGGCGCTCGGCTGCTACCAGACACTGCGCGAACGCGGCGCCGTACCCGGCCGTGACGTGGCTGTCGTCGGCTTCGACGACTCGCCGACCGCCGAGATCCTCTCGCCCGCGCTGACCTCCGTCGCCCAGCCGCTGGAGGACGTCGGCCGGGAGTGCGTACGGCTGCTGCTGGCGCGGATCGCCACTCCCGAGGCACCGCCCGAGCGGCTCCTGCTGGAGCCGTCCCTGATCGTGCGCGACAGCGCCACGGCCTCCCCGTCGGCCGGCACGTAGAGCCGGCGCGCGGACCCGGTCCGTAGGGCCGGTCCGTAAGGGCCGGCGCGCAGACCCCGTGCGGTGGGCCGGTCCGTACCGGCCGGCGCGCAGACCCCGTGCGGTGGGCCGGTCCGTACCGGCCGGCGCGCAGACCCCCTCCGGTGGGCCGTGCCGTTCCGCCGCCCGGCCGGTGCCACCTTCCGAAACGTTTCTCCTCCTCCATCCCCACACCCCGGGCCCACGCCTTCGTGTGCCCGGGAGGAGCCGCAGGTACCACCCCGTCACCCTCGGAGGAAGCAATGCCCAACCGTTCGGCCGTCGCGGCCCTCGCCACCTGTGCGGCGCTGCTGGCCGCCACAGGCTGCTCGTCGAACTTCGACAACGACAAGAAGACCGCGCAGGACACCAGCTCCCGGCAGCACCTCACGGTGCTCATAGCCTCCTCGGGGGACGCGGAGACGAAGGCCGTGAAGGAGGCGGCGGCCGCGTACGCCGAGCAGTCCGGCAACACGGTCACCGTGGACGTCGCCAAGGACATCAACCAGCAGCTCGCCCAGTCCTTCGCCGGGCACAAGCCGCCGGACGCCTTCTACGTCGACTCCAGCCAGTTCGCCAACTACGCCCAGGGCGGCTCCCTCTACCCGTACGGCGACCAGATCAAGGACGCCGACGACTTCTCCGCCCAGCTGCGCGCCTCCTTCACCCGGGACGGGAAGCTGGTGTGCCTGCCCAAGGACACCTCCACCCTGGCCCTGGCCGTCAACGCGGACCTGTGGAAGAAGGCCGGGCTGACCGCGCGGGACTACCCGACCACCTGGGCCCAGCTGAAGACCGTCGCCGCCAGACTGACCGAGGGCGATGTCACCGGGCTGGTCGTCAACGGCGAGTACGCGCGCCTCGGGGCCTTCATGAGAGAGGCCGGCGGCTGGATCACCGACAGCGCCCAGAGCAAGATGACCGCCGACAGCACGCAGAACACCAAGGCCCTGGAGTACGTGCGGTCGCTGCTGAAGGCCGGCTCCCTCAAGTACGCCAACCAGGTCGACACCAACTGGGGCGGCGAGGCCCTCGGCAAGGGCAAGGCCGCCATGACGATCGAGGGCAACTGGCTCACCGGCGGCATGAAGGCCGACTACCCGGACGTGAAGTACACCGTGGTCCCGCTGCCCGCCGGACCGGCCGGCCAGGGCACCCTCGCCTTCAGCCAGTGCTGGGGCGTCGCCCAGGACAGCGCCCACCGCGAGGCGGCCGTCGACCTGGTCAAGTACCTCACCACCGGCACGCAGATGCTGAAGAACGCGGACGCCTTCGGCGTGATGCCCTCCCGCACCAGCGCCCTCGCCGAGTACGCGAAGAAGTACCCGTCCGCCAAGGCGTGGGCCGACGCCACCGGTTACGCGCAGGGCCCGGTGACCGTCGCCGGATTCGACAAGGTGCTCACCCAGTTCAACACCGACCTCGCCGCACTGGCCACCGGTGACCCGAAGAAGATCCTCGCCGACCTGCAGAGCAACGGCGAACAGGCCCTCACGAAGGGCGACTGAGCCGCCATGTTCCCCCGCACCTCACCGACCCCCCGCCCGGCCGTGCGCTCCCGCGCGGGCGGGGGTCCCCGAACGGCCGTCCCGCCGGGCGCACCTGACACGCCCGGCGGGACGGTCCCGGCCGCGGCGCCCCGCGCCCCGCACGCCCCGCGCGTGGGGCGCCGCGCCGAAGGAGCCTGGGGCTGGCTCTTCGTCAGCCCCATGGTGATCATCCTCGGGCTGTTCCTGGTGCTGCCGACCCTGATGGCCCTGTGGGTGAGCCTGCTGCACTGGGACGGCCAGTCCAACCCCTTCGGCGGCCAGGCGGACTTCGTCGGACTCGACAACTACCGCGCCCTGCTCACCCGCCCCGGCCTCGACCGCACCCTCTTCGCGACCTCCCTGCGCAACAACCTCTACTACGTCCTGCTGACCGTGCCGCTGCAGACGATCCTCGCGCTGGCCCTGGCGCTCATCGTCAACCAGCGGATGCTGCGCGGCCGCGGCGCCCTGCGCACCGCGTTCTTCTTCCCCTCGGTCACCAGCTCGATCGCGGTCTCCACGGTCTTCCTCTTCCTGTTCCAGGGCAGCGGCGCCGTCAACACCGCGCTCTCCTGGATCGGGATCAAGGGCCCGAACTGGTTCAACGACCCCCGGGGCGTGCTCTCCCTCGTCCTCGGCGGCCTCGGCGTCGTCGACACGAACCACCCCACGGGCGCCCTCGCCGACCACTCCTTCATGGGGCTGTCCTGGTTCGAGTGGCTGTCCGGACCGTCCGTCGCGATGTGCACGATCATCCTGCTCGCCGTGTGGACCACCTCCGGCACCTTCATGCTGATCTTCCTCGCCGCCCTCCAGGACATCCCGCGCGAGCTGGAGGAAGCCGCCGCCATCGAGGGCGTCAGCCGCTCCCAGATGCTCCGTCATGTGACCCTGCCCGCGCTGCGGCCGGTGCTCTTCCTCGTCCTCACCCTCGGCCTGATCGGCACCTGGCAGGTCTTCGACCAGGTCTACGTCATGAGCCAGGGCGCCCCCGGCAACACCACCCTCACCCCGGCCTTCCTCTCCTACTCCTCCGCCTTCGACGACGCCGACTTCGGGCAGGGCGCGGCCATCGCCTTCATCCTGCTCACGCTGATCCTGACCATGACCGCCGTACAGCGCTTCCTCTTCCGGGAGCGCGGCCCCCGCACCCGGAGGACCCGATGAGCGCCGACACCCAGGCCGCCGCCCGGTCGCAGGGACGCCCCGTGCTCGGCCGCTTCGCCCTGCCGCTGCGCGTCCTCGGCTACACGGCCGTGGCCGCGCTCGGCCTCCTGTACCTCGTGCCGTTCCTGATCCAGCTGGTCACCGGCTTCAAAACCGACCCGGACGCGGCCGCCCACCCCCTCGGCCTGCTCCCCACCACCCCCACGACAGCCGCCTACCAACGCCTGTTCGGCCTGGGCCAGGCGGACGACGGCGTCCCCTTCCTGCGCTGGCTCGGCAACTCGGCCTTCGTCGCCGTCGTGGTCACCGCCGCACGCGTCCTGTTCGACTCGATGGCCGGCTACGCGCTGGCCCGGCTGCGCTTCCCCGGCCGCACCCTGCTGTTCGGCTTCGTCCTCGCCGTGCTGGCGGTGCCGAACGTGGCCCTGCTGATCCCGCGCTTCCTGGTGCTCAACACCTTCGGGCTCTTCGACACCTACACCGGCATGATCCTGCCGCTCATGGTGGACGCGGCCGGCGTCTTCATCATGAAGCAGTTCTTCGAGTCCATCCCCAGGGAAGTGGAGGAGGCCGCACGCGTCGACGGCGCCGGCATCCTGCGCACCTTCTGGTCCGTCGTCCTGCCCATGGCCCGGCCCGCCCTGCTCACCCTGACCATCCTGTCCTTCCAGGGCTCGTGGAACGAGTTCACCCACTTCCTCGTGGCCACCCAGTCGAGCCAGTACGAGACCCTCACCACGGGCCTCGCCCGCCTCGTCTCCGGCGGCCTCGGCGGCGGCACCCAGTACCCCCTCAAACTGGCGGCGGCCCTGCTGGCGACCCTCCCCGTCGCCGCACTCTTCTTCTGCTTCCAGCGTTACTTCGTCCAGGGCGCCAACGCCGGGGCCGTCAAGGAGTAGACCGGCGCGCCGACGCACACATCCAGGCCCAACTACTGCTCCTCAGCAGGCAATTGACGCGATGGTCGGGGGCTGCTTCACTGGTCCGGTGGCTCAGCCACTGGACCAGTGAAGCAGCCGAACCACTCACCGAAGCCTGGGAGACCCTCCGTGGCCGTCGAGAGCATTCCGCGCCGAACCGTGGTCGACCTGCTGGAAGCACGGCTGCGTGACGACATCCTGAGCGGCACGCACGAGCCCGGATCCCTGCTGCCCCCCGAGCGGGAACTGGCCGCCGGGTACGGGGTCACCCGCACGACGTTGAAGCACGCGCTGACCCGGCTGGAACAGGCGGGACTGCTCAGCACCCGGCACGGCATCGGCACCCGCATCCTGGACTACCTGCGGGTCGGCGGCGCCGACCTGCTCCCGATGCTGGCCGCGCAGGACCCCACGTGGCTGCGGGAGGTCTTCGAGGTACGGCGCCAGATCGGCACCCTGATCGCCGGCCGCGCGGCCGACCGGCGCACGCAACGCCAGGCCCGGCGGCTGGAACACCTGCTGCGCCAGGTCGCGGACGGCCCGGACGCGGACGCGGTCCAGCTCGCCGACGTGGAAGTGCATCGCGAACTGGCGCGGGCCACCGGGAACCGGGTCTATCTGCTCCTCACGAACACGCTGTTCAACGCCTACCTTCCGGTACGGGCCGCACTGCGCGCGCCGTTCGAGGACGCGGCGCACGCGGCGGACCGGCTCGCGCCGGTGGTCCGCGCCGTCGTCGACAAGGACGCCGACGCGGCCCGGCGCGCTGCGGAGACGTACCTGGCCGGCACCGAGAAGATCATGCTCGGTTCGCTGGGCCGTCCGCGCGGGCGGGCGGCCGCCGACAGCTCCCGGTAGCGGGGCTTCCCGGCGCCCTCGACCCGATTCCTGTCTTGTCATGACTGTCTTGTCATGACTATGCCAAACCCCAGTGTCGAACCACAAGGAGCATGGTGAGCAGATCAAGGAAGAGACGCGGCCTCCTCATCGGCGTGATGCTGTCGGCGGTCATCGGCGGCACCGTCCAGCCCGCGATCGCCGCGCCCGTACGGGACGCGGGGGACCAGGTCACACCGTTCGGGCGGTCTCCGGTGCGGTCGGCCGAGCAGGAGATCGCACGGGCGCTGTCCGCCTCGCTGGCCGACCCGCGGTGGCGCGAGCAGGTCCGCGCCGCCGCGCTCGGCACCGGGGACGTGGACCTTCAGGCACTGACGGGCAGCACCGCCGCCGCGGAGGGCAGGAACCTGTTCGCCTCCGTCTCGGCCGCGGACCGCCGTATCGCGGGCCTCAAGGGCCTGCCCGCCTCGACCGGATCGCTGCTGCGCGTACGGCTGGCCGCACCGTCCATGCGGTCGCACCTGAACGCCGACGTCACCCCCTGGATCGCCGTCGCCGCGGCCGACGACGACGCCAGGAGCATCACGGCGTACGACCGCCAGGGCCGTGCCCACTCCGTGGACACCGCCCGCGTCCCCGACCGCCCGCTGTACATCCTGGACATCGACGTCACCAAGGCGCACCGGGCCGGTCTGAAGGTGCTGCGGAAGGCCTTCGCCGACAAGGGCCTGACCCCGCTTGTGAACTCTGCGAGCGCGGCGGGCTGGTGGGCGACCAAGGTCACGGCCGTCGAGGTCAACGACGACCAGGAGCCCTGGTTCAAGGGCGCCGCCGAGATGTTCTCCCTGGTGACCGGTTTCGGCCAGGACGGCACGGCGCGCGTCGACTCGGTGGACATGCCCTACCTGGACTACGACGGGACCGTCTACTACCCGAACCAGATCCTGGTCAACTGGTCGAACTACAAGTACAACCTGGCCGACGTCGTCATGATGGAGGACGACGACGGCACCAACTACCGTGCGCTGGCGCAGGCGATCACCACGGCGCTGCTCACCGTGACCGACCAGGGCGCCTACATCCCGCTGGTGAACGCGGTCCTGAGCGCGATCCCCGACAGCTGGTTCACCGACGACCCCGACTACGTGGAGTCCTGGTACACCCTCGCCCGGAATTCCTCGGGCCGGCTGAACGGGGCCTCGGGCAACGGCTGGATGACCGTCGAGCCCTACTTCGTCGAGGAGTTCTAGGCGAGGGGGTTCCGGACGAGGGGTTCCAGACCCCGCGGCGGACCGTCCGCATGCCCCGGCACCACGGCGCAGGGGGTGTCACGGGGAGCCTTCCGCGGGGCCGGTGCGCTGGTCGTGGGCCAGGGCGTGGGTGATCGCCGCGGTGCTCTCGTACAGGTCCCGGTACTGGGTGAACCGGCGGTCGTGGACCTCCGAGGTGGCGGGATCCGGCCGGACCACGGATTCGGCCGGATTCCAGACCGTGATGTCCGGCCGGCCGATCAGTCCGGCCGCTAGGAAGGCGGCACCGTAGCTCGCGCCGATCGTCGTGCGGGCGACGATCTGTTCGAGACCGGTGACATCGCTGACGATCTGGGGCCACAGCCCGCCCCGGGTGCCGCCGCCGACCGCGACGATCCGCCGGATGTCGGCACCGGCCGCGAGCATCGTCTCGACGTTGTGCCGGACACCGTGGGCGGTGGCCTCCAGCGCCGCCCGCATCAGATCGCCCCGGGTGTGACCCAGCGTCAGGCCGGCGATCACACCCCGGGCGTCCGGGTCCATGACGGGGGTGCGCTCCCCGGCGAAGTACGGCAGCATCACCAGGCCGTTCGCACCCGGGGGCGAGCCGGCCGCCTCGTCGAACAGCGTGCCGGGGCCGACGCCGCCGAAGAGACGGCCCAGCCAGTCGGTGACGGCTCCGGAGGTGGCCATGCCGCCGGCCAGGCAGCGGGTGCCGGGCAGGGCGCCGACCGTGGCCCACATCGAGGGGCTGGTCACGAGCCGGTCGACGGTGTTCACCAGGAACATCGTGGTGCCGTACATCAGCATCAGGTCGCCGACGCCGTGGCCGCCGACGCTGACGGCCTCGCTCCAGGCGTCGATCGTCCCCACGATGACCGGCGTCCCGGCCGGGATGCCCGCGACGGGCGCGTTCACTCGCCCGGCCTCCTCGCCCGGCCAGCGCAGCGGGGGGAGTTCGATGCCGGGGGCGACGCACTCGGCCCATTCGGGGATCCAGCGCTGCTCGTGGATGTCGAACAGCGGGGTGCACTGGCTGGCGGAATGCAGGTCCAGCACGTACGCGCCGGTCAGCCGGTGGGCGAGCCAGGAGGCGGGCATGAGGAGGCGGCGGGCGCGGGCCCACGCCTCGGGCTCCCGCTCGCGGATCCAGGCGAGTTTCGGCCCGACGGCCTGCGACGACAGGGCCGACCCGCACCTGAGGAAGATCGTCTCCGGCCCCAACTCCCGGTTCAGCCGCGCGATCTGCTCCTCGGCGCGGGTGTCCACGCCGTACAGCACCGCCGGACGCACCGGATCTCCCGCGTCGTCGACCAGGAGGGTGCACGGGCCCATGCCGCTGACGCCGACGGCCCGGACGGCGATGTCCTCGCGGTCGAGCAGTTCGGCCGCGAGCGAGACGAACTCGTCCCACCACGCCCGCGCGTCCATCTCCACATGCCCCGGCCGGGGGCGGTCGACCACGTGACCGCGTACGGCCTCGCCCAGGATGCGGCCGGCGGTGTCCACCACCACGCCCTTGGTGCTGGAGGTGCCGACGTCAACTCCGAAGACGACATCGATCATGTGCTGCCTCCTTCGGCGCCGGGTGCGCCACCGTGGGTTGTCGCTCACATCTGTACCGCGGACGAGGTTGCGGCAGTCGTTGACATGCCCCTGCCCTGTGGCTAGCTTCACCCACAGTTCCCGCTCTGCTCCCCGGGTGTCCGCGGCCCGGGGTCCCATCGAAGCGTTCGTATCTCAGGCACCTCGTCTCCACGGTTGGACAACGTTGTCAGTCTTTGGTGATCAAGACATCCGGGCGCGTCGTCCATCACCCGGGTTCGCGTCCTCGACGCCGGGACAACGTTGTCGGACCTCCACTTCCGAGTAGAGGAGCAAACCCCGTGATCACACGACTGTCGAGACCGCCCGGAACCATGGCGATCGGTCTCCTCGCGGCCGCGGCGCTCGCCGCGGCCGGGCTGTGCACCCCCGCCTGGGCGGCCGGGAAGGCCGCGCTCGTCACCTCACCGGCCACGCTGGTCAATCCGTTCATCGGGACGTCGAACCAGGCCGACGACTTCCCGGGCGCCGATGTCCCGTTCGGCATGGTGCAGTGGAGCCCGGACACACCGTCGCGTCCCGACGGCGGGGGCTACGAGTACAACGACTCGTCGATCACCGGTTTCAGCCTGACCCACATCGCCGGACCCGGTTGCGGCGCGGCCGGTGACATACCGGTGCTGCCCACGGTGGGAGCCGTGAACACCGGCGCCACGGACGCGTTCTCGCACGCGGACGAATCGGCGTCCGCCGGGTCGTACAAGGTCGCGCTGAACAACCAGGTGACCACCGAGCTGACCACCACGACCCGCAGCGGCATGGCCCGCTTCACCTTCCCCTCGACCAGCCAGGCCAACCTGATCTTCAAGTTGACGGGCAGTCAGAACGGCGCCAGTTCCACGCAGTTCACCAAGGTGTCGAGCACCGAGGTGAGCGGACAGGTGACCAGCGGCCGCTTCTGCGGCGCCGCGAACACCTACACCGTCTACTTCGACATGGTCTTCGACCAGCCGTTCGCCGCACAGGGCAGCTCGGTCGCCAAGGCGTCGAGCGCCGCCTCCTCGCCGTCGGCCAAGGCGTCGAAGAACGCCGCCGAGAAGCCCAACGCGCCCGTGCTGCACGGCAGGAGCCCCAGCGCCTCCGCCGCCCCCGCTGCCGCCGCCTCGAACGGCTACGTCACCTTCAACACCACGTCCAACCCGGTCGTCCAGGCCAAGGTCGGCATCTCCTACGTCTCGGTCGCGGGCGCCGTCGCCAACCGGAGCGCGGAGAACACCGGTTGGGACTTCGACGCGACCCGCACCGCCGCGCAGAACGCGTGGAACAGCGCGCTCGGCAAGGTGCAGATCGCCGGCGGGACGGCCGCCCAGCAGCAGACCTTCTACACCGCGCTCTACCACTCGCTGCTGCACCCGAACGTGATCAGTGACACCGACGGCCGGTACTACGGCTTCGACGGCAGGACCCACACCGTGGACGCCGGCCACAGCGCCGTCTACGCGAACTACTCCGGCTGGGACATCTACCGCTCGCAGGCCCAGCTCGAAGCCCTGGTCGCCCCCCAGGTCGCCTCGGACACCGCGCAGTCGATGGTCGACGACTACACGCAGACCGGGATCTTCCCCAAGTGGTCCGAGAACAACGGCGAGTCGTACGTCATGGTCGGCGACCCGGCGGACGCCATCCTCGCCGACTACTACGCCTTCGGCGCCCGCGACTTCGACACCGCGACCGCCCTGGCCGACATGGTCAAGCAGGCGAGCACGGCCAACAACGACCGCCCCGGCCTCGCCTATCTCAACTCGCCCGGATACATGCCGCACGACGGCAGCTACGGCTGCTGCAACTTCTACGGCCCGGTGGCCACCACCCTGGAGTACGACACGGCCGACTTCGCGATCTCCGCGCTGGCCGGGGCGCTCGGCGACACCGCGAACCAGAAGACCTACGCCAACCGCGCGCAGGACTGGCGCAACGTGCTCAACCCCGCCTCCGGATTCGTGGAGCCCCGCAATGCCAACGGCTCATGGACCGGCGGCTTCGATCCCACCAGCGGCACCGACATGGTCGAGGCCGACTCGTGGATCTACACCGGAATGGTCCCCTTCGACATCGGCGGCCTGGCGCACGCCAAGGGCGGCAACACCGCGATGAGCCACTACCTGGACATCGTGCTGCGCAGCTACACCGGCGCGAACGGCTACGCCTGGGTCGGCAACGAACCGAGCATCGAACTGCCCTGGGAGTACGACTACACGGGCCAGCCCTACAAGACGCAGGGCACCGTCCGGGCGATCCAGGACCAGATCTGGTCGAACACCCCGGGCGGCCTCGCCGACGGCAACGACGACCTCGGCGCGATGAGCGCCTGGTACGTGTGGTCGGCGCTCGGCATGTTCCCCGAGACACCCGGAACCTCCGATCTCGCCCTCGGCTCACCGCTGTTCACCCAGGCCGTGGTCACCCTCCCCTCGGGCAGGACACTCACGGTCAACGGCAACGGCGCCGCCGACAACGCGCCCTACGTCCAGTCGGCCGCGTGGAACGGCACGGCGTGGAACAACGCCTACGCCCCCACCACGGCGATCACGGCCGGCGGCACACTGGACTTCACCCTGGGCACCACCGCCAACACCTCATGGGCGACGGCGGCCGGCGCGGCACCGCCCTCGTACGCGGGGGACACCACGGCACCGGCCTCGCCCCGGATCGGTCCGCTCACCTCCGCGGTCGCCGCCACCCTGTGCGCCGACGACGCGTCCTCCGGCACCGCCGACGGCACCCATGTCCAGATCTGGGGCTGCAACAACACCTACGCCCAGGACTGGATCGTCGCCGGCGACGGAACGATCCGCGCCCTCGGCAAATGCCTGGACGCCGACCACAGCGGGACCACCAACGGCACACTGATCCAGCTGTGGACCTGCAACGGCACCGGCGCCCAGCAGTGGACCGCCGGCGTCAACGGATCCCTCGTCAACCCCCAGTCGAACCTGTGCCTCGACGACCCCAACTCCTCCACCACGAACGGCACCCAGCTCCAGCTGTACACCTGCAACGGCACGGCGGCCCAGAACTGGAAACTGCCGAGCTGAGCCGTCGGCGGGGGAGTGGACGCCCCCGCCGGAGGGTTCCCGTGGGCCCGGAGCGAGGCGGCCGGGACCCACGGGAACCTACAGAACCTTCCACAGCCGAGCGAGCCTGCTGCCGGATCCGTCAAGGACGGCCCCACCGGCACCGGCTCCTGGACCTTCGACGGCGGCGGCCGACGGGTTCGTAGGTCGCCGGGAGTAGGTCCCGCGCCTCAGGCGCGCCGCGCGCCGCCTGGCTAGGGTCGGTCGTCATGGAGACCACGGGAATCGTCCGTCGCCCGGCGCCGGAACGGATACGCGACGCGCTGGAGCGGCTCGTCACCGAGCGGGACGTATGGCTGTCGACGGCCCACCCCGATCACGGGCCGCACCAGGTGCCGCTGTGGTTCCTCTGGGACGGGCGGGCGGTGTGGCTGTGCACCGGCGCCACCTCGGTGACGGTGCGGAACCTCCGCACGGAGCCGCGGGTGCGCCTGGCCCTCCCGGACACCTTCGACGTGGTGCTGCTCCAGGGCGACGCCGAGTGCTTCCCGGACCAGGAGGTCCCCGCAGCCGCGGCGGCGGCCTTCGCCGACAAGTTCGGCTGGGACCCACGCGCGGAGGAGGGCTCCTTCGTCTACGTACGCGTGCTCCCGAGCACCGTGCGCGCATGGCGCGGCGAGCCGGAGCTGCGCGGGAGAGTCATCATGCGCGACGGAACCTGGCTGGACTGACGGCGGTACCGCGCCGACGGCACGCAAGCCGCGGCCGTTTCCGTGTGTCACCGCGAGCCGGTGGCCACCAGGGTCGCGGTGATGGGTTCGAGTTCGGTGATCAGTTCGTCGAGTTCGGCGGGGGACAGGGCGTCGTAGGGCGGGGTGGCGAGTTCGTCGGTGAGGGTCTCGACGCGTTGTCCGGTCGCGCGGCCGGCGTCGGTGAAGTGGCCCTCGGTGTCGATGAGTCCGCGTTCGCGCATGCCGTCCATGACCGCGGCCAGGCGCTCCTTCGGCAGGTGATGGATGCGTCCGAACGACTCCGGCGGGTGGATGCCCTGCCGCAGCGCGGAGAGCACGTGGGCCTCCGTGCCGCCGATCCGCGCGCCGACGAGAGCGGCGATGTGCCCGTCGCCGCGGTGCTCGCGCAGCATGGTGGCGGAATGCCACAGCCGGGCGACCGGGTCGCCCGGCACCGCGAGGGTGCGCATCCCCGCGTACATGACCCGGCCTTCGGTGGGGGCGCTCGTCGCGGCCTTGGTGGTCAGGTCGGCGGCGCGCACCAGGCCCGGGGAGCCGGCCAGTTCGTCGCCGAGGATGCGCCGCAGGGAGGCCGCGCTGCCCCGCTCCCGCGCGGCGACGGAGGCCTCGGGCGCAATCGTCTCCCAGGCGCTGGGGATGTGCCGTGCGGCTTCCCCGTCGGCGAAGTTGTAGAAGGCCGCGTGCACGACCTGCGCCGGTACCCGCCCCAGCGGCGCGGCACGGCTGGCGAAGTAGCCGTCCCAGTAGGTGCGGTGGCCGAGTGCGGCCAGTTCCTCGTTGCACTCGTCGGCGAGGAACGTGACCAGGCAGATCGGCTCCAGGAGCTCGAACATGCGACGGGCGATGTGAGTCGTCGGACGCGAGCGTGTCTTGTCCATCGGGTTCTCCCTTTGTCCGGTGTGCCGACTCGGACCGTCCGGCACACCGAAACTCATCGGCGGCCGGAAGTGGCTCGACGACGTGAGAGCGTCCCGGCCGCGACCGTCGGGGAGCATCCGGAGCATGGCGAGGCCGGGCGCCTGACCGGGGTTCGTCGGTCAGGCGCCCGGGTTGTCCGGACGGGTGGGGGCTACTTCTTGGTGACCGTCGCCACCCAGGTGATGAAGTTGGTCGTCGAGTCGCCGGTGCGCTCGGCCTGGGTGTGGCCCTGGGCCCAGACGGTGGCGAAGTCGACGTCGCGGATGCCGTAGTTCCGCAGGGCCAGCGCGATGTTGATCTCGGTGGTATTGGCGGTGTCGCCCTGCATGATGCCGGTGCGGATGCGCCAGTGGCGCGCCGGCTGCGAGCGGCGGTAGCCGTCGAAGGCGGGCGAGAGGAAGTACAGGGGGTTGTACGCGTCGGCCCGCCAGGCCATGTCCTTGCCGACGCTGTCCTTCTTGGCGAAGTCGCTGTCGTATGCCGAGGAGCCGTAGCCGGAGTCCCAGTCGGAGTACGTGGCGTACGTCGACTCGTTCGCCTTGATGACGTCACGGGTGAGCGGCGCGAAGTGCGCCGGGGCGTTCAGCCCCATGGCGAAGACACCGTTCTCGGTCTGCCCGCGGGAGTACCCGTCGAACGCGCCGACCGGCTTGTTCGCGTTCTTCTGGCTCTTGGCGAAGCCCGCCAGACCGGACACCGTGGCGGTGTTGGTCGTGGCGTCGTAGGTGACCCAGGTGCTGTCGGTGTTGAGGTAGGCGATGTAGTCGCCGACCGTCTCGTACGTGGTGGAGGATCCCGTCTGGCCCGATCCGGGCGGGCCGCCCATCGTGGTGATGGTGTACGGGAAGGTGTTGTCGGACAGGAAGTTGTTCAGCGAGGTGGTGATCACCTCGATCAGGTGGTCGTAGTAACTGCCGGCCAGGTGGATGCCGTCGCCGGACTCGGTCAGCTTCAGGTGCCTGCCGTGCTCGTCGCGCAGCCCCAGCCGGTTGACGTACGCGGGCCAGGCCTTCGCGAGGTCCGCCGAGTAGGCGCTGGTCCAGGTGCCGGACGCGCGCGTGCCGGTCGAGGCGAACTGGCCCATGTTCCACTCGTAGGACAGGTTGGCCTCGTGCAGGCTGGTGATCGGGCACCACGCCATGACGCCGGCGACCGCGTCGCTGAGGGGGCGGCCCTTGGCGTCCTCCATCGCCGCGCCGATCGTGCGCAGGTAGGGGTGGTACAGGGGACTGTCGCCGGACGCGCCCGCCACGGTGTCCTGGGCGCCGCCGCCGCTCATGCCGAACAGGACGATGTCGTCCGTGCTTCCGGGCAGCACGCCCCGGTTGTACCGGAGGAAGCGGACCGCGGCCTTGAGGTCGGTCACGCCCCAGGGGGCCGCGTCGGAGCGGGTGCTGGTCGAGGTGTCCCGGCCGCGCAGGCCCGGCCACACGTAGATGTGCCCGGCCTGCAGATACTGCGACACGCTGCTGTAGTTGTACGACGTGGCAGGCTTCTGCGCGGCGTAGCCGGGGGTGTTGACGGGGATCACGATCGGCGCCGTGCGGCCCGAGTACTCGCCGACGGTGCCCTTCGGGTCGACCGTCGCGGTGTACGTGGTCCCGTCGCTGTTCGCCGTGGCCCTCAGGTACGCGCCCGGCACGTAGATCGACAGGCTCTCGATGTCCGTCGCGGCCGGGGCGGTGACGTACACCTTCCCGATCTGGTAGTACACGTCGTTGGTCGCGTCGTACGACCAGGCGGTGGAATCGAACTCCAGCGAGTACGCCGAGGACGCGCTCGACGAACTGCTCGACGACGAGGTGTCGGCGACAGCCGCGCCTGCCGTGCCCTCGGCGATGCCGAACGCGGCTATGGCCGCGGCGCCTCGGACAACGGTTCTGCGGTTGATCTCCACCCGTGGACCTCCTTGTGCAGCGGGGTTATGTGGATCACAGCTGTGCCTGCGCACCGCCCGGGCGGCGCCGGGGGCAGGTCCGGCTGTGCGGCTCGTCCGAGTCCCCGACTGTAGGCGAGGCGCCGCATGATTGTTAACAATTTAGATGATGATTTTGTTAGAAGCTTGTCCCGGCTCTCGCTGGGCGGGCCGAGGATGTCCACGGCCCGCCCTGGCGTCAGCCGGTCATGTCGACCTCCTGGGCTGTGAGATGCGGTGCCTGTGCGGAGGGTTCGGGGTACGGGATCTTCTGGGCGAGTTTGTCGCCCTCGACGTCCAGGTCGGGCAGTAGCCGATCGAGCGGGCCGGGGATCCACCAGGCCCGCTCTCCGGCCAGGGCCATCGTGGCCGGGATGAAGGTCATGCGGATGACGAAGGCGTCGATGAGGATGCCCGCGGCCAGGGCGAATCCGGCCTGCTTGATCATGGGCTGGGCGTTGAAGACGAACCCGGCGAAGACCGAGACCATGATGGTGGCCGCGGCGACGACCACGGTTCCGGCCCGCGCGAAGCCGGTGACGGTGGCGTCGGACGGCGTGGCCCCGTGGAGGTGTGCCTCGCGCATCGAGGTGACCAGGAACATCTGGTAGTCCATGGCGAGCCCGTACAGAACACCCGTCACGATGATCGGCAGCAGACTGACGACGGGTGCGGTGGCGTCCAGTCCGATGAGGCTCTGCAGCCGGCCCCACTGGAAGACGGCCGTGGTGAGGCCGAAGGTGGCGCCGATGGTCAGCAGGAAGCCGAGCGTGGCCGTCACGGGGACCAGGAGGGAGCGGAAGACCAGAAGCAGGACGATCAGGGAGAGTCCCAGGACGGTCGCCACGTAGAGGGGCAGGACGTCGGCGAGCCGGTCGGAGACGTCGATCGCGAGCGCGGTGAAGCCGGTGATGCCCAGAACGGTCCCGGTGCTCTCGCCGATCCGGGCGCTCCTGTCCCGTACGGCCGTGACGAGGGCCTTGGTCGCTTCGTCGTTCGGACCGCTGTGCGGGACGAGCGTGAGGACGGCCGTGGTGCCGGAGCCGTTCATCCCGGCGAGTGACACCGAGGTCGCGCCGTCGGTGTCGCGCAGTGCGGAGGCGATCGTGGCGAGCGTGCCCGGAGACAGCGGGCGCCCTGCGACGGAGGAGTCGACGGCGATCATGAGCGGGCCGTTGTAGCCGGGGCCGAACGCGTCACTGACGAGCTCGTAGCTCTGGCGCTGAGCGGTGCCGGTGTTGTAGCTGGCCCCGGAAGGCAGCCCCATCCTCATGTCGGTGGCGGGGACCGCCAGGACCGCGGGGACGAGGAACGCCGCCGCCAGCGCCGGCCACCGGTGGCGGACCAGACGTGCTCCCCAACGGGCCGTCCGGGTCCGAGGGGCGGCGTCGGCGGCTTCCTCGGACGATCGCCGCTGCGCCCGGCGTCGTACCCGAGAGGGACAGATACGCTGCTTGACCAGCCCCAACAGCGCCGGCAGCAGGGTCAGGACCAACAGGACGGCGACCGCGATCGTGGCGGCCGCGACGATCGCCATCGTGCTGAGCAGGGTGATCCCGACGACCAGAAGTCCGGCGAGGGCGATGATGACGGTGCTGCCGGCGAAGAACACCGCGCTGCCCGCGGTGCCGATGGCGCGGCCGGTCGCTTCGTGCGGATCCAGGCCGTGTTCGAGGATCAGCCGGCGCTCCCGGCTGATGATGAACAGGGCGTAATCGATACCGACGGCCAGTCCCAGCATCAGTGCGAGGACCGCGGCGAGTGAGTGGATCTCGAAGACGGTGGAGAGGGTGAAGGCGCCGCCGACGCCCACCACGACCCCGATCAGGGCTATGACCAGAGGCAGGCCCGCCGCGGCGATCGACCCGAGGGTGATGAGCAGGACGACGGCGGCGACGCCGACGCCGACGATCTCTCCGGCCCCGATGATCTCCGGGATCTCCATCATCGAAGCCGACGGCAGGACCCGCAGACCACCGCGCGCGGCCTGCCGCTCGGCGGCCGCGACGGTGCTGTCGATGGTCCCGGAAGGCAGTTCGTAGGTCTGCTCGTCGAACTGGAACTGCATCAGGGCCGTCCTTCCGTCCGCGGAGACGGCGACTCCGGGCACTGCCCGACCCTGCACGGTCAGGGGCACGGGGGCCTTGCCGGACGCCGGCCCTCCCGCCGCCCCGGCCACTGCCCGCTGGGCCCGCAGAAGAGGGCTTTTCGCGCCCTTGGCCGCCTCCGCGGCGAGAGCCTTCCGGACGTCGATCACATGGTCATGGCGGTAGACGGAATCCACGGCCGCCAGGAGGGCGGCCTGGACGCGGCGGTCGTCGATCCGGGCGCCGTCGGCGGGCTCGAAGACCAGCATTCCCTGGCCCCCGGACGCTTCCGGCAGGGACCTGGCCAGATCGTCGATGACCTTCTGGGCCGGGGTGCCGTCGATGCGTACGTCGTTGCTCAGCCGGACCGGGCTGGTCGCGAGCACCCCCAGGACCACGGCGATCACGGTCAGCCAGCCCCCGATGAAGTACCAGGGCCTGCCGTAGGCGAGCCTTCCCAGCCGGTATAGCAGCACGGACATGCGTCTCTCCCATCCACACGTCTCCCGGACGGCCTCGGTGAGGCCGCGGAGTGTGTCGAGAGGGTACTATCAAAGCGATAGGTAACTATCAAAGCGAGGGGGTGCTACCGACGGAGGCGGAGACGGATAGCCTTCGTTCAGGGCAGGAAGGAGCCGTAGATGCGAGCAACCGAAGGCCGCGTTCCGAGGCGCAGGGTCGACGCTCGCTCCACCGCGGAGCGCATCACCGTCGCCGGGCGGGTCGTCCTCGGTGCGGGCGAGGGGTCACTGGAGCAGATCGCGGCCGAGGCCGGGGTGGGCATCGCCACGCTCTACCGGCACTTCCCCAACCGGGAGGCGATCGTTCGCGCCGTCCTGGAGGACATCCTCGAAACCGATCTGCTTCCCCTCATCGAGCGCGCCGCCGACTCCCCGCATCCCCGGCAGTCCCTCCATGGCATCGCCACCCGCCTGCTCGACCTGATCGCCGAGGAGAAAGGGCTGGTCACCTTCGCCAGCAACTTCACCGACGTGGCGGTGGACATCCTCCAGCGCTTCAGCGAGTCGTTGTACCCGCTGCTCCTGCGTGCGCAGGAGCAGGGTGAGGTCCGCCGCGACCTCACCCAGGACGACATCCCGCGCTTCCTCGTCATGGCCGTCGCCGGGCTCGCGATCCCCGGCTCCACGCCCGCGCTGCGGGCCCGCTTCACCGCCCTGCTCTTCGACTCCCTCAATCCCGCCAACGCGACCCCTCTTCCCCCGGTGGTTCCCGAGGAGGGCGACCTGCGCACCGCGGTCGGCAACATCGCACGCACCTGACCGGACGCGGCGGGAACCGGTCGTCGAGGCGTCAGCGCCCGGGTTCAGAGGCTGGTGAGCAGGTGCAGGCGCTCGGCGCTGGGTGAGCCCTGGTCGGCGTGGTAGACGACGAGGAGTTGCTGTGCCTCTGGCCTGAGGAGCTTCTCGTAGCGCAGTTCCAGCTGTCCGACCACGGGATGGTCGAACCGCGTGTAGCCGGCGGCGCGGCGGCGCACTTCCCGTCTGGCCCACAGCGTGCGGAAGCGTTCGCTGGCGACCGTCAGCTCGCCGATGGTCTCCAGGAGTTCGGGATCGGCGTCGTCGATGCCGAGGGTCGAGCGAAGTCCGGAGACGGCCTTGGCGGTCACGTCGTCCCACTGGGGATAGAGGCTGCGCATCTCGGGTTCGAGGAACACGGCTCGCAGGGGGTTGCTCCCCACGGCGAAGAACGGACACAGGGCCACGGCCAGGCGGTTGGCGGCGACGACGCGGCCGGCTGCCCCCTGGGCATAGGCGGGTGTGAGGGGCCAGCCGTCGAGCAGGGGCTGGAGGTCGGCCCGGCCCGTCGGGGAGCGGGGCCGGCGCCGCCGGGCCGGGGGCGTGGGGTGGGCGAGGCGGTGCAGGTAGGCGACGGCGTCGTCGTCGAGTTGCAGCGCCGCGGCCAGGCTTTCGAGGATCTGGTCGGAGGGGTGCTGGTTGCGGCCCTGCTCCAGGCGCAGGTAGTACTCGGGGCTGATGCCGGCGAGGTGGGCCACCTCCTCCCGGCGCAGCCCCGGGACACGGCGGCGCTCGCCGGCGGGCAGGCCGGCCTCCTGGGGGCTGAGCCGTTCCCGCCGGGCCCGCAGGAAGCCACCGAGGGTGTCCGCCACGTCGTTCATTCCTCGACGTTAGTCGGCGAGCAGGCCGAGCCGCACCAGACTGCGCGCACTCGCGACCACACTCTCCTCGTTCGAACGCGGTGCCCAGCCCAGCTGCTCACGGGCCTTGGCGTTGTCGGCCCGGCGGACCACGCCCAGCTGCGGCACCGTCTCGCGCAACCGCGGGCTGACCGTGGACAGCAGCCGCAGCAGCCACGCGGGGGCCGACCGGGTGGGGGCCTGCGCAGCCGCTTCGCCCAGCTCGGAGCGGAGGGCGAGCGCGATCTGCCCGAAGGAGACCGGCTCGCCTGCCAGCGCCAGGTACCGCTGCCCGGCGGCAGC
Source organism: Streptomyces sp. NPDC090088 (assembly GCF_044747345.1). Lineage (NCBI taxonomy): Bacteria > Bacillati > Actinomycetota > Actinomycetes > Kitasatosporales > Streptomycetaceae > Streptomyces > Streptomyces sp. NPDC090088. The sequence continues at coordinate 180,870 of NZ_JBIVDZ010000011.1, read as the reverse complement.
CGGCGAGGTCATCGCCTTGATGTGCAGGTCGGCGACGTCCCGGACGTCGACGGTGTTGGTCCAGATCGGCGGCGCGGCGCGCATGGCACCGGTGAGCATCGCGTGGATGACGCGGATCGAGCTGGAGTAGTCGGGACCGAGGACCGGACCGAAGATCCCGACCGGGTTGACCGTGGTGAGTTCCAGACCGTTGCCCTCGGCGGCGATGAAATCCCACGCCGCGCGCTCGGCGACGGCCTTCGACTTGACGTACGGGGTCAGGTCGGGCCCGTCCGGGTTCGTCCAGTCGGCTTCCGTGAAGACCCGGTCCGTCGGGCCGTGGCCGTAGCCGACCGCGGCGAACGAGGACGTCAGGACCACTCGCCCGACGCCGGCGTCCCGCGCGGCCCGCAGCACCCGCAGCGCACCGTCGCGGGCCGGGACGATCAGTTCGTTCTCGTCCTTCGGACGGGAGCCGGGGAACGGCGAGGCGATGTGCAGAACATAGTCGGCCCCCGCCGCGGCCCGGTCCCAGCCGGCGTCGGACGCCAGGTCCGCCTCGACGTAGGAGACCCCCTCCCGCCCCGGCGCCTCGGCCGCGGAGAGCATCCTCTCGACGTCGGGCTGCCGCTTCGACGAGCGCAGCGTGGTCGTGACCTTGTGCCCCGACATCAGGAGCCGCGCGATCGTGTGGGAGCCCAGGAAGCCGGTCCCACCAGTGACGAGTACGTGTGCCATGACGGCAGGATCACCCTGCACGACCGCCCGGTTCCAGATCCCGCCGTTACTGGTACCCGCAGGGACAGGCATGACCGCCGTGTCGTCAGCGCCCCCGGCCGGCCATGCGGCCAAGCGGCACCGCGGCCGGCCTACTCTCACGGATCACCGACACGGCCGGGCTGGGGCATCAGGTCCGGATGCCGGGTCCCGCCGTTTCGCGCGGACTGGGGTGGCTGCCCGCGGTGGGGGTGCGGCCGAGTGGCCGGTGTGGCCGGTGTGGCCGGTGGCTCCCGACTGGCTGTGGCGGAACTCGCCGGGGGTGGTGCCGGTGTGGCGGGTGAAGAACTTGCCGAAGTTGGTGGGTTCGGAGAAGCCGAGGCGGCGGGCGATGACGGCGACGGGCTCGTCGGTGTGGGCGAGGAGCCGCTGGGCCTGGAGGGCGACCCGGGCGTCGATGGCCTCCTTGACGGACTGCCCGGTGGCGGCGCGGCAGGCGCGGGTGAGCGTCTTGACGGTGTAGCCCAGACGGTCGGCGTAGTCCTCGGCGCGCCGGGTGGTCGCGTAGGAGCGCTCCAGTTCGGCGCGGAAACGGGCGTGGACCTCGCCGCCGGTGTGCGGGTCGGCGCGCGTCCCCGGGTGGGGGAGCCGGTCGATGTGCAGCAGGAGTGCGGCGAGCAGCAGGCGCAGGATGTCGCGGGAGGATCCCCCGGGGCGGGTGTATTCGGCGTTCAGCCGGCTGAGGAGCGCGGCGGTGGTGGCGTGGTCGGCGCTGGTGCCCAGCTGGCGGCAGACGGGTCCGGACCAGTCGTCAGTGAGGTGGGCCGTGGCCGGGTTCGGCTCGGGGAAGGCCGGGGTGAACAGCACGTGGGTGCCGTTCATGCGGCCGGGCGCGGGGAACCGCTGCACCTGGCCGGGGCGGACCCAGAGCAGCGTGCCGGGCCGGCAGGGGTGGCTGACGAAGTCGACGGTGTGCTCGGCGCCGCCCTCGGTGATCAGGGTGAGGGAGTGGAAGTCGGCGCGGTGCACCCGTTGCAGGGTGCCGTCGGTGACCCGGCCGTGCAGCGCGGCCAGGTCGGTGATCTCGATACCGGGTACGGGAGCGTGCGGCGGATTGAACCCGAACCCGGGGATGGCCGATCCCGACGCCGGGGCGCCACTCCCGTCGCGCGCACTCATGTCCGACTTTGACCATGACACGTCTGCACCGTACCTCGTCTGCCAGCGGCTACGCGCGGACAGTGGAGTGCGGGGCGGTACAGCGGCCCCGTCCCACCACCAGGAGGCAGGAACACCATGAACGGCACGGTCACCGTCATCGACAAGGGCGCGGTGCGCGTCCACAGCTACATGGCCGGCGACGACAGCCTGAACGTCACCACCCAGCTGATCGAGACCCCCGCCCGCGTGATCGCGGTCGACGCCCAGTACGCCCTCGCCCACGCCGACGAGGTCGTCGCCTACGCCAGGGGCCTGGGCAAGCCGCTGGACCGGCTGATCATCACCCATGCCCATCCGGACCACTTCCACGGCGCCGCCCGGTTCGGCGTCCCGGTGCACGCGCTGGCCGCGGTGCGCGACCGGATCGCGGCCCAGGGCGACGGCCAGGACCCGGCGGGCACGCTCATCCCGGTCGCCGACATGACCCCCACCGTGGAGATCGTGCCGGGCACGGAGGTCATCGACGGCGTCCCGTTCGTCTTCGAGGACCGGCACGGCGGCGAGGCGGCCGACGAACTCGTGATCCGGTTGCCGGAACAGGGGGTGCTGGTCGCCCAGGACCTCGTCTACCACGCCACGCACCTGTTCCTCGGCAACAACGACATCGCCGGCTGGGCCAAGGCCGTGGACGCGCTCGCCGCCGACCCGTCGTACGACACCGTCCTGGCCGGTCACGGTCTGCCCGCCGGGCCCGAGGTCTTCGACGACATGCGCCGCTACCTCGCGGACGCGGCCGAACTGCTCGGCGACGACGGCGCGGCGTACAAGCGGGCCATGGTGGAGCGGTACCCCGCGTGGGGCGGCCCCTTCCTGATCGACATCGGCAACCAGTACCTCTTCGGCGCCACCGGCGCCTGACCCCGGCACCCGCAACGCCACGGAAACAGAGAGAGACCACGTGATGAGCAGGATCGTCGTGTTCGGAGCCGCGGGCAAGGCCGGCTCCCGGATCGTCGCCGAGGCCGCCGCCCGCGGCCACCGGGTCACCGCCGTGGCCCGCGACGTCGGCGCGCTGACCGCGCTTCCCGACGGGGTCCGCGCGGTCGCGGGCGACATCACCGACCGCCCCGCGGTCGCCGCCCTCGCCAAGGACGCCGACGTCCTGGTACTCACCGTCGGCGGCCCGGACGCCACCCTCTACACCGACGCCGTCGACGCCGCCACCTCCGCCGCCCGCGCCCTCGGCCCGGCCGGCCCGCGCATCATCCACATGGGCGGCGGCGCCAGCCTCCTCGACGACGACGGGGTGCGGTTCTACGACGGCCCCGGCTTCCCCGAGGAGTTCAAGCCGTACGCCATCGGCCAGATCCGCGCCCTGGACGCCTACCTCGCCCTCGACCAGTCGGTGACCTGGACGTATCTCTCCCCGCCCCCGGTCCACTTCGCCCCGGGCGAGCGCACCGGCAACTACCGCACCGGCCTCGACGCCCCCGTCACGGGAGACGACGGCCAGGCCCGCATCTCCTACGAGGACTACGCCGCCGCCCTCGTCGACGAGATCGACCACCCGCGCCACCTCAACCGCCGCTTCACGGTCGGCTACTGAGCCCCGCGCACGGTGCCGACGGGCAACGGCACGATCGACGGAGTTCCGCCGAGCACACCGGCACCGCCCAGCAGGCTCTCGCGGCAGGAGAGCAGCGCCCCGGATCCGTCGAGCGCGGGGCCGCCCTCGAAGGCGTCGGGGGACCGGACGGACACGGCAGTGCGGGCCGGGGTGCTCCCGGCCCGCGTTGCGTGGACGGACGTCAGCCGAGCAGCTTGCTCGCGAGAGTCGCGGCGTTGTACGAGCCCCAGCCGGTGGTGAAGTCCCAGCCGGTGGCCGCGGAGTAGGCGCCGTTGCTGCCACTGGTGATGTCGTGGAAGCCGGTGCCCGAGGCCGCGTAGAGGGCGGGGTTGGCGAAGCCGAGGTTGGCCTTGCCGGCCGCCGCGGCCTGCTGGTTGTAGAGGGCCGCGAACGCCGCCCACTCGGGCGCGGCGGCGCTGGTGCCGCCCACCGAGGACCACGAGCCCTGCGAGTAGATGGAGACGCCGGGGCTGGGGTTGGCGTGCGCCGAGACGTCCGGGACCTGGCGGTAGCCGCCGCCGGCGCTCTTCTGGACCGCGGTCTGCCAGCTCGGGATCTTGAAGACGGAGGACTTGCCGCCACCGCCGCCGGACCAGGCCACCTCCTTGCTGAAGGCGTTCGCGGAGGTGACGGTCAGCTTGGTGCCGCCGACGCCGGTCACGTAGGGGTCGCTGGCCGGGTAGTCGACGGAGGTGCCGCCGTCGCCCGCGTCGTCGGAGCCGTCGTCGCCGGAGGCCGCGTAGAAGCCGAGGCCCTGGGCCGCGCCCGCCTTGAAGACGGCGTCCACCGCGTTGATGTTGGAGGTGGTGCGGGCGCTCTCGGCGGCACCCCAGCTGATCGAGGTGGTCGCGATGCCGCTGTCGACGATGGCCTGGTAGGTGTCGACCTCGCCGGCGTCGGAGTTCGGGCCCTCGAAGACGGTCACGTTCGCCTTCGGGGCGATCGCGTGCAGGACCTCGATGTCCAGCTCCACCTCGACCTGGCCGTCACCGAGCGAGCCGGAACCGCCGTCGACCTTCTGCACGGTCGGGGTGGGCGAGCCCAGGCTGTAGTTGGTGTCGTACTTGGTGATGTTCGACTGCTGGAATCCGTCGAACTCCAGCAGCGCGATCTTCTGGCCGCTGCCGGTGTACGTGCCGGAGACGTTGTAACCGCCCTTGAGCTGGGCCGGGGTGTAGCCGCCGCCGGGGCCGTTGTGCGGGGAGACGGTCCGCGAGACGGCCTGGTGGTGCAGCTGGACCCGGTTGTTGAGACCGGCCACGTCGCTGACCAGGGAGGCGAGGGCGGCCGGCAGCGTCGGCGCGCTGTCGTTGGCGTAGAAGGAACGGCCCGACGCGGTGTCCTTCCAGGTCGACAGCTTGGTGCCGAAGGCCTTCTCCAGCTGTGCGGCGGTGCCGTTGGCGTCGACCAGCAGGTTGCCCGAGTGGACCTTGCCGACGGTGAGGCCCTGCGCGCGCAGGTAGTCCTTGAGCCGCTTCACCTCCGCGTCGGTCCGGCCGAACCGTGCCGCGAACTGGCTCTTCGTCAGGTAGTGGCCGTAGGAGGCCGAGTGCGGGTCGCTCACCTTCGCGACGAAGGTGTCGAGTGCCGAACCGCCTCTGGGGGTGAGGCTGATCGCCACGGCTATGCGCTTGCCGGCCGCGACCCTGCCGGTGCGGGCCGCGGACTGCTTCAGGCCGGGCAGGACGTCTCCGGCGACCGCGGCGCGGGCGGTGTGCGGGGCGTCGGACGCGTAGGCGGCGGGCACGGCCGCCGTGATCAGGGCCGGCACGGCGACCAGGCCGAGCAGCTTCAGGCGTGACTTCACTGAGGTCCTCCGGACCGTGGGGGGTGGGGAGTTGTCCCGGAAACGGGACGGCTTCACCGTAGGAACTCCGGCCCCGCCCCCATAAGCGGGGGAACCCTTGCGTCACGTGTTAACGGCTGATGACTCGTCAACGGCGTATGTCGAGAGCGCGACGGCTCTGCGTACGGCCGGCCGGAGCGACGGCCACCGCCTGCTCCGGCGCCTTGGCCTGGCCGTCGTCGCCGGAGTCGACGGCCGCCCCGGAGGCGATGACGGCGACCGCCATCGCGTGCGCGAGCGCGGTGCGGGAGCGGACGCCGATCTTGCGGTAGACCCGCGACAGGGTGCCCTCCACCGTCTTGACGCTGATGAACAGCTCGGCCGCGACCTCCCGGTTGGTGGCCCCGCCGCCGACCAGCTCGGCGATCCTGGCCTCGGCCGGGGTGAGTTCGGGCCCCGCCTCGCCGCTGCCGGAGTCGAGCCGGGCGAGTTCGTCACGCGCCCGCGCCGCCAGGGGAGTGGCACCGATCCGGGTGGCCGTCTCCAGCGCCTCGCCGAGGACCGTGCGGGCCGCGCTCCGGCGACGTGAGCGCCGCTCGACCGTGCCGAGCGCGATGAGGGTGCGCGACAGATCGACGGGGAGGGGGAGTCGGCGGAGCCGGTCGACGGCCGCCCGGAGCCGCTCCGCCCCCTCCTTCGCCCGGCCCGCCCCCGCCTCCAGCAGCCCCTGCGCCCGCTCCAGGGCCGCCACCGCACCGCCCGGCGTGTCACGGGACACCCGGTCACGGGCCTCGCGGAGCACCACCTCCGCCTCGTCCGTCTCGCCCAGCACGACGAGGGCCTCCGCCAGGTCGGCGTACCAGTGCAGCAAGGGCGGATCGGCGGCGCACATGGCCGTGCCCAGCTCCCTGACCCGCCGCAACGCCTCGACTGCGGCCGCCGCCCCGCGCCCGTCGCCGCCCAGCAGCTCCGCCTGCCCGAGCACCGCCAGCGCGCGCAGCAGGAACAGCCGGTCGCCGTCGGCCTCCGAGGCGCGTACCGCCTGCCCGGCCAGGTGCCGGGCCTCCTCGGCGGTGCCGCCCGCGGTCGCCGCGAGCGCCGCCGCGTACAGCGCCGGGGCCGACTCGGCCATCGTGTGCGAGCAGCGGGCCGCGGTGCGCAGGGCCTCGCGGCACAGCCCGGCGCGCACCTGGATGCGGGTCAGTGACACCAGGGTCGCCAGCAGCTCCTCGACCCCGGCGAACTCCCCGATGGCGGCCAGGAGTTCAGTGGTCTGCTGGTGGGCCTCGGTCACCCGGTCGGCGTCCAGGGCGAGGATCGCCCGCATCCGGATCAGCCGCCAGCTCTGCGGACCGCCGCCGGCGCCACCGGCCAGGGCGAGCGCCTCCTCCAACGCGGCGTCGGCGTCAACCGGTTCGCCCGCCAGGGACCGCACCCGGGCGAGCGTGGCGAGCGCCCCGATCCGGGTCTCCGTGTCACCCGCCACCGCCGCCTGCCGGACTGCCCGCCGGGCCCGTCGGGCCGCCTCGTCCAACTCCCCGCACAACAGGCCGCGTACGGCCGCCCAGTGGTGCAGCCACGCCTCGGCCTCCGGATCGCCGTCGGCGTCCCGCAGCCCGTCCTCGATCAGGGCCCGGGTGCCCTCCAGCGCCTGCCCCGCGTTCCGCAGCAGGACCAGCCGGGCCCGCACCCGTCGGCGCGCCGAGTCCGACTTCGCGAGGACGGTCGCGGCGGCCTCGCCCGCCTCCGCCGACTGCCCGGCGTCGCAGGCGAACTCGGCCGCCACCAGCAGTCGTTCGGCACGGTCCGCGGGCCGGTCGCCGGGGGTGCGGCGGGCGGCGAGCCCGGCCAGTTCACCGGCCGCCGCGAGGGCGCCGTCGCGGCGCGCGGACTCCGCCGCGGACATCAGGGTGCGGGCCGTCTCCTCGTCCTCGTGCGGGCGGGCGTAGGCGAGATGACGGGCCCGCTCCACGGGCTCGGTGACCACGCGGGCCAGCAGGGTGTGCGCCTGCCGGCGGCCGCTTTCGGGGGCGTCGGCGTGGACGGCGGCCCGCATGAGCGGATGCCGGAAGCGTACGGTCCCGTCGGTGTCGGCCGTCGCGACACCGAGCCGTTCGGCCTCCGCGAGGTGCGCGGCCGGGTCGGGGAGACCCGCGGCGCGCAGCAGGGTGAGCGTGGGGCGGTCGGCGGCGCTCGCGACGAGGAGGGTGTGCCGGACCGGCTCGGGCAGCGCGCGGGCCCGGTCCAGCAGCGGGGCGCGCAATCTCCGGGGTATGCGCAGCGCGCGGCCGGAGTCCGACGGTGGCGGGCCGAGCAGGGCGGCTCGGGCCAACTCCAGTGCGTACCACGGGTTTCCGGCAGCGGTGTCCTGGATCGCACGGAGGACCGCGGGCGGCAGGTCGGCGTCGACGCCGGTGCGCACGAGCCGGGCCACCTCGGCGTCCGTCAGCGGCGGCACCGGCAGTTCGACGGTGCCCGGCGGGCAGCTGCGCAGCCGCTGCGGCTGCTCGCCGTCGGCCACCCGTTCGGAGGCCACCGTCCGGACGTCCGGACCGTCCAGGCGGCGCAGGGCGAAGGCGAGGGCCTCGGCGGTCGGGTCGTCGAGCGCCTGGAGCCCGTCGACGACGAGCAGGAGCGGACCGGCGGCGGCCAGCGCGCGCAGCACCTCCAGGACGGCGAGCCGCACCGCGAGCAGGCTCCGGCCGTCCTCCGGTTCCGCGCCGCGCAGCAGGGCGGCCCGCAGCGCCGCCCTGGGCTCGGGTGCCAGGGCGTCGAGGCGGCTGTCCGGGACCCGTGAGAACAGGTCGACGAGTCCGGCGAACGGGAGCCGGGCGTCCTCGTCGGCGGGCGAGCAGCGCAGCACGGTGCCGGTCGCGTCGGCGGTCAGGGCCGCCACCAGCGTGGACTTGCCGATCCCGGCGGGACCGTGGAGGAGGACTCCCGGCCGGGACCGCAACTCGGCCCGGGCGGCGTCGAGCAGTTCGGGGCGCAAGGTCAGCGACCGCGCTCCCACGGCAGCCGCTCACCCTCTGCCCGGCGGTTTCCAGGACGTGCCTTCATGTGCTCATGACAACCTTGGCGGATTCCGGTTGTCAATGACCTTTGTCACGCCGGTGGGCCCTCGGCCCTCAGCCCTCGCCTCTAAGGGCTTGACCGACCGCTGGTCCGGGGAGTCAGGGCGGCGGTCCGGCATCCGGGCGTTGCTTGACGAACAGCGCGACCGACTGCTGAATTGGTCGCATGAACGCCCAGCAGCGCTTGGTCTCGCGCCCCCACATCGACCTCGGTCGGGTGTGGTCCGCGGCGTGTTGCGTCTGACTCGGCGACGGGCCGGCTGACCGGCCCCACCCTCCAGCGGCCCCCCGACGTGGGCCGCGTTCCCGCTTCGTGCGCTGTCGCCGCCCTGCCCGCACCGACCCGTCCGTGCGGCGAACCCGTCACTCACCCGTCCCGCGCGCACGGTCCCCTTGCCCTGCCCCGCGTGCGGTCTCCCGTGAAAGGCCACTCCCGTGCCCGTGGAATTCCTCGGCATCGCCGCCACCAACGACGGCTCAGAAACCACCGCCCGCTCCGGCGCCGCCTTCGACAAGGAGTACACGCTCCGCCTCGCACGCGCGCACGAGGACCACGGCTGGGACCGGGTGCTGTTCGCCTACGGCTCCGGATCCCCGGATCCCGCACCGGCCGCCGCGTACATCGCGAGCCGGTTGGACCGCCTCCAGATCCTCCTCGCCCACCGGCCGAACGTCTCCTACCCCACCTTCGCCGCCAAGACCTTCGCCACCCTCGACCAGATCAGCGAGGGCCGGCTGACGGTGCACTTCATCACCGGCGGGAACGACCACGAGCAGGGCCGCGAGGGTGACACCCTGACCAAGGACGAGCGCTACGCCCGGACCCTGGAGTACATCCGGATCGTCAAGAAGATCTGGACCACCCGCGAGCCCTTCGACCACGAGGGCGAGCACTACCGCTTCCACGACTTCGTCAGCGACGTCTTCCCTGTCCAACAGCCGCGCCCCGACGTCTCGTTCGGCGGCTCCTCACCGGCCGCCAACGCGGCCGGGGGCGCCGAGGCCGACATCTACTGCCTGTGGGGCGAGCCGCTGGCGAAGACCGCCGAGCAGATCGAGGTCGTGAAGGCCGCGGCGAAGGCGGCGGGGCGCACCGACGTACCGCGCTTCCAGGTGGCGTTCCGGCCGATCATCGCTCCGACGGAGGAACTGGCCTGGGAGAAGGCCCACCGCACGGTGGGCGCGATCAAGGCCCGCAAGGAGAAGGGCGAAGCGGTCGGCAAGCGCCACAACGGGCACGCCCAGCCGCAGAACACGGGCTCGCAGCGGCTGATCGCCATCGCCGAGGCGGGGGAGCGCTACGACCGTGCCCTGTGGACCCCGACCGCCGCGGCCACCGGCGGCGCGGGCAACTCCAACGCCCTGGTCGGCACCCCGGAGACCGTGGCCCGGGCGCTCCTCGACTACTACGACCTGGGCGTCGACATCCTCTCCGCCCGTGGCTACGACCTGCTGGGCGACGCGATCGACTTCGGCCGGTACGTGATCCCCATCGTCCGCGAGGAGGTCGCCAAGCGTGACGCCGGGCGCGCCGCCGACGTCACGCGGGATCTCGCGGCGGTGGACGGATGACCTCGGTCGTACCGCGGGCCTCGACCGAGCTGACGGTCGTTCACGTCACCGTCGGCGACCCACGGGTGGAACCGCTGCTGCGCGAGCTGGGCGAGGAGTACGCGGCCCGCTACGGCAGCGAAGCCCGTGCCGAACTCGCCCGGTACCCCGGCGAGGAGTTCACGACGTCCTACGGCGGCCTCCTGCTCCTGCTGCTCGAACGCGGTGAGCCGGTCGCGGGCGGCGCGTTCCGCCGGTACGACGAGGCCACCGCCGAACTCAAGCGGATCTGGACGCACTCCGCACACCGGCGGCGGGGTCTGGCCGGCCGTGTCGTCGCGGAACTGGAGAGCGAGGCGGGCCTCCGCGGCTACCGGCGGATCTACCTGACCACCGGGCCGCGCCAGCCGGAGGCCCGCGGCCTGTACCTCGCCACCGGCTACACCCCCCTGTTCGACACGGAGGCCGACCCGGAAACCATCGGCCCGCTCCCGTTCGAGAAGCACCTGAAGGCCGAACCCGACACCGGGTCAGGAGCGGGCCCCTGTTCCGTGGATGCCGTACCGGTCGCCGGCCACCCGGGACTGCCACAGGACCCACTCCAGAGCCAGTCGCGCCAGTGACCGGCCCTCGGCGCCGTGCGAGGTCGTCGAGGGCCCGTTGCGCGTGCGCGTGGCCGAGGAACACGGGTGGGGCGGCGCACCTGGCTGGTCGGCTCCGCCGCCGATGTCGTCGCCGCGCCGACCGTCAGGCGGTGGTCAGCCCCGGGTGGTGCCTGCTGACCACCGCGGGGTGGGCGCGGACCCAGCCCTTGAGCTCGTTCCAGCCGAACTCCGCGAACAGGGGGTTGTCCGGGTCGTCCGTCACACCGGCCGCGTCCGACGCGCCGGGGAAGGGGAGCGGGGCGATCCGGGCGTCGAGCCGGGGGTTGTAGAAAAACGGTGCGGAGAAGCGCTCGCGTGCTCCCGGAGGGGAGACCACACGGTGGTTGGTCGCCTTCAGGTAGCCGTTCGTCGCGACCTCCAGCAGCTCGCCCAGGTTCACCACGAACGCCCCCGGCAGATACGGCACGTCGATGAAGCCCTGCCCGTCCGGTGTCTCCACCTGGAGTCCGGGCACCTCGTCCGTGAGCAGCAGAGTCAGGAAGCCGTAGTCCTTGTGCACCCCGACACCCTGGTCGTCCCCCACCGGGGCCCGCCCCGGGTAGCGGATCAGTTTCAGGTGGTTGCGCGGGTGGCCGGAGAAGGCGTCGTCGTAGAAGTCCTCGGGACCGCCGACGGCCGCGAGCAGCTCGTGCAGCAGCCGGTGGGCGACCGCGCCGATCCGGTCCATCCACTCCAGCGCGACCTCCCGCAGCGCGGGCAGGGACTCGGGCCACTGGTTCGGCCCCTCCAGCCACCAGTAGGGCGGCTCGCCCGGGGCGGGCACGTGAGGGGGCAGCTCGTTGCTGATGTCGAGTTGGTCGCGCCAGTCGCGACGACCCTGGGTGTGCTCGTTGCCGATCCGCGTGTAGCCGCGGAAGTGCGGCGAGTTGAGGTTGTCGAGCGCGTGCCGGTCGGCCTCGGGCAGGGCGAAGAAGCCCTGGGCGGTAGCGAGCAGCCGGGCCTGTTCGGCGGAGGTGACGCCGTGCCCGACCAGCTGGAAGAAGCCGACGTCACGGGCGGCCCGGTGGAGCGCGTCACGGTCGGGGGCGGAGAGGTCGATCACCGGGAGGGCGGTGGGCTGGGGCATGGGCGGCGTTCCTTGCGTGTCGTGCGGGTACGGGGGAGGGGCCGGCGGTCGGTCTCGCGACGGCTCCTCGGCGGTCTGCCGTGGCGGCTCAGCGGTCTGCTGCGGCAGCTCAGTCGTCTGCCGCGGCGGCGGCGAGGCGGTCGGCCAGCTCCTTGATCTCGGCCGGGCCGACCCGGCAGCAGCCGCCGACGAGCACCGCGCCGGCGCGCAGCCAGGAGGGTGCCAGATCCGCGATCTCGTCCTGGGCGCCCCGCCAGCTCCGGGTTCCGGGGTCCCAGACGCCGCCGCCGTTCGGATAGACGACGCCGGGCAGCGCGGTGTTCAGGGCCAGCGCGGGGGCCGTGTCGGCGGCGGGGGCGCAGTTCACCCCCGTGGCGACGACGGCGTCGCTGCTCCGGGCGAGCGCGAAGGCCTCGGTCAGCGGCTGGCCCGCGCTGGTGGTCGTCCCGCGGATGCTGTACGAGAGCCAGGCGGGGATGCCCAGGCCGTCGAGGGCGTTCAGTACCGCCTCGGCCTCGCGCAGGTCCGGAATGGTCTCGACGGCGAAGACGTCGGGGGCGGCCTCCGCCAGGGCCTCCAGCCGGGGGCGGTGGAAGCGGGTCAGCTCGGCCACGGTGAGGCCGTAGCCGCCGCGGTATTCCGAGCCGTCGGCCAGCATCGCGCCGTACGGGCCCACGGACGCCGCGACCCAGGCCGTTCCGGCGGCGTTCTCGGCGGCCTCGCGGGCCAGGTGCACGCTGCGTCGCAGCAGGGCCGTGGTCTCGGTGCGGGAGATGCCCAGCCGGGCGAAACCGTCGTAGGTGGCCTGGTAGGAGGCCGTGATGGCGACCTGGGCGCCCGCGGCGAAGTAGGCGCGGTGGACGGCCGCGATCGCCTCGGGGTCGTCGCGCAGCAGGCGGGCGGACCAGAGGGCGCCGCTCAGGTCGTGGCCCTGGGCCTCCAACTCGTTGGACATGCCGCCGTCCAGAACGAGGGGGCCGGCGGACACGGCGTCGCGAAAGGTGGTCACAGCCGTCACAGCACTCACAGCACTCACAGCACTTTCGTCACGAAGTCGCGGGTTCGGGGGTGGTCGGGGGCCGACAGGACGCGGGCGGGCGGTCCGGACTCCAGGATCCGGCCGTCGTCGAAGAAGACGACCTCGTCGGCGACCTCGCGGGCGAAGCCCAGTTCGTGGGTGACGACGAGCATCGTCATGCCGTCGGCGGCGAGGCCCCGCATGACGTCCAGCACCTCCCCGACCAGCTCCGGGTCGAGCGCCGAGGTCGGCTCGTCGAACAGCATGAGCTTCGGTCGCATGGCCAGCGCGCGGGCGATGGCGACCCGTTGCTGCTGGCCGCCGGAGAGCTGGGCGGGATAGGCGTCGCGCCGGTCGGCCAGACCGACCCGGTCGAGGAGCGCCAGCGCCCCCTCGGTCACCTCGGCGCGGGGGCGGCCCGCGCCGACCGGTCCCTCGACGACGTTGGCGAGTGCCGTCAGGTGCGGGAAGAGATGGAAGCGCTGGAAGACCATGCCGATGTCACGGCGCTGCCGGGCCAGGTCACGGCGGCGCAGTGCGCGCAGCCCGTCCCGGTACGGCTCGTACCCGATCGGTGCGCCGTCCACCAGGATCCGGCCGCCGTCGGGCCGCTCCAGATGGTTCACGCACCGCAGGAAGGTCGACTTGCCCGACCCGGAGGGTCCGATCACGCAGGTGACCGTCCCGCGCGGCACGGACAGGTCGATCCCGCGCAGCACCTCCCGCCCGGCGAAGGACTTGCGGACACCGGTGGCCTCGATCATCATCGGCTGCCGCCCTTCGCGAAGTGACGTTCGAGGTAGTGCTGGCCGACGTTGAGCAGGGTCGTGACGGCCAGGTACCAGATGCTGGCGACGATCAGCAGCGGGATCGTCTGGTAGGTGCGGGCGTACACGATCTGCACGGAGTACAGGAGTTCGGCGTAGGCCAGCACGCTCACCAGGGAGGTCGTCTTGAGCATGGAGATGGTCTCGTTGCCGACCGGCGGGATGATCACCCGCATCGCCTGGGGCAGGACGATCCGGCGCAGCGTCCGGGCCCTGGACAGGCCCAGCGCGTCCGCCGCCTCCGTCTGCCCGTGGTCGACCGAGACGATCCCGGCCCGGATGATCTCGGCGAGGTAGGCCGCCTCGTTGAGACCGAGTCCGAGCAGGGCCGCGGCGAAGGTCGTGATGACGGAGTTCGCCGGGACGCTGCCGATCGCCGGCAGCAGGGGCAGGTGCAGCGACAGCGTCGGGTATAGCGCGGAGATGAACCCCCAGAACAGCAGCTGGACGAGCAGCGGCGTGCCCCGGAAGAGCCAGATGTACGCCCAACTGACGCTCCGCGCCACGGGGTTGTCCGACAGCCGCATGAGCGCCAGCGCGATACCGAGCACGAGCCCGATCGCCATGGCGGCGGCGGTGAGTTCCAGCGTGGTCAGCAGGCCGGTCATCACGGTCCGGCTGAACAGCCAGGCGCCGACCGTGTCCCAGCCGAAGCGCCGGTTGGTGATCAGCGACTGGACCAGGCTCGCGGCCAGGACCACGACGACGAGGGTCAGGACCCACCGGCCCGGCCTGCGGCGGCGGTAGACCGGCAACTCCTCGCTCATGAGGCCGCGTTGATCTCGAACGTGTCCAGGGCGCCGGACTCCAGGCCCCACTTGGCGAGGATCTGCTCGTAACCGCCGCTCGCCTTCAGGTCCTCCAACGCCGACTTGAGCAGCCCGGTCAGCTCGCTGTTCTTCGGTACGGCGATGCCGAAGGGCGCGTTGCCGTAGGAGTCGCCGGTGACCTCCAGCTTGCCGCCGGACCGCTTGGCGGCGTAGGCGGCGACCGGCGAGTCGGCCAGGGCGGCGTCGGCACGGCCGCTGGTGACGGCGAGGTTCACCCCGGTGCCGTCCGGGAAGGTGCTGACCTTGATCGGCGTCTTGCAGGTCTTGGCGCGGGCCGGCAGGTCCACGAGGGCCTGCGTGGACCCCTTGGCCACGGCGACGGTACGACCGCACAGCGAGTCGCCTCCGGGCTTGAGCGCCTTCGGATTGCCGGCCGGGACGATCAGGGACGTACCCGCGTCGAAGTAGGTGACGAAGTCGACGACCTTCTCCCGCTCGGCGGTGTCCGTGAAGGAGGAGACGCCGAGCTGGTACTTGCCCGACTGCAGGCCCGGCAGGATCGAGTCGAAGGGCACGTTCACGATGGTGACCTTGACGCCGAGGACCGTGCCGAGGGCCTTGTCGAGGTCGGCCTCGGCGCCGACGACCGTCTTGTTGTCGGAGGCGAAGAAGTCCATCGGCGGGTAGCTGACGTCACTGGCGACCGTGATCCCGCTCGCCTTCAACGCGGCCGGGACCTTGGCGGCGAGCGTGGCGTTCCTCGCGATCGGGGCGGCCGAGGACGAGGCACCGGACGGGGTGCCGGCGGAGGCGCCCGTCGGCTCGGAGGGGTCGGCGCAGCCCGCCAGAAGCAGCGTCGCGGAACCGAGGAGTACTAGCGGGCGCAGAGCGGACAAGACGAACTCCAGATGAGCCTGATATGCGAGGGATGGCTGGAGACTACCCGGCGATGCGTAATAGGCAAGTCCAGTTGCTCATCATGCACGCGCCTTGCAATGAACCTGCAATGTGCGCGCAACGACGGCGCGCGGCGATGCCGCGGCCCGGCGCTATGCTCGGCCCGCGATGACCACCGACAGCAGCCTCAAACGCGGCCTGGCCGTGCTCCGACTCTTCGCCGAGCACCCGTCGCAGGACCCGCGCGGCCACACCGCCGCCGAGGTCGCCGTGCTCCTGGGCCGCGAACGCAGCCAGGTCTCCCGCATCCTGCGGAGCCTGGAGACGGCCCGGTTCCTGCGCCGGGATCCCGCGTCGCTGCGCTACACCGTCGCCTGGGAGCTGTACGCCCGCGCCCAGCAGATCACCGAGGCACGGCTGCGCCGGGACGGCCGTACCGCGCTGGAGGGCGTCGCCGCCGACACGGGGGAGTGCGCCTACCTGGGCGTCCTGCGCGGTGCCAGTTCGGTGACGATCCTGGAGTCGATGCCGCCGGCGCTGTCCTCGTTCGTCTCCTGGGTGGGCCGCGCCTATCCCGCCTACTGCAGCGACGCCGGCCAGGCCCTGCTGTTCGACGCCGACGACACGGAGGTCGCGGCCGTCCTCGCCCGCACCGCCTTCGTCCGGCACGGCCCCAACACCCCGGCCGACCTGACCGACTTCCTGGCCCGGCTGGACGCGGCCCGCAAGCGGGGCTACTCGATCGTCGACCAGGAGGCCGAGCCCGGCCTGTACTCGCTGGCCGCTCCGGTCAGGGACTTCCGCGGGGAGATCGTCGCCGCCGTACAGGTCGTCGGCCCCCGCCACCGCCTGGAGCCGACGACGGCCGCCTGCGCGGACTCCGTGCTCCGCTGGAGCACCTGGCTGACCGCCGCGTTGTGCTCGACGGAGGCGGAGGCGGAGGCGGAGAGGGGGAGGGAGACGGAGGCGGAGACGGAGAGGGGGAGGGACACGGAGACGGACCAGGACTGAGCGTCCCTGGTTCAGCCGGGGCCCGCCGAGGTTCGCCGGGATCCACCGCGACCCGCCGGATCCCGCCGAGTTCGCCGGGATCCGCCGGTTCCCGCCGAGTTGGCCGGGGCCCGCCGCGACCCTGCCGGGCCCCCGTGGCCCGCCGGGAACCCCGGTTCCCGCCGAGTTCGCCGGTTCCCGCCGCGACCCGCCGGGCCCCTGGGACGTCCCCCGGGGTTCGCCGAGCCCCGTCGAGGCTCAGCCGAGAAGCGAGGCGAGTCGGGTCGCCGCGTCACCGATCGCGGTGATGATCTCGTCCCGGTCGTCCCTGGCCGCCGCGTGCGGCACGACCGCGCTGACCGCCGCCACGACGTCCCCGTGCGGATCCCGCACCGGCGCGGACACCTCCAGCACGTCCTCGTCGTACTCGCTCTCGCAGACCGCGACCCCGCGCCCGGCGTCCGCGGTGACCCGCGCCAGCAGATCGTCCACGGTCCGCGGCGCGTAGGGGCCGCCCGCCCCGATGAAGTCCTCGCCGCCGAGGAGCCGCGTGACCTCCTCGCGCGAGTGGTCGAAGAGCAGCGCCCGCCCCGCCCCGGTGCACCAGACCGGCGTCAGCCGCCCCGCCCGCGCCCAGGAGAACTCGGCCCAGGCCGCCAGCTCGGCCCGCACCGAGAGCACCATCGCCCCACAGAGCACGTCCACGTACGCGCACGCCCCGAACCGGACCACCAGCCCCCGCAACAGCGCCCGGCTCTCCACCCCCCACGGACCGGCCTCGGCCGCGACGGCCAGCAGATCCGCCCCGGCGCGGAACTCGTGCCCGTCCCGGGCGAGTGTTCCGGTGTCGACCAGATCCCGCAGCAGCCGCGACGCCTGTCCCTTGTCCAGCCCGCTCTCCTCCGCCAGCCGGACCACACCGGGCCCGCCTCGGCTGTCGAGCTCCCCGCGAACCACCCGCTCCACCAGCCCGAGCCCCCGGGGCAGTGCTCCCGTCGCCACGTCCATGCGCCGGATGCTACCGACGAAAGATCGTCGCCGCCCACGTCGTAGCCCTTCCCAGGCCGTCCCGTTCGCGACGCGAAGCAGCCGCCTGGCCGCCCGAAGGCCGGGACCGGGGAAGGTCCGCCGGGGACATCGCCGAGTCCCGCTTCCACGGCGGTGTGGGCCTGCTCTACGCCTCGATCGCCATCGGTTCTCTCACGGCCGGACTGTTCAGCGGGTGGATCGCGAAGGTACGCCGTCAGGGCGTCGCCCTGACGACGGCCGTGGCCGGCTGGGCGGCAGCGGTCGGCTTCGCGGGAACCACCCACTCGCTGTGGTGCACCGTCGTCCTGCTGGCCTGCGCCGGTGCCGCCGATCTCGTCAGCGCGGTCTACAGGGAGACCATCCTGCAGACCTGTGCTCCCGACTCCATGCGGGGGCGCCTGCAAGGCGTCTTCACCGTCGTCGTCGCGGGCGGCCCCCGGCTGGGCGATCTGCGCGCAGGAGCGATGGCCGCCACCGCGGGTCTGGGCACGGCCTGGTCGGGCAGTGCCTTCGTGTGCCTGGTCCTGGTCCTGGCCGTCGCAGTCCTGATGCGACCGTTCTGGCGCTATGACGCGACCTCGAAACGACGTTGCTCGTCGCCCTAGACCTCTGCAGCCGAGGAGGCTCGGCACGACGCTGGGACGCCACGGTGCCGGGGGACAGGCCCTTGGCGTGCCGGACGTTCCCGGCCGTCTGCCTTCCGGCCGCGGGATCGGTCCGCCCGGCGTCCCGAATGGCGAGACTCGCTTCAAGCGACGCCGGTCACAGGTAAGTCGAGTGCTTGGTGAAGGGCGTGCCTGGTTCCGCGCCGCCCGACTCGACGGGCGGGTGAAACCTCGCGGCAACAACCTATTGACATGACATTTGCCTGACGGCATGGTTCTCGACTTAGGGATACTTTTAAAGCGCTCTAAATCCAACCGCCGCCATCTGCGCCGGCCTCCACGACGGGGGCTTCGGCGCGCAGGGGAGCCAGCCTGATGTCATTCGAAGTGCTGACCATGGGCCGTGTGGGCGTGGATGTGTATCCGCTCCAGACCGGTGTGGGGCTGGCGGAGGTCACGTCGTTCGGCAAGTACCTGGGCGGGAGCCCCACCAACGTGGCGGTGGCTGCCGCCCGCTACGGCCGTTCGGCGGCGGTGATCACGAAGACGGGCCGGGACCCCTTCGGCGACTTCGTCCGCAGGGCCCTCGACGGCTACGGCGTGGACGCGCGGTTCGTCGGCACGTCGGACATCGCGCCGACCCCGGTGACGTTCTGCGAGATCTTCCCGCCGGACGACTTCCCGCTGTACTTCTACCGCCTGCCGAAGGCCCCGGACCTGGACATCCAGCCGGACGAGCTGGACCTGGCGGCGGTGCGCGAGGCTTCCGTGTTCTGGATGACGGGGACAGGGCTGAGCGAGGAGCCGAGCCGCGCGGCGACGCTCGCCGCGCTGGAGCACCGGGCCAAGTCCCGGACGACGGTCTTCGACCTGGACTGGCGGCCGATGCTGCTGGTCGGCCAACTCGGCACCATCGCGGCCCAGTTGCTGATCGGCGTGTTCTCGCTGGTGCTGCCCGCCGGCGATGGCCGCGCCTACGCCGTCCTCGCCATGACCGTCGTCTTCCTCGCCTTCCAGCAGGGCGCGATCTCCCCGGTGACCTGGCTGATGCTGTCCGAGATCTTCCCGCTGAAGCTGCGCGGCTTCGGACTCGGCATCGCGGCGTTCGCCCTGTGGATCACCAACTTCTGCATCGGGCTGGTGTTTCCCGTGCTGGTCGACGCGGTGGGTGTGTCCAGCACGTTCTTCCTGTTCGTGGCCGTGGGCCTCGTCGCCGTGGCCTTCGTGAAGCGGTGCGTGCCCGAGACGCGCGGACGCACGCTCGAAAACCTCGAACACGAGCTCAAAGCCCGCTACTCCTGATCCGTCCCTGTCCCCGCCCCCGCCTCCACCAGGAGTCGGGGGCTCTCGTCTCAAGAGTGAGGAACACCCATGACTGTGCGCGTAGGAGTGATCGGGGCCGGCTGGATCGGCCAGGAGCACATCCGCCGGCTCACCGAGTCCGTGACCGGCGCCCAGGTCACCGCCGTCACCGACATCGACGCGGCCCGGGCCGGGGAAGCAGCGGCGAGGGTCGGTGCCCAGGTGTTCGCGAGTGGCGCCGAGCTGATCGCGGCGGACGACGTGGACGCCGTACTCGTCACTTCCTGGGGGCCCACCCATGCCGAGCACGTGCTGAACGCGATCGCCGCCGGGAAGCCGGTGTTCTGCGAGAAGCCGCTCGCGACGACGGCGGAGGACTGTCTGCGCATCGTCGAGGCCGAGCAGGCGCACGGCCGGCGGCTGGTCCAGGTCGGTTTCATGCGCCGCTACGACGCCGGCTACCGCCGGATGAAGCAGGTCATCGAGGCGGGGACGATCGGCGAGCCGCTGGTCGTGCACTGCGCGCACCGCAATCCCACCGTGCCCGAGTCGTACCACACCGACATGGCCGCGCTCGATTCGGCGGTCCACGAGATCGATGTACTGCGCTGGCTTCTCGACGACGAGATCGTCTCGGCCCAGGTGGTCCTGCCGCGTTCCACGAGCAAGCGGTTCGAGCACCTGAAGGACCCGCAGATCATGCTCTTCGAGACCGCCAAGGGCGTCCGCATCAACCTGGAGGTCTTCGTCAACTGCCAGTACGGGTACGACATCCAGTGCGAGACGGTGGGCGAGGAGGGGCTCGTACGGCTGCCCGACCCGGCCGCGGTCGGCGTCCGCACCGCCGGTCGGCACAGCACCGGGGTGCTGACGGACTGGGTGGGCCGCTTCGTGGACGCCTTCGACACGGAGTTCCGCGAGTGGGTCGCGAACATCGCCGCCGGCCAGGAGCCCACCGGCCCCTCCGCATGGGACGGCTACGCCGCCACCGTCATCTCCAACGCGACGGTCGAGGCACGGCGATCGGGCGGCATCGTCACCACGGACATGAAGCCCCGGCCCGCTTTCTACGGTGGCACCGAGTAAGGCGGGTCCTCGGCCAGCCACCTCCGGTCGGCCGCCCGCTCGTGAGAGCGGGCGGCCGACCTTTGTGCTGCTCTGCCCTGTGCTGCTTTGCGGGTTCACACGCAGAGACGCGACGAGCAGGGGCCGGCCCCTGCTCGTCGCGTGCGGACGGACATGGTGTGAGGCACGGTCCGCGAACCGTGCCTCACACACTCAGACCTCGGCGTCGGCCTGGAGTTGCTCCAGTTCGGCTTCGAGCTCCGCCATGGCCTCGCCGCCGGCCATGAGGTCGGTGATCTGTTCGCGGGTGCGTTCGCCCTTGCGGAAGTCGTCGGCCTTCTGACCGCGGATGAGGACGGCGAAGTGGTCGCCGACCATCATGGCGTGGCGGACGTTGTGGGTGACGAGGATGACCGCGACGCCCTTGGCACGGGCCTGCATGACGATCCGCAGGACGTGCGCGGCCTCCTTGACGCCGAGGGCCGCGGTGGGTTCGTCGAGGATCAGCACGTTCGCGCCGAAGTACACGGCGCGGGCGATGGCCAGGGCCTGCCGCTCACCGCCGGACAGGCTGCCGACGAGGCGGTTGCCGTCGGTGACCCGCGTGATGCCCAGGGACTGCATCTCGCGGACGGCGATCTCGCCCGCGAGCTTCTTGTCGAAGAGCTTGAACGGGCCGAATCCCTTGGTGGGTTCGGCTCCGACGAAGAAGCAGCGGCCCACGCCCATCAGCGGGAAGGTGCCGCCGAACTGGTGCACCGTGGCGATGCCCTGGGCGCTCGCGTCGCGCGGGCTGTCGAACTCGACGGGCTTGCCGTCGATCTCGATGGTCCCGGAGGTCGGCTTGTGGAAGCCGGAGAGGATCTTGATGAGGGTCGACTTGCCGGCGCCGTTGTCGCCGAGCAGGCACAGCACCTTGCCGGCCTCGACTTCGAGGGAGATGTCCTGCAGCGCGTGCGTGCCCAGGAACGACTTGTCGACGTCGGTCAGGCGCAGAAGCGGGGTCGTCATGGTCAGGCCTTCTTCGCGGCGCGGGGCTTGTAGGACAGGGCGAGGCGGCGGAACGTGTTGTTCATCAGGACCGCGGCGAGGATGAGGATGCCGAGGATCAGGCTGGCCCAGTCCGAGTTCCAGCCGGTGTAGTAGATGCCCTGGTTGACGATCGCGAACGTCAGCGTGCCCAGGACGACGCCGAAGACGGAGCCGTAGCCGCCGGTGAGCAGGACGCCGCCGACGACCACGGCGATGATGGAGTTGAAGACGAAGGACTGGCCGTTGGCGACCTGCGCGCCGTTGTAGAGGACGGTCTGGATCACGCCGACGAGCGCGGCGCCGAAGCCGGACGCCATGTACAGGGCGATCTTGACGCGGTCGACGGGGATGCCGGTGGCGCGGGCGGACTCCTTGTCGCCGCCGATGGCGAAGATCCAGTTGCCGTACTTCATCAGCTGGAGGAGCACCGTGACCACGGCGGCGATGCCCAGCCACCAGAAGATCGCGACCTCGAACTGCCCGGCGACGAGCGTGCCGAACAGTGCCTTCGACAGCGGGTCGGGGCTGATCGGAACGCTGGTGGTACCGGTCGTCACCCGGGACAGGCCCAGAGTCAGGCCCGCCATGCCGGAGAGCGTGGCCAGGGTGATCACCAGGGAGGGCACGTTGGTGCGGGTGACCAGGATTCCGTTGAGGAGACCGACCAGCACGCCGAGTCCGAGCGCGAGGATGATCCCCACGATCATCGGGGCGCCCCAGTGACCGGAGACGATGGCCAGCGTCATCGAGCTGCCGGCGAGCACCGAGCCGACGGACACGTCGAGTTCGCCGGCGATCATCAGCAGCCCGACCGGGATGGCGATGATGCCGAGTTCGGCGGCGATGTTCAGCCAGCTGGCCGCGCCCGCCGGGGCGAGGAACTTCTCCCCGCCGAAGATCGCGAAGAAGACGAAGACGGTGATCGTTCCGATGAGCGCGCCCGCCTCGGGACGGTGCCGCAACTGCCCCAGCACGCTCTCGGACTGCTTCGGTGGGGCGACGGCGGGCTCTTTCGCGGCCGTCGTGTCAGGAAGTGAGGTTGTCATCGGAAGAAGTCACCTTCGGGAATCCGGTTGTGCTGCGGAGCAGGTTCGGGGGAGGGGTGCCGGGCCCGGGGAGAGGCCCGGCACCAGTGGGTGGGTCAGCGGACACCGGCCTTGGCGCCTGCGATCGCCTTGCCCACGTTGTCCTTGGTGACCAGCAGCGGGCCGGTCAGGATCGGGTTCTGGGGCGGGAGGACGCCGTAGGACAGGTACTGGTTGGCCATCGAGACGACGTAGAAGCCCTGGAGATAGGGCTGTTGGTCGATGGCGAACAGCTGGGTGCCGGCCTTGATCCGGTCGAGCTGGCTCTGCGAGAGGTCGAAGGTGCCCAGCTTGACCTTGCCGCCGACGTTGGCCTGCTTGATCGCGGAGGCCGCGCTGTCGGCGTCGCCGACGCCGATCGTGACCACGGCGTCGATGCTGCCGTCCTTCAGCAGCGCGCCCTTGATCGCCTGGGTGACGGCGGACGGGTTGCCGAAGTTGGAGGAGGGCAGGGGCAGTTGCTTCGACGAGGAGCCCTTGCTGGTCGCGCCGTCCTTGATGCCCTTGCAGCGGGCCTCCTGGTTGGCGGAGCCGGGCACGGTGTTGACGCAGAGGATGTTCTTGGCACCCTCCTCGGCGAACTTCACACCGCCGGCCTTGCCGGCCTCGTAGTCGTCCGAGCCGACGTACTTCACGGCGCCGACCTTGTTCGCCGCGGCGACGCCGCCCGAGTTGTAGATGAAGACCGTGATGCCCTTGGCGATGGCCTGCTTGATCGCGGAGTCCTGGTTCTCGGGCACCCAGTCCGGTACGAGGATCGCCGTCGGGTTCTGCGAGATCGCGGTCTGGGTGAGCTTGGCGACGTCGGGGCCGAGGTTGTCGTAGTTGGCCGGGCCGAGGTAAGTCACCGTGCCGCCACCGGCCTTGACCAGCTTCGTGGCGTCCTCGACGCCGCGCTTGACGGTGGAGAAGAACGGGTCGTCGGACTTGCCGCCGATGACGACGATGGAGACCTTGCCGGTCTTCGCGGTGGAGGTCGTGCCGCCGGCGGAGGCCGTCGCGTCTCCGGCGTCGCTCCCCGTGGCCTTGCCGCTGGCGCACCCGGTCAGCGCGGTGGCCGCCAGGGCGAGCAGGCTCACCGCGGTCAGACCACTTCTGGAGAGACGGCGGCCGGAGGGCCGCCTGGTCTGCGTGAGTTCCATGTGCGGGGGTGCTCCTTCGTGTGGTGCCGGGCGGTGCGTGAGCGGGGCCGGGCAAGGCAGGGCTCGGAGAGGTCCCGGCGTGCGAAGCGGCTCGCACGCGGGCCCGGGGAAGACCGGAAAGTCCGCGATACCTGGTGTTCTGCCTGGTCGGGCCGGACATGTCGGCAGTCCGTGCAAACGGCTCGTCGCGGGACGGGTGACGGATCCGCGATGTTTTAAATCGCTTTAAGCGGTGGCCAGAGCATGCTGGTGTTTCAGGCACGTGTCAAGGCTCTGCTCGCGAATGCGCGTCGTCCCGTTGTCCGGTCGGGAAAAGCTGTATTTGCCACATATTTCTGCCCCGGGCGCTCGCGGCGCACGGCTGCGAGGCGTACCGCATGCCGTCCTGCGTGGAGCGGGTCGGCGGGGTCAGCGAGGCTGTGCCGTCGTCCCGCGGACGACGAGTGAGGGGGCGAGGACGATCTCGCGCGGCTCGGTGCGTCCGTGATCGAGGCGCTCGACGGCGGCTCGGACGGCGTGGCGGGCCTGTTCCTCGGCCTCCTGGCTGACCGTGGTCAGATCGAAGCAGGTCAGCCGGGACAGCGGGCTGTCGTCGTAACCCACGACGGAGACGTCGCCGGGGACGGAGACTCCCGCCTGCCAGAGGGCGGTGAGCACGCCGATGGCGCTCCGGTCGTTGAAGGTCACCACGGCGGTCGGCAGGTCGCCGCCGTGCAGCAGGAGCCGGCCGGCCTTGTTGCCGGCTTCCTCGGTGACGTCTCCGTGGAGGACCCTGATCTGCGCGTCGAGACCGTGATGGCGCATCGCGTTGCGGTATCCGCGGCGGCGGTCCGTGGCGATGACGCCCCTGCCGCCGTCGACGTACGCGATCGACCGGTGCCCGAGGCCCACCAGGTGGTCGACGATCTGGCCGACGCCGTCGTCGTCGGCGCTGCGCACGACGTCGAGCCCCGCCCCGACGACACGACGTCCCACCGAGACGACGGGAGCCTTGCGGTCGAGCTCGGCGAGCGTGGCGACGGGGGCCACCGGTCCGATGAGGACCAGTGCCTCGCAGCTGTAGGCCAGGAGGGTGTCGATCGCCGTGTTCTCGTCACGGGTCCTGGTCTGAGTGCTCAGGACGAGGTCGTAGCCGACCTCCTCGGCGGCCGTGTGCAGGTGCTCGACCAGTTCGGCCTGGAAGGCGCTGTGGATGTCGATCATGACCCCGAGCAGCCGGCTGCGCTTGCTGGCCAGGGCGCTGGCGGTGCGGTTCGGGCGGTAGCCGAGCTCGGCCGCCGCCTTCAGGACCCGCTGCCGGGTGTTCCGGCTGGGCCCCGGTACGCCGCGGAGCACCAGGGACACCGATGCCGTGGACAGGCCGACGCGTGCGGCGACGTCCTCCAGGCGGGGGCGCGGTGCCGCACCGTTGCCGCGCTCGGGGACGTCGGAGCCGAACTCGTCCACGCGACCTCCAGCGGCTTCGGGGCAACACCCTTGACATCTGCTTGTGACGCCACCGATAGTACCAGGACTTAAAACGCTTTAAACGAACCCTGGGCCGCTTCGTCCGGAACACACCCGGATCCACGACTGCCGGTCTCCACGCTCTTAGCCACGGCGCGGCGTCGCGCCGGAGAGGAACCACGATGAGCACAAGGCCGATCGGGGTCGCGGTCATCGGAGCCGGTATGGCGGGCCGCGCCCACCTCAACGGCTACCGGCAGGCGGCGACCCTGTACGCCGAGGGCCTGCCCGAGGTCCGGCTGGTCGCCGTGGCCGACGCCCACGAGCCCTTCGCCCGGGACGCCGCCCGCCGCTACGGCTACGAGCGGGCCGAGACCGACTGGCGGGCGATCGTCGAGGCCGACGACGTCGACGCGGTGAGCGTGGTGGTCGCCAACCACCTGCACCGCGAGATCGTCGAGGCGCTGCTCGCGGCGGGCAAGCACGTGCTGTGCGAGAAGCCGCTCGCCCCGTCCGTGGCCGACGCCGAGGCGATGGTGAAGGCTGCCGAGGGCACCGGCCTCGTGACGGCGACCGGGTTCACCTTCCGCCGGGCGCCCGCGATCAACGCCGTACGGCAGCAGGTGCTGGAGGGCTCGCTCGGTCCGGTCCAGCACTTCAACGGCCACTACTGGTGCGACTACGGGCACAACCCGGACGCGCCCATGAGCTGGCGCTACCGGGGCGGCCCCGGCTCCGGCGCGCTGTCCGACATCGGCAGCCACCTCATCGACCTGGGCGAGTACTTCTGCGGGCCGGTGCGGACCGTGCAGGGCGCGGTGCTCTCCACGCAGGTGCGCGAGCGGCCCGTCCCGCTGGGCACCGCGGTCGGGCACTCGGCGGACGTGGCGGTGGGCCAGGAGCGCGAGCGGGTCGAGAACGACGACATCGCCACCTTCACCGCGACCTTCGCCTCCGGTGCCGTCGGCACGTTCTCCGTCTCGCGGATCGCCCGGGGACTCGCCAACTCGCTGGGCTTCGAGGTGTTCACGCGGGGCGGCGCGGCGACCTTCGAGCTGTCGCGCGCCGCGGAGTTCACCCTCGCCGACGCGGCGGCCACCGACCCCGTGGACGGCTACCGGCGCGTGGTGGTCGGCCCCGGCCACCCCTACATCGCGGGCGGTCTGCCGATGGACTTCCCGAGCGTCGGGCACGGCCAGCACGAGTTCTTCGTCTGGCAGGCCCGCGCCTTCCTGGAGCAGATCGCGGGCCTGGACCGGCTGCCGCCCTGCCCGACCCTCGCCGAGGGCCTGCACAACCTGCGCGTCATCGACGCGATCGTCGCCTCCGCCGCGGCCGGCGGTGCGGCGGTCGCCGTCCCGTGACCCGAGCCTTTCGCCCCACCTCCACCCCCGAGAAGGACCGAGGAAACACACGATGAAGCTGGGCCTCTACAACGCGATCCTGCACGACCGGCCGCTGCCGGAAGCGATCAAGGTCGTGGCCGACCTGGGCCTGACCGGCCTGGAGATCAACACCGGCGGCTTCCTCCCGCCGGTACACGTCCCGGCGTTCGACGACATCCTCGTCAGCGACACCGCCCGGGACGACTTCCTCGGCCTGTTCGAGGGCACCGGCGTCTCGATCGCCGGCCTGAACGCCAACGGCAACCCACTGCATCCCAACCCGGTCATCGGCGAGAAGCACGCCGAGGACATCCGTCGCTCGATCCGCCTGGCCGAACGCCTCGGCCAGCACCGGCTCGTGACGATGTCCGGGCTCCCCGGCGGCGAGCCGGGTGCCTCCCGCCCCAACTGGGTCGTCAACGCGTGGAACTCCGCGGCCCTGGACGTGCTGGACCATCAGTGGAAGGTCGCGGCGGAGTTCTGGCGCGAGACCGACCGGCTCGCCCGTGACCACGACGTCAAGGTCGCGCTCGAACTCCACCCGCAGAACCTGATCTTCAACTCCGCCGACGTGCACAAGCTCCTCGACCTCACCGCCGCGACGCACGTCGGTGTCGAGCTGGACGCCTCCCACCTGTTCTGGCAGCAGATGGACCCGGTCGCCGTCGTCCGCCACCTCGGCGAGCTCGTCTTCCACGCGGCGGCCAAGGACGTCCGGATCAACCCCGAGTACGCCGCCCTCAACGGGGTGCTGGACAACAGCTTCCGGCGTCTGTCGCCGGACGAGCCGCGCACCAACCTCGGCGGTGACGAGTGGGCCAACGAGTGGCCGAAGGAGTCCGCCTGGGACTTCGTCGCCCTCGGCAAGGGGCATGACGTCGCCTACTGGACCGAGTTCCTGCGCGCCCTGCACGAGGTCGACCCCGACATGCTCGTCAACATCGAGCACGAGGACACCGAACTCGGCCGCGTCGAGGGCGTCGCGGTCGCCGCCGGGGTGCTCAAGGCGGCCGACGCGGCACTCCAGGAGTCCCTGCGGTCATGATCGCCTGGGCCCGGTATCCGTACCAGGGGCGGGTCGTCCTGGTCACCGGGGCGGGGACCGGGATCGGCCGGGCGACCGCGCGCGCCTTCCTGGAACAGGGGGCGAGCGTGGCGGTGCTCGGCCGCCACCCGGAACCGCTGCGGGAGGCGGTGACCGGCTTCGACGCCGAGCGCGTACAGGTCCTTCGCGCCGACGTGACGGACGCCGGCGCGCTGGAGCGTGCGGTGGCCGCGGTCGCCGAGCGCTTCGGCCGGCTGGACGTGGTGGTCGCCAACGCCGGTACCAGCGAACCGAGCCGCATCGACACCTTCGACGACTCCGCCTGGGAGCGGCTGCGTTCGGTCAACCTCGACTCGGTCCTCGGCCTCGCCCGGCTGACCGTGCCACTGCTGCGTGCCACCCGCGGCAACTTCGTGGCGGTGTCCTCCATCGCCGGACTGCGGGGCGACTGGGGCCAGTTCGCCTACAACGCCACCAAGGCGGCGGTCAACGCGTTCGTGCAGAGCCTCGCTCTCGACGTCGGGGCCGACGGGGTACGGGTGAACGCGGTCGCGCCCGCCTTCACGATCTCCCGGCTCACGCGACAGCGCCTCGACGACCCGGAGTTCAGGGCACGGCTCCTCGACCGGGTCGCGCTCGACCGGGTCGCCGAGCCGGAGGACATCGCGCGTGCCGTGCTGTTCCTCGCCGGCCCCGACGCCGGCTACATCACGGGAGCCGTGCTCCCGGTCGACGGCGGCACCAGCGCCTCCAGCGGCACGCCCCGACCTCTATGACACCAAGGAGTACCCAGCCATGAAGATCGCCCTCGACCCGTACATGATCCGTGACGTTCCCCTGCTCGAACTCCCCGCGGTGGTGGCCGAGCTGGGCTACGAGTGGATCGAACTCTCTCCCCGTGAGGACTTCATCCCCTTCTTCCGGCATCCGCGTGTCGACGACGCCACCGTGCGCAAGTTCCGCAAGGAGCTGGGCGCGGCCGGCGTCGGCATCTCCTCCATGCTGCCCCTGTTCCGCTGGTCGGGCCCGGACGAGGATGCCCGTCAGGCAGCGGTGCGCTACTGGAAGCGGTCCATCCAGATCGCCGCCGACCTCGGCGTCACCAGCATGATCTCCGAGTTCAACGGCCGTCCCGAGGACGCCGACCGCAGCGAGGCGCAGTTCTGGAAGTCGATGGACGAACTGCTCCCGCTCTTCGAGCAGGAAGGCATCAAGCTCGCCCTGGAGCCGCACCCCGACGACTTCGTCGAGAACGGCTACGACGCGGTCAACCTCATCCGCGGCATCAACCACCCCGACGTCACCTTCCTCTACTGCGCCCCGCACACCTTCCACATCGGCAACGACGCCCCCGGCATCATCGAGTACGCGGGCGACCTCCTCACCCATGTCCACCTCGCCGACGCCTTCGACCACACCGCGTCCTCCGGCAACCGCTACATCCTCAACCCGCCCGGCACCCAGGCGCGCATCCACCAGCACCTCAACATGGGGGAGGGCGAGGTCGACTTCGACGAGCTGTTCCGCGCGCTGAAGACGAACGGTTTCGACGGCACCCTCACCGCCTGCGTGTTCGCCTGGGAGGAGAAGGCGAAGGAGTCCTCCGTCCTCATGCGCGAGAAGATCAAGGAACGCCTGGCCACCTGGAAGTGACCTCCGCCGGTCGAGCGGCCCCACCCTGACGCCGACTGCCTCACCGAGACGGAGGAGGCGACGCCATCAGTGCCGAGTCTGTGGGCGGGGGCGGCCGGCCTGACAGCTTGACGTCTCAGCCCCCCGTACCTGCGCGGGCATCGAGGACGGTGGCGCGGGCTGAGCGGGCAGGACGCGCAGCCGCCCCGGCGGTCATGCCGCCGGGGCGGGACAGCGGGGAGGCGCTGTCTCAGTCGAAGACGAACGGGCCGGGGGCCTGCGCCGAGGTGGCGGTGCAGGAGGCCGTCCGGCCGAAGACGGTGACGGACAGTTCGCCGGCGCTGAGGCTGTCGCCGGACGCGACGGTACCGGTGAGAGGGCCGGTGGACACGGGGTCGCCTGCCGCGACGTCCGGGTTGGAGCTTCCGGTGAACGTCGTGGTGGCCGAGCCGTCGGTGAGGGTCAGCGTGGAGGTGACGGAGCCGGCGGGGATGTCGACCGGACTGGTGAGCGCGGGCTGCGTCACCGTGATCGTCGCGGACGTGCCGTCCTGGGCGGCGGTCAACGACGCCGTGCCCGACCCGTAGGAACCGCAGTCGAAGTCGACCGTGGCGGTGGTGGGGGTGACAGCCGCCGCGGACGGCGCCAGCACCGCGCTGCCCGCGACGAGCGCCCCTGTCAACAGGGCCATGACCATGCCTGGCGTCACGCGTTTCATGAGATCTCCTTCAATGGGGGGTGTGGAGCGCACCCGGGACTGCCGACGGGGACACCTTGGACGTGGGCGGCTCTTGGCGGCGTCCCCGTCGGGGTCCGTGGGGGCCACTCATTCACTCGTGGGTCACACGGGGGCCACCCGGGATGCTCCCGATGAGCGGGATCGTGCGGGGGAGCGCTGTCGGCGGCAGCCCCGGCCGACCGGCCCGGAACCCGGCCCGAACGGCTCCGTACGACCGGTCCTAGTGGCCGGGACCGCCCCGAGCCTCCCGTACCGAACCTCAGGACCATGGTGGGCATTTCCCACCGGGCTCCATCGGGCCCTACGGGGTGGGCGAAGGGAGACACACATGGCCATCGGGCCCGCGAGCGTCACGGAGCCGACCGAAGAGGTCGACACCGGGCGTCTGGAGGACGCGTCACCACGTCGCGTCCTGATGATCGTCCTGGCGATCGTCGCCGCGACCGAGATCGTCCCGTTCCACTATTCGTTCATCAGCATGTCCGTGCGCCTCATCGGGCCGGACTTTCCCTCTGCGGGCAGCCAGCTGGCCTGGCTGAACACGCTGTACGCGCTGGTCGGCGGAGTCGCCGTACCCGTCGCCGGCAAGCTGTCCGACATGGTCGGCAAGAAGCGGGTCATCCTCGTGTGCCTGCTGCTGTCGACGATCGGCTCCGCGGTGGACGCCCTGACCCATTCCTGGACGGTGCTGCTCGTGGGCCGCGCCCTGCAGGGGCTGGCGTTCCCGGTGCTCGCGATCTCGTACGGTCTGATCCGCGACCTGGTGCCGCGCCGGATGGTCGCCGTCGCCATCGCCGTCGCGGGCGGCGGCACCGGGGTGGGCGCGGTCCTCGGCCCGCTCGCGGGCGGCGCGCTGACCGACCACTACAGCTGGCGGTCCCTGTTCTGGTTCTGCACGCTGTACAGCGTGGTGACGGGGCTGCTGATGCTTCTGCTCGTGCCGGAGACCCGGTTGCGGGTGCGGTCCCGGCTCGACTACCTGGGTACGGTGCTGCTCGGCGCCGGCATCGCGCTGGTGCTGGTCTATCTCAGCCGGGGCAGCGACTGGGGCTGGGGCCGCGGCACCAGCCTGGCCTGGCTGATCGGCGGCCTGGTGCTGCTCGTGCTCTTCTACGCCTGGGAGACCCGGGCACCGGACCCGATCATGAGCCCCGCCCTGCTGCGTTCCTCGCGGCTGGGATCCCTGCTGGTGTGGGCGTTCCTGCTCAACGTCTGTACGCAGGGTCTGAGTTACCTGCTGGGCTACCTCGCCGAGGGACCCGGCGGTGCCCAGGGGGAGGCGCTCAAGCAGCAGGTCGCGGTCGGCGCCGCCCAGCAGGCGGCCCAGCAGTCCGGCGCACCCCTCGCCAGTATCCAGCAGTTCTTCACGGTCCACGGTGAGCTGCCGGGTCTGAACCTGACGCTGTTCCAGTTCACGGT
Organism: Streptomyces sp. NPDC090088; assembly: GCF_044747345.1. Taxonomy (NCBI): domain Bacteria; kingdom Bacillati; phylum Actinomycetota; class Actinomycetes; order Kitasatosporales; family Streptomycetaceae; genus Streptomyces; species Streptomyces sp. NPDC090088. Next base: position 149,816 of record NZ_JBIVDZ010000011.1, on the reverse strand, counting down.
ACGCATCCTGCTTGTCATGTCCGTGCTGTACGTGCTGGTGGCGCCGCTCACCGGCTGGTCGGCCACCCGGTTCGGACTGCGGCTGCCGGCCGCCGCGTGCGCCTTCTTCTTCGGCCTCGGCAGCCTGCTGCTGTACTACTTCCACGGCAGCACGCTGCAACTCGCCCTCTGCGCCCTCCCCTTGGGCGTGGGCGCGGGTATCTTCCTGGGCACCGTCCCCAACATGCTCATCGAGGCGGTACCCCAGGAACAGCAAGGGGCGGGCGCCGGGATGTACGGGGTGTTCGGCAGCTTCGGCAGCGCCACCGCGACGGCCGTCGCGGCCGCGGTCATGGCCGCCCATCCGCTGGTGCTGCACGTCAGCACACCCGGCCACGAATCGGACACCAAGCTGCAAAGCGGTGCGCTGGCACAGCTGTCCACGGAAACCGCCTACACCCGGTTGTTCCTCATCTTCGCCGGTGTCGCGCTGGTCGGCCTGGTGGTCGGCCTGCTGATGCGGCAGTACCGGAAACCGGCCACGGGCGGCCTGCAGAGCTGACTGTCCCCGCGCCGGACACGGCGCGGGAAGAGTCATGGGAACAAAGACGAATTCCGCCCGCGGGTGCCGGTCACCCGCGGGCGGAATTCGCCACGACGTCGTTCAGCCGGTCGGCTCTGTCCTGCTCAACTCCGCGGTGATGTCCCGGCGCAGCACCTTTCCGGTCGCGGTGCGGGGTATCTCGGCCCATACGACGATCCGGTCAGGCGTCTTCGAGCCGCGCAGCCGGCGTCGGACCTCGGCCCGCAGTTCCTCGGCGTCGAGCGCGGCCCGGGGGGCGGGGACGACGACGGCTTCGATGCGCTGTCCCCATTCCTCGTCGGGTACGCCGACCACGACCGCGTCCGCCACTCCGGGCCGGCGCAGCAGGACGTCCTCGATCTCGGCGGGCGCGATGTTCTCGCCGCCCCGGATGATGGTGTCGTCCTGTCGGCCCAGCACGAACAGGAACCCCTTCCGGTCGAGGCGGCCCAGGTCACGGGTGTCGAACCACTCGTCGCCCGCCTCCGGCGTCCCCGGCGCGGTCCCGGCGTACCTTCCGGAGACCTGCGCGCCGCGCACCCACACCCGCCCGGCCGTCCCCGTCGGCACGGCCGCCCCGGAGGCGTCGCGGATCTGTAGGTCGACGCCGGGGATCGGGCGCCCGGCGGAGTGCAGTCGCGCCCGTACCTCGGGGTCCTCGGACGCGGCGGCCTCGCGATGGTCGTCCGGGCCGAGGACGGAGATGGTGGAACTGGTCTCGGTGAGCCCGTACGCGTTGACGAACCCGACGTGCGGCCAGGCGCGCAGCGCCCGTTCGATCACGCGAGGGGGCATGGCGGCCCCGCCGTACGCCAGGGTCCGCAGCGTCGGCACCTCGTGTTCGGGCTCCTCCATGAGGCGGGCCAGCATGGTCGGCACCACCATGGCGTTGGTGACACGTTCGGTCCGTACGAGCTCCAGCCAGCGGTCCGCCGAGAACGTGTCGAGCACGACCAGCCGGCGGCCGGCGTAGACGTTCGTCAGGACGTTGGACACGGCGGCGATGTGATACGGCGGTACGCACATCAGCGACGCCTCGTCCGGCGGCGCGCTGCCGAACTCGACGCCGCCGATGACGTAGGAGACGAGGTTGTCGTGGCGCAGGAGCACGCCTTTGGGGGCGGAGGTGGTTCCGCTGGTGTAGATGATGACGGCCGGGTCCCGTGGGACGCGATCCGGCGGTGACAGTGTCCGGGAGGCCGTCGACTCCAGCCACGACCGCGGGGAGTGCCGTGCGGAGACCAGCGGGGCGTGCCGGTCGTCGGCGATGACCCAGGCCCCGGGGTGCTGTGCGAGCACGGCTGCCAACTGGTCCGTTCCCAGCCGGTAGTTGAGCGGTACGAACGGTAGCCCCGCCGCCGCGGCCGCGAACAGGGCCACGGGGAAGGCGGGGCCGTTCACCGCGAGGTACACGACGGACGGGGCGTTCGCTTCCGCCATGAGGCCGGCGCCGGTTCTCGCCGCGGTGCGCAGCTCCCGGGCCGTGAGCGTGCCGACCAGGGTGCGGTCGGGAAATCCTTCGGCCGCCATGCCGAGCAGCATCGTGAGATCCACGGGAGTCAGTCCGAGGCCGGCAGCGGCTTGGCGCTCTTGACGACGAGCGGCACACCGCCCACCGCGAGGGTGCCCTGCCCGGGCTTGGTGCAGAGCAGTTCGACGGTGCCGTCCTCGGTGGCATAGCGCTTGCCGAGCAGTGTTCCGACCGACTGGTCCGGGTCCAGGGGCCGTTGGGGCGCCGGGTCCGTCCGCGTGGTGTCGACCATCGGCGCGCCCCCGCAGGTCACCTCCTGGTCACCGGCCGCCCAGCGGACCACCACCACGCTGGTGTGGTCCACGGTGCTCGTGAGCATCATCCCGATGCGCGGTGTCATCGCGACTCGTTCCTCTCTTCTTTTCTGCTGCGGGGTCTGCTGCGGGGTCTGCTGCGCGGTCTCTGCCGGGTCTGCAGTCGGGTCTTCTATCGGGCCGGTGCCCGGCCGATGACCCCGTCCGCTTCCAGGGCGGCGATCTCGGCCTCCGTCAGTCCGAGTCCGGACAGCAGTTCGTGGTTGTGCTCGCCCAGCAGCGGAGCGGGCCGGACATGAAGGCGTTCGGGTCCCCGTGAGAAGCGCGCCGGCCAAGTGCTGTAGCGGGCCGTTCCGTTGACGGGGTGGTCGAGTTCCTCGAAGAAGCCGCGGTGACGCAGCTGCTCCAGTTCGCCCTGGCGGTGCGGCTGCAGGACCTTGGCCACCGGGACGCCCGCGGACCAGAGACGGTCGACGATCTCGTCCGCGCCGCGCTCCCGGCACCAGCCGGCCAGCCGCTCGTCGATGCCGTCGTGGTGCGCGCGCCGCCCGTCGGCGGTCGACAGGTCCGGGTCCGTCGCCCAGTCGGGCCGGCCGAGTGCCTCGCGCAGCGCCTCCCACTGCTCGTCGCCGGCCACGGCGATCGCCACCCAGGAGTCGGTGCCGCCGAACTCGTCGGTGTCGGCGGTGCGGTAGAGGTTCTGCGGGGCCGCGGCCGGTCCCCGGTTCCCGGTGCGTTCCAGGAGCTTGCCGTACGCCGAGTACTCGATGACCTGTTCGGCGGCCACGTTGAGCGCCGCGTCGACCATGGCAGCCTCCACCTGAACGCCCTCGCCGGTGCGGCGCCGGTGCTCCAGCGCGAGCAGCAGGCCGTTGAGGGCATGGACGCCCGCGTTGGGGTCGCCGATCGAGTAGGGCTCGACGGGGTTCTGGTCCGGATGACCGGTGAGCCAGGTCAGTCCCGACGCGTCCTCGATGACGAAGGCGAAGGCGGCGTGGTCGCGCCAGGGTCCGTCGAGGCCGAAGCCGGGCATCCGGACCATGATCGCGTCCGGGCGGAGGTCCTTCACCGCCGCGTAGTCCAGGCCGAGTTGGTCCAGGACCCGGGGCGTGTAGTTCTCGACGACCACATCGCAGGTCGCGATCAGCCTGCGAAGCAGTTCCCGCCCGCGCTCGGTGCCGAAGTCCAGGGTGAGGCTCTTCTTGCCGGTGTTGAGGCCGGCGAAGATCGGTGACATCTCCCACCACTGGTCCACGGTCGGTGGGACGCCCGCGATCAGCCGCGTTCCGTCGGGCCGGGTGGTGGACTCCAGGTGGATGACCTCGGCACCGAGCATGGCGAGGAGGTGCGTGCACGACGGACCGGCCCAGAAGGCGGTCATGTCCAGGACGCGCAGACCACCGAAGGGCAGCGGATCCCGCCGCTGTGGTGCACGGCTGATGCTGGAGTGTTCCCCGAGCCGCGGGGCGGGTCCGGGCGGCCGCAGCGGAGCGGGCGCCAGCCGGTAGGGAGGAGCCGGTTGGAGGAAGCCGTCGCGGGGATTCGCCAGGAAGGCGTGCCGCTCGGTGAAGTGGTCCAGAGCGGGGGCGTTGGCGCCGTTGACCACCGCCGCGTTGGGGATCCGGAAGGCCGTGGCCAGTTCACGGATCTCGGCGACCGTCCGGCCCGCGATCCAGTCCTGGATCACCGGGGCCACCTCAGTGGCCCGCTGGATGATCGAGAAAGGATTCGCCTCGTCGATCCACTCCGGGTGGCCGACCATGGCGCAGAGGTCGAAGAACTGCTGGGCCGTCGCGCACCCGAGAGCGACGAGACCGTCCTTGGCCGTGGCCACGCCCGGCATGTTCAGTCTGCGGGTCGCCTGCCACGGCCGGTCCAGCATGTCGAAGAACGTGACCGGGTGGTAGGTCAGCGCCAGGATGTGCGCCTCCAGCATCGACAGGTCGACCAGCTCGCCCGGCCCGCGCAGCCGGGCGGCCAGCGTCGCGGCGGCGGCGTACGCCCCCGACACCCAGTCCCCGGCCTGTCCGCCTACGCACACCGGTGGCCGGCCCGGGTCACCGCGGCCCAGGCCGATGATGCCGCCGGACCAGGCCTGGAGGGTGAACTCGGTGGCGGGCCGGTCGCTCCAGGGGCCGACCATGCCGAACGGGGTGATGGAGGTGACGACGAGGTGCGGATGGTCGCGGTGGATCTCCCGGGGCGACAGGCCGGCGACCGGAGAGCCCGACGACCACACCACCACATCGGCGGATTCCAGCAGGTCACGCACCATGTCCAGGTCGCCGGGGCCGATGACGACGCTCTCCTTCGAGCAGGCCAGGAAGCTGAACAGCGCGCCGTCGCCGTCGGGTGGGACGGCTGCCCCGGAGGCCGACCAGCGGCGCAGCGGATCGCCCTGCGGCGCTTCGACCTTGACGACCTGGGCTCCGCCGTCGGCCAGGAGCTTGGTGCAGTAGGCGCCGGGGATTCCCGTGGTCAGGTCCAGCACGACCCAGTCGTCCAGCGGAGTCGGGCTCATGTGTCCCGCTCCTTCCGCTCCCGGCCCGACTTGCTGAGACGGAACTCCGGGGGGAAACGGTCGTCGTTGCCCCGGACCGCGTTGGCGATTCCGCCGCCGACCGTGTCCTCGTCGAGCATCAGGTCGTCGGTGTCGGCCCGGGCGATGCCCCCGATCGACTCGAAGAGGCCGGTGAGCAGCGAGCCCATGTACTCGCCCTGGTGCTGCTTGAAGATCTCGAAGAAGACCTTCTGCATGAACACCGTGTCGGTGGGCCGGGTGCGGGCGCAGGCCAGCGCGTACTTCTCCACCTCGGCCTCCAGCTCGTCCCGGGGGACCACGCTGTTGACGAACCCGCACGAGTCCATCTCCTGGGCGGTGAACGGCCTGCCGGTGAAGACCATCTCCTGGAACTTCCTGAGGCCCATCGTCTGCGCCCAGGTCCACATCCGGGGAGCCCAGCCGATGTAGCGCCAGGAAGGGTGGCCGAAGAGGGCGTCGTCGGACGAGATGACCAGGTCGGCGTCGGCGGCCTGGTAGAAGTGCCAGCCGTAGCAGTAGCCCTTGACCTCCAGGATGCTGATCTTCTTGAAGTCCTGGAGGCTGCGGCAGCCGCCCTGGGGGTGCGCGTACCACTGGGAGGGCACTCCGCCGTAGCGGTACGAGCCCTTGGGGGGATAACGGACGTCCTCGTCCGCGCCGATGCCCTGCTCCGCCAGGAGCGGTCCGGCAGTCGGCGCGCCGTGCATCTCCATGGTCTCCTCGATGTCGGCGCCCGAGCCGAGGTCGTCGCCGACCCCGCGGATCACGAGCACCTTCACCTCGTCGTCGACGTTCGCCCGGTGCAGCAGGTCCGCGAAGCGCAGCCGGGCTGCCGCGGTGGGTGCGTTGAGGGCGTCGGGGCGGTCCAGGGTGAGGGTGGCGATCTTCGTCCGGGAGTCCTTCTCGTAGCGGATGATCTCCTGCGCCGAGGGACGCTTGCTGTCAGCCATGTGCGGGGTCCTTTCCCCGGCCGGGTACGGGAGCGAGAGGCGGGTCGGGGGCGCGGGGCAACGGCCCCGACCCGCCGGTCTACGGTGTCCGGACGGGACTCGACGTGAGCGGTTCGGGTCCGTCGGCGGTGATGAGCACCGCCTCGCGGACCAGGACGGCGCCCACGCCCTCCTGCCAGACGTAGCCGGTCACGGCCAGCGCCATGCCGGGTTCGAGGCGTTCCTCGGTCGCGGTGAGCGGCAGCCCGGCGGTGACCACGGGCGGGTCGAAGCCCAGGCCCAGTCCGCGGGCGACGGGCATGGGGGGCAGCGGTTCCCCGGCCGTGTCGTACGCGGCGAGCAGGTCACTGGCCTGCGCCCCCGGCCGGCAGGCGTCGAGGAGCAGCGACCACAGCTCGTCCGCACGCCGGTACAGGGCACGGGTGCCGGCCGTGTCCCCGCCGTCGACCGCCCGGGTACGCGCGACCTCGCCGATGTATCCGCGGGCGACGACTCCGGAGGTGAAGGCCACGAGGTCACCTGGGCCCGCCGGCGCGTCCCCGCGCACCTTGCGCCACGGGTGCTCCCGTGAGGTCACCCAGGCCACTTCCTGGGTGGCCGGAGTGCTCACGCCGCCGGCCGCCGCGGCCTCCAGCAGGACGCCGGACAGATGCCGTTCCGTGACGCCCGGCCGCAGCTCGGCAACCGCCTTGGCCAGGCTGTCCTCGGCGACCGCGAGGGCCTGCCGGAGAGCGGCCAGTTCGTCCGCCGTCTTGACCCGGCGGGCGGCCCGCATCGCCGGTTCGCCGTCGACCAGTTCGGCCGCCGGGAACGCCATCGGCAGCAGCTGGAGGAAGAGCGGCGAGATGGTGTCCGTACCCACCCGCCGGGCCTGGGCCGTCCCCTCGATGCCCTGCAGGGCCGTGACCCAGTTCATCGGGTTCCAGGTCAGGCCGTAGAGGTGCGTCCGGGGAATGTCGTCGGGTACCCCCTCGTCCCAGGTCATCAGCGCGTGGACGGCGCCGGTGGCACGGACCAGCACGGCGGCGGGGGCGAAGGGACGGGTCCCCGCGGTCCACAGCCCCGGGGTTCCGGTGACATAGCGGACGTTGGCCTCCCGGCCGAGGACGAGGACATCCAGGTCATGGGCTGTCATGTGGGCCAGCGCGCGCTCCCGCCGCCCGACGCGGAGAGCACGGTCGTCCGGCAGGACCTCAGTCGCCATAGGGGGTGTAGGGGTAGTCGGTCAGGGCGGTGAAGCCCTCTTCCTCGATCACGAGGACCTCCTCGCTGCGGTAGCCGCCGGTGCCGTCCTCCCAGACGACCGGTTCGAGGACGAGCACCATGCCGGTCTCCAGGACCAGCTGCTCGTCGAACTCCTCGCCCAGGTCGGTGCCGACGAAGGGCATCTCGGCGGGGTCCACGCCCATGCCGTGGGCCAGGTAGAAATGGGGGAGCCAGGGTTTGGAACCGCCGTTGGCGCGGATGGCGGCCCTGGTCAGGTCGGCGGCGGTGACGCCCGCCCGCAGCACGTCCTTCACCGCGGAATGGATCTCCCACCACCTGCCGAACTGCGCCCGCTGGCGCGGGTCCGGGTCCTGCCCGACGACCCAGGTGCGCCCGAAGTCGGAGCAGTAGCCGGCGTAGGTGATGCTCACGTCGGTCCACAGCACGTCGCCCTTGACCAGCTCCCGTTCGGTGGTCAGCAGCGGGAGGGCCAGGTCGCCGTGGGTGGTCCACACCCCGGCCGCCCGGGAGGCGGGCATCACCTGCCAGATCGGGTCGAGGACGTTGGCCTGGGCGCCGTGTTCGAAGGCCTGGCGCACGAAGCCGGCCGACAGGTCGATCTGGCGCATGCCCGGTGCCAGCGACCGCTCGACGTCGGCCATGGCCCGCTCGGTGATGCGCAGCGCCGTACGGACGCAGGCCAGTTCGTCGGGGGTCTTGATCAGCTTGGCCACGGCCAGGACCATGGCGGCGTCGCCGGGCGGCCCGCCCGGGAACAGCTCCTTGTGCGCGCGGCGCATGGCGCCGGTCAACTCGTCGGCCGCCACCCTGGCCCCGGCGGGTACGAGGTCGGCGAGCACGGCGGAGAAGGTCCGCACTCCCTCGTCGTACTCCAGGTAGACGGGCGGGTGAAGGTGGTCGTGGGGCAGCGGGGAGTCCGCTGTGGCGCCCTCACGGAACGGCATGAACAGATGCGGCCACGGATCCTCCGCCAGCACCACGGCGACGGGACGGTCCACGTGGGCCAGACCGGAGTCGCCGAGCGGCCAGCTCACCCCGGTCGCGTAGCCGACCGCGGTGTTGCCGAGCAGGATCAGGGCGTCGACGCCCTGATCCGTCATGGCCGTGCGCAGCCGCGCGCCGCGTTCCCGGCCCATGCGCGCGAGATCCGGTTCGGCCGGGATGTCGATGACGGTCATGGCCGCCTCTTCGCTGATGTCATGGCGCCACGCTCCTGTCCGTCGTCACAGACCGAGGTATTCCTTGATGTTGCCGCTGACGATGCGGGCGGCCTTCTCGGGGCCCACCGCGTCCACGACCATGCCGATGGACTTCTCCGAGTAGCCGAAGGTGCTCTCGTTGTGCGGGTAGTCGGCGGCCCACATGACCCGGTCCACCCCGATGTCGTCCAGCTGCCGCAGACCGAGCGGGTCGACCATGAAGGACGCGTACATGTGGTGGTCCCAGTAGTGCCGGACGTCGTGGTCCAACGGCCGGTCCAGCATGTGCCGGTAGGAGGCGTGCAGGTGCTCGGCGTCCTGGAGGGCGGAGGCGACCCAGTTCACGCCGCCCTCGAACCAGCCGACGCGCAGGCCCGGGTGCCGGTCGATGATGCCGCTGAAGACGTACTTGCCGAACATCTCCCGGTACGGCGCCACGTTGACCATCATGCCGACGGTGATGGAGTTGACCTCGCAGGGCGCTTTCAAGGGGGTCTCACCGATGTGGTGGGAGACCGGGATCCCCGATTCCTCGATCGCGTCCCAGACGGGGATCATCGCGGTGCTCGCGTAGTCGATGGGGTTGCCGTCGTGGTCCGTGCCCGGTGACAGCGGCATGAGGAACGTCCTGATGCCCAGGCCTTTCAGCTCCTCAAGGGTCGTCCGAGCACCCTTTGCGTCCCACCAGTTGATCAGCCCGACGGCGTGGAAGCGGCCGTCCGAGCGCTCCTGCACCCCGGCGATGTACTCGTTGTAGATCCGGAAGCAGAGCTCGCGGATCGTCTTGTCGGGGTAGGGCAGCAGGGCCAGCATCGCGTTGGGGAACGCCAGCTCCTTCGCGATGCCGTCCGAGGCCAGTTCCCGGATGCGGCCCTCGATGTTGTCGGTGCCGGCGCCCTCCAGGGGGTCGTACTGCATGAGTACGGCGCTGAACTCGCCGGGCAGGAAGGACTGTCCGCCCACACCGAGCTCGTAGGCCTCGTCCTTGTACCAGACCCGCGGGGCGTGGTCCTTGAGGTGCTCGGGGAACTTGTCGTGGAAGATGTCCTCCGCGAGCGAGATGTGGTTGTCGGCGGAGAACACCTCGGTGCCGGGCGGCAGGCCCAGGGACGAGACGTCGGCGTGACCGCGCCGCTCCTTGGGCGGGCCGAAGCCCTCGGCGGGGTAGAGAGTGGACTGCTGGGTGGACATCGGTGTCCTCCGTTCATCGGTGGTGCGGGATCGTTCGTAGTTCCTTGACCACGGGGGTCCAGAGTTCGTCGTCGGTCTCGTAGGCGGTGTAGAAGGAGATCCGGTCCACCAGCGCGCCGTAGCGCCGGTGGATCTCGGCGGCCAGCCGGTCGGGTTCGGCCACCACCGCGAAGGCGTTCAGGACCTCGTCGTCGATGAGCGCGCCCATGACTTCCCATCGGCCGTCCCGTGACAACGAGGTGAGTTCGGTGCCGAGTTCGCCCCAGCCGTGCAGATCGAGGACGCCCCGGTAGGACGGGGTGCTGCCGTAGAAGGCGATCTGCCGCCGGGTTTCCGCCACCGCGTGGGCCAGCTCCTCCTCCGTGCGGCCGGTCGCGGTGAGCAGGAGATGACTGACGCAGAAGTCGTCGCGGGTCTTGCCGGCGGACCGCAGGCCGCGTTCGACCGCGGGCAGGGTGACCTCGCGCAGGTAGCGCGCGGTGGTGAAGGCGTGGGGCAGCAGGCCGTCCGCCGTCGCGCCCGCCACGGTCGTCATCGCCTCGCCGACCGCGGCGACCAGGATCCTCGGCGGCCCGGACGGCACCGGCGCCGGGGTGAAGAACGGGGGCATCAGGGTGTGGGTGTAGAAGTCCCCGCGGAAGTCCAGCTTCGTTCCGTCGTTCCAGGCGGACCAGATCGCGCGCAGTGCGGTGACGTACTCCCGCATCCGGGCCGCCGGCCTGCTCCAGGGCATCGAGTAGCGCCGCTCGACATGAGGTCTCACCTGGCTGCCCAGGCCCAGCAGGAAGCGGCCTCCGGAGTAGGACTGCAAGTCGTGGGCGGTGTAGGCGAGTTGCATGGGGGAGCGGGCGAAGGCCACCGCGACGGCCGTGCCCACCTCCAGGCGCTCGGTGTGCTCGGCCGCCAACAGCAGGGGGAGGAAGGGATCGTGGCCCGCCTCCGAGGCCCACAGCCCGTCGTAGCCCTCCTGTTCGAGGTGCCTGGCCTGCGCTACGACGTCGGAGCCGCCCCAGGCGCCGTCGACCTTCATGGCACGCGTGCCGGACGCAGGGGCTTCTGGCCCGCGGTGGCGCCGCCGTCGATCGTGAGCACGGTGCCGGTGAGGTGCAGGGAACGGTCGCCGCCCAGATAGGCGACGGCTTCCGCGACGTCCTGAGGGGTGCCCACCCGGGGCAGGGGCTGGGTGGCCGCCATGTGGGCGCGGATCCTCTTCGCCATCTCGTCGTCGGCGGTCGCGGAGGCGAGCAACCGGGTCGGAATGCCGCCGGGCGCCAGGCAGTTGACCCGGATGCCGTACTCGGCGAGGTCGAGCGCCGCGCACTTGGTGAAGTGGATGACCGCGGCCTTCGAGGCGCGGTAGGACAGCACCCCGGGACCGGCCTGGACACCCCCGACGGAACTGATGTTGACGATCGCGCCGCCGCCGTTCTCCGCCATGTGCCGGGCGGCCTCCCTGGTGCCCGTCATCACGCCGAGCAGGTTGACCGCGAAGACGCGCTGGAAGTCCGCGAAGTCCTCGTCCAGGATGCTCATCCTCATGCTCCCCGAGACGCCGGCGTTGTTGACCATGAGGCGCAGCCCGCCGAACTCGGCCACCGTGAAGCCGACGAGGCTCCGGACCTGCTCCGCGACCGCGACGTCCGTGTGCCGGAAGCGGACGTCCGGCCCGCACTCCTTGGCCAGGGACTCACCCGAGTCCCGGTCCAGGTCGGCGACGACGACCCGGAAACCGTCCTCCAGCAGCCGCTCGACCGTCGCGCGGCCCAGGCCCGCGGCACCGCCGGTGACGACGGCGACCCTTCCCGGCGGTTCCTCCGTCATCATCATGCTCACTCCCACGTGACCGGCAGCGCGTAGACCCCGTACGCGAGCCGGTCGTGCTTGAACTCGATCCGGTCGACCGGTACGGCAAGGGCCAGCGTGGGGACGCGGCGGAAGAGCGTGCCGAAGACGATCTGGAGTTCCACCCGGGCCAGTTGCTGACCGACGCACTGGTGGATGCCGAAGCCGAACGCGTTGTGGTGACGGGCGTTGGCGCGGTGCAGGTCCAGCCGGTCGGGATCGGGGAACACAGCGGCGTCCCGGTTGGCGCTGAAGAGCTCGACGATGATGCCCTCGCCGGCGCGGATGGTCTCCCCGGCGATCTCGATGTCGTCCTTGGCGATCCGCCGCTGTCCGCCGTGGATGATCCCGAGGTGGCGCAGCAGTTCCTCCACCGCGCCCGCGACGACCTGCGGATCGTCGGTCTCGCGCAGGACCGCCAGCTGTTCGGGGTGTTCGAGGAGCGCGACCGTGCCCAGCCCGATCATGTTGGCGCTGGTCTCGTGCCCGGCGATCAGCAGCCCCAGGCCCATCATCGCCGCCTCGGGCACCGTGATGTCACCGGCGGTGACACGGGCCGCGATGTCGGACAGCGCGTCGTCGGCGGGTTCGGCGGCCTTCTTCTCGACCAGGCGCATCAGGTACTCGTTGAGTGCGCCGAACGTCCGCATGCTCTCCTCGGCGGACACGTGGTGGGAGATCCCGCGGGCGGCGTTCTCCTGGAAGAAGGCGTGGTCCTCGTACGGCACGCCCAGCAGCTCACTGATCATCAGTGTGGGCAGCGGAAGCGCCAGGGCCTCCACGAGATCGGCGGGGGCCGGACCGGCCAGCATCGTGTCGATGAGGTCGTCGGTGATCTTCTGGATGGCGGGCCGGAGCGCCTGCACCCGTTTCATGGTGAACGGGCCGGTCATGATCCGCCGGTAGCGACTGTGCTCGGGGGCGTCCGAGTTGAACACGGACCGTGGGCGGTACGCGACCGCGGCCGCCATGCCCTCGTTCCAGTGCGGGAAGCCCGGCAGCCGTTCGTCGACGCTGACCCGGGGATCGGCGAGCAACTCCCGCTGCGCGGCGTGACCGGTGACGATCCAGGGGGTGCTGCCGTCCCAGATCCGCACTCTTGCCAGCGGTTTCTCGGCGGTCAGTGACCGCAGGGCCGGGGGCGGGTCGAAGGGGCAACCCGCCGCGCGCGGCAACGGCCACGCGGGGACCTGCGCCTCCGTGCCGGTCGGGACGTCTGACAGTGCGTCGGACATGTCCATCCTTAAGGTGTCTGCGGGGTTGTCAGTCCTCGACGTGGATCGCCAGCGCGGGGCAGACGGCGGCCGCTTGACGGACGTCGTCGACGCGGTCGGCTGCCGGGGCGTCGGTCAGCAGGACGACGACGCCGTCCTCGTCACGCTGGTCGAACACGTCGGGCGCGGTGGCCGCGCACTGGCCGGCCGCAACGCACCTGTCCTGGTCGACGGTCACTTTCACTGGCTGCTCCTCGTCGCCCTCAGGCCGAACGGCGCTGTGAGAAGGGTGGTTGTGTGGTGCGCGGCCGCCGATCCCGGCGGAGGGGAGCCATGACGAACTGACGCTCCGTCAAGAATCGTCCGGGCAAGGGAAGGACCGACTGGGATCGGTCCCGCGGCCGCCATCACCCGGGTGCCGGAACCGGCGATCGGGTGGCGTGCACGCGACCGCCGGGCCCGTCCGCATCGGGTTCCGTCGACCGCGCCTCTGAGTGAACTCCCGCTCCGTTGCTAAGTCAATCGATTGATTCAAATTCTCTTGAGGGGGCGTCATGGACGTCCGCCGGAGCTGTCGTGGCCGCGGACGTGGATGCGTACATGGACGCGGACGTGGACGCGGACAAGGGCGCGGACGTGGATGCGTACGTGGACGCGGTCAGGATCCGCTGGTGACCGGCGCCGTCCACACCCCGACGATCGCGTCGACGATCCCCGTGGCGGCCTCGTGCCAACCGGCCCCGGGGGTGGCGGTGCCCAGGGCGAGAGCGCGCTCGCGGTGGGCGCACATGTGGAGGATCACATGCCTGGTCATGGCGGTGCGTTCGGCGCGGACCTCGTCCGGCAGCTCCGGCAGGCATCGGTGCAGTCCGACGAGAATCTGCTGCCACGCGGGCGCGGTGAGGATCTCGGCGACCAGGATCTCGTGGAGTACCGGATCGGCCATCACCTGGACGCAGAACCGCGCGAACCACGTCGGACTGCCCAGGTCGGCCAGGTACTCGGGAGTGGACCGCACCAGGCACGCCACCCAGTCCCGGAGTTCGGCCGAGTCACCGGTCTCGGCCAGCAGCCGTCGGCTCACCCGCTCCAGCCGCTCGGCGTGATGGTGCGTGATCGCCCGCACCAGGTCGGCCTTCGAGCCGAAGTGGTAGCTCACCACGGCGGTGTTGCCCTGTCCCGCGGCCTCGCTGATCCGGCGGTTCGACACGGCGTACATGCCGTATTCCGCGAACAGCCGCTCCGCCGTGCTCCGGATGACTTCCCGGGTCGCGCGGACCTGCTCGTGCCGGGCGCCCCTGGCCGTCATGTCCCTCACCGTAGCGGCACCGGACCCCGGGGGGCCCTGGACGGAAATCAATGCGGTGATTTAACTTTTGGGCGCGATGGTCTTCTCGGACAGGCCGCCGCGAGGCGGCGCGAGGCCCCGACTTGGTGGTGACAAATGGCAAGCGGAACACGGCGGGACGAGCAGGTGCGGGCGACCCGGAAGGCACTTCTGGACGCGGCCGAACGGCTGTTCGCCGAGTACGGCGTGTACGCGATCGCCAACCGCCAGATCAGCGAAGCCGCAGGCCAGGGCAACAACACAGCCGTCATCTACCACTTCGGCACCAAAGCCGACCTCGTACGGGCCCTCGTCCGCAGACACGCGGAACGGATCGAGGTCATTCGCGTGGGCATGCTGGCCGACATCGGCGACTCGCGTGACCTGCGGGACTGGGTGGACTGCTCGGTGCGGCCCGTCACCCGGCACCTGGCGGAACTGGGCCGTCCGAGCTGGTACGCGCGGTTCATCGCCCAGGTCACGGCGGACCCCGCCCTCTACGCCATCGCCGAGGAGGAGTTCTACGCGGCCTCCCCGTCGCTGACCGGCCTTGAGGAGGGGCTCACCCGCTGTGTGCCCGAACTTCCCGAGCAGGTACGGGCCGAACGGGCCCTGATGACCATGCACCTGATCGTCCAGATGTCCGTCGACAGGGAACGCGCCCTCGCCGACACCACCCACACCCCCAGGGCCACCTGGCACGACGCAGCCACCGGCCTCGTCGACGCGATCGTCGCGCTGTGGCAGGCACCGGTGACCCGGCACCCCTGACCCGGCTGCCGCCACGGGGCAGGCGCAGCGAAGCCGACGGGCCCGTCCGGGCCCGTGCCAAGAAGGTAGGACACGCATGCCCGCGGAACAACGGAACCGGATCGTGGTCGTGGGCGCCTCCGCCGCCGGCCTCATGGCGGCCGAGACGCTGCGTCGCGAGGGGTACGACGGCACGCTCACCCTCATCGGAGCGGAACCGCATCCCCCGTACGACCGCCCGCCCCTGTCCAAGCAGTTCCTCACCGGCCGATGGGAGGCGGACCGGCTCACCCTCCGCTCCCCGCGCGACCTCGCCGCACTCCGCCTCGACCTCCGCCAAGAAGCCTCGGCCACCGGCCTGGACCTGACCGACCGCGAGGTGTGCCTGGCGGACGGCACCCGGGTGCCGTACGACGGTCTGGTCATCGCCACCGGAGTACGCCCCCGGCGTCTCCCCGGCGACGGCGCCCACGTCCTGCGCACCCTCGACGACGCCCTGGCCCTGCGTGGACGGCTGGCGCCGGGACGCCGGCTGATCGTCGTCGGTGCCGGGTTCCTCGGCGCGGAGGCCGCCGCCGTCGCCCGGTCCCACGGCTGCGAGGTGGTGCTCCTCGAACCGGCACGGGTCCCGCTGGCCCACGCGGTGGGGGAGCCGGTCGGGATGGTGCTCGCCCAACTGCACCTGGACCAGGGGGTGACGCTGCGCTGCGGGGTCACCGTCACCGAGACGACGGCCGGCGCGGTACGGCTGGCGGACGGGGAGACGGTCGAAGGCGACACGGTGCTGGTCGCGATCGGCTCCGTACCCAACACCGAGTGGCTGGCGGACAGCGGCCTGGCCCTCGACGACGGCGTGGTGTGCGACCAGCACTGCCAGGCCGGGCGCGGGGTGTACGCCGCCGGGGACGTGGCCCGCTGGCACAACCCGCTGTTCGACACCTCCATGCGGATCGAACACCGCACCAACGCCGCCGAGCAGGCCATGGCCGCGGCCCGCAATCTGCTCCACCCCGAGAGCGCGAAACCGTTCGCCCCGGTGCCCTACTTCTGGTCCGACCAGTACGACGTCCGCGTCCAGGCGTACGGCTGGCTGCGCGGCCACGACGAGGTCGCCGTCGCGGACGGGGACCTGGCGGAACGCCGGTTCGTGGCCGTCTACCGCGCCGGCGACCGGCTCGTCGGCGCCGTCGCGGTAGGGATGCCGCCCAAGACGATTCACCGGTGGCGGCAGGCCATCGCGGCACGGGCACCGTGGCGGGAGGCGGTGGCCACGGGGCCGTGACCACAGGGCTGTGACCACAGAGCCGTGACCACAGAGCTGTGACCACAGCGCCGTGACCGGGACCGCTCCGGCGATCGCGGACGCCCGAACCGCCCGCCCGCACCACCCCGTTCCACTCACTGGGAGCGCGGCGGCGACGCGCTCGATCTCCGAACCTACGGTGGGCGTCTGCTGGCCCCCGGGACCCAGCTGCCACACCGACGAGCGAAGGAGACGGGTCGATGACCGGCTGGGACCACACGACCGACTTCCTGGTGGTGGGGAGCGGCGCGGGTGTCGTGGGAGCGCTGCGGGCCCGCGCGCTCGGCAAGGACGTGCTCGTCGTCGAGAAGTCCGACCTGTTCGGCGGCTCGACCTGCATGTCGGGCGGTGTGCTGTGGCTGCCCCACAACCCGCTCATGCGGCGCGAAGGCGTCCCCGACTCCTTCGACGCGGCGCTCCGCTACTTCGACACCGTCGTCGGCAACGCGGGCCCGGCGTCGTCGCCCGCCCGCAGACTGGCCTACCTCCACGCCGGTTCCGAGATGGTCGGGTTCCTGGAGTCCGAGGGACTGGAGTTCCGGCGCTGTGAGGGCTACAGCGACTACTACTCCGGTGTCCGCGGGTGCGAGGGCGGTTCGCCGCGCGGCAGATCGATAGAGACGAAGGCCTTCGACAAGAAGCGCCTGGGGCCCTGGCAGGATCGCATCCGCCTCGGCTTCGCCGGCGGCCTCAACGCCTACACCGGTGAGGCCGGACCCCTGATGCTGATGAGGACCCGGACCGGGCTCGCCACCCTCGCCAGGGTGGGGCTGCGCACCCTGGTCGGCCGGCTCCGCGGGCAGCGCCTGGTCACCAACGGGGCGGCCCTCAGCGCCCGCCTGCTCCAGGCACTGCTGCGGCGAGGCGTGCCCGTGTGGCTGGAGTCCGCGCTGACCGACCTCGTCGTGGACGACGGCCGCGTCGTCGGCGCCGTCGTCAGACTGGGCGGACGTGACATACGGGTCCGGGCGCGCGACGGCGTGCTCCTCGCCGCCGGGGGCTTCGCCCGGAACGAGGAGATGCGCGAGGAGTACGCCCAGGGCCGGCCCACGGGCACCCTGTGGACCTCGGCGAACCCGGGCGACACGGGGGAGGCGATCCGGATCGCCATGGCACACGGCGCGGCGACGGACATGCTCGACGAGGCGTGGTGGATGCCCTCGTGGATCATGCCCGACGGCACCCCCGGCATGTGCCTGTCCGAACGCAGCAAACCAGGCGCGATCGTCGTCGACGCGAGGGGCCGCAGATACTTCAACGAGGCGGTCGCCTACCAGGAGGCCGGACAGTGGATGTACGCCCACGAGCGTGATTCCGGCGGCGCCGTGCCCTCCTGGCTCGTCATCGACTCCCGGCACCGCAGCCACTATCCGTTCGCGATGTCCCCGCCCGGCCGGACACCGAAGGAATGGATCACCGGCGGCACCCTGAAACGCGCCGACACCCTGGCGGAACTCGCCCGCCA
This sequence comes from Streptomyces sp. NPDC090088, assembly GCF_044747345.1. Lineage (NCBI taxonomy): Bacteria > Bacillati > Actinomycetota > Actinomycetes > Kitasatosporales > Streptomycetaceae > Streptomyces > Streptomyces sp. NPDC090088. The sequence goes on along the minus strand of NZ_JBIVDZ010000011.1, from coordinate 132,459 downwards.
GTGCGGGATCGACTCCGACGGACTCCTCAAGACGGTCGAACGCTTCAACCGGTTCGCCCGGGAGGGCTACGACGAGGACTTCCACCGGGGAGAGGGCGACCACGAGAAGTACTACGGCGACCTCACCCACAAGCCGAACCCCTGTCTGGGACCCCTCCTGAAGCCGCCGTTCTACGCGGTCGCCCTGTATCCCGGGGACATCGGCACCAGCGGGGGAGTGCTCTGCGACGAGTTCTCCCGGGTCCTCGACACCACCGGGAACCCGATCGCCGGCCTCTACGGAACGGGCAACTGCACGGCATCCGTGATGGGCCGCAGATATCCGGGTGCGGGAGCGAGCATCGCCGCCTCGGCGGTGTTCGGATACGCGGCGGCCAACCACGCCTGCGCACCGGCCACCGCCTGAGACGACGTCCCGACCGGACGTCGGCCACGGCGGACTGTGAACCATTCCGCGAGAAACATCCCGTCACGGAAGACGGGACAGCACATGCGCGCTTCGCGCATGCCTTCCTGAGCGCACGACCCGCTCGTAGGCGGATCCCCCCACCATGCAGTTTCACCGTTCATTCGGAGAACCCTCATGTCTGCTGTACGCGCCGAAGACTTGATCATCGGAATCACCCCGTTCCGTGAACCCGACGCCAGGCTGGCCGCCGCGGTCAGCCGCGCCGGCGGCCTCGGAGTGCTCGACCTGGGAGACGGCGGCCGACAGGCCCGCGACGCGCTCGGTCGGCTGAGGAGCTGGGCGCCGAGCGGCTTCGGGGTCCGGTTGGCGGGAGACTGCCGCATCGACCTCGGAGAACTCGCGCGAGGCGCCGCCGCGCGAGGCGGCGACGGCCCCCACACCGTCGTCCTGGGCGCCGAATCGGCATGGCAGGTCGGTGACGTGGCCGCCTGTCACCGGGTACTCGTGGAGATCACGGACCTGGAACAGGCGCTCACGGCGGCCCGCGCCGGGGCGGACGGGCTGATCGCCCGGGGCGCCGAGAGCGGCGGCCGGGTCGGCGAGCTGAGCACCTTCGTCCTGCTCCAGCAGCTGCTTGACGCACCGGAGTTGGATGTCCCGGTGTGGGCCTGCGGTGGCATCGGGCCGCGTACGGCGGCCGCGGCTGTGGCGGGCGGCGCGGCCGGCGTGGTCCTCGACAGCCAACTGGCCCTGCTCGCCGAGTCAACGCTGCTGCCGGAGCCGACTGCGGCGGCATTGCGCGCGATGGACGGCTCGGAGACGACGGTCGTGGCAGGACACCGAGTACTGCGCCCCTCGAAGGGACGCGGGGCTGAGCCATCGGCCGACCGACTCCTGCCGGTCGGCCAGGACGGCTTCCTCGCCGCACGGTTCGCCGAGCGATGGCACGACGTCGGCGGCGTCGTCCGCGCACTCACGGGCGCCGTCGAAGAAGCCCTGACCGGCCAGGACGCGGGCCGCGCCCTGCACCCCGGTTCCCCCATGGGCACGGCCCTCGGCACCGCGCTCCCCGTCGCACAGGGACCCATGACCCGGGTCAGTGACCAGGCACGGTTCGCGGTCGCGGTCGCCGATGACGGGGCGTTGCCCTTCCTGGCGCTGGCCCTGGCGGACGCTACCCGCACCCGCGAGATGCTGACCGAGGCCCGGGCCGTGCTCGACGGCCGGCCCTGGGGCGTGGGTGTGCTCGGCTTCGCCCCCGAGGAGCTCAGGAACGCCCAGCTCGAAGAGGTCCGGGAGCTGCGGCCCAGCCACGCGATCGTCGCGGGTGGCCGGCCGGCCCAGGCGGAGGCGTTGGAGCGGGCCGGGATCAGCACCTTCCTGCATGTGCCCTCGCCGGGGCTGCTGCGGCAGTTCCTGGAGGCGGGGGCCCGGAAGTTCGTCTTCGAGGGGTCCGAGTGCGGCGGCCACGTGGGGCCGCGTGCGAGCTTCCCGCTGTGGGAGGCCCAGCTTGCCGTGCTGGAGGATTTCCCGGACGTCGAGGGTCTGGAGGTGTTCTTCGCGGGCGGTGTCCATGACGCGCGCTCGGCCGCGATGGTTGCCGCGCTCGCCGCGCCCCTCACCGCTCGGGGTGCGGCCGTCGGCCTGCTCATGGGCACCGCCTACCTCTTCACCGAGGAAGCCGTGACCTGCGGCGCGGTGCAACCGACCTTCCAGGAACAGGTCGTACGCGCCCGCCGGACCACGCTGCTGGAGACCGCGCCCGGCCATGCCACCCGCTGTGTGCCCAGCCCCTTCAGCGACGGCTACCGGCGGATCGAGGCCGGACTGCGTTCCCAGGGTGTGCCGGACCGCCAGCGGTGGGAGGAACTGGAACGGCTCAACATCGGCCGGCTGCGCATCGCCAGCAAGGGCCTTGAGCGTGACGCCACCGGAGCGCTGACCGAGGTCGACGCCGAACGCCAGCTTGCCGAAGGCATGTTCATGGCCGGAGAGGTGGCGGTACTCCGCTCGGCGACCACGACCGTCGGCGCCCTGCACCACTCGGTGACCGAGGGTGCCGCGGAGTTTCTCGCCGCCCGCGCGGAGACAGTACGTGCATGCCTGGGGGGAGAGGACGAGTCAGGGCCCGAGGACGCCCCTGCCCCGTTGGACATCGCGATCGTGGGTATGGCGTGCATGTTCCCGCAGGCTCCCGATCTGGCCACGTTCTGGGCGAACGTGGTGGCAGGGCATGATGCGGTCACGGAGGTCCCGCCCGAGCGCTGGGATCCGGCTGTCCATCACGCCGAGGGCGGCACCACTTCGAAGTGGGGTGGTTTCTTGCCGCCGATTCCCTTCGACGCGTTGAGCTATGGCATTCCGCCCGCGTCCCTGGGGCATATCGAGCCGGTTCAGCTGCTGGCCCTGGAGGCGGCGCGGCGGGCGCTGGATGATGCCGGATACGGAGAGCGGGGGCGGGGGTTCGACCGCTCGCGCACCTCCGTGGTCTTCGGTGCGGAGGCGGGCAGCGATCTGTCGAACGCGGGCACGCTGCGGGCGGTGCTGCCCTCTTATTTCGGGAGGGTGCCGGAGGGGTTGGAGGAGCAGCTGCCCCGGCTGACGGAGGATTCGTTCCCGGGGATGCTGGCCAATGTCATCTCGGGGCGGATCGCGAACCGGCTGGATCTGGGCGGTGCCAACTTCACCGTGGACGCGGCGTGTGCGTCCTCGTTGGCGGCGGTGGATGTGGCGTGCAAGGAGCTGGCTGCCGGGACGAGTGATGTCGTGTTGTGCGGTGGCGCGGATCTGCACAACGGGATCAACGACTATGTGCTGTTCTCTTCGGTGCATGCGCTGTCGCCGACGGGGCGTTCGCGGGCTTTTGACGGGTCCGCGGACGGTATCGCGCTGGGTGAGGGTGTGGCGTGTGTCGTGCTGAAGCGGCTGGCCGATGCCGAGCGGGACGGTGACCGGGTCTACGGGGTGATCAAGGGGCTGGGTTCGTCGAGTGACGGCCGTTCCCTGGGGTTGACCGCGCCTCGTCCCGAGGGGCAGCGGGCGGCGTTGCTGCGTGCGTACCGCAGCGCCGGTATCTCCCCGGCGCGGGTGGGGCTGGTCGAGGCGCACGGCACCGGGACCGTCGTCGGTGACCGCACCGAACTGACCATCCTCAGTGAGGTGTTCGCGGAGGCGGGTGCGGTGAGCGGGGGTTGTGTGCTGGGGTCGGTGAAGTCGCAGATCGGGCACACCAAGTGTGCTGCCGGACTCGCCGGTCTGATCAAGACCACCCTCGCCCTGCACACCGGCGTCAAGCCGCCCACCCTGCACCTGGAGCGGCCCAACCCGGCCTGGACCGAGGACGACAGCCCGTTCGCCTTCCACACCGAGGCCCGGCCCTGGGCGGCTCCGGCCGCTGAACGGGTGGCGGGGGTCAGTGCGTTCGGGTTCGGTGGCACCAACTTTCATGTGGTGTTGGAGGCGTATGACGGCGCGGTGCCGCCGGAGCAGGGGCTGGATGTCTGGCCTGCTGAGTTGTTCGTGTTCCGGGGCCGGGACGAGAAGGCCGCCCGCCGGGGCGTCGAGGAACTGCTGCGGGTGGCCGAGACGGGTTCCTGGCGGTTGCGGGATCTGGCGTTGGCGGCGGCTCGTCGTGCGGACGCCTCGCCCGAGCCGGTGCGGGCGGCGGTGGTGGCGGGCGATGTCACCGAGTTGGCCGGGCAGCTGCGGCGGGTCCTGGCGGGGGAGCGGGACCCGCGGGCCGGGATCCACTTGGCCGGCGCGTCCCAAGACGCGGACGCCAAGGTCGCGTTCCTCTTTCCCGGTCAGGGCAGTCAGCGCCCCGGCATGCTGGCCGACGTTCTGATCGCCTTCCCCGAGCTGCAGCACTACCTGCAACTGGGCCGGGTCCACGCCGACGCCCTCTATCCGCCCGCCGCCTTCGACGACACCACCAGGGAGCGCCGTCGGGCGGCCCTCACCGACACCCGGGCCGCCCAGCCCGCCCTCGGCATCACCGGCCTCGCCGCCCACGCCCTGCTCACCTCCGTCGGTGTAAGGCCGGACATGGCGGCGGGGCACAGCTACGGCGAGCTGGTCGCTCTGTCCGCGGCTGGCGCGTTCGACCCGGAAGCTCTGTTGGTGCTGAGCGCCGAACGCGCGGCGGCGATCCTCGCGGCCACGGGAACCGACGACCCGGGCAGCATGGCCGCCGTGTCCGCCGGTGCCGAGGACGTCGAGCGCGCACTGCGAGAGACCGGTGCACCCGTCCCCGTCGTGGTTGCCAACCACAACTCGCCCCAGCAGACGGTGATCTCGGGTCCGACCGAGGGCGTGACCGAAGCCGTACGGCTGTTGCGCGGGGCCGGTCTCGGTGCCAAGCGGATCCCGGTGGCCTGCGCCTTCCACAGCCCCCTGGTCGCAGGGGCCGGGCAGCGCTTCGCGGAGACACTCACCCAGCAGGTGGTGCGGGCTCCGGAATTCCCGGTGTGGTCCAACCGGACGGCGGCTCCCTATGGCGACGACGCGGAGGCGGTGCGTGCCGGACTCGCGGCCCAGATCGGCTCGCCCGTCGTCTTCGCCGCTCAGATCGAGGCGATGTACGAGGCCGGGGCCCGGGTCTTCGTCGAGGCCGGACCCGGCAGCGTGCTCACCCGGCTCGTCGGGCAGATCCTGGGCGACCGCCCGCACACCACCGTGGCCTGCGAGCCCCGGGCTGACAGCGGACTGCGCGGCTGGCTCGACGCGCTCGCCCAATTGGCCGTCGCCGGGGCATCCGTGCGCGTCGGGCGGCTGCTCCTGGGACGCGACGCTCTTGACGCGGTCCGGGCCCCTGCGCCCACGCGACCTGGGTGGACGGTGGATGGACAGCTTGTCCGTACCGCCGCCGGTGACCTCCTGCCCGGTGCTCTGGCGCCGGCCCGACGAGTCGTGGAGACGATGACGGTGACGACTAATCAGCCGCACGGTGCCCCGGCCGACCGGGACGCGCTGATCTCCGAGTTCCTGCGCACCAGCCGGGAGATGATCGCCGCCCAGCGAGACGTGCTGCTCACCTACTTCGGGGCAGCACCGGGGACGGCGCCCGCCGTACCGGCGGCTCCGATTCCACAGGCGTCCGTCGAAAACCTGGTGCCGCAGCCAGAGTTGGAGGCCAACCCGGTCCTGGAGTCGTCTCCGGAGACCGACGTCGAGCGGGTCGTCCTGGAGATCATCAGCGAGCGCACCGGCTATCCCGTCGACATGATCGAGCCCGATCTCGATCTGGAGGCGGACCTGAGTATCGACTCGATCAAACGGGCCGAGATCGCGGGGGAGTTGGCGAAGCGGCTCGGGATCGCGGGCGGGGCGGAGACCCTGGACGACAGCGAGTTGGAGGAGCTGGCCAAGGCACGGACAGCGGCCGCCGTGACGAAATGGCTCACGGTACGGCTGACGGGACCGGGCGAGAGCAGTACGCCTGACGCGCGGGCCGTGCCACAGGAAGCGCCGACCGTTACCGGTGAGGCCCCGAGGCGGTTCCGGTCGCAGGCGATGCTTTTGGCGCACCAGGATTCTGACGCCCCCGCGGATCCGTCGGTCCTCCTGACCGACCGGCGGTTCGTCCTAGTCGGTGAAGGCCACGGCTGGGACGTGTACCACGAGGTCCTGGCCCGGCTCACCTCGTACGGCGCCCATGCGCGGCACCTTGCCCCCACGGACCCGCTCAACGAAGTCGACGGCCCCGTGCACGGCATCCTCTACATGGACTCGCTCTCCCCCTCCGGCCCGCCCGTGCTGCCCGGCGCCCTCCCGGTCCTTCAGGCCGCGCTGCGACGCACCCCACGCCTGCTGCTGGCCGTACGGTCGGCGAAAGGCTCACATGCGGCCGGCCTGCACGGCCTGTTCCGTACCGTCGCCCGGGAATATCCGGACACGGTCGCCCGGGTCGTCGACCTTGAGGACATCTCGCCCGTGGGAGTCGCCGACGCGCTGATCGCTGAGTTGCTAGCGCCCGAGACCGACACTCCCGTGGTCCTGCGCACGGCGGCCGGCAGGCATGGAGTCGAGCTGGTTGAGGCCCCGCTCGGCCCGCTGGCCACCAGTGGTGCTGGTCCGGCGGGGGAGGGGGCCGCCGAGGCCGCCGCGCTCGGTCTGGACCGGGATTCGGTGGTGCTGCTGGTCGGTGGGGCGCGGGGGATCACCGCGACGTTCGCGGCCGGTCTGGCCGCTGCTTGCCGTTGCCGGATCGAGTTGCTGGGCCGGACCCCGGCGCCCGCCGGCCCCGAGGCTCCGGACATCGCCGGTGCCCGGACCCCGGCGGAGCTACGTGCCGTGCTCGCTGCGCGGGCAGACGTGGGCCCCGCCGAGATCAACCGTTCTTCGGAGCTCATCCTGGCTCAGCGGGAGATTTCCGCGACTCTGGACGAACTCGCCGCCCTCGGCAGTGAGGCTCGCTACCGGGCTGTGGACTTCCGTGACCGGGAGGCCGCGCTCCAGGCCGTCAAGGAGATCCACGCCGATCACGGCCGTCTGGACGGGGTCGTGTTCGCCGCCGGGGTGATCGAGGACCGGCTGATCGCCGAGAAGACCCCAGAGTCCTTCCAGCACGTGTACGACACCAAGGTGAGCGGCGCCAAGAATTTGTTGACGGCCCTTGACGAACTGCCCGACAAACCTGACCTCGTGGTGTTGTTCGGCAGTATCTCGGCTGTGCTGGGCAACCGTGGCCAGGCCGACTACGCGGCGGCGAATGACGCGTTGGAGAGTCTGGGTGCGCAGTGGGCGGAGCGCGCTGGGGGCCGGGTGCTGACCGTGCATTGGGGGCCCTGGGCGCCTGTCGGCGGTCACACCGGGATGGTCAGTCCCGAGCTGGGGCGCGAGTACGCGCGGCGCGGGGTGCGGCTGATCGATCCCGCCGAGGGCGCCGCCGCGCTGCTGCGGGAGCTGGCCTGGGGCGAGCCGTCCGTGCGGGCCGTCGTCTACACCGCTTCGGGCTGGTGACATGAGCGACGACCGTCAGACACCGGTCGCGATCGTGGGCATGGCGGTGCTGCTCCCCGGCGCCGCGGGCCTCGACGCGTACTGGCGCAATCTGCGCGACGGCGTGGACGCCATCGGCGAGGTGCCGGCAGGGCGCTGGGACGCGGACTACTACCGTCCCGGCTCCGCGACCGGGCCCGCCGTCCCCGACCAGGTCTACTGCCGGCGCGGCGGCTTCGTCGACGACCTCGCCGAGGTCGAGGTCACCCGGTACGGGATCATGCCGAACTCCGTCGACGGCACCGAACCCGACCAGCTGATCGCCCTCGACGTGGCGGCCGCCGCGATCGCGGACGCGGGCGGCGAGGAGCGGCTGCCCGAGCGGCACCGGATCGGGGTGGTGCTGGGCCGGGGCGGCTACCTCACCCCCGGTCTGGTCCGGCTCGACCAGCGGGTCCGCACCGCCGGACAACTCGTGCGCACCCTGGGCGAGTTGGTGCCCGACCTCACCCCGGGCCAGCTGGCCCGGGTGCGGGAGGCGTTCACCGAGCGGCTCGGCCCGGCCAGCCCCGAGTCGGCGATCGGCCTGGTGCCCAACCTCGCCGCCTCCCGGATCGCCAACCGCCTCGACCTGCGCGGCCCCGCCTACACCGTGGACGCGGCCTGCGCCTCCTCGCTGGTCGCTGTCGACCAGGCCGTCACCGAACTGGCCGCCGGGCGCTGCGATGTGATGCTCGCCGGGGGAGTGCACCACTGCCACGACATCACCCTGTGGAGCGTGTTCTCCCAGCTGCGCGCGCTCTCCCCGAGCGAACGCATCCGCCCCTTCCACCGCGACGCCGACGGCATCCTGATCGGCGAGGGCACCGGAGTCGTCGTCCTCAAACGCCTCGCGGACGCCGAACGGGACGGCGACCGCGTCTACGCCGTGATCCGGGGCACCGGCGTGGCCAGCGACGGCCGTACCGCCGGGCTGGTCAACCCCGATCCCGGCGGTCAGGCCCACGCCGTACGCCAGGCCTGGCGGGCCGCCGGACTCGATCCCGCCGCATCGTCCTCGGTGGGTCTGCTGGAGGCGCACGGCACCGCGACCCCGGCTGGTGACACGGCCGAACTGGCCACCCTCACTGCGGTGTTCGGGCCGGGTGTCGACCGTGAGCGGGCTGTGCTGGGCTCGGTGAAGTCGATGATCGGTCACACCATGCCGGCCGCCGGAGTCGCGGGTCTGGTGAAGGCGGCCCTCGCGCTGCACCACGCCACCCTGCTGCCCACCCTGCACTGCGACGACCCGCACCCGGCCCTGGCGGCCACCCGCTTTCGTACCCTGGACCGGGCCGAACCCTGGCGGACCACCCGCGAGCAGCCGGTCCGCAGGGCCGGGGTGAACGCCTTCGGGTTCGGCGGGATCAACGCACACGTGGTCCTGGAGGAAGCACCCCGCAGACGGCAGATCATCCGAGTGGCCGAACCCGAGCGCATCCTCCTCCTCGCCGCCGCCACCCCCGACCGCCTCGCCGAGATGCTGAACGCGTCCGACTCCACCGTGCTGGCCTCGGGTCTCGACACCGGTCGGGTGCACCCGGAGGCCGGCCCCGCCCGGCTCGGTGTCGTTGCCCCGACCGCCCGGAAACTGGCGGTCGCACGCCGGGCGGTCGCCAAGGGACGCATCTGGCAGGGGCGGAGCGACGTCTGGTTCGCACCGGATCGGCTCGGCGGACGACTGGCGTTTGTCTTCCCGGGGCTGGAGGCCGCCTTCGAACCCCAAGTGGACGATGTCGCCGCCCATTTCGGCCTACCCGGCATCCGCGCCGGTGCGCAGGTGGCGGACCTGGGTCGGCACGGCCTGCAGGTCGTCGCCGTCGGCCGCCTCCTGGACGCCGTACTGCGCCGGATGGGCGTCGTGCCGGACGCGGTCGCCGGGCACAGCGTCGGCGAGTGGACGGCGATGATGGCGGCGGGGGTGTACTCCGCCGACGAGGCCGGCGACTTCATGGCGACGTTCGACCCCGACAGTCTGGTCGTTCCCGGCTTGGCCTTCGGTGCCGTCGGAGCCCCCGCGGAACGTGTGCTGGCCGACCTGGCCAAGGAGGGCGGGGCGGCAGCGGGAGTCGTGCTCTCCCACGACAACTCGCCGAACCAGTCCATGGTGTGCGGCCCGGACGAGGCAGTGACGGCGTTTCTCCGATCGCTGCGGGCGCGGGGCGTGGTGTGCCAGGTGCTGCCGTTCCGGTCCGGCTTCCACACACCGATGCTGAAGCCGTACCTCGCTCCCATCGAGGAGGCCGCACACCGTTTCCGGCTGCACCGGCCCACCGTCCCGCTGTGGTCTGCGACGACCGCATCGCCGTACCCCCACGACGAGCCGTCGGTACGGGAGTTGTTCGTCCGGCACCTGCTGGAGCCCGTCCGCTTCCGGCAGCTGATCGAGGCCCTCTACACCGCCGGGCACCGCACCTTCGTACAGACCGGCCCCGGCCAACTCGCCTCCCTCATCGGCGACATCCTCGGCGACCGCGACCACCTCGCCGTCGCCGCCAACTCCCCGCACCGCTCCGGCATGGCCCAACTCCGGCGCGTGGCCACCGCGTTGTGGACCGCGGGGGCCGGGGTGCAGGTCGCGCCTGTGCTGCCCAGCCGTACCGCGGCAGTGAAGCAGAACCGGTCACCCGTCCGGCTGGATCTCGGCGGAGCACTGGTGTCACTCGGCGATCAGGCGACGCTCACCGAACTCCGGGCGGATCTGCGCCCCACCCCGGGCCGGGCCGCCGAGGCCCCCTGGGACGCGTTCGCGACGAGCTCACCGGCAGCCGCCGAACTCTCCGCATTGTTACGGGACACCGCGTACACGGCGGCGGAGCTGATCAGGGCGGACGGCCGAGGCCCGGCAACCGCCCACGCCGAAGCAGGCCGGCTCCGGATCCGTACCGCCGTCCCGGCTGCTCCCACCCTGCTCGCTCCCTCCCGGCGTCCCGTTGCCGCCGCTCCCCGGGTTGTCCCCGCGCCACGACGCACCACGCTCCGCGTCTCCGTCGACACGATGCCCTACCTGCTCGATCACTGCTTCTTCCCGCAGCGCCCCGACTGGCCGGACATCGGCGACCGTTTCCCGGTCGTACCGGCGACGACGATCGTCCATCACATGATGGCGGCGGCTGAACAGGCGGCTCCCGGCAAGCGGGCCGTCGCCGTGCACCAGGCGCGGTTCGACCAGTGGCTCACGGTCACCCCACCGGTCGATGTGCCGGTCGTGACGACTGCCGACGGCCCTGATCGTGTCGTCGTCTCCTTCGGCCACTGGGCCCGGGCCGTGGTCGAACTCGCCGCCCGGCCCCCTGCCTTCGCCCCCACCCCCTGGCGGCCGGATCCCGCCCCCGAACGCACCCCCGACCACACCGCCGCCCAGCTCTACTCCGAGCGCTGGATGTTCCACGGCCCGGCGTTCCAGGGCGTCACCGAGCTTGCTGCGATCGGCGACCGGCACGTTCGTGGAGTGATCACCACGCCCGCCGCCCCGGGCGCGCTCCTCGACAACGTCGGCCAGATTCTCGGCTACTGGATCATGGCCACCCGTACCGAGCGGACCGTCGTCTTCCCGGTGCAGATGCGGGAGGTGCGTTTCCACGGCCCGCACCCGGCCCCCGGCACCGAGGTCGGCTGCCTGGTGCGGATCACCTCGCTCACCGACACCGTCCTGGAGGCGGACGTCCAGCTGACGGTGGACGGCCGGGTGTGGGCGAGCATCGGCGGCTGGCAGGACCGGCGCTTCGACAACGACCCGAAAACCCGGCCGGCCGAGCGCTTCCCGGAGTGCAATACGTTCTCCGAGGCCCGTCCCGGTGGCTGGGTCCTCCTGCACGAGCGGTGGCCCGATCTGGCCTCCCGCGAGCTGATCATGCGCAACTCGCTGGGCAGCGGAGAGCGTGCCGAGTACGCCGCGCATCCGCCGCGCGGCCGCCGGCAGTGGCTGCTCGGCCGGATCGCCGTCAAAGACGCCGTACGGCAGTGGCTCTGGCGGGATGGAGAGGATCCGATCTACCCGGCGGAGCTGCGCGTGCTCTGCGACTGGGCGGGCCGCCCCTACGTCACCGGCCTGCACGGCCGCAGGCTGCCACCGCTGGACGTCTCCCTCGCCCACCGGGCCGAGGCGGCCGTGGCGATCGTACGGCCGCACACCCCAGGACCCGGCCCGGGCATCGACCTCGAAGAAGTCACCGCACCGGACCGGGCGACCTTGGCCGTCGCCCTCGGCGCGGACGAGATCCGGCTGCTGCACGACCTCTCCACCGACGACTCCCAGGCGTTGTGGTTCACCCGGTTCTGGGCCGCGAAGGAGGCGGTCGCCAAGGCGGAGGGCAGCGGATTCGGCGGCCGGCCGCGCGACTTCCGGGTCCGTGAGGCCGCGGCCGACCGGCTCGTGGTCTCCGGACGCCTGGCGGACGCGTACCCGGTGCGCTGTGAGCGGACGACCAACCCCGACGGGCTGCCGGAACGCGACTACGTCGTGGCCTGGACGACCGGACCCACCCCCGAGAAGGAGTACGACCGATGACCACCAGCCAGCCACCGCTGATCCGCGCGGACGAGGGACCGGTGTTCGCCGACATCACCGACATGCTCGCCTGCCTCCTGGAGGACGAGTACGGCCTGGACGACGTCGACATCGACATGACCAGCACCTTCCACCGCGACCTGGAGCTGGAGAGCATCGACCTGGTCACCCTCGCCGGACTGCTGGAGCAGCGGTACGGGACGCGGGTCAACTTCGCCGAGTTCCTGGCCGGGATGGAGTTCGACGAGATCATCGAGCTGACCGTCGGCCGGCTCGTCGAGTACGTCGTGTGGAGCCTGAAGGCCACGGAGGCGGGCTGAGCCATGCCCATGGTCGACACCGGAGACGTCCGGCTGCACGTACAACGGATGGGCCCCCGAGACGGCCACCCGGCCGTCGGCACCGTTCTTCTCGTGCACGGGCTGCTCACCGACAGCCTGGCCAGCTACTACTTCACCGTCGCCCCGGCCTTCGCCGCCGCCGGGCTCGACGTGGTCATGTACGACCTGCGCGGCCACGGCCGCAGCGGCCGCCCGCCGACCGGCTACACCCTCGACGACGCCGTCGACGACCTGGCGGCCCTGCTCGACCGGCTGGCGGTGACCGGCCCGGTGCATCTCGTCGGCAACTCCTACGGCGGAACCGTCGCCTTCGGGTACGCGGCGCGCCACCCCGAGCGGGCGGCCTCCGTCTCCCTGATCGAGTCGGAACCGGCGACCGCGGCCTGGGCGGCGAAACTGGACGGCATCCTGCGGCGTGTGCAGCGCGAACTGGCGTACAACGAGACCGACGCGCTCGCCTGGATCACCGTCAACCGTGGCCACAACACGGCGCGTCTGGCCAGGGGCGCCGCCCGGCTGGCTCGCGAGACCACCCTTGTCCGGGACATCCCGGCCAGCAGCGTGCTGACCGAGGACGGGATGAGAGCCGTGGGCTGTCCGGTGCTGGGTGTCTACGGCGGTGACTCCGACCTGGCCGCACTCGTGCCGTGGCTGGAGGCGTCCCTGCCGGACTGCCGGACGGTCGTGGTACCGGGCCACGAGCACTCCGTGCTGGTGGAGGCGGCCGGAACGGTCGGCGGTCATGTCCTGGCGCTGATCGAGGGGAGCGGCGGGCGTGGCCCGGGACGGGCATCGATCCCCGGCGGCGGCGGTCGGGCGTCGGGCGCGGCAGGGCCGGCGGTCCGGTGAGCCGGTTCCTGTTCGTCGCACCGCCGTTGGCCGGGCACATCAACCCGGCCGTCGGCGTCGCCGCTGAACTCACCGCGCGCGGGCATGCGGTGGCGTGGGTCTGCGCCGCCCCCGCGCTCGTGCGGCGGCCCGCGGGTGTCGACGCCGTGGTGTACCCGTGCGCCGGACCGATGCCGGGCACGGGCGACCGGGTACGGCCGCCGGAGCTGCGCGGGCCGGAGGCGATGAGGTTCCTCTGGGAGCGGTTCCTGGTGCCGCTCGCCGACGCGATGGCACCCGGAGTCGTGGCTGCCGTCGGGGACTTCCGGCCCGACGCCGTCGTCGCCGATCAACAGGCGTTCGCCGGCGCCCTGGTGGCCGAACGGCTCGGCGTGCCCTGGGCCACCTCCGCCACCACGTCGGCCGAATTCACCGACCCGCTGGCCGGGATGCCGAAGGTCGCGCTCTGGCTGGACGGGATGCTGCGCGAACTGCGCAACCGGATCGGGGATCCGGCGGGCACCGCCGACCCCCGCTTCTCCCCGCACCTGGTACTGGCGTTCACCATCGAGGAGTTGGCCGGTCCGGTGGTCCGGGAGGGCGTCCGGATCAGCTATGTGGGGCCCTCGATCGCGCACCGGGCCGCCGTGTCCGGATTCCCCTGGGAACGGCTCGACCCCGGCCGCCAACGCGTCCTGGTGACGCTGGGCACGGTCAACGCCGATGCCGGGGCCCGCTTCCTCGACGTGTGTCTGGCCGCGGCACGCGAGCGGGCACACCGGCTGCAGACGGTGATCGTCGACCCCGGCCGGGCGCTGGGTGCCGAAGACCCCCGGGACAGGGACGTGCTCGTGCTGTCCTCGGTGCCTCAACTCGCCCTGCTGGAAAGGGTGGACGCGGTCGTCTGCCACGCCGGTCACAACACGGTCTGTGAGGCCCTGTGGCACGGTGTCCCCCTTGTCGTGGCCCCCATCCGGGACGACCAGCCGGTGGTGGCCGGACAGGTGACCGGCGCCGGGGCGGGCGTCCGGATCCGCTTCGGCCGGGTCACCGCGCGACGGCTGGGGGCCGCCCTCGACGTCGTACTGCGCGATCCGGGCCCTCGTGCGGCGGCCGGACGGATCCGTACGGCGCTTCGCGCCGCCGGGGGCGGCGGAGCCGCCGCGACCCACCTGGAGCGGCTGGCCGACGGCGTGGTGCCGAAGGAGGACGAGTGAGCGACACGTACCACCACCCGGCACCGAGCCGCGACGAGCGGGTCGCCGGACCGCGCGACGCCTACCGGGCCGAACTCGCCGAGGGCGTCGACCGGTTCTTCGAACCACGGCGCACCACCTGCCCCTGGTGCGGCTCCGACCGGCTGACCACCCGTCTGCGCACCAAGGACCTCATCCAGCACAAGCCCGGCCGGTTCGTCCTGGACCGGTGCGAGCGGTGCCGGCACACCTTCCAGAACCCGCGGCTCAGCAACGCCGGGCTGGAGTTCTACCACCGGGACCTCTACGACGGCCCGGGGGAGAAACAGGTGGGAAGCATCTTCGCGGACCGCACGCGGAGGTACGTACGGCGTGCCGAATCCGTGCTGCCCTTCGCGCCCGCGCCCGGTAACTGGCTGGATGTCGGCACCGGCCGCGGCCACTTCTGCGAGGCCGCCCGCACGGTCCACCCCGGCACCGTCTTCGACGGCACGGACATCACCGACGGCGTCGACTCGCCGCGCGTGCCGGACGCGTGCGGCACGGTCACCGCGGTCATCTCACCGAACTGGTCGGGAACTCGGCGATCCCTATGACGTCGTCAGTATGTTCCACTACCTGGAGCACAGCACCGAACCGGCCGCTGAACTGATGGCGGCCCGGCGGGCCGTGCGCCCCGGCGGCCATCTGCTGGTCGAGGTCCCCGCCCCCGACAGCCGCTACGCCCGCCTCCTCGGCCGCTGGTGGCTGCCTTGGCTGCAACCGCAGCACCTGCACTTCATGCCGATCGAGAACCTCCGCCGCGAGCTGCGGAACCTCGGCTTCACGGTGGTGGCGGAGCGGCACGCCGATCCGCACGACCCCGTCGACCTGCTGGCCGCCGGGGTCCCGGCCCTCCTCGCGGGCACCGTGCTGGACCGGTTCGTCGTAGGACCGCTGGCTCGTCCGCTGGGTCTGTCCAACGCCTACCGGCTGGTGGCCCGCAGGGACTGAGCACACGACCGTAGGTGTGTGGCCCGTCCCGGCCGGGACGGGCCACACACGGCCGGGCCTTCGCCGGCCCGAAGGAGCCTCAGAAGACGCTGCCGAGGTCCTTGCGGACGATGGTCGCCATGCTGTGCTCGGCGAGTGCGGCGATCGTGTAGGACGGGTTGCAGGCTCCGGTGGAGCCGGGAATGCGGGCGCCGTCCAGGACGTAGAGACCGGTGTGGCCGAGGACGCGGCCGTAGAGGTCGACGGCGTCACCCATCGGCACACCGCCCAGCGCATGCCAGGTGGAGGGCGCCGTGGCGTTGGTGTCGATCATGAGGCCGCCACCCACCGCGGCGATGGCCTCCACCCGCGCCGTGATCAGCGCCTGGAGTACCGCGTCCGCGGTGCTCGGCCAGGTCAGCACGGCGTCGTCCTTGGCGGCGTCGTAGGCCCAGGTGCCCTTGCCCTCGACGATGCCGTAGCCGACGACGGTCACCAGGGTGGTGCCCGAGACCTGGGCCGGCGACCCCGCGTGGACGAGGGTGAAGGGAACCAGCGCGTTCGAGTCGGTGGCGCCGATGCAGGCCGGGCCGCCCTGCTGGGTGCCGGCGTCCCCGTTCGGGTTGAGCCACGCCCAGATCCGGTCACCGTTGTTGCCCCACTGGGTGCCGACGGCGTCCGGCAGGTCCGGCACCAGGCCCTTGGCGCGGGACTTGACCAGCAGCCGGGTGGTGCCGGGCGAACCGGCGTTCAGGAACACCGCGTCGGCGGTGACCTGGATCCTCTCCTGGACGGCTCCGCCGGTGTCGATGCGGTCCACGGACAGCACCCAGCGCTTCTTCGCGTCCATCGACAGATCCCGTACGACGTGCAGGGGCGCCACCTCGACCAGACCGGTCGCCTCCGCCTGGGCGAGATACGTGACGTCGATGGAGTGTTTGCCGCCGTTGTCGACCCCGAACGCGATGTCGCTCGTCGTGTACGTCGGCTCGTACGTGCCGGTCAACTCCTTGCGGGCGTAGCCCCAGTCGATGGGCAGGGGCACCCGGAACGGCTGCATGCCCACCTTCGGCAGCACGCTCCGGAAGAGGCGGGAGGACTTGTAGGCATCGGACGCCAGCAGGTCGTCGGGGATGGGGGAGACGCCCAGCGTCCGGGAGACCGTGGGGTAGGCCACCTTGTCCAGGTAGTCGTAGAAGTCCGCGGCCAGCGGGATGGAGCGGGCGAAGTTCTCCTCGGTGGGCTGCAGGGTCATGCCGTGGTACGTGATCGAGCCACCGCCGACCGCGGCGCCGACGTTGGCCGTCATGCCGTTGCCCTCGACGGCCTCGATGACGCCGGTGTAGGGCGTCCAGGTCTTGTCGACGCCGGGCACGATGGAGTGGTCGGTGAGCCAGGCGGAGCGGTTGTCCATGTTCGCGAAGCGGCAGAACGTGGTCGCGTTCGGGCCGGTGACCCAGCGCCGGCCGCGCTCCAGGACCAGGGTCCTCACCCCGGCCTGCGCGAGGCGGAGCGCCGTGACCCCGCCGCCGAAGCCCGTGCCCACAACGACGGCACGGGCCGTCAGTTCGGTCACGTCCGCCTTGGTGCCGGCAGCGGTCGTAGCCGCTCCCGCCGTACCCGCACGGGTCAGCGCGGCCGTGGCTCCCAGCGCGGCCGTCGTGCCCAGCAGTTTGCGACGGCTGATGCGGTGCGGTGGGGGTTGGGGGACGGAGGAAGGAGCAGTGCGGGACATGGGGGACTCCCGTCGGGAAGGGGTGAATGGTGGGCCACGCGCCCACGAGGGCTGGACCGGGTCGGGTCGGGCGGTCCGTCTCAGTTGCGGCGAAGCCGGGTACCGAGCCGTCTGGCCGCGGCCCTTGCCTGTGTTCCGCACCGGGTGATCCGGTATTCCGAGACCGCGGGGCGACCACAGTCGTGCGCGAGGCTCACTGGTTCCATGACCGGTGGATTCAACCCCTGCCGAAGGACGGCGGCGCGGGTCCGTTCCCAGTGACCGGGACCGCCGCTCCGACTGTCGGGACCTGCGCGGCAGGTCTGGCTCAGGAAGACCCGCCTTGGCAAGGAGGGTCTCGACGTACCGGCAGAAGGATGGCGGAAGGGTGTTCCGGGTCGTGGTGGACCGTCTGGTCTGCGGGGAGCAGGCGGGTCGCCGTGGCATGCGGTTCGCCGGTGCCGGGGTTGCGGGCATAGCGGGGGAAGGCACCGCTGGAGACCTGGACACGGACCCGGTGCCCGCGCCGGAACCGATGTGCGGTCGGCCACAGCCGGACGGCCGCGCAGGCGAGTTCGTCGGCCCCACTGAGACCGACCAGCCCGTCGCAGACGTTGACGGATCTGCCGCGGGGGTCGACATCGCAGAGACGGACGAACACGTCGGCGTACGGCAAGCTGGAGCGGAACCAGATCTCGGCGCCGACCTCACCGATCACCTCGACGTCCCGGTCCAGTACGGGCGTGGTGTAGGTCAGCACGTCCCTCCGGGCCTCGAGCCCGGTGTTGTCGACAGGGCCGCCACCCGCGGCGCGTATGCCGCCGACCGCGGGGGTGGGGTCGTTCGGGTCGTACCGGTACCGGTCGGGAGCGGACTCGGCGGGCATGTCTGCGGAGAGCGCGGCGCCCTGGTGCAGATGAAGTCGGCGGGGCGGGTATCCGGCCGGTGGCCAGGTGTCGAAGTCACGCCATCTCTCCTCGCCCGTTACATACAGCCGCACCGGTGCGCGAGGCGCCGGGCGCGCACCGCGCGCGTACGGGAGACCGAATTCGACGGCCTCCCGGAACGGCACGCCGGTGAGGGCTTGGTGCACCCATGGCCCGACGGTCAGCCGGGCCGGAACCCCGGCCTCCTGAAGGATGCGGAAGTCGCGCAGCTGGCCGGGGAGAAAGATGTCGTACCAGCCGGCGACGGAACTGACCGGCACCTTCACCCGGCCCACCCGGTGCCGGTGGTCGACGCCGGCCCAGCGCGGAGCGTCCGCGGGATGGAGGAGAACGTCCTGGGCATAGCCGATGTGGTGCCCGGTGGCGGCCAGGTCGGCGTCGCGCAGCGGCACGGTGCGCAACGCCCTGCTTGTCCGGCGGATCCGGAGCAGCCCGCCGAGCACCCCGCGCGGCTGCGGGCCGGCGTTGGTGACACCCCAGACGAACGGCGTCTCCAGCGCGAGGCCGTCGCGGCGCAGGAACTCCAGGGTCAGTGCCGACTCGGTCACCTGCGGGATCAGCGCCTTGACCTGGATCGGCAGCTGATCGGCGACGGCCCAGTGCGCGTACCCGAGGTAGCTGGCGCCGACCAGCACCACGGAGTCGCCGCACCAGGGTTGACCGACCAGCCAGTCGAGGGTGGCGAGGCCGTCCGCACGCTCCTGCCGGGCCGGGTCGAAGACACCACCCGAGCCGTGCGTGCCCCGCACGCTCTGGATCAGCACCCGGTATCCGCGCTCGGCCAGCGGCCTGACGCCGGCGGCGCCGACCAGTCCACGTCGGCCGTACGGGCTGCGCATCAGGGCGACCGGCCAGGACGCGCCCCCGGAGCGCGGTTCCCACAGGTCCGCCAGCAGCTCGACACCGTCGGGCATGGGCACCGGCAGATCCCGCCGGACGACCAGGTCCCGAGTGACGGGCGGGTCCAGGTCCAGAACGCGCTCGAGAACGCGGCTGCCCAGCCTCACCGGGACCCCCGTCCCACGGTCTTGGTCCGCAGGTATCCGTCGAGCCGGAATCCGCCCCGCTGGTTCACTCCCGCGCCGCCGCCGACGGCGGCGATCCCTTGGAAGCAGCGCACACCCATCGGCTCTGCCCTCCCGAGCGTCAGGCCGTCGCGAACGTGGCCGGGCCGACTGGTCCGCTTCCGCACGGTCCCACAGGCAGAGGGTCGGTGAGGGGCCCACTCCTGCTGGGCGGGACGGGCGACCGGCACGGATCCGGGTCCCCGGCTCCGCATGACGGTACGCCGGCGAGGTGCGGGCCTTCGCCCTGCTCCGACAGCCGATCCGGACCACACTTCTCAGGAGCAACGCGCACACGCTGCTAACGTGGGGCGACGAGCCGCGCCAGGCAGCACGGGGAGCGTGACTCCGGCGTTCCTGATCCGGCCCGGAGCATGGCGCGTGGATGGGCGAACCCGACCGCTTGGGGGAGACGTGGGGAGAGGCGCCGAGCCGCGACAGCCGGCCGCGCCCGTCTCGCGCGGGCAGGCCGCCCGGCGCGTCCGCATCCTTCGGGCGGCTTCGGAACTCGCCGCCCGCGGCGGGCTCGCCAACGTCCAGATGCAGGACGTCGCCAAGGAGGCCCGGGTCGCCCTCGGCACGCTGTACCGCTACTTCCCTTCCAAACCCTATTTGTTCAGCGCGGTCTTCGAGTGGCACATCGAGACGATCCTCCAGGGCCACGGCGAGGACGGCCCTCCCCAGGCGACCGCGGACCGGGCGGCCCAGGTGGGCGACACCCTGGTGGCACTGAGTCTCAAACTTCTGGACACCCCACTGCTGGCCTCGGCCGCCGCCCTGTCCGCCTTCGCCGAGTACTCGGGCACACTCCCGGGCCGCTTCGACGTCGTCGAGACCGGCCTAGGCCAGACGCTGCTACGGCTCCTGGCCGTGTCCGATCCCAGTGAACAGGACCGCAGCGTGGTGCGGCTGCTCATCTACAGCTGGTGGGGACTGTTCGTGGCCATGCTCACCGAGGAGATCACGGCCCGGCAGGCCGAGTCGGACCTGCGGCTGGCAGCACGGCTGATCGCCGCGCCGTGCAGCGCAGGCCGACACGGGTAACCGCACTGCCCGTCGAATCCCGGCAGTGAGCATGATGAGGCGTCACATCACTTACGCAAAGCGGAAGTCGGCGGATTCGTCTGTGCACACCTCTTGGTCGGCGACCGCGACAGCGGTACCTTGGCCTCGTTTCAAACTGGAATATATTCTAGTTTTAACAGAGAGGTGCCGACGATGACGTCCGCCCTTGACCTCGGCCCACGTCTCGACGTGGAACGGCCCGCACTGCCTCCGTCGATGATGGAACGCGTGACGTTGATCATGGATCTCTTCGAGCATCCGCGGACGTGCCTGATGCTGGAAACGGTCTCCCACCGGACGAGACTTCCGCGCTCGACCGCCCACCGGATACTGGATCAACTGGTCCGCCTGCACTGGCTCCAGCACATGGAGATCGGATACATGCTGGGCCCGCGGGCCCTGGGCCTCGGGGGACGGGAGATCGGACACGGTGCCCTGCGCACCGCCGCGGCCCCCCAGTTGCTGGAGCTGGCGGTGCGCAGCCGCATGGCCGTCCATCTGGCGGTACTTGACGGGCCCGAGATCTACTACCTCGACAAGATCGGGGGCCGCGCGGCGGTCGACGTCCCGTCGCAGGTCGGTGGCAGAGAGGTCGCCCACTGCACCAGCCTCGGCAAGGCGATGCTCGCCTGGCTGACCCCGGAGGAGGTCGACGCGCTGTACGGGCCCGAGATGAAGCGCCGCACCGCTCGCAGTATCGACCAGGTCGATGTCCTGCACCGGGAACTCGGAGTCGTACGCCGTCGCAACGGGCTCGCCCTCGACGAGGGGGAGTGCTTCGCGGGCATCGCCTGCCTCGGACTCGCCATCCGCGGGCCCGCCGGTCCGGTCGGCGCGATCTCCGTCGTCGGCGACGCACGCGCCACGGTGGAACGCGTCGCACCGCTGATGGTGAACGTGGTCCGCGCCGTGTCCGAGCGGTACTTCTCCGCTCAGCGCGCGTTTCACCCCACGTCCTGACGGCATCCGGCCGCCATGGAACATGCCGTTCTTCGCGGTCCTCGGCGTCGTCGTCGGCGACGATCCGACGCAGGCCGCCCGCGCACCCCGGAGCACAGCATGCCCTTGGCGCGCGTCGCCACCGCCGTGGACTGAAGCGGGCGACCCTCACTGGCACCCTGGTCGTCGTGTCCAACTCCTACGCGCAGCCCATCTTGAGAACGGCGGACCTTTCGGAGGGATTGCGCATCGTCCAGAGGCTGTCGAGGGTGCTGGCCCTGCTGCCGGATGCCGAGTGGTGGGCGCAAGGAGAGAGGGACGGCGCCTCGGGCACAGGGAATGACCCGAAGGCCTGCCGGCCCGTCTGGCTACGCCGCTGGGCCGGGACGCCCGAGACCGTGGAGCCGTTCCTCACGGCCGTGGGCGACGACCCGGCCACGGTGCGCTGGGACTTCAACGCCTGGCCCGAGGCTCCGGAGGTAGGCCTGGGGGTCGGAGGCACCCGCGGCGCGTTCGTCACCCTGTGCGCGCATGCCCGCGACCTCGATCTGGAAGAAACTGCGGCCGACCACACGGTGTTCGTCCACGTCGAGCAAGGTGAGGCCGAGCGAGCGCCATGGCTTGCGGCCCAAGTCGGGCTGCGAGTGATCGGCGACTTGGTGATGGCACCGTACTGAGGATCCGTGACACAGATACCTGCTCACGACTTCACGACCGTCACCGAAGGCCCCTGGGTCATGCAAACAACAGGTTGGAAAAGGGTCAGTGACCGAGAAGGGCGCCTGACGGGAGATCTCCCAGTTCAGGCGCCCCTTTCACGTGCCTCTAGAAGAAGCCCAGCTTCTTCGGGGAGTACGACACGAGCAGGTTCTTGGTCTGCTGGTAGTGCTCCAGCATCATCTTGTGGTTCTCGCGGCCGATCCCGGACTGCTTGTAGCCGCCGAAGGCCGCGTGCGCCGGGTAGGCGTGGTAGCAGTTGGTCCAGACGCGGCCCGCCTGGATGGCGCGGCCCGCGCGGTACGCGGTGTTGATGTCGCGGGTCCAGACGCCGGCGCCGAGGCCGTACAGCGTGTCGTTGGCGATTTTGATCGCGTCGTCGAAGTCGTCGAAGGACGTCACCGAGACGACGGGGCCGAAGATCTCCTCCTGGAAGATCCGCATGCGGTTGCCGCCCTCGAAGATGGTCGGCTGGACGTAGTAGCCGCCCTTCAACTCGCCGTCATGCTCGATACGTTCGCCGCCGATGAGGACCTTCGCGCCCTCCTGCCGGCCGATGTCCAGGTAGGAGAGGATCTTCTCCAGCTGGTCGTTGGAGGCCTGCGCGCCGATCATCGTCTCGGTGTCGAGGGGGTGGCCCGGCTTGATCTGGCGGGTGCGGTCGACCGCCGCCGCCATGAACTCGGCGTAGTTGCCGCGCTGGACGAGGGCCCGGGACGGGCAGGTGCAGACCTCGCCCTGGTTGAGCGCGAACATCGTGAAGCCTTCGAGGGCCTTGTCGCGGAAGTCGTCGTCGTGCGCCCAGACGTCGTCGAAGAAGATGTTCGGGGACTTGCCGCCCAGTTCGAGGGTGACCGGCTTGATGTTCTCCGAGGCGTACTGCATGATCAGCCGCCCGGTGGTGGTCTCGCCCGTGAAGGCGACCTTCGCCACGCGCGGACTGGACGCCAGCGGTTTGCCCGCCTCCACGCCGAAGCCGTTGACGATGTTCACCACGCCCGGGGGCAGGAGGTCGGCGATCAGGCTCATCCAGTAGTGGATGGAGGCCGGGGTCTGCTCGGCGGGCTTGATGACGACCGCGTTCCCGGCGGCGAGGGCCGGCGCGAGCTTCCAGGTGGCCATCAGGATGGGGAAGTTCCAGGGGATGATCTGGGCCACGACGCCGAGCGGCTCATGGAAGTGGTACGCCACCGTGTCGTCGTCGACCTCGCCCAGCGAACCCTCCTGCGCGCGGATCGCCCCCGCGAAGTAGCGGAAGTGGTCGATCGCCAGGGGGATGTCGGCGGCCAGCGTCTCGCGCACCGGCTTGCCGTTCTCCCAGCTCTCGGCGACCGCGAGCGGTTCGAGATAGGCCTCCATCCGGTCGGCGATCTTGAGGAGGATGTCGGAGCGCTCCGACACCGACGTACGGCCCCAGCCCGGCGCGGCCGCGTGCGCCGCGTCCAGCGCCCGCTCCACGTCCTCGGCGGTGCCCCGCGCGACCTCGGTGAACGGCTGCCCGTTCACCGGCGACGGGTTCTCGAAGTACTGCCCCCGGGCCGGCGGCACGTACTCGCCGCCGATGAAGTGGTCGTAGCGCGCCTGGTAGGAGACGATCGCGCCCTCGGTGCCGGGCGCCGCGTAACGAGTCATGCTGGCCTGCCTCCTTGCAGATGCGCTGCCCGCCGTTGGGCAGCTCCCGCAGCGGAGGCTACGGACGGGGACGTTGCGCGTACGTTGCGCCGCAGGTCAGCGCCCCGGTGCCGCCAACTCGGACTCCAACGCGGCCAACCGGCTGCGCACCACCGCCGTCGGCCGCAGCGCCGCGAGCGCCCGCCACACCTCGATGTCGTCCTCGCCCCAGGGCGCGTGCGCCCAGTCCGCCAGCAGGTCGGGGTCGTGGCCCGCGATCAGCGCGGCCCGCAGCCCGTCCGCCAGCCGCTGCCTGAGCCGTACGACTGCGGGCGCCTGCGAGCCGGGCAACAGCGGCCCGGTGTAGGCGCCGAGGGCCGCCGTCACCGCCCCGGTCTCCAGCCGCCGCTCCACCACGGCCGCGTCGGACTCCACCGGAGCGGTCAGCCGGTACGGCCGGGAGGCGAGCAGCCCCGGGCCCAGCAGCCGCCGCAGCCGGGCCAGTTCGGCGCGCAGCGTCACCGGCGTCACCGACTCGTCCTCGTACAGCGCGCACAGCAGCTCGTCGCCGGTCAGCCCCTCCGGGTGGCGGGACAGCAGCACCAGCAGCTCGCTGTGCCGGCGGCCGAGCCGGATCCGGCGCCCGTCCAGCCGGAGTTCGGCCTCGTCACGGCCGAGCGCCGTCAGCGCGGGCGCCTCGTCCGCGGGCGTCGGCGGATCCAGTAGCGCCAACTGCGATTCGGCGGCCCGTGCCACCGCCTGGACGAAGCCCAGGCTGTGCGGATGCGCCAGCCGGTCGCCGCCGGTGATGTCGACGGCACCCAGCACCCGCCCGGTGCGCGGATCGTGCACCGGCGCCGCCGCGCACGTCCACGGCTGCACCCGGCGGATGAAGTGCTCCGCCGCGAACACCTGCACCGGCCGGTCCACGGCCACCGCGGTCCCCGGCGCGTTGGTGCCGACCGCGGTCTCCGACCAGCGCGCGCCCGGTACGAAGTTCATCCGGTCCGCCCGCCGTCGGGTCGCCGGATGCCCCTCCACCCACAGCAGCCTGCCGTTCGCGTCGCACACCGCCAGCAGATGCTCGCCGTCCGCCGCGAACGTGCCCATCAGTTCCCGGAACAGCGGCATCACCCGGGCCAGCGGATGCTCCGCCCGGTAGGTCCCGAGGTCGTCGTCCGTAAGCTCCACGCGCGCCGTACCGTCCGGACCCACCCCGGCCCGCGCCGAACGCCGCCAGGAATCGGCCACCACCGACCGCACCGGTCGCGGCACGGTCCCCACCGTGGTGAACGTCTCGTACGCCCGGCGCAGCACCCGGACGCGCTCGGCAGGGTCGGCCCCCGGCTCCAGGGCCACCCACTGATCGGTCAACTCGGCCTCCCCGGACGGCGATGCGGCTGGGGACATCGTCACTCGGGGTGTTCGCGCCGACAACCGTTTCGACCACCCTCACTCCGACGTCCCCCTCCGACGTCCTCACTCCCAGGTCCCTACTTCGAGGAGGACAGGCCGACCAGGCTCATGTAGCGGACCCAGTCCCAGTGCTTTCCCGGATCGGTGTGATCGGTCCCCGGCACCTCGACATGGCCGATGATGTGGTCCCGGTCCTTGGGGATGCCGTATCTGTCGCAGATCGACGCCGTCAGCCGCGCCGACTCCTGGTACAGGGCGTCGGTGAAATACTCCGGCTTGTCCACCCAGCCCTCGTGCTCGATGCCGACGCTGCGCGTGTTGTAGTCCCAGTTTCCCGCGTGCCAGGCGATGTCCGACTCCCGCACGCACTGCGCGACATGACCGTCGGCCGAGCGCACGAGATAGTGCGCGGACACCCGCTTCTTGGGGTTCTGGAAGATGGACAGCGTGCCCGCGTACGACTGCTGGGTGACATGGATGATCACCCGGTCGATGGCGTACTCGTCGGGGCGCTGGGCCGGCGTGCGGTTGTCGGTGCTCGCCGCCTGCCACTCGGCCTGCGGATAGTCGACCACCCCGGTCTGCGCGCCGGCGCGGCTCTCCGGGAGCAGCGCGTACGGGACGGCGGCGAGGGCCGCGCCCTTCAGCAGCAGTCGCCTGGTGGGGAGCGGTCGTGCCCGGTCCATGGAGGGGATGCCTTTCGGAAGCGTGCTCGAAGCACAGGGGAGTCACGAGGAGTCGAGAGGGAGTGGCGAGGGGCGGTCAGCGGCGCAGGGCCGCCGCCGTCTCGCGCAGCCGCGCATGCGATCCGCGGTAGGTCTCGCGCGCGGGCAGCCACTCCTTGCGGAGCTTGGCCACACAGGTGTAGTTGGTGTCGCACACGTTGGCCAACGGCGATTCGACCGTCTGCGTCGCGTACTGGTACGCGTCCAGCTCGCCGAACCCGTAGTCGCGCACCAGCCACCGCACCAGGTCGAGCTGCGATATCCGGAAGGCGTCCTCCAGAGGGCGCGCCGACCCCGTCGAGATGATGTGCGTGTCCGACTCCAGCCGGGGCCACGGCGTGGCGATCCCCTTCAGCAGCTCGACGATCACCACGGTGTGCATCGCGCACTCGACGGCGACCCCGCAGGTCTCGCCCTCGCCCTGCCGGGCGTGCCCGTCGCCGAGGCTGAGCAGCGCTCCCTCGACGTTGACCCCGAGGTAGCAGGTGACACCGGCCCGCATCTCGGGCGTGTCCATGTTCCCGCCGTGCGCGTCGGGCACCAGGGCGGAGCGGACCTCCAGGTTGGCGGGGGCCACTCCGACCGTGCCGTGCATCGGGTCCATCGGCAGCTCCAGCTCGAGGTCGCCCTCGTGCGCCCGGAACAGGGCCGTGCGCCGGGTCCGGTCCAGCTGCCAGATCCAGACCGTCTCCGGCAGCGGCGGCTGGAGGGTGGCCGTGGTGTGCGTCGAGGTGAGTGCGCCGAACAGGGGGACCGTCGTCGACGCCGCCCAGTCGCGGGCCGGTTCGATCGACACGAAGTGCACGGCGACCGTGTCGCCCGGCTCCGCGCCCTCGATGTGGAACGGCCCGGTCTGCGGGTTGAGGAACGGGAACTCGCACACCTCGGAAACCAGGTCCTTCTCGGACCGCACCCGTCCGGCGAAGCAGTCCTCCGTGTACAGGTCGAGCACCGTGCCGGGTGCGATCCGCGCCACCGGCGGCGCACCGCCGAACGTCCACGCGTACTCGCCCGGTCCGGGCCGGACGGTGAGGACACGGGGGTCGGTCATCGTGGAAGGTCTCCGCTCTTCAGGTCGGGGACGGCAGGGCCGTCCTCGTCGAGGTGGACACGCGCGGTCTCGGCTATGCGCTCGGGGTGACGGCGTATCAGTACCAGGAGCACGACCGCTCCGGCCGCCATCCAGACGCCGACCACCGGTCCGGCGTACGACACCGGCGCGGTCAGCTTCGTCACGAAGTCGAAGACGGGCAGGCCGGCCGCGGTGAGCAGGGCGGGCACGAAGGCCACGATGCCCAGCAGCGGGAGGACCAGGTGGCGTACCGGACGCAGAGAAGCACGGCCGCGGCGCAGGAAGTAACCGACGCAGGCGAGGTTGACCACGATGTAGACGCCCACGACGACCGTGACGATCACCGTGGCCAGCAGCAGGAACCCGGTCACCGGGTCGTAGCCGAAGCCCAGCCCCAGCACGGCGCCGACGGCCACCACCGTCTGGACCGCGATCCCGGCGACGGGGGAGCGGTACCGGGGGTGGAGCGTGGCGAGGACCTCCGGCAGGACCCGGATCCGGGCCAGTGCGAACGCCGTCCGCGTGGACACGTTGGCGCAGGCGTTGGCGTTGGCGATCGTCGAGTTGACCACCGCGAGGAACACGAGGACCCAGAAGAGACCGAAGGAGGCCCGGGCGACCCCCTCCCAGGACGCGTCGCCCGCCGCTCCGAAGGAGGCGAACCGGTCCGGACCGAAGTACACGGCCATCGCGTAGGTCGTCACCACGTAGAACAGACCGATGCCCAGAGCCGCGCCGAGCACCGCGCGGTGCATCGTGCGGCGCGGGTCGCGGGTCTCCTCGGCGAGCGGCGCGGCCGCCTCGAAGCCGGCGAAGGCCAGCACGGTGTACACGGAGCCGGCGAAGATCCCGCTCACCCCGCCGTGCCCCGGTGCCGTATGCGAGGTACCGAACACGGAGAGGGTGTTGTGGTCACCGGCCTTCCCGATCAGCCACCCGGCGAAGACCAGGAAGACCGCGATCTCGAAGATCCCGAGGACGGTTCCGAAACGGGCCGAGGCGCGCACCCCCAGATACCCGGCGACGGCGATGACGGCGGCGCCGGCCAGCGACCAGGGCCACCACAGGTCCGCCGGGTAGGAGGCCCACTCGTCGTGCAGGGTTCCCGCCGTGGTGAACCCGAGTTGGAGCAGCAGCAAAGGGGGGACCAGTGCCTCCACGAACACATAGCCCCAGCCGACGAGGAACCCCACGGCCGGGTGCAGCCCCCGCGCCGCATACGTGGCCACGGAGCCCGCCGCGGGTAACTCCCGTGCCAGCTCGGCGACGCACGAAGCGGTGAACAGACAGGCCACCAGGGCGATCAGCACCGACAGCGGCAGACTGCCCCCGGCGAAGGCCGCCCCCGACGGAATGGACGCGGCGACGGCGGCGGCCGGCGCCATCGCGGTGATGCTCTGGAACAGCACCTCCCGCAGACCGACCGCGTCCCGCCGCAGCCCCGCGGCCATCTCTCCGGCCATACACACCCCCCGACGTGCGTGAATCCGACGATCCCACGGACCGCTTCGCGTGAATCACGGTACGGCGCCGACGGGTCGGGCAGAAGAGCGCCGAGTGGTTCCGTGGACGGGACGGGAGTTGTGGAAAACCACGCCACTCGGACGGGTGAAGTGCGGCCGAGTGCGTTTCACCCGGGGCCGCAGGACACCGTCGTGTCCGGACGTGCGGCCGGTCCGGCGTCAGACCCGTTCCGCCACCGTCGCCGGATCGTCCAGCACGGCGCGGACCACCGAGTGGGCCGCGCCCAGGAGCGGGCCCTCGGGGCCCAGCCGGGAGACGGCGACCGGGCAGGCCGGGCCCGTCGTGCGGTCGGCCAGTTCGGCTTCCAGGGACGGGAGCAGCCAGGGGGCGAGGCCGGCCAGGGCGCCGCCCAGGACCACGGACTCGGGGTCGAGGAGGTTGACGGCGCCGGTCAGGGCGATACCCAGCGCCGTACCGGCGTCGTGCAGGGCGCGTCGTACACCCTCGTGGTCCGCGCCCGCCCGCTGTGCGAGCAGGCCCACCGCGTCCTCGCGGGACTCGAGGCCGGCCGCACGCAGCACCGCCTCCTCACCGGCGTACTGCTCCAGGCACCCGCGTCCGCCGCAGGCGCAGCGCGGCCCGTCGGGACGGACCGGCACATGGCCGAGCTCGCCCGCGAAGCCGCGGTTCCCGCGCAGCAGCTGTCCGTCCACGACGACCGCGGCGCCGATGCCGATCTCCGCGGACACATGCAGGAAGTCGCGGGGGGTGGCGTCCCCGAGCCACAGCTCGGCCAGGGCACCGAAGTTCGCCTCGTTGTCCACCGTCAGCGGGAGGCCGGCCGGTAGCAGCGCGCCGAGGTCGGTGTCGTGCCAGTCGAGGTTCGGGGCGTGCACGACCGTGTGTCCGTCGCGGGCGACCAGGCCGGGGACGGCGACCGCGAGACCGGCCGGCCACAGGCCCTCGCCCTCGGCCTCCGTCACGACCCGGCGGACCAGCGCGGTCAGCGCCTCGATCACCGGCCGTGGATCACGGCCCCGGTTGGCGCCGTGCCGCACGGCACGCGCGCGTACCTCCCCGCGCAGGTCCACCGCGCACACGGCGAGATGGTCGACCCCGACCTCCGCCCCGATTCCGGCCGGGCCGCGCCCGCTCACCGCGAGCGCCGAGCCCGGCCGCCCGACCCGGCTCGGTCGCTCGGGGCCGAGTTCCTCCAGGAGCCCCCAGCGGATCAGCTCGTCGACCAGGGTCGACACCGCCGCCCTGGTCAGGCCGATGCGCGAGGCGACCGCGGCCCGCGACAGCGAGCCCTCGGCGCTGACCGCGTGCAGCACGCGCGCGAGGTTGCGCCGGCGCATGCCCTGCTGGGTGTCGGGCAGGGCACGGCCGTTCGCCGTCGGGCGGGCCTCGTGCAGCGGTGCGGTCATGCCTCCATCAATCCTCTGAACCTCCGGACGGTCTTCCGCCGGTCTTCCGCCGGTCAGTCGCCGGCGGCCGATGGTCAGCGGTCTTCGGGCGCCCGCTCCAGCAGCGGGGCCGCGTCGGAGAGTACCCCGGAGATCCTGGCCAGCGTCGCGTCGTCCCGCTCCACCGCGTCCAGCACCGGCCCGGCGGCCGTGTTCCAGCGCCGCGCCACCGAGGCCGGGTCCTCCCCGGTGAGCAGCCCGGCCGCCTGCGCCGCGGCCCCCAGCGCGACCAGCTCCTTCGCCTCGGGCACCTGCACCGGACGCCCGGAAAGCCGCCGCACCGTCTCCTGCCAGGCGCGGCCCCGGGCGCCGCCGCCGATCAGCAGCAGCGGGGTGGTCCGGTCCGCGTCCTGGTCCAGCACCAGGTTCAGGGCGCCCAGCAGGGCGTGCACGGCACCGTCGTAGGCGGCCTGGAGGAGCTGGCCGCCGGTGGTGTCGTGGCGCAGACCGTGCAGCAGCCCGGAGGCGTGCGGCAGGTTCGGGGTGCGCTCGCCGTCCAGGTACGGCAGCAGGGTGACCGAGGTGCCGGACTCGACGGCCTCGCGGTCCCGGCCGAGGAGGGCGGCGACCCTGTCGACCGCGAGGGTGCAGTTCAGCGTGCAGGCCAGCGGCAGCCAGTCGCCGTGCGCGTCGGCGAAGCCCGCGACGGTGCCGGTCGGGTCGGCCGGGCGGTGCTTCGAGACCGCGTACACCGTGCCCGAGGTGCCGAGGCTCAGCACCGGGGTGCCGGGGCGCAGCCCGAGGCCCAGCGCGGCGGCCGCGTTGTCGCCGGTTCCGGGGGCGACCAGGGTGCCCTTGGAGAAGGGCAGCTCGTGACTGTCCCGGACGGTGCCCGCGACCTCGCCGGGGCGGACCACCCGCGGCAGGAACGCCGGGTCCAGACCCACATGCGCCAGCGTCTCCTCGTCGTACGCCTCGGTCGCCGACGCCCACCAACCGGTGCCCGAGGCATCACCGCGGTCGGTGGTGCCCACTCCGGTCAGGCGCTCGGTGAGGTAGTCGTGGGGGAGTCGTACGGCCCTGGTCGCGCGTACCGCCTCCGGCTCGTGCTCCGCGAGCCAGGCCCACTTCGTCACCGTGAAGGACGCGCCCGGCACGCTGCCGGTGCGCTCCGCCCAGGCCTTCGGGCCGCCCAGCTCCTCGATCAGCCGCTGGGCCTGGGGCGCCGACCGGACGTCGTTCCACAGCAGCGCGGGCCGCACCGGCTCGCCCCGCTCGTCCAGCGTGACCAGACCGTGCTGCTGCCCGCCGATCGACACGGCGGCCGCCTCGTGCGCGGCGTCACCGCACTGGCGCAGCGCCTCGCACAGCGCGTCCCACCACTGGCGCGGATCGCTCTCCCGTCCCGCCCCGGAGGACACGGTGTGCGGCGCCTGGCCGCTCGCCACGACCTGTCCGGTGGACGCGTCGACCACCAGTGCCTTGGTGGACTGGGTGGACGTGTCCACGCCGACGACGAGCGGACCCTCGGCTGCTGACATCGGGCTCTCCCTTTTTCCGCGGCTCGCGGTTGATCTGACCTGCAGTTTTTCCGGTTCGTCGGGGTGTCGCGACCCGGTTTTCGTCCTTCGGGGACAGGGTGACCCTTCCCAGGGACGCGTCGGCATACTAATTTGTAAACCGCCATGACGAAATAGTCGGCACGACAGTCGTCCGGCACAGACTTCGAGCAGAACCCCCGAGCAAGGAGCCGCGGCATGAGCTTCCAGCCCACCCCCGAGGACAGGTTCACCTTCGGCCTGTGGACCGTCGGCTGGCAGGGAAGGGACCCGTTCGGCGACGCCACCCGGCGCGCCCTCGACCCGGTCGAGACGGTGCAGCGCCTGTCCGAACTGGGCGCCTACGGTGTGACGTTCCACGACGACGACCTGATCCCCTTCGGGTCCTCGGACACCGAGCGCGAATCGCACATCAAGCGCTTCCGCCAGGCCCTCGACGCGACCGGCATGACCGTCCCGATGGCCACCACCAACCTCTTCACCCACCCGGTCTTCAAGGACGGCGCGTTCACCGCGAACGACCGCGAGGTGCGCCGGTACGCGCTGCGCAAGACCATCCGCAACATCGACCTGGCCGCCGAGCTGGGCGCGAAGACATATGTCGCCTGGGGCGGCCGTGAGGGCGCCGAGTCCGGCGCCGCCAAGGACGTGCGGGTCGCCCTCGACCGCATGAAGGAGGCCTTCGACCTCCTCGGCGAGTACGTCACCGCCCAGGGCTACGACCTGCGCTTCGCCATCGAGCCCAAGCCGAACGAGCCGCGCGGCGACATCCTGCTCCCCACCGTCGGCCACGCGCTCGCGTTCATCGAGCGCCTGGAGCGCCCCGAGCTGTACGGCGTGAACCCCGAGGTGGGCCACGAGCAGATGGCCGGCCTGAACTTCCCGCACGGCATCGCCCAGGCGCTGTGGGCGGGCAAGCTCTTCCACATCGACCTCAACGGCCAGTCCGGCATCAAGTACGACCAGGACCTGCGCTTCGGCGCCGGCGACCTGCGTGCCGCCTTCTGGCTGGTCGACCTCCTGGAGAGCGCCGGCTACGAGGGCCCGAAGCACTTCGACTTCAAGCCGCCGCGGACCGAGGACTTCGACGGGGTGTGGGCGTCGGCCGCCGGCTGCATGCGCAACTACCTGATCCTCAAGGAGCGCGCCGCCGCCTTCCGCGCGGACCCGGAGGTCCAGGAGGCCCTGCGCGCCTCCCGCCTGGACCAGCTGGCCCAGCCGACCGCCGCCGACGGCCTCCAGTCGCTCCTCGCGGACCGCGCGGCCTTCGAGGAGTTCGACGCGGACGCGGTCGCCGCGCGCGGGATGGCCTTCGAGCAGCTCGACCAGCTGGCGATGGACCACCTGCTCGGCGCCCGGGGCTGACCACGCACGCGCGCGTGCGGGCCGCTCCCGGAGCGGACGCCCCCACGCGCGCGTGTCGCAATCCGCGCCCGCACGGCCGGTTCGTGCGGGAATTGCTCCGGAATCATGCGATCCATGGCATCAGTCCGTATCAACTCCCGCGCGGGGCTTACGCGATGACCGGTACGCGGTGACTCTTGGCGGTATGGCCATGCCGCCCGTACCGCCACGACCGCCCGGCCCGCCGAACGGCACCCCGCCCCCGGACGGGGGCTACGACCCGCCCGCGTACGGAGGTTTCGGACCACCGCCGGGCGGCGGCTTCGGGCCGCCCGCCGGGCCGCCCGCCGGGCCGCCTGCGAGGCCTCCCGTGGGGCCGCCTGCCGGGGGCGGTGACCCGCCCACCGCCGTGGGCTGGACGCCACCGCCTCCCGAGCGGCCCCGCCGGCGCAGGGGACCGCTGTTCGCCGTCCTGGTCGTGCTGGTGGCCGCCGTGGCCGTCGCCGCCGTCGTCCTGATGGCGTCCGGTGGCGACGGCTCACCCGGCAAGAAGCCCACCACGAGCGGCCCGAGCACCTCCGGCTCGCCCCGCCCCTCGATCAGCCTCCCGACCCAGCTGCCCAGCGGCCTGCCGTCGCGGCTGCCGAGCGAACTCCCCTCGGAGTGGCCCTCGGGGCTCCCCAGCGAGCTGCGGAGCGGACTGGAGTCGGTCCTGCCGTCCCTGCTGGGGTGACCTCCGCCTGGTTCGCTACAGGCCCTTGGGCAGCCGGACGTACACCAGGGTCGTCTCGATGCCGCTGTCGACCAGGCGGCCCTGCGCGTCGAACGCGCCCGTTCCGTCCGTCATCCCGAAGTCGTTGTCGTTGATCAGGGCGAGTGTGTCGTGGTCCACGCGCGCGATGCCCTCGATCTTCAGCGGCACCCCGGCCACGGTGTTCAGGTCGACGACGAGGCGCTTGTCGAGCACCGGGACACCGGCCGCCGCCGGGTCGTCCAGCTGCTCCAGCGACGGAGACGTGGTGTCGTCGTCGTACGCACCGCCGAGGATGTTCGACCTGCGGTCCAGCTTGACCAGTTCGAGGCGCGCCGCCTTGTCGGTGCGCTCCTCGACGAGCAGCCGGTCGCCGCCCACGGCCACAATCGACGAGATCTTCAGCTCGGAGGTGTCGTCCTCGCTCGGGTCCACGACGTTCACCGGGTCGAAGCGGTAGGCGTACTCGGCCGTGACCGCCTTCTTGCGGGGCGAGAACCGCAGCAGACGGGTGTTGAGCGAGGCATCCCCGGCGTCCCCGTCGGGCAGCGACAGCGGGCTCTGCAGCGCCATCACGAGGTCGCCGCCGGGCAGCAGGGCCAGGCCCTCGAAGCCGCGGTTGATCTTCCGGTGCAGCAGCACGGAGGGCAGCGCCTCCACCACCGGGTAATCGGCATCGGCGAGGTTCAGCCCCTTGGGCACGTACCGCGTGAGCACCTGCCCGCGCGCGGAGACGTGGACCAGCGACGGGCCGTACTCGTCGACCAGCCAGAAGGTGCCGTCCGCCGCGCGGACGATGCCCTCGGTGTCCAGACCGTTCGGGTTGTACGACAGCGGCGTCTTGGCGTCGTAGGAGTACGGCGCCTCGTCCCGGCCCGCCTGGTCGGACAGCCCGGTGACGGCCTTGCCGGAGGACGTGGTGATCGGCAGGGCGTCGATCACCTTGATGCTGTCGCCGGAGACGCGGATCTTCACGATCGCCGGGTCGAAACCGGGCACGGGGAAGGTCCGGCGCTTCTTGCCGTCCACCTTGATCTGGCCGTTGGGCCCCCGGTCGGTGACCGTCCAGTATTCGCCCTTGCGGCCGGCCGGGTAGATGTCGCTGCCGATGCCGCCGAGGTCGATACCCCGGTCGTTGTCCACGGTGCCCGGGAGCAGCGTGTTGCTGAACGTGCCGAGCGGGATGTCGCCGAGGACGGCGGTGCGGGTGACGTGCGCCGCGCCGGACGACGAGGCGTCGGCCGTGCCCGCCGCCACGAGGGCGGCGGCCAGGGCCAGGGGCAGACCCGTCGCGACGGAACGGTGGACGCGGCGGCTGCCGGTGGCGTGCGGGGACATCGGGCCTCCTGAAAACAAGTTCGTTGGCAGCGGCCAGAGTTGGGCCTCACAAGGAACGCCGTTCGACCACTCGGTGAACACCGGGCGACCGCCACTCGGCGATCACCGGTTTTTCGGCCCGCGAGCAGCGGATTCCCGGATTCCGCGGCTCGCCCGTGCTCGGCTACCCCAGAGACCTGAACCACCGCACCACGGCGGCGGTTCCCGCCTGCTGGGAGCCCAGGTGGCGGGAACCGCCGTAGTCCGGGCTGCCGAGGTCGACCAGCGGGGCGTCGACGCCGTGGGCGCGCAGCGCGGCCCGGCAGTGGGTCGTGTTCGCGTTGACGGCCTGCTCGTCCCCGTCGGCGTAGTAGAGCCGGATCGGAGCCTCGGGTGTCCAGTCGGAGCACACGCCGTCGGTGATCCGCAGGGCCGCCGCCAGCCGCCCGTCGGGGTGCGCCAGCATCGCCCGGCCGTGGGCGGTGAGCAGCCCGTCCAGGGAGTCCGGGGTGCCGGCCACGACCTCCTGGCCGGTGTGCGTGCCGTCCAGCAGGCCTTCGATCGTGCGGTCGTACGGCGCCCGGAACACCTCGGCCGGCGTGTCGTACAGGTGGTGCAGGCGGTTGAACGACACCAGGGCCAGCGCCGTGTAGATCACGCTCGCCTTCGGTTCCGTCCGCCCGGCGAGCAGCGCGGGCAGCTCCGCGGCCCGGAACGCGTAGGCACCGCTGACCGGTGCCACCGCGCGGAGCCGGAACCAGCCGTCGTCCCCCTCCCGCAGCGACCGGGCCAGTCCCAGCGCCGCCGAGGCACCCTGGGAGAAGCCGGTGGCGAGCACCCCGCGCCGCAGCTCCCGCCCCCTCTGGGCCGCGGCGGTGCGGGAGGCGCGCAGCATGTCCAGGGCGGCCGTCGTCTCCGAGGGCACGTCCATCCAGGGGTGCGGGCCGGGGCCCAGACCCAGACCGAGGTAGTCGGGGAGCACCGCGGCGAATCCGGCGGAGGCGTACGTCAGCGCGGGCGCCTGGCCCCAGACGTCGGCCGAGACCGAGGCGACATCGCCCTTGAACAGCTCGGTGCCGTGGGTGAACGACACGGTCCGCAGCCGTCGATCGCCGCCGCGCGGCAGGGCCAGCAGCCCGCTGGCCGTGGTGGGACGGCCGTACGGATCCACCGTGCGGTACACGATCCGGAAGGTGTCCAGTCCGTGGCGGACGGCGCCGGTGTCCCAGGCCCCGCCCTCGTCCCCCGTCAGCTCGGCCGCGACCTGCCGCGCGGTGAGCGTCCTCAGATGTTCGACGGACACGAGCGTGCCGCGTGACACGTCCGCCGCCTCCCGCGCGGCAGCGGCGGGCCGAGGCCCGGCCGCTTCCCGCGCGACCACGGCCGTCGCGGTGCTCGCCGTCAGCGCGACCGACACCGCCGAGATCACCAGTAACCTGCTCATTCGCTTCATACCGGGACCGTACGAATCCCCGGCATCACCGACCATCCGGCCAACGGGCGTGTGGAGGTGGGGTTTTCCGCAGGATCCTGGGGGGAGTGGGCGGGGGAGGGGCCAAGAAGCGGCCGGGTCGGCGCGTGGGAGGAATCGCTACGCTGGGAGCAGGACTGCTTCACAATCTGTTCGACTCGGCCCTCGGGGGCCAGTAGGGGTCGCTCGTCAGGGATGTCTCAGGGTCGCGGTCAGGAACCGCGGGAAGCGCGGGCCCGTTTTCAGATCAGAGAGCGGCAACGGCCGCGGAGGAGGCGACGCTGATGTCGAAGAACGCGAAGATCGCCGCAGGAGGTGTGGCGGTCGGGCTCATCCTGCTGATATGGCTGCCCTGGTGGGTGTCGTTCCTCATCGTGGTGGGCGTCCCGGTGGCCGCGTACCTCGCCCTCGACCCCTCGCAGCGGCGCAGGCTGCGCAGGGTCACGCGCAAGGAGATCGGCCGCTGAGCGACCCTCACCGGGCCGCGCCCCCCTTCCGGCGGGGTGCGGCCCAGGAGGGTTCACAGGGGCCGTACGGCCATCTTGTCGAGGGCTTCCAGAAGGCCGGGGAGCTCGGGGCCCCGGCCCACGGGCAGGACCTCGCCGGGCTCCTCGTCGAGGAGCACGAAGGCGATGTCGTCGGTGCGGGCCACCATCGACCAGCCGGGCCCGTCGGCGCGCAGCGTACGGGCGTCGCCGGGGGCGAACGACGAACGGACCCGGCCGAGCGGCGGCGGCGCGTCCAGGTAGGCCCATGCTTCGGCCAGGACCCGCCGGATCCCGGCGTGCCCCTTCGCGGCCGCGTTGGAGGCTTCCGGGGCCGCCTCGGCGTCCTCCGGGGCCTGTGCAGGGCCCTCCTCGGGGCCTTCCGAGGCGTCGGCCGGGGCCGGTGGCACCGAGAAGTGGTCGTCGCCGATCTGCTCCCGCCACACCGCCCACTGCAGGGCGATCTCGTCCGCGCCCAGCCGCCGCTGCGCCGGGCCCCAGGTGCTGGTGTCCGGCGGGGTCAGCGGGGCGCGGTCGGCCACCTCCGGTTCGGGGTCGTGCGGCGCGGGCACGTTCGGCGCCGCCACGGCGACCGCGAGCGGCCAGCCGGGCAGGGCGGCGACCACCGTCCGCTCGTCCGGCGACAGGTCGTACTCCATGCCGCAGTCCCAGGACGCGATCGCGACGGCGACCAGCGAGACGTCGTCGATCACGACCGTCCAGCGGGCCCCCTCGCCGTCCTGGCCGAGCACCAGGCCGTACCCGTCGGCGCGCGGCGCCAGCTCCAGCGCCGCACAGGCCTCCGGATAGTCGTCGCCCAGCACGCTCGGAAACTGCGCCGGCGTCAGCAGCACCGCCGTGAGCACGTACAGCGCCTCATCCGCGGCGACGGCCTCCTCGTCCGTCCCGGCCATCCCTGCCTCCCACTCGTTCGTCCAACGGCGCGCACCCTAGTGCGACGGGAAGCCCCTTGTCACGACCGGCCACCACACGCGGAGCTGCGGCGTTCCGCCAGGACGGGACGAAACGACCGAGACGGCGGCCGATCGGTCAGGCGACCGGCAGCCCGAGGAGGTCGCGCGCCACCGTCCGCGGCGACTCGTCGCGCTCCCGGGCCAGCGCGAGGACGGCCCGGCACGCCAGCTCGCTCACCCCGAACGACAACGCCTCCGGCGAGACCCAGCCCGCCGCCTCATCGATGCGGTCCTGGTCGTCCTCCGCATGGGCCGCGACATAGTCGGCCGCGGCCTCGAACAAGTTGTGCGCGCGCCTCTCGGGCCGCTTCGGCACCTCGGCGCCGCCGGCACCTCCGGCGCCACGGAATCTGCCTGTGTACTTACGGATCCGGTCGAACACGCGAGCCACCTTCTCCCTGCCGGTTGTTGCCTTCGAACAATCGTCATCCCCTACCGAACGTAGAGTTGAAGTTCCGGCAACAGAAGGGGGCGCCCCCCGGAATGCCTCCATCGGCACCGGCTCCGGGCTAGCCGCCGCGGACCGCCAGTGCGAGGAACCGGGCGTCCTCGTCGACGTACGACGTCATGCGCCAGCCCGAACCGGCCAGCAGGGGGCGGAGGTTGCCCTCCGCGCGCAGGTCGCCCGGCGTGATCTGCCGTCCCTGGCGCGCCGCCAGCGCGGCCCGGCCGATCGGGTGGAACAGCGCGAGCGTGCCGCCGGGGCGGACCGCGCGCGCCAACTCCCGCAGATTCTCGGCGGGTCGAGGCAGATGGGCGATCAGGCCCGCGGCGAACACGGCGTCGAGGGACTCAGAACGCACCGGGAGCGCCGCGACGTCGGCGAGCAGCAGCCGGCCCGCGCGGTCCCGCCCGGCCCGCACCGCGGCCTGGAGCATCGCCGGGGTCAGGTCCATTCCGAGCACCGCGCCCGAGGGGCCCACGGCCGCCCGCAGCGGCGGCAGGGCGCGCCCCGTGCCGCAGCCCGCGTCGAGCACCCGGTCACCCGCGCGCAGTCCCAGCTCGCCGACGGCGGCGGCGTACGCGGGACCGTCGTCGGGGAACCTCCCGTCCCAGCCGGCCGCCCGCGCGGTGAAGAACTCCCGGACGTGTGTGTGGTCTTCGCTCATGTCCCGCATGATCCCTCACCGTCACGGAGGACGCCCCTGTGCGCACGTTCGAACGGGATGCGATCGTTCCGGCACATCTCTGAGTCATATTGCGGCACCTTTCGAAATGCGCCCCCTTTGTGCTCCCATGCCCCCTAGCGTCCCTGGGCCATGGGACACCTGGACCACGCCACCTTCGGCTGGCTGACCCCCGTGCTGTCGTACGTGATGGCCTGCATAGGCGCCGCACTGGGGCTGCGCTGTACCGTCCGCGCGCTCGGCAGCACCGGCCGCGCGCGCCGCAACTGGCTCCTCACCGCCGCCTCCGCGATCGGCACCGGCATCTGGACCATGCACTTCGTGGCCATGCTCGGCTTCAGCGTGAGCGGCACCGACATCCGCTACGACGTACCGCTGACCATCCTCAGCCTGCTCGTCGCCGTGGTGGTGGTGAGCGCCGGTGTCTTCGCCGTCGGCTACAGCCGCGACCGCGGCCGGGCGCTCCTGCTGGGCGGGCTCACCACCGGACTGGGCGTCGCCAGCATGCACTACCTCGGCATGGCGGCGGTCCGGCTGCACGGCGATGTGCGCTACGACCCGATGCTCGTCGGACTCTCCGTCCTCATCGCCGTGGTCGCCGCGACCGCGGCCCTGTGGGCGGCCCTCAACATCAGGTCGCCCGTGGCCGTCACCGTCGCCTCCCTGGTCATGGGCGCGGCCGTCAGCAGCATGCACTACACCGGGATGTTCGCGGTCAGCGTGCGCGTCACCCCCTCCGGCACCCCGCTGCCCGGGGCCACGGCCATGCAGTTCATCTTCCCCCTGGCCGTCGGTCTCGGGTCCTATCTGTTCCTCACCTCGGCCTTCGTCGCGCTCTCGCCCACGGCCGGGGAGCGCGAGGCCTCCGCCTCCGCCCAGCGGCCCGTCACCGGCGTCGCGCGCTGACCCGGCCCGAACCAGTTCCCCAGACGAGCGAGGAGGCCATGCGTACGCCCCGTAGGACCCCCACCACAGGCCCGGAGACACCGTCCCCGCGACCTCCGCGCGGCCGTCGCGCGCACGCCGGACCACCCGCCGACGAACCGGTCGACGACCTCGTCGAGGCGGGTGACAGCGCGCCACCGCGCGGGAGCGGCTGGCGGATCCGGCCCCGGACCGTCCGGGCCAAGGTCGTCTGCCTGCTCATGGTTCCGGTCATGTCCCTGCTCGCCCTGTGGGCGTACGCCACGGTCACCACGGCCCAGGACGTCTCCCGGCTGCGCCAGTCCCAGCGCGTCGACACGGCGTTGCGGACCCCGGTGGCCACCGCCGTCGCCGCGCTCCAGGCCGAGCGCGCCGCGGTCGTCCGGTACGCGACCGATCCCGGCGCCGAACAGACCGGGGATCTCAGGAGACTCGGCGCCCGCACCGACCGGGCCGTGGCCGCCCTGCGGCTCGGCAAGGGCAGCACCGTCGCCGACAGCGAGGAGCTGCCCTCCGGTGTCGCCCGGCGCCTGGAGACCTTCGTCTCCGGCGCCGAGCAGCTGCGCACGCTGCGGTCGGCGGTGCAGAACCGCGGCACCGGCTGGGACGAGGCCTACGGGCGGTACACGCGCGCCATCTCCTCGGCCTTCGCCGTGGACGGCGCCCTCACCGGCATCCAGGCCGACGACATGGGCTCCGACGCGCGCGTGCTGCTCGAATTCTCCCGCGCGGGCGAGGCACTGGCCCAGGAGGACGCGGTCCTCGCCGGCGCACGGCTCGCCGGCGGCCTCGACGGCGAGCGACTGCGGCTGTTCACCGGAGCCGTCGACACCCGCCGTGCGCTCACCGACGCGGCCGTCGCCGACCTGCCCGGTGCCCAGCGCACCGCCTGGCGCCGGCTCACCGGCGGCGACGACTACACCGCGCTGGGCGCCGCCGAGGACCGGATCCTGGCGAGTCCCCCCGGCGCCAAGGCCCTCCACGCCGCTCCGGAATCCGCCTGGGACACCGCCCACGCGCGCGTGCAGGACGGCATGCGCACCATCCAGACCGACACGGCACGCGCGGTCGCGGGCCGGGCCGACCCGTTCGCGCGCGGACTGCTCACCCCGGCCGGTGCCGCCGTCCTCTTCGGACTGCTTGCCGTGGCCGCCTCGCTCGTCATCTCCGTCCGTATCGGACGCGGCCTCGTGGTGGAGCTGGTGAGCCTGCGCAACAGCGCCCTGGAGATCGCCCGCCGCAAACTCCCCGAGGCCATGCACAGACTGCGGGCCGGCGAGGAGATCGACATCCGCGCGGAGGCGCCCCCGGGACCGGCCGCGGAGGACGAGACGGGGCAGGTCGCCGAGGCCCTCGGCACCGTGCACCGCGCCGCCCTGCGCGCGGCCATGGAACGCGCCGAACTCGCCAGCGGCATCTCGGGCGTGTTCGTCAACCTCGCCCGGCGCAGCCAGATCCTCGTCCACCGCCAGCTGAGCCTGCTGGACAGCATGGAACGCCGCTCCGACGACCCCAACGAACTGAGCGACCTCTTCCGTCTCGATCACCTCACCACCCGGATGCGGCGCCACGCGGAGAGCCTGATCATCCTCTCCGGGGCAGCCCCCGGCCGGGCCTGGCGCATGCCGGTGTCCCTCACCGACGTCGTACGGGCCGCCGTCTCGGAGGTCGAGGACTACGCGCGCGTGGAGGTACGCCAGCTCCCCGACGCGGCCGTCGTCGGCGCGGCCGTCGCCGACCTCACCCATCTGCTCGCCGAGGTCGTGGAGAACGCCGCCCAGTTCTCACCGCCGCACACGCGCGTGCGCATCACCGGGGAACCCGTCGGCAACGGCTACGCCCTGGAGGTCGAGGACCGCGGCCTCGGCATGGGCCAGGAGACCCTCGCCGAGGCCAACCGGCGCATCGAACAGTCCGAGGCCCTCGACCTGTTCGACAGCGACCGGCTCGGCCTCTTCGTGGTCAGCAGGCTCGCGGCCCGCCACGGCATCAAGGTGCATCTGCGCACCTCCCCCTACGGCGGCACCACCGCGGTGGTACTGCTGCCGAAGGTCCTGCTGCACGGTGGTCCGGCGGAACGTTCCGGCCGTCCGGCGGCCGACACCGAACCGGCACCGGAGCGCGCGTACGCGCGCGTGCCCGACGCCGCCCTCCCGCAGGCCGTCCCCGCCGACCGGCCCGCCCTGGCCGTCACCGCCCGCCCGTCCCCGCGGCCGGCGGCGCCCGATCCGCCACCTCCCGGAGTCACCACCTTGAGGCCGCACCGCCCACCGCACGACTCCGAGCCCCAGGACGACGACCTGCCACGCCGGGTACGCCAGGCGAACCTCGCCCCCCAACTCCGCGATCCCCGCGCCGAGGAGCCCGCGCCCGCCCGCCGGGGCGGTGAGCGCACCCCCGAACTCGTCCGTGACCGCATGACGGCGTACCGCGACGGCTGGACGCGCGGCGGCGGCAGGAAACCCGGCCGCGGAGCCGCCCCGGAACCCGCCGGGAGCACCGACAGCACCGAAGGAGACCGCGCATGATCCAGGACCCGAGCACAAGGGCGGACCGGCGCTCCGGCGAACTCGACTGGCTGCTGGA
The DNA here is from genome assembly GCF_044747345.1 of Streptomyces sp. NPDC090088. Classification (NCBI taxonomy): domain Bacteria; kingdom Bacillati; phylum Actinomycetota; class Actinomycetes; order Kitasatosporales; family Streptomycetaceae; genus Streptomyces; species Streptomyces sp. NPDC090088. The sequence goes on along the minus strand of NZ_JBIVDZ010000011.1, from coordinate 90,547 downwards.
CGACCTGGTGCTGCGCGTCACGGAGGTACGGCATGCCGTCGTGCTGTCCAACGACGGCCTCGCCGTGGGCGCCTCGACCGGCCTCAAGCGCGAGGACGCCGAGCACCTCGCCGCCGTGGCCTCCGGCTTCAACAGCCTCGCCAAGGGCGCCGGACGGCACTTCGGGGCGGGCGGGGTGCGCCAGACGATGGTCGAGATGGACGACGCCTTCCTCTTCGTGGCCGCCGCCGGAGACGGCTCCTGCCTCGCCCTGCTCACCGACGTCACCGCCGACATCGGCCTGGTCGCCTACGAGATGGCCCGCCTGGTCAAGCGCGTCGGCGAGCACCTCTACACCGCGCCGCGCGTCGGCGCGCGGCCGCCCGCCGCCGGATGAACCGGAAGACCGCCCCCGATGACCGAGTACGCGAGCGGCACCCCGCACGAGCCGGGCAGCCAGTGGTACGACAACGAGGCAGGGCCGCTGGTCCGTCCCTACGCCATGACCGGCGGCCGCACCAAGCCGGGCCCCACCGGGGTGCGGTTCGACCTGATCGCCCTGGTCACCCTCGACCCAGGCGCACCCGGCGTGGACGACGACACCCCGCTCGGCCCCGAACACCGGGCACTGATCGACCTGTGCCGGGTGGAGACGCAGTCCGTCGCCGAACTCGCCGCCGGAGCCGACCTGCCCGTGGGGGTGGTCCGGGTGCTCCTGGGTGATCTGCTGGAACTGGGCTGCGTCACCGTGAGCCGCCCGGTGCCACCCGCGCAGCTCCCCGACGAACGGATTCTGCGCGAGGTCATCGAGGGATTGCGGGCACTGTAGATGACCATCCGGAACCATCGCGGAACCAACCGGGCGCGAGCCGGTCAGCACCGACGCGTTCCGGTCCAACCGTCCGTGGCCGAGCGGCAGTTGTCATGATGCTGGCTTCGCGTCCTGACCACCCGCAATGTGCCGAACCCCCAGACGTCGACCGAAGCCGGCCCTCCCGAGAGAAGTGATCATGGTCTCCGAGCACTCCGAGCCCGCCGCCGACGACGACACGGCGGCCATGGCGCTCAAGATATTGGTCGCCGGCGGCTTCGGCGTCGGCAAGACGACCCTGGTCGGTGCCGTCAGCGAGATCCGGCCGCTGCGCACCGAGGAAATGCTCAGCGAGGCGGGCCAGTCGGTGGACGACACCGACGGCGTGGACCAGAAGGTCACCACGACCGTCGCCATGGACTTCGGGCGCATCACCATCCGCTCCGGGCTCTCCCTGTACCTCTTCGGCACCCCGGGCCAGGACCGGTTCTGGTTTCTCTGGGACGAGCTGTCGCAAGGGGCCCTCGGTGCCGTCGTCCTCGCCGACACCCGCCGTCTGGAGGACTGCTTCCCCGCGGTCGACTACTTCGAGCACCGGCACATCCCGTTCGTCGTCGCCGTCAACTGCTTCACCGGCGCCCGGACCTACGGCGCCCACGACGTCTGCCGGGCCCTCGACCTGGACCAGGGCACACCGGTGGTCCTGTGCGACGCCCGCGACCGGGACTCCGGCAAGGAGGTGCTGATCCGGCTCGTCGAGTACGCCGGGCGGATGCACACCGCCCGGCTCCTCGACTCGGTGGGCTGAACCTCAGTCGGCGAGGTCCTTGAGCGCCACCACCTTCTCCACGGCGACCCTGACCACCAGCTCGCCCGGGACGCCGTTGCGGGCGCCGAACTCCTCGGCCCGCTCCTGTCCCATGTACCGAGCGGAGATCCGGGTGGCCCAATCACGTACCTCGTCCAGCTCCTCCGACAGCCGGGCGCGCCCGCTCAGCACCACGAAATGGAAGGGGGGCCGGTCGTCGTCCACGCACAGGGCGACCCGCCCGTCGCGGGTGAGATTGCGCCCCTTCACGGTCTCCTTGCCGGTGTTGAAGACCAGGTCGTCTCCCTCCAGCAGGAACCAGATGGGCGCCACATGCGGGCTGCCGTCGGCGTTGACGGTGGACAGCTTGCCGGTGCGGGTGCCGTGCGAGACGAACGCCCGCCATTCCTCGTCGGTCATCTTCTGTGCCATGTCCCCATCCTCCTTGCCCCGACGCCGGTGGTGGGGAAGGCTGGCGGGGAGATCCTCCAGCCAGGGGGAGAGAGGGCACACGGGGAGACGCGGGACATGGCGCAGAACCAGGGACTCGGCTGGCTGCTCGACGACCTGACCGAGCGTGTGGAGCACGTACGGCACGCGCTGGTCCTGTCGAACGACGGGCTGGTCACGGGCGCGAGCACGGGCCTTCGCCGGGAGGACGCGGAGCATCTGGCCGCCGTCGCCTCCGGGCTGCACAGCCTTGCCAAGGGCTCCGGACGCCACTTCGGCGCGGGGCAGGTCCGCCAGACGATGATCGAGTACGACGACGCGGTCCTGTTCGTCACCGCCGCCGGAACCGGCAGTTGTCTGTGCGTGCTCAGCGGCGCCGAGGCCGACATCGGCCTGATCGCCTACGAGATGACCCTGCTGGTGAACCGCGTCGGCGAACACCTCGGCGTGGACGCCCGGCATCCGGAGCGTTCCTCCGTGATGGACCTCTGACCTGCGGATTCACCGTGAATCGCAGGGTTTTCCACAGGCCTGCCACGAGATTCGCCGCAGCGGCTACGGTCTTTTCCACGGCGAGCGCACCCGGCGCGAGCCACCCGCTCCACGGGGGAGAACGACCATGCCCGGCACTGACGCCGTCACCCAGCCCCGCCCGCTCACCTGCGCGTCCAGCCGCGCGGCCCGGGAACTGGGCCTGAAGCGCGGCGAGTTCGACCTCGCGGTGCATCTTGGCCGGATCCGCACGCTGCCCGACGAGGGCGGGGGTGGCGGCCGCCGCGTCCCACGCACCGAGATCGACCGGCTCCTGGCCCGAACCGAACCCCTCCGCGAGAGCGTGCGGGTCGTGGGGACGGCCGAGGGCGCGGCCCTGATGAAGATCCCGGCAAGCAGGTTCACCCGCTTCGCCAGACTCGGCCTGACGACCCCCGTGAAGTGGTACCCGAACCGCTACCGGGCCGTGGTCTGGCTCTATCTGGCCGAGGAGCTACGGCGGTTCGCGGCCGACGAGAAGAACGCGCGGCTGCTCACCGGCCGTACCCCCGAAGACCTGCGCGACCGGCTGAACGCGGGCGCCGACCAGCGGGCCCGGAACTGGCGGGGCCGCCACTGCGGGTTCCTGCTGAGGCAGGCGGACGGGCCCTGGGAGCGGGCCGGAGCGGTGGCGGGCTTCCTGGATCCGGAAGAGATCGACGAGGTTCTGACGGACCCTCACGAGCGCCTGTACGTCAGGTCCCTCCGGTCGGCCCCGCCCGCCCATGGTGCGCCGGGCTCGCCGGCCGCACAGCTCGCCGAGGAACTCATGACGGCGGACGACCCGGACGAGATCGGCTGGTTCCGGAGCGACCTCGCACGGGAGGTGGCCCAAGCCCGCACGCTCCGGCCGGCGCCCCGCCCAGCCGCCCCGCCCCAACACCTCGCCGCACCGACTCAAGGCCCAGCCGCGCCGCCCCGACACCCGGCGCCGCCGCGGCCCGCGCGCGGCCTGCGCGCATGGCTGCGCCGCAGAAGCCCGCGCCTCGCCCACTGAACCGGGCACTCCGAGCCCGAACTACAGGGCCCGGAACAGACCTTCCTGGACGACCGACACCAGCAGCCGCCCCTCCAGGTCGTAGACCCGCCCGCGAGCCAGGCCCAGTCCGCCCGTGGCGATGGGGGACTCCTGCTCGTACAGGAACCACTCGTCCGCGCGGAACGGCCGGTGGAACCACATCGCGTGATCCAGCGAGGCGATGTCGAAGCTCCGCGGCCCCCACAGCGGTTCGACCGGGACGCGCACCGCGTCCAGCAGGGTCATGTCGCTGGCGTAGGTCAGCGCGCAGGTGTGCACCAGCGGGTCGTCGCCCAGCGGGCCGACCGCGCGCATCCACACCGCGCTGCGGGGCTCGGCGCCCGCTATCTCCTCGGGGTGCCAGCGCAGCCGGTCCACATAGCGGATGTCGAAGGGCTGCCGACGCGCCATCCGCTCCAACCGCTCCGGCAGCTCGCCCAGATGCTTGCTGATCTCCTCCGCGAGCGTGGGCAGCGACTCCGGGTGCGGCACCTCGCGGAACGGCGGCAACTGGTGCTCGAAGGCTCCCACCTCAGGCTTGTGGAAGGAGGCGGTCAGATTGAAGATCGTGCGTCCCTGCTGCACGGCGGTGACCCGGCGCGTCGTGAACGACCGCCCGTCCCTGACCCGTTCGACCTGGTACACGATCGGCACCCCCGGCCGGCCGGGGCGCAGGAAGTACGCGTGCAGCGAGTGCACCGGGCGGTCGTTCTCCACGGTGCGGCTGGCGGCGACCAGCGCCTGCCCGGCCACCTGCCCGCCGAAGACCCGCTGGAGGGACTCGTTGGGGCTGCGGCCGCGGAAGATGTTGACCTCGATCTGCTCCAGGTCGAGCAGGTCGACCAGTCTCTCGGCCGGGTTCGTCATGGGTGGGGTTCTCCTGGGGTCGGGGCAGGCCGGGGCAGGGCCGGTCGGATCAGAGCTGGCCGACATCGGTGACACGGACGATCGCGCGGCCCTCGGCGTCGGAGGCCGTCAGGTCGATCTCCGCGCTGATGCCCCAGTCGTGGTCGCTGTTCGGGTCGTCGAAGATCTGGCGGACCCGCCACAGCGCGTTCTGCGGCTCCTCGTGGATGACGAGCAGTTTGGGGCCGCGGGCGTCGGGGCCGGTGCCCAGGTCCTCGTACTCGTCCCAGTACTTGTCCATGGCCTCGCCCCAGGCGTCGGCGTCCCAGCCGGACTCCGCGTCCATCTCGCCCAGTTCCTCGACCTGGTCGAGGGCGGCGAGCTCCACACGCCGGAACATCGCGTTGCGGACCAGGACCCGGAAGGCGCGCGCGTTGGCGGTGACCGGCTTGACCTCGTCGGCCTTCTCCTGGGCCTCCTCGGCGGTCATCTCCTCCGGGTTGGCGAGCTGCTCCCACTCGTCCAGCAGGCTGGAGTCGACCTGGCGGACCATCTCGCCCAGCCACTCGATCAGGTCCTGCAGGTCCTCGGACTTGAGGTCGTCGGGGATGTTGTGGTCGAGGGCCTTGTAGGCGCTCGCCAGGTAGCGCAGCACGATGCCCTCGGTGCGGGCGAGCTCGTAGACCGACACCAACTCCGTGAAGGTCAGCGCCCGTTCGTACATGTCCCGGATGACGGACTTCGGCGACAGCGGGTGGTCGCCGACCCAGGGGTGGCTCTTGCGGTACGTGTTGTACGCGTGGAAGAGCAGCTCCTCCAGCGGCTTCGGGTAGGTGACGTCCTGGAGGCGCTCCATGCGCTCCTCGTACTCGACGCCGTCCGCCTTCATCGCGGCGACGGCCTCGCCCTTCGCCTTGTTCATCTGGGCGGCCAGGATCTGGCGCGGGTCGTCCAGGGTGGACTCGACGACGGACACCATGTCGAGGGCGTAGGACGGCGATTCGGGGTCGAGGAGTTCGAACGCGGCCAGGGCGAAGGTCGACAGCGGCTGGTTGAGCGCGAAGTCCTGCTGCAGGTCGACCGTGAGCCGGACGATGCGGCCGGTGGCGTCGGGCTCGTCGAGCTTCTCGACGATGCCGCCGTCGAGCAGCGAGCGGTAGATGGCGATCGCCCGGCGGATGTGCCGCAGCTGCTGCTTGCGCGGCTCGTGGTTGTCCTCCAGCAGATGGCGCATCGCGTCGAAGGCGTTGCCCGGGCGGGCGATCACCGACAGCAGCATCGTGTGCGTCACCCGGAAACGCGACGTCAGCGGCTCCGGCTCGGAGGCGATCAGCTTCTCGAAGGTGTTCTCCGTCCAGGCGACGAAGCCCTCCGGCGCCTTCTTGCGCACCACCTTGCGCCGCTTCTTCGGGTCGTCGCCCGCCTTCGCCAGCGCCTTCTCGTTCTCGATGACGTGCTCGGGGGCCTGCGCGACCACAAGGCCCGCCGTGTCGAACCCCGCGCGCCCCGCGCGGCCGGCGATCTGGTGGAACTCGCGGGCGCGCAGGGTGCGCACCCGGTTCCCGTCGTACTTGGTGAGGGCGGTGAACAGCACCGTGCGGATGGGCACGTTGACACCCACGCCCAGGGTGTCGGTACCGCAGATGACCTTCAGCAGACCGGCCTGGGCGAGCTTCTCCACCAGGCGCCGGTACTTGGGGAGCATCCCCGCGTGGTGCACACCGATGCCGTGCCGGACGTACCGGGAGAGGTTCTGGCCGAACTTGGTGGTGAACCGGAAATTGCCGATCAGCTCGGCGATCTGCTCCTTCTCCGCCTTCGAGGACATGTTGATGCTCATCAGCGCCTGTGCCCGCTCCACCGCCTGTGCCTGCGTGAAGTGCACGATGTACACCGGAGCCTGCCGGCTCTCCAGGAGCTCGGTGAGCGTCTCGGTCATCGGGGTGAACTGGTACTCGTAGGAGAGCGGCACCGGGCGGGTCGCCGAGCGGACCACCGCGGTGGTCCGGCCGGTGCGGCGGGTCAGGTCCTTCTCGAAGAAGGAGACGTCGCCGAGGGTGGCCGACATCAGGATGAACTGCGCCTGGGGCAGTTCGAGCAGCGGGATCTGCCAGGCCCAGCCGCGGTCGCCCTCCGCGTAGAAGTGGAACTCGTCCATGACGACCTGGCCGACGTCCGCCTGCCTGCCGTCGCGCAGGGCGATGGAGGCGAGCACCTCGGCGGTGCAGCAGATGACGGGCGCGTCGGAGTTCACGGAGGCGTCGCCGGTGAGCATGCCGACGTTCTCGGTGCCGAAGATCTTGCACAGCTCGAAGAACTTCTCCGACACCAGCGCCTTGATCGGAGCCGTGTAGAAGGTGACCTCGTCACGGGCGAGCGCGGCGAAGTGCGCGCCCGCGGCGATCATGCTCTTGCCGGAGCCGGTCGGCGTCGACACGATCACGTTCGCCCCGGAGACCGCCTCGATCAGCGCCTCCTCCTGGTGCGGGTAGAGCGTGAGGCCACGCTCCTCGGCCCAGGACTCGAAGGCTTCGTAGAGGGCGTCGGGGTCGGCGGTCGGCGGCAGTCGATCGATGAGGGTCACGGACCCATCTTGCCTGGCCTTGGTGGTGAGAGGGGAATCGGCTGCGAGCACGAAGATCACGGCCGCTACGCTGTGTCGCCGACGGAGCGTCATCGCACCCGGTCAACTGGACAGCGGTATACGAGGAATGGGGCGGGCAACGGCCATGATGGGACCAGCACACTCACTGTCGGGGGCCGCCGCCTGGCTCGGCGTAGGAGCCGCGGCGGCAGCGGCCGGGCACGCGATGCCCTGGCCGGTACTGCTGGTCGGGGCGCTGATCTGCGCCGGCGCCGCGCTCGCCCCGGATCTCGACCACAAGGCCGCCACCATCTCGCGCGCCTTCGGACCGCTCTCGCGCTGGCTCTGCGAGATCGTCGACAAGCTCTCCTACGCCGTCTACAAGGCGACCCGCAAGCCCGGCGACCCGCGCCGCAACGGCGGGCACCGCACCCTGACCCACACCTGGGTGTGGGCGGCGATGATCGGCGGGGGCTGCTCGGCCGCGGCGATCCTGGGCGGCCGGTGGGCGGTACTGGCGATCCTCTTCGCTCACATGGTGCTGGCGATCGAGGGGCTGCTGTGGCGGGCCGCCCGCGGCTCCAGCAGCGACGTGCTGGTGTGGCTGCTGGCGGCGACCAGCGCCTGGATCCTGGCGGAAGTCCTGGACAAGCCGGGCAACGGCGCGGACTGGCTGTTCACCCAGCCCGGCCAGGAGTACCTGTGGCTGGGGCTGCCGGTGGTGCTGGGAGCGCTGGTGCACGACATCGGGGACGCGCTGACGGTCTCCGGCTGCCCGATCCTGTGGCCCATCCCGATCGGCCGCAAGCGCTGGTACCCGCTGGGCCCGCCGAAGATGATGCGGTTCCGCGCGGGCAGCTGGGTCGAGCTGAAGGTGCTGATGCCCGTGTTCATGGTGCTGGGCGGCATAGGCTGCGCCGCCGCCCTCAACGTGATCTGACCCCGAGGAGGCCCCGAGGGCCAGGGTCAGCCGGCCTTCCCCGAGCCGTTCCCGTAGCGGCGCTCGAAGGCGGCGACGCGGCCCTCGGTGTCCACCGTGCGGGCCTTGCCCGTGTAGAAGGGGTGGCTCTCGGAGGAGATCTCCACGTCGACCACGGGGTAGGTCTGGCCGTCGTCCCACTCGATGGTCTGCTCGCTGGTCGCGGTCGACCGGGTCAGGAACGCGTAACCGGCGGCCCGGTCGCGGAAGACCACGGGGTGGTAGTCGGGCTGCTTGTCCTGCTGCATGGCGGCTCCTCGGACAGGGCGGTCGGGGCGGTCGGGCGCGGACGGCACGGCTCAGCCGTAGGCGGTGTCCTCGTCGACGATGTGCATCGCGGCCTCCTCGGCGGAGGCCCCGGCGCCGTCGATGCCGATGTCGGTGGCGACCAGGCCGTTCTCGTCGTCCTCGTGCGCCCCCTCGTTCGGGGCCACCAGGCGGCCGGAGCGCAGATCGCCGACCTCGTTGTCCAGGAGCTCGCCGTCGCTGCCCTGGCAGTCGCCGATGCCGTCGTCGTCCGGGACACCCGGCTCGGGCAGCTCCTCGGCGAGCCGCTGGTCCAGGGTCTCGCCCCGGTGGCGTTCCGCCGCGGTCACCCCGGTGTGCTCCACGGCCCACGGCCGCTCGGGCGGGGACCAGCCGCGGTCCAGGGGATCGCTGACGCCGTCGGACTCCAGCGTGTCCTCCACGTCGAGCAGTCCCGTGTCCTCCCGGATCTCGGATCCGTCGGGCTGGTAGACGTCGTCCCCCCATCCGTCGGCGGTGGTCACGGCTACCTCCAGGGAGTGAGGACGCGGTCCGCGGGGCGGGCCGCCGGCACGCTCGGCACGGGTCTCACACGGCGCGAACCCTGCGGTTCCCGGTCGATTCCCGCACCGGTGCCGCTCTCCAGCCTTCCACCCCTGCTCGCACCCGCGCAACGGCACGGGGCGCGACCTGCGGCGCGCACCCCGTGCCACGGCCCGTCACCCGTGCCACGACCGCCACAGCGCCGCGTAGGGCCCGTCGGCGGTCACCAGCTCGTCATGGCTGCCGAGCTCGCTGATCCGGCCGTTCTCGACCACGGCGATGACATCCGCGTCATGGGCGGTGTGCAGCCGGTGCGCGATGGCGACCACGGTGCGGCCGTCCAGGACCCGGGCCAGGGACCGCTCCAGATGGCGGGCCGCCCGCGGGTCCAGGAGCGAGGTCGCCTCGTCCAGGACCAGGGTGTGCGGGTCGGCCAGCACCAGCCGGGCCAGCGCGATCTGCTGGGCCTGCGCCGGGGTCAGCGCGAGGCCGCCCGAGCCGACCTCGGTGTCCAGGCCCTCCTCCAGGGCCCGCGCCCAGCCGTCCGCGTCGACCGCCCCCAGGGCCGCCCACAGCTCGGCGTCCTCGGCGTCGGTCCGGGCGAGCAGCAGGTTGTCGCGCAGGGAGCCCACGAAGACGTGGTGCTCCTGGTTGACGAGGGCCACGTGCGAGCGGACCCGTTCGGCGGTCATCCGGGACAGCTCCGCGCCGCCCAGCGTGATCCGGCCGTCCCGGGGCGCGTAGATCCCGGCGAGCAGCCGGCCCAGGGTGGACTTGCCCGCGCCCGAGGGGCCGACCAGGGCCAGCCGGGTGCCGGGCGCGACCTCCAGGGATACCTGGCGCAGCACGTCGACGCCCTGCAGGTAGCCGAAGCGGACCCGGTCCGCGTGGACCTCCCGGCCGGAGGGGGCCAGCGCGGCGTCCCCGGCGTCGGGCTCGATGTCCCGCACGCCGACCAGCCGGGCCAGCGACACCTGGGCGACCTGGACCTCGTCGTACCAGCGCAGGATCAGGTTGATCGGCTCGACGAGCATCTGGGCGATGAGCGCGCCCGTGGTCAGCTGGCCGACGTCGATCCAGCCGTGCAGGACGAACACCCCGCCGATCACGAGCACCGAGCCGAGCACCACGGTGTGCGTGGTGTTCAGCGCCGGGAAGAGCACCGAGCGCAGCCACAGCGTGTAGCGTTCCCAGGCCGTCCACTCCTTGATCCGGCGGTCGGACAGGGCGATGCGCCGGGCGCCGAGGCGGTGTGCCTCGATGGTGTGACCGGCGTCCACGGACTCCGCGAGGGCGGCGGCCACGGCCGCGTACCCGGCGGCCTCGGAGCGGTAGGCGGCGGGCGCCCGCCTGAAGTACCAGCGGCAGACGGCGATCAGGATCGGCAGGGCGAGCAGCACGGTGGCGGCCAGCGGCGGTGCCGTGACGACGAGCCCGCCGAGCAGCAGCGCCACCCACACCACGCCGATCGACAGCTGCGGCACGGCCTCGCGCATCGCGTTGCCGAGCCGGTCGATGTCGGTGGTGATCCGGGACAGCAGATCGCCGGTGCCGGCCCGCTCCAGCACGCCCGGCGGCAGCCCGACCGAGCGGATGAGGAAGTCCTCGCGCAGGTCGGCCAGCATCCGTTCGCCGAGCACCGCGCCGCGCTGCCGCACCTCGCGCACGAAGACGGCCTGGACGGCGAGGGCGAGCGCGAACAGGCCGATGGTCAGGCCCAGATGGAGCTCACGGGTACCGTCCGAGACCCGTTCCACGAGCCCGCCGAGCAGGTACGGGCCGACCATGGAGGCGACCACGGCCACCGCGTTGACGGCGATCAGGAGGAAGAAGGCCCGGCGGTGCCGGTGGAACAGTTCGGCCACGTAGGCGCGGACGGTCGCGGTGGCGCCGACGGGCAGGGTGGTGGCCGTGGTCGGGGCCGCCGGGTCGTAGTCCGGTGGCGCGACGCCGATCATGCGCTCTCCTCGATCTCTTCCAGTGCGCCGCCGCGCAGCGCGGCCTCGTCGTCCGCGGGGTTCCGGCGGGCGGTTTCCTCCGCGGTCTCCCGGGTCACCACCGCCCGGTACCGGGGCTCGGTGCGCACCATCTCGCGGTGCACGCCGACCGTCACGACCTCGCCCTCGTGGACGAGGACGACCCGTTCGGCCCGGTCGAGCAGCAGTGGCGAGGAGGTGAACACCACGGTCGTACGCCCGGACCGCAGCTCCCGGAGGCCCTCCGCGATCCGTGCCTCCGTGTGGGAGTCGACGGCGGAGGTGGGTTCGTCCAGGACGAGCACCTCCGGGTCGGTGATCAGCGAGCGGGCCAGGGCGAGCCGCTGGCGCTGCCCGCCGGACAGCGAGCGGCCCCGCTCGGTGATCCGGGCGTCCATCGGGTCGGTGACGTCCAACGAGCCCTGGACCAGGGCCTCCAGGACGTCCGCGCACTGGGCGGCGGCCAGCGCGTCCGCCGCGCGTACCGCCCCTGAGGCCGGCACGTCGAGCAGCTCGCGGAGCGAACCGGAGAGCAGCACCGGGTCCTTGTCCTGGACGAGGACGGCGGTCCGGGCGGCCTCCAGGGGCAGTTCGTCCAGCGGTACGCCGCCGAGCAGCACGGAGGTGCCGGCCTCGGCGGGGTGGCCGCCCAGCCGTGCGGCGAGGAGACCGGCCGCGTCGGGGTCGCCGCAGACCACCGCGGTCAGCCGGCCCGCGGGCGCCAGCAGGCCGGTGGCCGGGTCGTACAGGTCGCCGTCCGGCACCGTGTCCGCGCGTGAGCCGCCGGTGTCCGTGGCCCGCTCCAGGGAGAGCACCCGCGCGGCCCGCTTCGCCGAGGGACGGGAGAAGGAGTAGGCCATGGCGATCTCGGTGAAGTGCTGCAGCGGGTAGTTGAGCATCATGACCGCGCTGTAGACGGTGACCAGCTCGCCGACGGTGACACGGCCCTCGCGGGCGAGCTGGACACCGCGCCAGACGACCGCGATCAGCAGCAGCCCGGGCACCAGCACCTGGATCGCGGAGATCAGCGACCACATCCGGGCGCTGCGCACCGCCGCACGCCGCACCTCCTGGGAGGCGCGCCGGTAGCGGTCGAGGAAGAGGTCCTCGCCGCCGATGCCGCGCAGCACCCGCAGCCCCGCCACGGTGTCCGAGGCCAGCTCGGTGGCCCGGCCGGCCTTGGTGCGCTGGAAGTCGGCGCGCCGGGTCGCCCGGGGCAGCAGCGGCAGCACCGCCAGCGCCACCAGGGGCAGACCGGCGGCGACCATCCAGCCGAGCGCGGGCTGGTAGAGGAGCAGGGCGACGGCGACCACGACCACGGTCACCGCGGCCGCGGTGAAGCGGGAGACCGCCTCGACGAACCAGCCGATCTTCTCGACGTCGCCGGTGGAGACCGCGACCACCTCGCCGGCCGCGACCCGGCGGGTCAGCGCCGAGCCCAGCAGGGCGGCCTTGCGGGCGAGCAGCTGCTGGACGCGGGCGGCGGCGGTGATCCAGTTGGTGACGGCGGTGCGGTGCAGGAAGGTGTCGCCGACGGCGATCGCCGTGCCGCACACCACCAGCAGAACGCCCGTCAGGGCCAGCCGGGTGCCGGACCGGTCGACGACGGCCTGGACGGCGAGGCCCACACAGAACGGGAGCGCGCAGACGGACACGAAGTGCAACAGGCCCCAGGCCAGCGACTTGAACTGGCCGCCCAGCTGGTTCCGCCCGAGCCACCACAGGAATCGGGGACCCGAACGTGCGTCGGGCACGCCCGGATCGGAGTACGGAAGATCTTGAATCTGCATGACGTCCCAGCGGCTTGTGTCGGGGGCGGGGGAGGTGGCGACAAGCCGTGAAAGGTTCGCGTCGTGGCGTGGTCGAAATCAAACGGTTTTCCCGGGCGGCCGTCGAAATCCGCTGCCTTCCGGACAGGGCCCGCCGCCCACCGTGCGAGGAACGGTCGGTGGTTCACGGCCTGGTCGAGCCGTTCTGCTGCCCGGGTCCACCGGCCGCGCCGGCGGGGGCGGTCACCAGGTCCACGTCGTCCGCGCGGACGTAGGCGAGCCGGTGACCCAGCTGGATCTCGTAGTACTTCTCGTGGCCCAGCACCACGGGCTGCGGTGTGGCGGAGAAGAACGACCTGTCGACGTAGGAACTGCCGACGGCGGCCTGGGTCACATACCGCTGACCCGCCCGGATGGTGTAGGGGAGCGGCGACTCCGACTCCTCCTCCACGCCCTCCGGGTAGGCCTCCTCCTCCGGGAGGGCCCGGCCGAACGCCGGGATCTCGTCCAGTCCCGCCTTCGGCGTGATCATGCGGCCGCTCGCGCCGACGGCCGTCGGGTGGTCCTTGGGGTTCCTGAACCAGGCCTTGTTGCCCTGGAACCAGATCGCCGTCCACTCGCCGCTGCGGTCGGCGACGGCGAAGACCTGGCCGGTGGAGACGCGCGAACCGAGGTCGCTGACGTCCTCGGTGGAGTCGTCGCCGTCCGGCCTGCGGCCCGGGTCCTGGATCAGCGGGGCGTTCTCGTCCGGTTCGGTGTGCAGGCGGACGGCGCTGGAGCCGTGCGGCTTGCACTTCTTGCCGTCACCGTCGCACCCCGTGTACCGCGGCTGGTAGGTGGCGTAGTCGGGCAGGATCATCACCATGTCGCTGTCCGGTCCCGCCGTGGCCTTCAGCGGTGCGCCGAGCAGCTCGAAGTAGTGCCGCCAGTCCCAGTACGGGCCGGGGTCCTCGTGCATCTCGGGGATGCTGTCGGCGGTCGGGGAGGGCACGTTGTCATGGCCGAAGATGTGCTGCCGGTCCATCGGGACGTCGTACTTCTTCGCCAGGTAGCGCACCAGGCGCGCCGAGGACCGGTACATCTGCTCCGTGTACCAGGTCCCGGGGTGGGCGAGGAAGCCCTCGTGCTCGATGCCGATCGAGCGGGCGTTGACGAACTTGCTGCCGGAGTGCCAGGCCTCGTCCTTGGTCCTGACGTGCTGGGTGACATGGCCGTCGGTGGAACGGATCGAGTAGTGCCAGGACGCCTCCGTCGGATCCTGCACGGTCTTGAACATGTTCGGCAGGTTCGACTCGGTGTCGTGGATGACGATGTACTCGATCCGCTGGTCCCTGGGCCGGTCGGCCAGGTCGTGGTTGCCGTAGTCGCCGTCGTCGTCGATCTCCTCGTACGGCGCGGCGAGCCAGTCGCAGGTCAGGTCGGCGGGGCACTCGACGTTCTTCGGCCGGCGCGCGGACTGCGGGCCGGGGTGCGGGCGGACGCCGGGGGAGGCCGGCAGCGTGACGTCCTGTCCCTCGGCGGTGGTCCGGTGCGCTCCCCGGCGGATCAGGCCGAAGACGTCGTCGGCGTAGGTGGCGGCCGAGGTGACGTCGGGGGTGCCGGGGAAACGTTCCACCGCCTGCCACCAGTCCTCCGGGCGGGCACTGAGCGGCTTGCCGAGATGCCGCTGGGTGGCGGCCAGCAGCGCCGCGCCGCCGCGCACGTTGGCGACGGCGTCCGTCCGCAGCTGCCCGGCCGGGGTCCTGATCAGCCGTGCGGCGCGTTGCAGGTCCGCCGGCTGCACGGTGTGCCCGCCCGGAGCGCCCGAGGCGCCCGAACCTCCCGTACCGCCCGAACCCGCTGGACCGCCCGAGCCGCTCGGTCCGCCCGCCGTCAGTTCGCGCGGCATGGTGGTCCGCCCGTCCGCCTCGACCGGGCCCGCCGCCGGTGCCGCGGCCTGTACCTGGCCGGTGTCCACCAGGTGCATCGGCCCGTAGCCGCCCGCGACGCTGGGCGCGCCGGGATGGGCGTCCCAGCGCGACTGCATGTAGGACACGCTCATGAGCACACTGCGCGGTACGTGGAACTCGCGTGCGGCGTCCGTGAAGGCGTTCTGCAGTCGTTGGCCCTCCGCCACGTCGTCGCCGGACGACGGGAGGATGAGCAGCGGTGGCAGCATCGCCGCCGTCGCGAGCAGGCAGGCCGTCCGGCGGCAGATCCGGGCGGTGTCGGGCACACGTGGAGCGACAGTTCTTCTCATACCAGAGGGTCTCCAACCGCTTGCAGAGGGTCTCCCACCACGCTTGTCGCAACCAAGGCCGAGGAGTTGCCCTTCACGTCACCCCCTGTACGTTTCCGTGCCCGGCGCGATGCGGCGCGCCGAGCTTCACCGGGGTGGCCCAGCGGTCCGGCAGAGGCCACCCGGTCGGCGGGCAACGGCCCGTCATCCGTGGGTGGCCACACATCGCACGGGCTCAGTCCTCGACCGGGTCCACCCGCCAGTCGGGGTGACCCGGCATCGGCGGGGTGTCCGGCCCGTACAGCCACGGGGTCAGAAACGGCGTCAGATCCTCACCCGCCACCTCGGAGGCGAGGGCGACGAAGTCCCGGGTGCCGGCCGCGCGGCCCCGGTACCTGGTCACCCAGGTCCGCTCGATCCGGTCGAACGTCTCGTCACCGACCTTCTCCCGCAGGGCATACAGCACCAGCGCCGAGCCGTCGTACCGCATCACCTTGAAGAGCGTCGGCTCCGTGGGCTCGGCGGGCGCGCCGTCGTCGTGCCGCCACTGGTCGTGCTGCTCGTACGCGGCCCGCATGGCGTCCTCCATGCCGACGCCGCCGTGCTCGGCGGAGTAGAGCCGCTCGTAGAAACGGGCGTGACCCTCACTCAGCCACAGGTCGGACCAGCGCCGGATGGCGACGCTGTCACCCGTCCAATGGTGTGTCAGCTCGTGGACGAGGTTGCGCTCGGCGTCCACCCGGTCGCCCAGCAGGTCGTCCTTGGGTACGACGGACAGCGACTGGGTCTCAAGGGCCACCGGCAGATCGGTGTCCCCGACCAGCACGCCGTAGCGCCGGAACGGGTACGGGCCGAGCCGCTTCTCCAGCCAGGCGAGGTGCTCCGGGGTCAGCGAGCGCTGCTCCTCGGTGTCCGCGACCAGGCCGTCCGGCACGACGTCGCGGACGGGCAGCCCGCGCGGGCCGGTGCTGTCGAGGACCGTGAACCTCCCGATCGCCACCTGGACCAGCTGGGCCGCGATGGGCTCCTCGGAGTCGTACGTCCACCGGACCCGTCCGCCGGGGCGCCCGGCGCGGTCGACGAGCCGGCCGTTGGCGACCGCGCGGATTCCCGGCGGGGTGGTGATGCGGAAGGTGACGGGCGCCCGCAGGCTGGGATGGTCGTCCACCGGGAAGACCAGCTTGGCGCCGTCGGGCTGAGCACAGATCAGGGTGCCGTCGGGGGTGGGCACCCAGCCGTACTCCCGGATCGCGTCGCTCCGCTGCCGGCGCTGGGTCGGGTCGGCGGTGTAGGTGACGCGGACGGTGAACGTGCCGCCGCGCGGGATCGCCCGCGCGGGGGTGACGACGAGTTCGTCGCCGTCGCGGACGAAGGCGGCCGGCGCCCCGTCGACGGTGACCTTGTGCAGGGTGTTGCCCGCGAAGTCGAGGTCGAACCGGGACAGGGCCTGGGTGGCGGTGGCGCTGATGGTGGTCCCGGCCTCGAAGGGCGTTGCGGGTGCCCGCCAGTCGAAGTCGAGGGTGTAACGGCGGACGGTGTAGCCGCCGTTGCCGTCCAGCGGCATGAGCGGGTCGCCGATGCCCGGCGCGCCGGGGGCGGGGGCCGGTCCGGACGGGGCGGCCGAGGGGCCCGGAGCGGGGGAGCCGGGGCCCTCGTGCGGGAGGCCCGCGAGAACGGCGTCGCAGGTGAGGGCGACGGCACCGCCGAGGGCCAGGGCGAGGGCCGCGCGGCGGACACGAGCGGTGGTGATCTCCATGGGCAGCACTGTGGCAGGAGTGTCAGGTTATAGCACCATATGCACCCATCGGGCGTACCGGTATGAATCGAGTGGCCGCCGGTCCGTCGTCGGCCGGTCTCCCCATTGCGGCCGATGGTCAACTCCCCGTAGAACACCGGCCATGAGAAGACGGATCGTCATGTCCATGCTCGCAGGGGCGACCCTCCTCGCGAGCGCCCTCCTCGGTACCGGCGCCCCCGCCGCCCGGGCCGCCGACGTCCCGGTCGAGTTCGGCACCGACTGGCACGACCCGGTGACCGCCGCCCCGCCGGTGTCCGTGCCCAAGGGGGCCAGATCGTGCCAAGTCACCCTGGCCGAGGCCCAGTTCCGCGACTTCACGCCGTACCGGGGGACATACACGCCACCCCGGGGTTGCGGTGACCGGTGGAGCAAGGTGGTGCTGCGGCTCGACGGCAAGGTGAAGGGCCGTCAGTACGACCGCCTGGGCTATCTGCACGTCGGCGGCGTCGAAGTGCTGCGCACCTCCACGCCCGAGCCCTCCCCGGACGGCATCGAGTGGCATGTGGAGAAGGACGTCACGCGCTACAGCGACACCTTCCGCACCGCCCAGGACGTCGAGATGCTCATCGGCAACGTCGTCGACGACACCTACACCGGGGTCATCGACGTCAAGGCCACGCTCACCTTCTACGAGGGGCGTGCGCAGCCCGCCGCCGTCCCCGACAAGGTGCTGACCCTGACCGACGGCACCACCCTCACCACCCCGCGCAACAGCGAACGCATCGTCGCCGAGGTGTACGCCACCGGATCCGGCGGCGGCTGCGAGGAGTTCTGGTACCTGACCGTGGCCGATCCGGCGTCGTACTCCTGCAAGGCGGACAAGGGGCCGTACCGGGAGGTGCAGATCAAGGTCGACGGCCAACTGGCCGGAATCGCCGCGCCGTTCCCGAACGTGTGGACCGGCGGCTGGTCCAACCCCTTCCTCTGGTACGTCATTCCGGGCCCCCGCGCCTTCGACGTCAAGCCGATCGAATACGACCTGACGCCGTTCGCCGGACTGCTGAACGACGGTCGCCCGCACCAGGTAGAGGTCTCCGTCGCCGGGGTGCCCGAGGGGCAGGCCGGGTGGAGCGCGCCGGTGAACGTGCTGGTCTGGCAGGACGCGCACCGCGCCCACGTCACCGGGAGGCTCACCGGGGCCACGGCCTCCGACCCCGCCAACTCCTCGGTGTACACGCCGGGTTCGGGGGAGTACCGGGTCGACACCGACGCCGGGCACCGGTTCACCGCCTCCGGATACCTCGACACCTCGCACGGCCGGGTGACCACCACCGTCAGCCGGACACTGGCCAACACCTCCGTCCACCGCTGGAACGACGGCGAGACCACCGACGCGCTCGACGCCACCTGGACCGACGACCAGAGGATCACGGTGACAGCGGCGGGCGGGGCGCCCCGGACGACTGCCACCCACCGGACGTACACCATGGACGGCGCCATCACCGTCGGCGCCGACGACCGGCTGCGCACCGAACTCACCCTCGGCGACCGGGCGACGGTCGTGGGAGCCGGAGGCGGCCGGTCACGCCTCGACGACACCTACCGCGGTGACGCGACGTACACCCTGGGCGTACCGCGCGACCAGCGGCACGCGGTCGGCACGTCGAGCGAGCGGTACCGGCTGTACGGCCCCGGTGGGTGCTACGACCGTTCGCTGGCCACCGAACAGGGGGTGCTGACGGAGGATCACAGCGGCTGCTGAGCCGAGTTGTGTGCGATGGGTCACTCGGAACGTGATTTACACGGCTGATACACGGTGGTCTCGGACGGGATCAAGAAGACCTCCAGAGTGATCGACGCGGAAGCCGCTTTCCGTATCGCAGAAGTCCCGCTCGGCTTCCGCGAGTCGATCCCCCCCCCCACCAGGAGTGCCCGTGCCGCAGTCCCTACCGTCCCTGCCGCGACGCGTCGCACGCATACTGCGTACCTCTCTCTTCGCGCAGGTCGCCTGCGCGCTCGTGCTCGGCATCGTCGTCGGGCGGCTGTGGCCCGGGTTCGCCTCGGACCTCCAGCCGCTCGGCGACGGCTTCACCCGGCTGATCAAGACGATCATCTCGCCGCTCGTCTTCTGCGTGGTCGTCGTCGGCATCGCCAAGGCCGGTGACCTGAAGGCCTTCGGGCGGATCGGGCTCAAGGCCCTGATCTGGTTCGAGGTGGCCAGTACGCTCGCGCTGGTCATCGGCCTCGTCGCCGCCAACCTCGTCCAGCCCGGCTCCGGGATGCACGTCGACCCGGCCACGCTGAGCGCCAAGGCGGTCGACGCCAAGACGGGCGGCGGCTCGCTGCCCTCGACCACCGAGTTCGTGCTCAACGCCCTGCCCACCAGTTTCGTCGGTGCCTTCGCCGAGAACTCCCTGCTCCAGGTGCTCGTCCTGGCCTGTCTGGTGGGCGCGGCACTGCTCCACCTCGGCCACACCAAGGTGCCGCAGGTGCTGCCGGCCGTCGAGCAGGCCCAGGAGATCATCTTCGCGATCGTCGGCTTCGTGATGCGCCTCGCCCCGATCGCCGTCTTCGGCGCGATGGCCGTCCTGATCGGCCAGTACGGGCTGGGCGTCATCGAGACGTACGCCAAGCTCATCGTCCTCTGCTACGCGGCCGCCGCCCTCTTCGTCGCCCTGCTCGCCGTCGCGCTGAAGGCCCTCACCGGGCTCAGCCTCTGGAAGTTCGTCCGCTACATCCGCGAGGAGCTGCTGCTCGCGCTGGGCACCGCCTCCACGGAGTCCGTGCTGCCGCGCGTGATGCAGAAGCTGCGCAGGGCGGGTGCCCGTGACGACGCCGTCGGGCTTGTGCTGCCCACCGGGTACTCCTTCAACCTCGACGGCGCCTCGCTCTACCTCTCCATCGGCACCCTGTTCATCGCGCAGGCCGTGGGCGTCGACCTGAGCCTCGGTCAGCAGATCACCGTGGTCCTGGTGCTGATGCTCACCAGCAAGGGCATGGCCGGCATCCCCGGCTCGGCCTTCCTCGCGCTGTCCGCGACCGCCTCCTCGCTCGGGGCGATCCCGGCCGGTGCCGTCGCCCTGCTGCTCGGCGTCGACCGCATCATGGACTCGATGCGCGTCGTCACCAACCTGCTCGGCAACTGCGTCGCCGTGTTCGCGGTGTCACGCTGGGAGGGTGCGCTGGACATCGAGCGGGCGAAGAAGGTGCTGGGCGGTGAGACCGGGACGGCCGAGGAAGAGGCCGAGGTGCCGGCCGAGGAGCCGGTGTCCCGAAGCTGACCGTACGGCGGAAAGCGGCTCCCCTCTCGGAGAGGCAGGGGAGCCGCTTCGTCTGTCTCAACAGCGCTTCGCCGGCACCGGCCCGTCGACCAGCGTGTCCAGCAGCCCGCCCAGCACCTTGCGCTGCTCCTCGGAGAGCGGGGCCAGGATCTCCTCGGCGGCGGACCGGCGCGCCGCCCGCAGCTCGCGCAGGGTCTCGCGCCCCTCGTCCGTGATCTCGATCCGGGTCACCCGGCGGTTCGTCGGATCCGCCACCCGGCGCACCTTGCCGCTCGCCTCCAGGCCGTCGACCAGGGTCGTCACCGCGCGCGGCACCACCTCCAGGCGTTCGGCGAGGTCGGCCATGCGCGGCGGTGCGTCGTAGTGCGCGAGGGTGCGCAGCAGACGGGACTGCGCCGGGGTGACGCCGAGATCGCGCGCCTCCAGATGGCGCTTCTGGATACGCCACACCCGGCGCGTCAGGCGCAGCAGCTGCTCGGCGAGCGGGCCGTCGGGATCGGGGGTGCTCATGCGGGAATAATATCAGGACCTAGTTCATTGTGAGCATAGGTAACAGTGAGCTATGCTCCGTCAGTCCGCACACACCGCACCCATCCGTAGGAGCCATGCCCCGAGACGAGATCAACTGGACCCCCGACGGCACCTCGGCCGGACAGCCCCGCCAGGTACGCCGCATCCTCACGCTCTTCCGCCCCTATCGCGGCCGGCTCGCGATCGTCGGCCTGCTGGTCGGCGCCTCCTCGCTGGTCTCGGTCGCCACGCCGTTCCTGCTGAAGGCGACCCTCGACACCGCGATCCCGCAGGGCCGCACCGGACTGCTCAGCCTGCTCGCGCTGGGCATGATCCTCAGTGCCGTCCTCTCCAGCGTCTTCGGCGTCCTGCAGACGCTGATATCCACCACCGTCGGCCAGCGCGTCATGCACGACCTGCGCACCGCCGTCTACGGCCGGCTGCAGCGCATGTCGCTCGCCTTCTTCACCCGCACCCGCACCGGCGAGGTGCAGTCCCGCATCGCCAACGACATCGGCGGCATGCAGGCCACCGTCACCTCCACCGCCACCTCCCTGGTCTCCAACCTGACCAGCGTGGTC
This sequence comes from Streptomyces sp. NPDC090088, assembly GCF_044747345.1. Lineage (NCBI taxonomy): Bacteria > Bacillati > Actinomycetota > Actinomycetes > Kitasatosporales > Streptomycetaceae > Streptomyces > Streptomyces sp. NPDC090088. Next base: position 69,679 of record NZ_JBIVDZ010000011.1, on the reverse strand, counting down.
GCCACGATCGTCGCGATGCTCGCCCTCGACTGGCGGCTCACCGTGGTCTCGCTGGTCCTGCTCCCCGTCTTCGTGTGGATCAGCCGCCGGGTCGGCAACGAACGCAAGAAGATCACCACCCAGCGCCAGAAGCAGATGGCCGCGATGGCCGCCACGGTCACCGAGTCGCTCTCCGTCAGCGGCATCCTGCTCGGCCGCACCATGGGCCGCGCCGACTCCCTCACCGCCTCCTTCGCCGAGGAGTCCGAGCAGCTGGTCGACCTGGAAGTGCGCTCGAACATGGCCGGCCGCTGGCGGATGGCCGTGATCACGATCGTGATGGCCGCGATGCCCGCCGTCATCTACTGGACCGCCGGCATGGCCCTCCGGACGGGCGGCCCGCAGATCTCGCTCGGCACCATCGTCGCCTTCGTCTCGCTCCAGCAGGGCCTGTTCCGCCCGGCCGTGAGCCTGCTGGCGACCGGCGTCCAGATCCAGACCTCCCTCGCGCTCTTCCAGCGCATCTTCGAGTACCTCGACCTGCCCATCGACATCACCGAGCGGGACGAGCCGGTGCACCTGGACCGGGTCAAGGGCGAGGTGCGCTTCGAGAAGGTCGAGTTCAGGTACGACGACAAGGGCGGCCCCGTCCTCGACGGCATCGACCTCACCGTCCCGGCGGGCGGCAGCCTGGCCGTCGTAGGCCCGACCGGCGCCGGCAAGTCCACGCTCGGCTACCTGGTTCCCCGGCTCTACGACGTCACCGGCGGCCGGGTCACCGTGGACGGCGTCGACGTCCGTGACCTCGACTTCGACACCCTCGCCCGCGCGGTCGGCGTCGTCTCCCAGGAGACGTACCTCTTCCACGCCTCGGTCGCCGACAACCTGCGCTTCGCCAAGCCGGACGCCACCGACGAGGAACTCCACGCGGCCGCCCGCGCGGCCCAGATACACGACCACATCGCCTCGCTGCCCGACGGCTACGACACGGTCGTCGGCGAGCGCGGTCACCGCTTCTCCGGCGGCGAGAAGCAGCGGCTGGCCATCGCCCGCACCATCCTGCGCGACCCGCCGGTCCTGATCCTCGACGAGGCGACCAGCGCCCTGGACACCCGTACCGAACGCGCCGTCCAGGAAGCCATCGACGCGCTGTCGGCCAACCGGACGACGCTCACCATCGCCCACCGGCTGTCCACGATCCGCGGCGCCGACCAGATCGTCGTCCTCGACTCCGGGCAGGTGGCCGAACGCGGCACGCACGAGGAACTCCTTGAACTCGACGGGCGGTACGCCGAACTGGTGCGGCGGGACGCCCGGCTGGAGACGACGGGGGAGACGGCGGGGGACCCGGCGGGCGAGCCGGACGTCCCGGTCGAGCCGGTCGGGACCGACGGGACGAGCCAGTGGGAGGCGGCGCGACGGCCGGGGCGCCGACGGGGCGACCGGGGGCGCCGACACGCGACTCCGCCGACAAACTGAGGTCGACAAGCTGAAGATATGTCGGGTTTGTGGCAATTTGCGGGCTAACGTTCCCGCATGCAGACGAACACTCCGCCACGGAACACGATCCGTCGGAACGACGGCCGACCGCACCCGACTCGGCGCAGGACGGTCCGGCTCACGCGCCGGGGCAGGCTGCTGCTCGGTGTGACCGGCGCCGTCGTCGCGGGCGCCGCCGTGGCGGTGCCGCTGCTCTACCTGGCCCACAGCGGGACTTCCCGGCCCGCCACCCTGGTCATCCCGGAGGGCTGGCGCGCGTCCCAGGTCTACGACGCCGTCGACAAGGCCCTCGCGCTTCCCGCCGGCAGCACCAAGAAGTCCGTCGGCACCGCGGGCCTGAAACTGCCCGGCGACGCCGGAGGCAACCCGGAGGGCTATCTCTTCCCGGCCAGCTACCCCCTGGACAAGGACGCGACCCCGCAGTCGGTGCTGCGGTACATGGTCGACACCGCCAATCAGAAGTTCGAGGGGGCGCCAGTCGCGGCGGGCGCGCAGCGCAACGCCATGAACGTCTACCAGGCGGTGATCATCGCCAGCATCGCCCAGGCCGAGGCCGGGAACAAGGCCGACATGGGGAAGGTAGCCCGGGTCATCTTCAACCGGTTGCAGAACGGCATGCCGCTACAGATGGACTCCACCCTCAACTACGGCCTCAACCGCAGCACCCTCAAGACCACGCTGGACGACACCCGCAGCGAGAGCCCGTACAACTCCTACCAGCGCATGGGCCTGCCGCCCAGCCCGATCGACAACCCGGGCGAGGACGCGATGCGCGCCGCGCTCAACCCGCCGCCGGGCAACTGGCTGTACTTCGTCACGGTCAAGCCGGGCGACACGCGGTTCACCGCCGACTACGCCGAACAGCAGCGCAACGTCGCCGAGTTCAACGCCGTGCAGAGCAGCAAGGCCCAGCAGCCGTCCCGGTCGCCCCAGTCGGCCCAGTCGCCGCAGGCCTCGCAGCCGTCGCAGTCGTCGCAGTCGTGGCGCTGAGCCGCCGCCCGTCGGTCAGGCGGCGGCGACCGGCTCCCCGGCGAGCAGCCTCCTGATGTCCCGGACGGCTTCCCGGCCCGCGCGGTTGGCGCCGATGGTGCTCGCCGAGGGGCCGTACCCGACGAGGTGGACGCGCGGATCGGCGACCGCGCGGCTCCCGTCGACCCGGATCCCGCCGCCCGGCTCGCGCAGCCGCAGCGGTGTCAGATGCTCCAGGGAGGCGCGGAAACCGGTGGCCCAGAGGATGACATCGGCCTCGACATGCCGCCCGTCGTCCCACTCCACCCCGTCCGCGGTGATGCGGTCGAACATCGGCTGCCGGTCCAGGACGCCGTCCTTGAGGCCCTGCCGGATCGCGTCGTTGAGGGGCAGCCCGGTGACCGAGACCACGCTCCGCGGCGGCAGCCCCTGCCGTACCCGCTCCTCCACCAGCGCCACCGCGGCCCGGCCCGCGCCCTCGTCGAAGGGGCCCTCGCGGAAGACCGGCGGCCGCCGGGTGACCCAGGTGGTGGACTTCGCGAACGGGGCCAGCTCCAGCAGGTGCTGGGTGCCGGAGGCGCCACCGCCGACGACCACGACCCGCTTCCCGGCGAACTCCTCCGGCCCGGCGTACCGCGCGGTGTGCAACTGCCGCCCGCGGAAGGTCTCCTGACCCGGATAGCGCGGCCAGAACGGCCGGTCCCAGGTGCCGGTGGCGTTGATCAGCGCCCGCGTCGACCAGTCGCCGTGGTCGGTCTCGACCAGCAGCCGCCCGCTCTCGCCCTCGCGTACCGCGCGGACGTCCACGGGTCGCCGTACCCGCAGGCCGAAGGTGTGCTCGTACTCCGTGAAGTAGGCGCCGATCACCTCGGCGGACGGCCGCGCCGGATCGGCCCCGGTCAGCTCCATGCCCGGCAGTGCGTGCATCCCGTGCACCTTGCCGTACGTCAGCGACGGCCACCGGTACTGCCAGGCGCCGCCCGGGGCGGGGGAGTGGTCCAGGACCACGAAGTCGCGGTCCGGCTCGAAACCGGTGCGCCGCAGGTGATAGGCGCTGGACAGACCCGCCTGACCGGCGCCTGTGACGACCACCTCGACCTCACGCGCATTGTTCACGCTTCTACCAACAGAGGGGTGGCCATGGATCTTCCCCACAGGGTCGCGCCGCAGTCGGCCCGGCGCATGGGCCAGGATGGGGGCATGTCGGATGCCTTCACCACACGCGAGATCCATGTCGCCACCGGAAGCCGGGAGCGGGTCGTCGACCTCACCGGAGACTGCGAGACCTTCCTCCGCGAGGCCGCGGCCGGCCGCGACGGACTGCTGAACATCTTCGTCCCGCACGCGACGGCCGGCATCGCCGTCATCGAGACCGGCGCCGGCAGCGACGACGACCTGCTCGCCGCCCTGCACACCCTGCTCCCCGCCGACGACCGCTGGCAGCACCGCCACGGCACCCCCGGCCACGGCCGCGACCACGTCCTCCCGGCCCTCGTCCCCCCACACGCCACCCTGCCGGTGATCAACGGCCGTCTGGAACTGGGCACTTGGCAGTCGGTGTGCCTGGTCGACACCAACAAGGACAATCCTTCGCGCAAGGTCCGCTTCACCTTCCTCGCCGGCTCCTGACTCATTGACGGAAATCGTGTACGCCAGGGCGAGTTGGCTATACGAATGGTGCTGTGCACTCACTGCGTCGGCGTGACAACCGGTGGTCACTGACGGTTCGGATGCTGATCCACCTGCTGCCCGGTGTGGCGATCGGGGCCGGGGCGCTGCTCGGGCTGGCCTCCGCCGACCGGGTCACACCCACCTCCGTCGTTCTCACCGTGCTGCTGGTGGTGAGTGGCACAGGGGTTCCGCCGATCGTCGACCGGCTCCGGGAACGAGCCGCACTCCAGACCGAGCACGCGGAGCAGTTGCGCGGTCACTTTCGCCCGAGAGGGCGGGGTGTTCTGCCGTCCAGCCTCAGGGAAGGCTCTTACTTCGCGGGGCGGACCCAGGCGCTGGGCGAGTTGACGGAGTGGATCAACGGCCAGGGTCCGGACGTCGCGCGCTCCCGCGTGGTGACCGGGGCACCGGGGTCGGGCAAGTCGGCGGTTCTCGGACGGCTGGTGAGCACGGCCGACGCCCGGACGCGCAGCGAGACGCCCACGGCGCCGGACCAGGCGCTGCCGCGGCTCGGCGCCCTGGGCGCCGCATTGCATGTGCGGGGCCGCACGGTCGACGAGGTCGCCACAGAGATCTCGCGGGCGCTGTCCGTCGACGAGACCACAGCAGGTGGTCTGCTTGCCCGGCTCCGAGATGCCCGGGCACGCCGGGACACTGTGGTGGTCGTGGACGGCGTCGACGAGGCGGCCGACGCCCACCGGCTCATCGTCGACCTGCTGGAACCCCTTGCCGCGGCGGCCGGCCGGACGGGCATACGCCTCCTCGTCGGCACCCGCCCGGGAGGCGAGGACGACCTGTTGCGCCTGTTCGCGGGTTCGGCCCGAGTCGTCGACCTGGACGAGGCCCGCTATCTGGACCGGCGTGACATCGCCGAGTACGTCCGGCTGACGTTGGTCGCCGAGAGCGATCCGCAGATCACCACTCCCTACCGGTCCCGCCCCGGGCTCGCCGCGTCCGTCGGCGCCGCCGTGGCGGTTCGCTCCGGTCGCAGTTTCCTGGTGGCGCAGCTCACCGCGCTGTCCCTCATGGCGGCGGGCGAACCCGTCGACACGAGCAGCGCGGGTTGGCAGGAGGCGTTTCCCACCACGGTCGGTGCGGCGATGGAACGCTACCTGCAGGACGTACGGCCCGGCGGACCGTGGCTGCGCGACCTGCTGATGGCGCTGGCCTGGTCACAGGGGGACGGCTTCGACGACCCGCGCACCTGGGCGGCCGCGGCCACGGCACTGGGGACCGACGTCTACTCGGAGCGCGATGTCACCCGGTTGCTCCTGGACACCGCGGCGACCGACCTGTTGCACCGCACCGAACGCGGATCGGGAGTCCGGTTCCGGCTCTTCCACGAAGCGCTCGGCGAACACCTGCGCCAACTCAGCGTCCGGCAACGTCCGGCAGCCGAGATCCACCGGCGTCTCGCAGAAGTACTTCTCGAGCGCCTGTCGGCGGCAGCCGCGGGCGGGCCGGTCTGGGCGGACGCCGACGCCTACACGCGCACGTACCTGCCCTTCCACGCGGGAGAGGGCCACGTGCTCGACACTCTGCTGCGTGATGCGGGGTTCCTGGCCGCGATGGACCCGGCCCGCCTGCTGGCGGCCCTGTCGGCGGTGCGTACCCCGTCGGGCCGGAGAGCGGCCCGCACGGTCCAGCGGGTCGGACAGCAACTCCTCGTGGCGTCCGAGGACGAGCGTGTCTGCTACCTGGAGATGGCGGCGCGGATGGCCGGCGACGAGGAACTGGCCGCCGGGCTGGCCACCGCGTTTCCCGACCGGCCCTGGACGGTGCGCTGGGCGCGTTGGGACGACCTCGTCGCGACGCGCATGCTCGGGCACCACGACGACTACGTCGTCGCCCTCGCCACCGTCGAGCACCCGAGGGGCCCTGTGGTGCTCTCGGCGAGTGCGTGGGCCGTGCAGGCGTGGTTCCTCAGGGACGGCGCGCCGTTGGCGTCAGGGGTGCACGAACCCGAGTCGGCCATCATCCATATGACAGCCTTCATGGAGAGCGACGGCATCGCCGTCCTCACCCTGCACGACGACGGCCGTCTGCTGCGTACGGTGCCGGGCGCGGCCGACCGCCGGAGTGTGATCGCGGACCGGCGGGCCCCGCACGGTGTGTGGCCCGCCGTGCTGGGCGGCGAGGCCGCGATCGTGACGGTCAGCGAGGAAGGCGTCATCGAGGTGCTGTCCGCCGAGGACGGCGGGCTGCTGGAGCTTCCCCGCATTGTTCTCGGCGATCAGGAACTGGTCCTGACCGTGGGCGATGCGGGTGGACGCTGTCTGGCCGTGGTCGCCACGGAGAGCGGTGAGGTCAGCACGTTCGACGTCGGGACCGCCCGGCCGATCGGCGAGCCGTTCAGGGCCGTTGTGGAGATACCGACCTGGCGTGCCGACGTACACATCTGGACCGCTTCCGTAGGGGAACACGAGGGCGCACCGGTGGTCCTTCTCGGCGCACAGACCGGTCACGCGATCGCCTGGGATCCGGTGCGGGCGACGAGGATCGGCGCATCGGATCGCGGAGGAGCCGGCGTGTTCTCCAGTCTCGCCGTCGGCGGCCCCGGCGATCAGTGGTGCTGGGGCGACTGGAACGGAGACCTGATCGTTCGTCCGTCGGGCCAGGGGGAGACAAGGCGATTTGCCGTTCACGACGGCGGCGTGCAGTCCCTGGCGCAGTGCGAACTGGACGGCACCAGCTGGGTCGTCACGGGCGGCCGTGACGGCGCCGTCCGGGTCTGGGACAGCCGCACTCCTTCTCCGGAAGCACCGGCGGACGAGTACTACGAGGTGGTCGCCGGAGTCGGTGAGACGGGCGCCCACTGCGTCGCGGCGCTCGGCGTGGACGGAGACCTCGTCGTCTTCGACACGGAGACGGGCGACGTCCTCGCGAGGCTCGAGGCATCGGCCGAGAGGCGTTACCGCGGTGCGACGGCCCTGCCCGGTGACCCGACGGCTTTCGTCACCCTGGACGCGGAGGGGCGCGTCGCTCTGCGGCGGTTCCCGAACGGTCAGGTGGTGTACGAGAGCCGACTCCCGGGGCAGGAGGAGTGGGCCCGTATCGCGGTCCTGGAGCGTGAGCAGCCGCTCCTGCTCGTCACCTCCCTCAGCGGTCGGTTGGGGTTCTTCGACCTGGCCTCGGGCGAGGAGGTGCGGCCACCACTGCGATGCCACCGGGGCAGATTCTCCGTGGCCCCGCTTCCCGACCGGTCGGACGTCGCCCTGCGATTCGTCACCTGGGACTGGGCGAGACAGGAAACACGCCTGTGGACCCTGGCCGGCGACGAAGCCGGGTGTGTGGATCTGACGTTCCCGGGCGATGGGGAGGGCCCGTCCAGGACCGCGGCCGTCTCCATCGGCCGCTGGGGCCGGGACTCGGTGGTCGTGGGTGTCGGGTCCTACTCACGTGTGGTCGTGTGGAGTGCCGAGGACGGGTCACCGATCACCCAGGCCCAACTGGAAAGCGGGCATTACATGGAGCTGACGGACGTCGACCTGGCTCGGTACGGGGAGCGTGAGATCGCTGTCACCGGCGGCCACACGTGCTCCGTCGGACTCTGGTCCTTGGAGAACCGACAGGAGCACCACGTGCGGGTCGGGTCCCCTCTCTGGCGAACCAGGGTCCTGCCCCCGCGTGGAGTGGTCATGACCGGACCGCGCGGCATCATGGCGGTGGAGCTCGGTCCTCGCACATTCGACCGACTCGTCGAGCCGCGTGCCTCTGGAAACTGACGCCGAAGTGCTCCTCGACCACATCCGTGCGCGTGGCGTTGCCGAACGGTCAGTACGCCGCGTTCAGCAGATCGAGCGTGCTCTGCTGGCGTGCCGCGTCCGTCTGGTCGAGGGGCCCGTACCAGTGCAGTCCGTACTGGTCGAGGGCGTTGCGGTCGTTCGCATATGCGGTGTCCGCCGGGCGCTTGAGGTAAGCGGTGTACGGGTGGTCCGGCAGCACCGAGTTCAGCCTGCCGAGGCCGCGCACGTCCGCACCCTTGAAGGACGGTCCGTCGGCTCCGCAGTCGCCGGTCTCGCAGGGGTCGCGCAGGATGCCGTCGGCGGTGTGGAGCTGGGAGGTAGTGGTGGCGGCGTCGGCGATCCGCCGGGCGTCGGTGAGCAGGGCGGTGTCGCCGGTGGCCCGGTGGAGCTCGGCGAGGGCGCCGAGGAGGACGCCCTGGTTGTAGGACCAGACGGCCTGTCCGTTGTTGCCGCAGGTGGACAGGTCGATGCCGTCGTTGACCAGGTGGGAGCCGTTGACCATGCCGGTGCCCTGGAACCAGGTCCAGCCGGCGCGGGCGCGGCCGAGGTAGGCCGTGTCGCCCTGGACGCGGTTGTGGAGGGCGGCGTTGAGCTGGATGTAGAGGGAGTTGGCGATCGCGTTCTTGTACGTCTTCGCGGTGCTCCACCACACCCCGCCGCCGCAGGTGGTGTCCCAGTAGGCCGCCATGTGGTCGGCGTCCGCGCGGGCCGTGTCGAGATAGCGGGTGTCGCCGGTGAGGTCGTAGGCGGCGACCCAGGCGAGGCCCCACCAGCCGGTGTCGTCGATGTAGTCGTTGCGGAACTGGCCGCCCTGGGCGTTGATGTTGAGGTCGTAGGTGCGGGCGATCGCGTAGCGGTAACTGCCCATGCCCGTCACGCGGATGTTGTCGATGACCGCGGTCAGGGCGTTCGCGGAGTTCCACCAGCCGGTGGTGTCGAAGAGGCCGGTTCCGTAGTCGTAGAAGGTCATCAGGCCGGTGGCGGCGGCGGTGCGGGGCTCGCCCGCGTTCCAGGTGGTGCGAGCCCAGGGGGTGCAGGCGATCTCGGCGCGGTCGCCGGCCTTTCCGCAGGCGCGCAGGGCGCCGACGCCGAGGTTGTTCCAGTCGTCGACGTTGTACATGAGGGTGCGCCAGCCGCGCTGCCCCGTGGGCACGGTGGTGTCGCCGAGCCTGCTGCCCCAGCTCCAGGTGCGGCCGCCGTCGAAGGAGCGGTCGAGCCACACCTCGTCGCCGGGGTCGCCGTTGTCGAGGGAGGCCCAGCCCATGGCGTCGGTGTCGTCGAAGTGCAGGACGATCGAGCGCCCGTAGACGCCCGCCGTGACCGGGGTGCGGTCGCCGGGGGAGAGCGCGGGGTCGCGGGTGTCGCAGTACTTGTTGCAGACGGTGGCCGTCGCGGAGGTGCCGGCGGCCACCGCCGGGGGTGCGAGGGGGAGGAGGGCGGCGAACAGCGCCGGGGCGAGCGCTGACGCCAGCCGGCGCAGGGGGCGGAGTCTCGGTCGGCGGACGGGGGACATCGGGCCTCCCTGCGTCGGGGGACGGGTGTGAGAGCGCTCTCGGACCGTAGGGAAGGGACGGGGAGGCGTCAATGTCGCTCACGGGTACGGAAGTTGCACCCAGGTCTGCACTAAAGGGCACCAGCCAGCACCTCGGCGGCGGCGACCCCGGAGGCGGCCGTGGCGCCGTGCGTGAAGATCTGGGCGGCCGAGGGGACGACGGTGCCCGGCAGGCCCATCTCCACGACGATCGCGTCGGGGCGGGCGGCGAGAAGATCCGCGAGGGCCCGGGCCATCCACTTGTGCCGGGCGGCGTCGCGGACCACCACGACCAGGGGCCGTCCCGCGGCGGGTGCCAGCGCCTGTGTCTGGAGGGTGGTCGCGTGCGCTTGGAGGTCCTCGCGGCGCACCCGGACGGAGGTCGTCCCGGGCAGCCGCTCGCCCAGCGGGGCGGCCACGCCCCAGGGGGTCTCCTTGCCGATGGCGAGGTTGGTGGCGGGCGCCAGCTCCACCACGTGCGGTGCGGTGACCAGGGGGAGGGCGTGCCGTACGGCGCCGGTCAGCCGGATGGCGCGGCGGGCGGCGGCGAATCCGATGCCGCCGTCGCCCCAGGGGGCGAGGCCGACCGGGGTGAGCCCCGCCGACCAGGCCGCGAACTCCCGGACGCGACGGCTCGCCGTCACGAGTCGTTCCTCCGGCAGGTCCCCCGACCGGACGGCGTCCGCGAGGGTGTCCACGAGCAGGCCCACGGTGGCCTCCTCGGCGTTCTCGCCGCCGACGCAGACGGCGTCGGCACCGGCGGCGACGGCCCTGACCGTGGCCCCGCCGATCCCGTAGCGGCCGGTCACCGCACCCATCTCGATGGCGTCGGTGACGATCACTCCGTCGAACCCGAGCTCCTGGCGCAGCAGTTCCTCCAGGATGCGCCGGCTCAGGGTGGCGGGCAGGTCGGGGTCGTAGGCGGGCACCAGCAGGTGACCGCTCATCACCGCGCGGACGCCCGCCTCGATCGCCGCGCGGAACGGCGGCAGGGCCTGCTCGGCGATCCGGGCGCGGTCGGCGCCGTACACGGGCAGGCCGTGGTGGGAGTCGACGGCCACGTCGCCGTGGCCGGGGAAGTGCTTGGCGCAGGCGGCGACCCCGGCCGACTGGAGCCCCCGGATCCAGGCCCCGGTGTGCCGCGCCACCACCTTGGTGTCGACGCCGAAGGATCTGACCCCGATGATCGGGTTGTCGGGGTTGGAGTTCACGTCCGCACTCGGTGCGTAGTCGAGGCTCACCCCGGCCGTGCGCAGCTGGCGTCCCAGGTCGGCGGCGACGGCCTCGGTCAGGTCGGTGTCGTCCACGGTTCCGAGTGCGAAGCTGCCCGGCCGGGTGGAGCCGGTCGCCGACTCGATCCGGGTGACGTCACCGGCCTCCTCGTCGATCGCGATGATCAACTCGGGGTTCTCCGCGCGTAGTTGCCCGGTCAGCCGGGCGACCTGTTCGAGCGTGACGATGTTGCGGGAGAAGAGCACGACCGACGCGAGCCCGTCCCCGATCTCGCGCAGCACCCAGTCGGGGGCCTCGGTGCCCACGAACCCCGGCTGCAGGACGGAGCGCGCCAGCTGACGCAACCCCTCGCTGTGCGTACGGGAGACCATAGCGTGCACCCTCCTGTTGGTACAGACCAATGCGTTGCCGCTCAGGCTAGCCGTGCTGTCAAGTGGGCCCGGATCGCGCCCTGTTGGCGGATAAGCGCCCTCAACTGCGGTGTTTGACACATCGAGTTGGTCTAGTCCAAGTTGGTTGCAACGCGAGTTCGAAGAGGGGCTGGTGCGGCCCGTGGTGCAGTGATGCCGCCGCGCGTCCCCGCCCCGCACTCCGCGCAGTTGGCGACCCGGCTGGGTCGCCGGTACCCGAGAACGAGGTGTGGAGCACCGTTATGCCCACGACTGACCGTTATCTCCATCGAGCCCCCTCGGACACCCCCTACTTCAGCTCGGACGGCGAGACCTATCTCGCCCCGACACCCCTGCGGGACCTGAAGAAGACCCGCCCCCTGCGAGTCCTGTCCGAAGAGGACCTCGCCTTCTGGCAGACCTATGGCTACGTGGTGGTCAAGCAGGCCATCCCCGCCGCGTCGGCCCGTCGACTGCTCGACTTCGCCTGGGAGTTCCAGGGCCTCGACCCCGAGCGGCCCGAGACCTGGTACGAGGAGCGCGAGTACCGCTCCGACCTCGACCGCGAACTGCACATCTACGGCTTCGTCGAGGCCTACCACCACCAGCTCATCTGGGACAGCCGCCAGACACGGCGGGTCTACGACGCGTTCGTCGACGTCTGGGACTGCGAAGAGCTGTGGGTGACGCTCGACCGGCTCAACCTGAACCCGCCCAACATCAGGAACCGTGACCGCGCCCTGATCCCGCGCACGGACGAGGGCTTCGACATCGAGCTCCACTGGGATGTCGACACCACACTCGGCGTCCTGCCGCAGCGGGTCCAGGGAATCATCGCCCTGACCGACACCAGGCCGGAACTCGGCGGCTTCCAGTGCTGCCCGGAGCTGTTCAAGCGGTTCGACCAGTGGAAGGTCTTCCAGCCCGAGGACCGCGACCCGATCCGGCCCCGGATCGACCGCGCGGAGTTCCCCGTGGTCCGACCGGAACTCGAAGCCGGCGACCTGCTGATCTTCAACGGTCTGCTGGCGCACGGCGTGGCACCGAACACCGCCCACGAGCAGGTACGCGCGGTCCAGTACCTGTCGATGATGCCGGCCCTGGAGTCCCACGAGACGCTCCGGAGGTCGCGGGTCGAATCCTGGCGCACCCTCGCCACACCCGACTGGAACGGAACGCTGCTGGGCGACGCCACCCGCCACGAGTCCCTGCGCTACGGGCGGCCCGAACTCGACGAACTCGGCGCCAAGCTGCTCGGCCTCAGGTCCTGGACCGGAGCGGACCTCGACGGGGCGACACCGCCGGCCGGAGAAGAGACATGCGCCGAATCTGCCTGACCCTGCCGACCAACAGGCCCTGCGCGGCGACGATCACGGCCGTGGCCGAGGAAGCGGCCTACGCCGTACGGCACTTCGACGTCGAGGTGCACCTCCTGATCCTGGACTCCTGCCCCGCACCGGCCCACGCGGAGCACGCCGATACCGTGCGCCGGATCCCGGAGGACCCGCGGATCGTCGTACACCACCTCGACGAGGCCCAGCAGCGGGACTTCCTCCGGCGCGCGATCGACCGGTCCGCGGCGACGAAACCCGACCTCCTGCTGGAGCTGATGCTCCCGGCCGGTGTCTCCTACGGCGCCTGCACCAACCGGGCCTTCCTCCTCGCCGCAGCGCTCGGCTGCGAGTCGGTCCACCGCAGGGACTCCGACAGCCGGTACCAGGCCATGGACGGCGCGCCTGTCTTCCCCGTCCACCACGAACTGCTGTCACTCGGCAGGCGCGCGGCCGACGCGGCCCCGCACGTCACCGAGACCGCACTGGCCGCCGGCCACCTGGACCGCCGCGTCGCGATGGTCGGCAGCTCCTTCGTCGGCGAACTCTCCGTCGACATCGGCGACATACTCCGCATCGACCCCGACGTCTACCACGACATGGTCGGCCTCTGGGCACCCGCCGACTGGTCCGGGGAGCAGAAGAGGGAACTCGTCGAGGAGTCCTTCCGAGGCGCGGGCACCGACGCCTTCACCACGGACCGCTCCACCCTCACCCTGGTCGACCCCATGCGCGTGGACATGTGCAACATCGCCTTCCACGGCGTCCACGAACGGGTGCCCCTGCCGCCCGCGACCGACACCATCGGCAGCGACTACTTCCTGATCCACCTGGTCCACGACGCCGCGCTGCCGGGCGTCCTGCACAACCGGAACATCGTCAACTACTACACCGGCGAACGCCGCACCGACTCCGGATTCACGGCGTACCAGCTGCGCTTCGTCAAGTTCCTGCTGTCGATGCTCTACTTCAACTTCGTCTACGACCGGATGGCGCGGGCCGGTGCGTCGTTGCTCGACGGACAAGGGCGGGTACGCCCGTCCGTCGTGGCCGAACTGGCCAGGCGGAGCGCGAGTCTGGACCGGACCGAGAACATCCACCGGCTGGACGTCCTCGACACCGCGTACCGGAAACTGGGCGGCAGATACGCCGAGTTCGCCGGCCTCCTCGGGCAGCGCCGCGAACGCCTCCTGGACGAGGCACGCGGCGACATCGAGGACTTCGCCCTCCTGGTGGAGGCGTGGGAGCCGCTGGTGCGGGCGGCCGCGCTCACGTCCGTACCGCAGCGGCGGTGAGGGCGACGATGGCGCACGAGTCCGCACCGCTGCGCGCCGCGCTGGCGGGCGCCACCGAGGACCGGATCTTCTTCGACCTGACCGGAATCGAGAGCCGCTACGACACCCTCCGGCGCGAACTGCCCGGCGTCGCCGTCCGTTTCGCCATGAAGACCTGCCCGGTGGACGAGGTGCTCGCCCATCTGGCCCGCAAGGGCGCGGGGGTCGACGGGGCGAGCCCCCGCGAGCTGGAGCAGGCGCTGCGCGCGGGCGTCCCGGTCGAGCGGACGCACTACGGCAACACCGTCAAGTCCGACCGGGACATCGCCGATGCCCATCGCCTCGGCGTCCGGGACTTCGCGACCGACAGCGTCGAGGACCTGGCGGCCGTCGCGGCCCATGCCCCGGGAGCCCGCGTGTTCTGCCGGCTGGCGACGAGCGGCGACGGGGCGCTGTGGGGACTGAGCAACAAGTTCGGCTGCTCGCCCGCGGACGCGGTACGGATCCTGCAGACGGCACGGGAGACGGGACTCACGCCCTCCGGACTGTCCGTGCACGTCGGCTCCCAGCAGATGACGGCCGACGCCTGGCACAGCGCCGTCGAGTGCCTGGCGGACGTGCTGACCGCCCTCGGCCGGCGCGGGATCGTCCTGGACCACGTCAACCTCGGCGGCGGGCTGCCGGCCCTCGGCTACCTCGACCGGTACGGCCTGCCGCTGGAACCCCCGCTGGACAAGATCTTCGCCGTCATCCGCGAGGGGATGCGCCACCTCAGAAAGGTCCACGGCGAACACCTCGCGTTCGTGATGGAGCCCGGGCGCCACCTCGTCGCCGACCACGGAGCCATCCGCGCCCATGTGGCCCGCCTCGCCGAGCGCCGAGGACCCGACGGCGAGCGCCGGCACTGGCTCTACCTGAGCTGCGGCAAGTTCAACGGCCTCTACGAGATGGACGCGCTGCAGTACCCGCTCGTCTTCCCCACCCACCCCGACGCCGAGTACGTTCCCGCCGTCCTGGCCGGTCCCACCTGCGACAGCGACGACGCCTACCCCCAGGGACACGCCCTCGTCCAGGTCCCCCGGGAACTGGCGTCCGGCGACCCCGTCTGGCTGCTCTCCACCGGCGCCTACGCGATCAGCTACACGACCCAGGGCTTCAACGGCTTCGCCCCGCTCCCGTACACCTGCGTCGGCGGAGGACACCCGTGAGCGGCGACGGCGTGGGCATCCGCCCCATCACCGACGCCGACTGGGACGCCATCGCCGCCATGGAATCCCGTGCCTACACGGAACTCGGGCTCTCCGAGGGGCAGGCGGCCCTGAGGGCCAGGGCGGACGCCTCACCGGAGACCTGCTTCGTCCTGGACGTCGACGCGCGGCCGGCCGGGTACGTGCTGGCCCTGCCGTATCCGCCGTTCAGTTACCCCGGTCTCGAACGAGCGGAAGGGGTCGAACGGGCTGAGGGCTTCGTGCGGGCTGAGAGGTCCCCGGTTCCCGCGCACCGGCCGCGCAACCTGCACCTGCACGACATCGTCGTCGCGGAGCGGCTGCGCGGCGGGGGACTGGGACAGCGTCTCCTGCACCACCTGACCCTGACCGCCGGGTCGCGCGGCTTCGAGCGGATCTCGCTGATCGCCGTGGGCCGCAGTGAGCCGTTCTGGACGAGGCGCGGGTTCACCGCGTACCCGGGGATCGCTCCGGGCGGATACGGCGCGAACGCCGTCTACATGTCCCGTCCGCAGGTCCGCGGCGACGGCCGAGTCGACGAAACGAGTTGATGTGCGTGTTCCCTGTCCATGACCCCTTCCAGCGCGGCCGGCTGGCCATCGCCGCGCTGTTCTGCTCCCTCGGCTTCCAGTACGCCACCTGGGCCGCGCGGATCCCCGCGATCAAGGCGGACCTCGGGCTGACCGCGGCCGAGGTGGGGGTGCTGCTGATGGCGGCCGGTATCGGCGCGGTGGCGTCCTTCCCGCTGGTGCCGGTGCTCATGCGGCGGCTGGGCTCGGCACGCCTGGCCCTGCTGTCGGCCCTCTGCCTGGCCCTGCTGCTCCCGGCGCTCGCCCTCGCGCCGGACTATCCGGTCGCCCTGCTGGTCATGGTGGCCGACGGGGTGTGCGTGGGATGCCTGAACGTGGCCATGAACGCACAGGGAACGGCCCTGGAGACCCGGTACGAACGCACCACCATGGCCAAGCTGCACGCCACGTTCAGCGCCGGCTCGCTGCTCGCCGCGCTGCTCGCCTCCGGCATGAACGCGGCCACCTCCTCCGTCACGGCCCACTTCGGCGTGGCCGCCGCGGTCCTGGTCCTGCTGGCGGCCGTGGCGCGCACCGGTCTGCTCGTGGACGAGGCCCCGGCGGCGGAGAAGCAGAGCAGGAGCCGCACCGGCTGGAGCCTCCCGTCCCGGGTGACGCTCTGGATGTGCTGCGCCATGGCCTTCGGCACGGTCACCGAGGGCGCCATGAACGACTGGTCCGCCCTCTACCTGAGGGAAGTCGCCAAGTCCTCGGCGGAGTTGGCGCCGATGGGTATCGCCGTCTTCTCCGGCATGATGGTGCTGGCCCGGCTCTTCGCGGACGGCTGGCGCAACCGCTGGGGTGACGGGCGGGTCGTGCTGTTCGGCAGCGCCCTGGCCGCCGCCGGGCTCGCCTTCGCGCTGGTGAGCGGCGGAGTGGTGGCCGCCCTCGTCGGGTTCGCCTGTGTCGGACTGGGCTGTGCTGCGGTGACCCCGTGCGTGTATGTGGCCGCGGCGAAACAGGGCTCGGAGGCGCTGGCCCTGGTCGCCGCCATGGGCACGACGGGTCTGCTGGCCGGGCCGCCGCTCATCGGTTTCGTGGCGAACTCGAGCAGCCTGGTGTGGGGCCTGGGAGTCGTCGCGACCGCGGCGGTCGTGGTCTCCCTGTGCAGCACCCGGATCCAGTGGACACCGGCGAGCGGCTGACAGGTGTCCCGCCCCGGTCGGTCAGGCCGGCTTGCGCCACACGGAGATGTGCTTCGAGGAGTCGTGCACGAACGGGGACCCGTCCCAGTCCGCGACGCGCCGCTCCAGCTCCAGGCCGGCGAGCCGGGCCATCAGGTCCAGCTCCGCCGGCCAGGCGTACCGGTGCCGGGAGTCGTCACGGCGGTAGCGGCCGTCCTCGCCGTCGCGGGTGAGGTGGTGCGAGACGAGGATCTGCTCGACCAGGTCGAAGGTGTCGAACCCGAGATGCCCCGCGGAGACGTCGAACGGCACCGCGACCTGGCCGGGCGGCAGCAGCCGCAGCGGCGGCACCCCCAGCTCGATCACGAAGCGGCCCCCGGGCACCAGATGCCGGGCGGCGTTGCGGAAGCACTCGACCTGCTCGTCCTGGGTGAGCAGGTTCGAGATGGTGTTGTACACGAGATAGACCAGGGAGAACTCACCGGGCACGGTGGCCCTGGCCATGTCCCCGATCACGACCGGCAGCGTCTCCTCGTCGGCCTTCCGCCGCAGTACCGCCGCCATCGGCTCCGAGTACTCGATGCCCGCCACGGGCACCCCGCGCTCCCGGAGCGGAACTCCGACCCGGCCGGTCCCGATGGCGAACTCCAGCGCCCGGCCGTCTCCGGCGAGTCCGGCGAGGAAGTCGACGGTCGGCCCGAGCACCGCGGCCGAGTTCATCCCGGTCTCCTCGGCGTCGTAGCGCTCGGCCACGGCACGGCTCCACAGCTCACTGGTCGTCATGATCGCCCACTCTGCCGGGTGCCCGAGGAGACTGTCCACGCGATTCCCGGCCGTCCGGCGTTGTCAGTGGCGCCCGGTACGGTCGTGGCAAGTCGATCGCACGGCCGGATCGGCGTTCGGAGCACATCGGGCGGGGAACATGACCACAGTCGACATCTCGTACGCGGAGGGCTGGGACGCCGCGACCCGCCGGGCCCACCGGCCGCTCTCGGCGGCGGGGGCACGGCGCCGGGACACCGCCGGCGAGCCCTATGTGGAGATCCACCGCGAGCCGGGCCGCGCCGAGCCCGTGGAGGTGTACCTCGTGGCCTGGGCCGACCTGCACGTCGGGCACTGGATGTACGACGAACTGGGCCGCCGCACCCGCGAGTTCGACCTGCGCCTGCTCGAACCTGACCGCCTGTTCATACGCGAGGTCGTCGAGCGGCGCTACTCCTCACCCGACCAGCCCGACCGCGCCCGCGACGCCTGGCTGACCAGACTGACCCTCACCCCCGGCAAGAAGGCCAAGCACGTCGTCCAGGAACAGGGGGAGTTCGGCTCCAGCCGGCACGGCTGGTCGGACCTGCCGGAAGCACAGTGGTGGATCCCCCGCGCCGCGTTCGGCGTCGGCGCCGCCGACGACCAGGACGACTCCCGGGCGCCCGGCCCCGACGAGCCCGAGCCCGAGTCCGAGCCCGAGTCCCAGTCCGAGCCCGAGTCCGAGCCCGATGGCCCACCGGAGCCCGATGGCCCACCGGAGCCGCCGACGTCGCTGTGGAGACCGCCCCGGCCGCGTCGACCGGAGTTCGACGTGCAGGAACTCCTCCGGCCGGGGAACAGGTTCCACCACGACGACTGGGGCGAACTGACCGTCGACCGGGTCGAGGACGTCACCACGGTCCGGGTGCCCAGCGGCCGGCTGGTGGTCGCCGATCCGCTCTACCCGGCCGCCCCCAGGGAACTCACCGAGCCGATCCCACCGGGGGAGTACCGCCTGCAGACACCCGTACTCGTCGGCGAGGGTGACTACCACGGTGAGGGTTTCCCGGTGCAGGAGGAGCCCCTGCTGCGCCTGCTGATCTCCGACGAACCCGCGGTCACCTGGGAGATGGGGCTCGGCGCGGGTGAGGATCCCCGGCTGCTGCTCGACGGCGAGGCCTACGGCTTCGTCACCGACGCCGCGCACGGCGCCTTCGCCGACGCCTCCGGCTGGGACCCGCTGTCCGGAACGTTCCGGCGCTACTACGACGGCGAAGGCGACCACGGAGTCGAGGAGGTCAGGACCGGCACCCTGCGCGTCGCCGACCGGAAGACCGGCGGCGACCTGGTGACCTTCTGCACCGTCGGCGACGGAGCCTGGTCGGTGTGGCTGGGCCGGGCCGCGTCCGGGGACGTGGTCTCCGTGGTGGTCCTCACCGACTGGCTCTCGGACTACCAGCCGATGTGATCCCCGCCGGCCGCGCGCCGCCTGCCGCCCGGCGGGCGGTCCGGTGCGGGCACCAACCCCAGCCGCTGGGCGTGCAGGACCGTGCCGAGGCGGTCCCGCGTGCCGAGTTTGCGGTAGATGTTCTCGATGTGCTTGTGCACCGTGCGCGCCGAGATGCCCAGCCGGCGGCCGATCGCGTCGGCGGTCAGGGCATCGGTGAGCAGGAGCAGGATGGTGAGTTCCCGGGGAGTCAGCGCGCAGTCCGCCGCGCGCTCCTCCGGCGCGTCGGCCGCCGCCGACAACCGGCGCCACTGCTCCAGGAGTTGCCGCTGCTGCTCCACGGCGGCCAGCAGCGGCTGGGCGTGCTCCGCGATCCGCACCTGGTCCTCGGAGAAGTCCGCTCCGGAGCGGTACACCAGACACCCCGTGATCGGCGCGACCGTCCCGGGCAGCGGGAGCGCCAGCACCTGGTCCAGATCCAGGGCGTCGCCCAGCACCCGCGCGGTCTCGCTCGCCGACCAGGCCCGGTCGGCGATCCTGCGGGCCGTGACGGGGCTACGGCCGAGACCGGTCGCGTAGTGGTGGGCGAACGGGTAGCCCGTGCGCAGCACGCTCAGCGCCTCGTCGTCCAGCCGGCCCAACTCGACGGCCGCGGCGGGCGCCAGGCCGAGGGTGCCCTTGCCCTCGCTCCAGTCGTCCAGCTTGTAGATCAGCGTCTCGCCGCCGCACAGGCCGGTCAGCGCGTCGGCGAGCAGCGGCCACAGCCGATCGGGCTCGCGTTCGTGCAGCGCGGCCACGGCCAGCTCGGTGAGACGCTCGTAGGCCCTGTCCAGCCCGTGTAACACGTGTTCCTCTCTGCCCCTGCCCCTACGCAGTTATACGCATACCCAGGCAACGGTCAGGTGCCGCATGCTTCAACCGGGCACCGGGATCGGGTGCGACGACTCCGGTCGTGCGGGCCGCCGGCACGGGGGAGCGGCGGCCCGCGACCGGTCGTCGACGGCGGGGCCCAGCCGGTGCCGACGGCGGCCCCGGGGCCGGCCGGTACGACAACGGCCCCGGACCGCAGGCGGCAACGCCTGGACCGGAGCCGTAGGACCGTCTCGCGGGCCGGGACGTCAGTCCTGCCCCTCCTCCTTCTCCCGCTGCAGGTTCTTCAGCCGCGCGCCCTCCTTGCGGACCTCCGCCTGGGTGGTGCGCTCCTTCTCCAGCCATGCGGGCAGCTCGCGCTTGAGCTCCTCGATCTGCTCGGTGGTGAGCGCCTCCGTCACCCCGCCGCGGGCCAGCCCCGCGATGGACACGCCGAGCTTGGCCGCGACCACCGGACGCGGGTGCGGCCCCTTGGCCCGCAGTTCGAGCAGCCACTCGGGCGGGTTCGCCTGGAGCTCGGTCAGCTCGGCGCGCGAGACGACACCCTCCTGGAAGGAGGCGGGCGTGGCGGGCAGGTACACCCCCAGCTTCTTCGCCGCGGTCGCGGGCTTCATCGTCTGGGCGGTCTGGTGCGAACTCATGAGGTCAAGGGTATCGGCCGGGTGCGCGGGCCCTGACCACCGCCGGTTAACCTGGTCCGGTGACAGGCTCGGAGGAAACACCGTCGTTCCGGCTCGCGTACGTCCCCGGCGTGACGCCCGCCAAATGGGCTCGGATCTGGAACGAGCGCCTGCCGGACATCCCGCTCACCCTCCACCAGGTCACGGCCGCCGAGGCGCCCGAGCTGCTGCGGGCGGGCGACGCGGACGCCGGTTTCGTACGGCTCCCGGTGGACCGTACGTTCTTCAGCGCGATCCCCCTCTACAGCGAGACCACGGTGGTCGTCGTCCCCAAGGACCACGTGATCACGGCGGCGGAGGAGGTCACCGTCGCCGACCTCGCCGACGAGGTCCTCTTCCACCCCCTCGACGACGTCCTCGACTGGGACGCGCCGCCCGGCGAGCCCGCTTTCGAGCGCCCCGCCACCACCGAGGACGCCGTCGAACTGGTCGCCGCAGGGGTGGGCCTCCTGGTCGTCCCGCAGTCCCTGGCCCGACTCCACCACCGCCGGGACCTCACCTACCGCCCGCTCACCGACGCCCCACAGTCCACCGTCGCCCTGTCCTGGCCCGAGGAGGCCACCACGGAGCTGGTCGAGGACTTCATCGGCATCGTCCGCGGCCGCACGGTCAACAGCACGCGGGGCCGCCAGGCGGCACAGCCGTCGCAGTCGGCCCAGGCGGCACAGGGTTCGCAGGACAAGCCCAAGCGGGCGCAGAAGCCGGCGGCCGGCAAGGCGACACCGGCCGGCCGCACCGCGCGCGCCCGCGCCACCGGCGCGAAGTCCGCCAAGCCCGCGAAGCGCGGAAAGCCCCGCCGCCGGTCGTGACCGGGGCCGGGCCCCACGCCCGCTCCCGATCTGCTCCCGCGCGCCCCGATCACCCTCCCCGATCCAGGGCCCCCGCGATGTCACGATGCCTCCGGACAACCCGGACATTCACCGCTGGAGGCGCCCGTGAGCACTGAAGCAGCCCCGGACGAAGCCGTCGACCCCCGTACGTCGTCCGCGTTCCTCGTCAACGAATCGCTCGGCTACCTCGTCCCGGCCGCGCTGCGCGCCGCCGCGGTCGTCGGGGTGGCCGATCACCTGGCCGACGGGCCCCGCACCCCGGCCGAACTGGCCACTGCCACCCGCACCGACGCGCGGAACCTCCACCGGGTGCTCCGGCTGCTCGCCACCCGCGGCATCTTCGAGGAGGACGGCAACGGGCGCTTCCGGCTCACCTCCGTCGGCGACACCCTGCGCAGCGACGCCCCCTGCTCGGCGCGCACCGCCGTCCTGATGAACACCGACCGCAGCATGTGGCTGCCCACCGCGGACCTGAGCCGCTGCGTCAGCGAGGGCACGTCCGCCTTCGAGCACCTTTTCGGGCTGCCGTTCTTCGAGTACTTCGCCCAGGACGAGGAGACCGCCGACGTCTTCCACTGCGGCATGGCCGCGATGTCCGACGCGGAGAACGAGCCCATCGCCGCCGCCTGCGACTTCCCGCCCACCGGGACGGTGGTCGACGTGGGCGGGGGCCACGGCGGCTTCCTGCTGGCGGTCCTCGACCGCCACCCCGGTCTGCGCGGCATCCTGTACGACCGCCCGCACGTCCTGGCCGGCGCCCGGCTGGACACGCCCGGGACCACCGGTCGCTGGTCCACCGCGTCCGGGGACTTCTTCACCGACGTACCGGAGGGTGACGTCCTCGTGCTGAAGCGGATCACGCACGACTGGGAGGACGACCAGTGCGTGACCCTCCTGGAACGCTGCCGGGCCGCGCTGGCGCCGGGCGGGCGGATCCTGGTCGTCGACGCGGTGGTCCCGCCCGGCAACGCGCCCCATCAGGCCAAGGCCCTGGACCTGCTGCTGATGGCGGCCCTGGTGGGCCGGGAGCGCACCGAGCCGGAGTTCGCCGGGCTGTTCGAGGCCGCCGGTCTGAAGCTGTCGCGGGTGGTGCCGACCTCGACCGTGCTCTCGGTGGTGGAGGCGGTCGCCGCCTAGGACACCCGGGACCCGGTCTCCCGCTCCGACCCGGCCCCCGGTACCGGCTCGGCCTCCGGTGCCTTCGTCCGCTCCCGCAGATCGGCGACCGCCAGGCACAGGGCCACCAGGATGAACCCGACGGACGTCAGCAGACCGAGCTGGAGCGCCTCGGTGGCCGGGCCGCGGTTCGCGAGGTGGGCGAAGTACACCGAGCCCACCACGGCGATCCCGGCCGCCGAGCCGACGCGCTGGCCGGTCTGCAGCACCCCGCCGGCCGCACCGGCCCGCTTCACCGGGACCCGGGTCAGGGTGAGCGTCGTGTTGGGGGAGACCGTGATGCCGGAGCCGAGCCCACCGACGATCATGGGCACCACCGTGGCCCACCCCAGGCTCTCCATCGGCACCAGCCGCACCACCGCGACGATCCCGAGCAGCCCCAGCGCCACGCCGCTCAGACCGATGACCACCAGCTTGCGCCCGTGGCGGACCACGAGCCGGCCCCCGAGGGCGGCGCCGACGGCCGAGGCGACCGCGAACGGCAGCACCGTGACACCGGCGGCCAGCGCGCTGTATCCCGCCGCGTTCTGCAGGAACAGGGCCATGACGAAGAAGACCGTGGTGAAGCCCGCGAAGTAGCTCAGGCTGATCAGCGCGCCGAGCGTGAAGGACCGCAGCGAGAACAGGTTCAGGTCGACCAGCGGGGCCAGCCCCAGCCGGCCCTGCCGCCGCTCCCACACCCAGAACAGACCGAGCAGCAGCGCGCCCACCGGCAGCAGCGCCCACTTCTCCCGCCCGGTCCACTGCTGCTCCTGCACCAGCGGCAGCATCAGCGCGATCACCCCGCAGCCCAGGAGCAGCACCCCGATCGGGTCGAACCGCTCCCGTCTGCCCGCCGTCCCGGGGAACCGGGGCAGCAGCCGCAGTCCCGCCGCGAACGCGACCACACCGATGGGCAGGTTGACGAAGAACACCCAGCGCCAGCCGTCGGCCGTGCCGACGGCGTCGATGATCAGACCGCCCGCCAGCGGGCCCACCGCCGTCGACACCCCGATGACACTGCCGAGCAGACCGAAGGCCTTGGCCCGCTCGTCGCCCTGGAACATCTGCTGGATCAGGCCCGAGGTCTGCGGTGCGACCATGCCCGCCGCCGCGCCCTGCACCAGCCGGAACAGCACCAGCCAGTCGGGGCTCGCGGCCAGCCCGCAGGCCACCGAGGCCAGCGTGAACACGGCGAGCCCGAACAGGAAGGACTGGCGCCGCCCGCGCATGTCGCCGAGCCGGCCCGCCGGGACCAGCGCCAGCCCGAAGGCCAGGGCGTATCCGGAGACCACCCAGGACTGGGCGGCCTCCGTGGCACCCAGCCCGTGCTCCATCGAGGGCAGGGCCACGTTCACGATCGAGGTGTCGAGCAGCGAGATGAAGCCTGCCGTCAGGCAGACCCCGAGCGCCCGCCACCGCCGGTCCTCGGTGGCCGGTCGCTGCGGTTTTGCCCAGGTCGTGGTCATACGGCCACGCTATGCAGTCAGGCCTGGTCCCGCGCGGGGAGCGGGGCGATCGAATGCCTGTTTTGGTCCGACCGGGTGACGGCCGCTTCCGACGGCCGCCCCGTCCCGGCCTCAGCGCGCGTACGACGCCTGCCGCGCCGTGGCCACGATCCGCTCGCCGTCCGCCCCGGCCAGCAGCCCGCCCGCCACCCACGCGTCCACCACCGACCGCACCCGCGCCACCAGCGCCCCCTTGTCCCGGAACGGCGCCCCGGCCCAGACCTCGTCGAGCAGCGAGCGACCGTCGGCCCCGACCGGATTGGCGACCCCCGAGTCGACACCGCCGAACACCACCGTCGGCTCCGCGCGCCGGAAGTAGGCATGGGTCGGGTCCTCGGTGCCCTCGTGGAAGGGTGCGAACTCGGTCCCGTCCAGGGTGAAATGGAGCGGGGTGCCGGCCACCGGGGACAGCGACGGCAGCAGGTCGCCGGAGAGCCCCGCGTTGCGGTACAGCCCCAGCTCCAGGTACTCCGTCGCCGGGCTGCGGCCGACCAGGTTGACCGGCCCGTAGAACAGGGTCTGGACCGACGGATCGTCGAGCGCCTTCTCGACCCGCAGCCGGAACGGGACCGACACCCGCACGGTGTCCCCGGGCCGCCAGGTCCGGGACACCTCGAAGTAGCTCCCCGGCACCGGCGTGCCCGGCACCGCCCGCCCGTTGACGGTCACCCGGAACCCGTCCCTCGCCCACGCCGGTACCCGCAGCCGCAGCGCGAAGGCGGCGGACCGCGCACTCCCGCCGACGGTGAGCGTGCTGCCCTGCTCCCGGGGATAGCCGGTGCGCTGGCTGACCGTGACGCCCTTCTCGGCCCAGGTCAGCGTGGACGGGCTGTAGAGGTTGACGTACAGGGCGCCGCCGTCGTCCGCCGCGCAGTACACCGAGTCCTGGTACTTGGTGGCGGACTCCATGCCCGTGCCCTCGCAGCAGGTCGTGCCCTGCTTGGGCGTGTAGTCCCGCACATGCCCGGGCGTCAGCCCGATGAAGTACGTGACCAGCGGCTTCTCGGCGTCGGCCCGGTCCTGCTTGGAACCGAGGACCTGGTTGTACAGCGCCCGCTCGTAGTAGTCCATGTACGCCGGATCCTGCTCGTGGAAGAACAGCGACCGGCTCAGCTTCAGCATGTTGTACGCGCAGCAGCTCTCGGCGGTGGTCGCGCTGATCGTCCCGGCGATCACGTCCCGCGCCTTCCAGAACTCGGTCGTGCTCGTGCCGCCGATCCCGTACATGCGATGCGGTACGACCATGCCCCAGAAGTTCCTCGCGGCCGCGAGGTAGCGCTCCTCGCCGGTCGCGTCGTACAGCCGGACCAGGCCGGTGAAGATCGGGATGTGCTGGTTGGCGTGGAGTCCGTCGAGCGTGTCGGTGTCCGCCGCGCAGGCGTCGATGAGGCTGTCGAGGTCGAACAGCCGGGCCAGCGCGAGGTGTTCGGCCTTCCCGGTGAGTTCGTGCAGATCACAGATGGCCTCGACGATCCCGCCGAACTCGCCGCTGGAGAAGATCCCCCACATCCGCTGGCGCGTGGCGGCGGGCAGCACGGACAGCCGCGCGTACATCCAGTCGCCCATCCCGGAGGCGAGGTCCAGCGCCCGCTCGTCGCCGGTCGCGGTACGGGCGTCCAGCAGCCCCCGAAGGATCTTGTGCGCGGTGTAGTACGGCGCCCACACCTTCGTGTAGTCGCTGCCGGTCATCGACTCCAGCAGGATGAACTGCGTCTCCGGATACGCCGCGAGGAACCCGGGGTGGCTCGGCCCGC
This sequence comes from Streptomyces sp. NPDC090088, assembly GCF_044747345.1. Lineage (NCBI taxonomy): Bacteria > Bacillati > Actinomycetota > Actinomycetes > Kitasatosporales > Streptomycetaceae > Streptomyces > Streptomyces sp. NPDC090088. The sequence goes on along the minus strand of NZ_JBIVDZ010000011.1, from coordinate 44,149 downwards.
CCCAGGTGCGGCGGAGGACGGCGTCGAGCCCGCGCCCCGACCCGTCCGCGAGGTCCGGCCCCGACGTCTCGTCGAAGGCGTACGAGACGAGGTCGCCGCGCGCCCGCACGCTCCGCAGACCGGCGATCTCCTCGTCCCCCAACGCCCGCGACCACACGTCGAACCCGCCGAAGGCGCCCGCGAAGACCGGGTCGCCGGCGTACAGGGAGCGCCCGAGCCAGTGATGCGCCAGCGCCCCCAGCGCGGCCGGAGTGAGCGACATGGCCGTGTTCCGGGCCACGGCCGAGCCGTTGACGTACAGCGTGCCGGTGCCGTCGGCGATCGTCACCGCGAGGTGGCTCCACTGGTCCACGGGCAGCGCGGCCGTACCGTCGAGCCCCTGCTCGCCGCCCGCCCCGCCGGTGGTGATCGCGAAGCGCGGCACCCCTCGCGCGTTCCGCGCGGCCAGGTAGAGATACCGGCTGGTGTCGTTCCCGAAGTCGAACACCCGTGCCCAGGCGTCCGTGTGACCGGGCTTCACCCACGCGGACAGCGTGACGGCCGAGGCGCCTTCGAGCACACCGGCCGGCAACTCGACGTACTGGTACGACCCTCGCTCGTTCTCGACGGCACGCCCGCCGAGGACCCCGTCGACGCTCAGCACGGAAGGATCACCCCGCAGCGCCTCGCGCACCTCTCCCAACGCACCCACCATCGTGCGGACCTTCGCCGCGAACACCTCCTCGCCGGTGCTCGCGTACGCCTGCGCCAGCATGGTCAGGAAGTGCCCCGTGTAGTGTCCGCGCAGGTTCCCGTTGGCCTCCCCGTCCAGCCCCTCCCAGCCACCCGGCGCGACCACACCGCCCGTGTCCAGGCCCGCGTTGGCCCGGAACACCTGCAACAGCCGGTTCTCGTCGTAACCGCGCGCGTGGTCGAGCATCAACGCCCGCTTGTCGGCGAACAGCCCCGGTTCGAGCGCCACCTCCCCGAGCCCGAACGGCCGTACCGTTCCAGCCGCTTCGGCCGCGGCCGCCTCCCCTCCGACGGCGACACCGGCCCCGGCGGCGGCCAGCGCCGTCACCTGGAGGAGGGTCCTTCGGGAGAGGGAGTGCGCCATGGGCTCCTCGTTTCAGGTCTGTTTGGTATATCGAACATCGTTCGGTAAGCCGTCCAGAAGATAGGGAAGGGGCGCGGGGGCGTCAACGGTTCGGACGGGATTCGCGGTCAGGGGTGGTGGGGGCGGGGGACGCGGGCCAGTGCGGCCCTGATGGTGTCGGCGGGGTCGGGGAGGGGGACGCCGAGCCGGCGGATGAGGGCGACGACCTCGCGGATGCCGGTGCGTTTGCGCAGGGCGGTCTTGTGGAGGTATTCGAGCGGGAAGTGCCCGACGTCCGGCAGCTCGCCCTCGGGTAGTTCGTCCACTCGGAGGAGCCGCAGGGCCTCGCTGAAGACGAGACCCTTCGGGAGAGTGTCGTGCGAGGTGGGGATGTTGCAGGCGTGCAGCCGTTTGGCCACCGCCGTGGGGCTCGCGCCAACCTCGCGGGCGGCCAGCAGGACAGCGCTGAACGGTACGACCCGGCCCTTCACGGACCACCAGTTGACGGGACTGTCTGCTTGCAGAAGTTCCTTGTCCAGCCTGTTGAGGCGGATCGGCGCCTTCATGGGGACGTCGATACCGAAGGCCCGCATCCTATTGATCTTGTACCTCAACCCCGGCAGGTCCTGGACCTGATGGAAGAAATTCGCGTAGTGGGGAGCGCTCTGTGGCGTGAGCCAGTCGCGACGAACCTCGTCCCACAGCAGCCAGATGTCGTCCTGGTGGGCGTCGGCGGGAAAGGGCTTGGGCGGCGCGAACCCCAGGGATGCGAACCGGGCCAGTACTTGTCGGGGCTTCAGTCCGAGTTTCTCCGCCGCCTCCAGAACATGTCCCGCCGGCACCGATGTGCCCGTCAGCCAGGGGCGTGTGCCGTCGGCGTTGACACTGAGCAGGAGCAGGGTCTCGTCCGACGGATGCGCCGGCAGCCGGCCGGCGTCGGCCCGCAGTCCGCGGGCCGCGAGTCTGCCGCGCACCTCGGGCACGGGCAGGCCGAGCTTGACGCTCAAGTGGGCGATGTGGCCCAGGGGAACCGGTGCGTCGGGGTCCAGGCAGCCGACGGCTCTGCGCTCCGGAGCCAGCCAGAACAGGTCGTCCTTTTCGGCGGCCTCGCCCAGCGCCACGACACTGTCGGCGAGGCGATAGCCGAAGCTGCGCAGGAACGCGGCGGTCGATGTGACACCTGCGCCGGAGCGCCGGGCCGCATGTACGAGATCATCCAGCGTGAGGGCGTTCTTGCGGTTCAGGTAACCGACCGTAAACGTACGGGAGTTGCTTGTGGTGAGTTCGGCGTCTTCCGACCACTGCCGGGGGTCGCTGTCCTCGAAACCGAGATCGGCGAGGCGGCGTGCGGCCTCGCGTCCCGTGAGACGCAGCCTGCTTGCCGACCGGGCGACAGCCGGCAGGCTCGGGGCTCCCCGCCATCCTCTGCTTCTGTTCTCCGACAGCAGGAGCCACTGGTCGGACAACGTGGGCGTGTATACGGGACTGGGAGCCTCGATCTCTGGGCACACCTCGACCAGCAACCGCAGCGCCACGCGTGGTCGGCGAGCGAGGACCCGCCACAGATAGATGTGATCCAGGGCTTCGCCATTGATACTGGTCCAGCCGGGCCGCCGGGCGTACGCGCCGCCTTCCTGGTGCCGGTCGCGCGGCACCAGAAACACATCGGCCGGGAAGAAGCCCACGTGTCCGTCACCGAAGGCCATCCCTCGGTAGGTCATCTCCCGCGCCGCAGTGGCGAACGCGGACGCAACGATGTCGCCCAGTACAGGGCTGCCCTCCGCGACGTCGCAGAGCCACGCGAAGTCCGCCCAGCGGTCGTCGCCGTCGGTCAGCACGTCGGTGGCGGCGCCGAGCAGGTCCCGCACGGGCCCTGCCATGTCGTCGACGATGTTCCGGCGATCCACCGAGAGCCGCGCCGGGGCCGATTCACCGCTCAGGTTGACCACGGCGCCGACGAGGCCGGAGCCGCCTGGCGAGAGCACCCCGTCGCGCCCAGTGGGTTCCACGAGCAGACCGTCCACCAGCAGCGCGCCGCCGTGCTCGCACCAGATGACCTGGGGGTCGGCGCAGTCGCGAGGCCAGTACGCCTGACGCCCATGGGCGTTGAGCGCGAAGGCCTCGGTCCGGGTTCCGGCTTCCCGCTCCTTGAGTTCCCCCACGGTCCACGTGCTCGTCCGCCCGCCGTGCTGTGCCGACACCCGGAACTCTGCCAGGGCCAGCACCCGTTCCAGGACGTCCACGGCCGACCAGGACGCCGGATCGATGTCGGACCGCAGATACAGCCGTACCCGCGTCCCCGGTTGCCGGCCCCGGGCCGCGGTCTTCACGATCCGGAACAGATGGCCCGGGCCGCAGATCGACACCTCCAGGACCGCCCCCGGCAGGCCGTCGGTGTCCATCCGGCAGGTCGTGACGCGGATCTCCTCGGCGAGCATGAAGTAGCTCAGCACGCCGATCCCGAAACGGCTGTTGGGATACAGCTTCACCGGCGGATCGAGCGACTCCCATCTCGCCCGTTCCAGCTTGAACTCCAGTTGCTCCGCGAAGCGCGCGCCGGCATGCGAGAAGACGCCGCGGAGTTCGGCCTCGCCCATGCCGATGCCGTCGTCCACGCAGTCGAGGTAGGCCCGGCCGTCGTCGTCGAGCCCCTGGACGAAGGAGATGCTCCCCGTGTAGGGCTCGCCCGGTGAACCGGTGGTGCGGTCGAGGTACTCCTGCCGGGCGCGCCGGTAACGGCAGGCGTCGAGCGCGTTCTGGTACAGCTCGCGGACGGCGAGATCGCGGTCCTTGTACAGCTCGATCCCCATGGCCAGATCGAGGACACGGCGACCGTCGCTGCGGAAGCGCGCGTACCCGTCGAAGGTGCCGCGACTGGGTACCACGCCGTCGGCGGACAGCCGGGTCGGCAGCTCCGGCACGGGTTGGTTGACGCGTTCGCGCACGGTGCGCCGCACGGCGTGCAGCAGGACGTCGGCCCGTCCGGTGTACTCCCGCAGCCCTTCGACGACCGCCTCGTGGTGGCACTCGGCGCGGAGCACCGGGAGATCGTGCGAACCTCCCCAGTCCGCGTCGGCGAGCGTGCGGCGCAGCTCGTCCAGGTTCACCGGGTAGGGGATGGCGAGGTGTTCGGCGACGATGTCCGGCAGCGCCGTCATCTCGGCGGACATGCCGTACGCGAGAGCCAGGAGCAGGGCGACCCGCTGGAAGCGGATCTGCTGGTGGCCGGGACCGCAGCGGACCCGGTCGTCGCTGGGGAGGAGGTTCAGGAACTCCGGGTGACAGACGTCGGGTCCCCGCCGGAGCCCGTGCAGCAGGGCGGTCACCCGGTCCGCCGCGAGCGCCCCGCCCAACTCCTCGGCGGCCGGGCCCAGTTCTGCCAGGAGGCCCGGAACCGAGGTCGCGTCGGTGAACTCCTCGTGCCGGGTCAGCCAGCGGTGGCAGAGCCACCAGCCGACCAAAGGCTCGGCCGCCGGGTCCCGCAGCGCCCGCTGGACCAGCGCATCGCTCTCCTCCGTGAAGACTTCGTACGCCCGCCGCAGCGCCCCGGCGTCCGGCTCGGTCCGCAGTGACCAGGGCCGGATCTCCATCAGCTCCGCCGTCCGCAGCAGGGAGTGGACCCGGTGGAGGAAGGGGAACAGCACGAGGAGAGCGGCTTCGGCCGGATAGAGGTCGAGGCCGGCCGGCTGCGCCTGGTCCGGGCGCTGTTCCCGGGGAGGCTCGCCGAGCAGCAGGCCGATGTTGTCGAGGAACGCGGTCGCGATGCGCGCGTCGCACCAGGGATCCTGTTCCAGCCGCCCTTCCAGGTCGTCGCGCAGAGAGGCGAGACGTGCGACGGCGGCCGCGACGTGCCGGCGGTGGTGTGCGCTGTCCCGGCCGGACGGCACATGCCCCCAGACCCCGGAACCGACGGCCTTGCGCACCCAGGCGTCCGCGTCAGGTACACCCGCCTCGGCCTCGGCCTGCGGGGACGAAGCCTCCGGGTGCACGTTGATCTGGCCGATCGATCCGGCCTGGATGACCGTCGTCGCCGTCGTGTTGCCGCCCACGATGTTGTTGTGGGTGCCGCTCTGCGTCAAACCGCCGCCCCCCTCTGGCACTTCTCAGGAATCTAGACGAGCGCCCTCGTGAAATGGTCGGTTTTGGGCAGCTGGGGCCGGTACTCCGTTACGGCCGTGCCGCCCGGCCGATCGACTCCACCAGCGGCAGCAGCCGGTGCGGAACGCGTTCGCGCAGGGCCACCTCGGTACGGGTGCGGACGACGCCCGGCAGGCTGATCAGCTTCTGGATCACGTCCTCCAGATGCGCGTTGTCCCGCGCCACCACCCGGGTCAGCAGATCCCCGCCGCCCGTGATCGAGAACGCCTCGACGATCTCCGGTACGGCGGCCAGCGCGTCCCCGACGTCGTCCAGGTGGCCCTGGGTGACCTCGATGTGCACGAAGGCCAGCACCGGGTGGCCGAGCGCGGCGGGGGAGAGGGCGGGGCCGCTGCCGGTGATCACACCGTCCCGCTCCAGCCGGTCCAGCCGGGCCTGCAAGGTCCCCCGGGCGACACCGAGGACCCGGGCGTACTCGCGGACGCTGGTGCGCGGCTGCTCCAGCAGCAGCCGCAGGATGCGGGTGTCGAGCTCGTCCACGGTCATGATGTACGACTGTACCAATGGCTCACGCGGCCTTCCCTCCGACCTGGGCCATTGGTGTGCTCAGCCCTCGACCATTCGTTGCCAGAGCGGGCCAATGGCACAGTGAAATGGGTGACGGTTGAACCAGTGGGTCGCCCGATGCTCTCATGGGTACGTCGATGGCGCTGCGGATCCCCGCGGCGCCATTTCTGTGCCGTCCGTGGGAGGGGAAGCAGTGCTGAAGAGGGTGTTCGTGGCGCCGGACCCGGGGCGGGTGCGGCTGCGGTTCGCCGCGCGGGCCGTGCTGGGCATCGGCCTGGCCGTCGTGGTCTGCGGTCTGGCCGGACACTCCCTCGCGGGCGCCGTCACCGGCGGGCTCGCCGCGCTGCTCGCCCTGTTCACGGTCGCGGACCCGACGGTGCGCGGGCAGGCCGTGACCACCGCGCTGCTGCCCGCCGTGGGCCTGCCGGTGCTCGCCGCCGCGGCCGCACTGCACGCCGTGCCGGTCGCCCGCGACCTGGTCTTCCTCGCCGTGGTCGGCGTGGGCGTGTACGCGCGCCGCTGGGGGCCGCGCGGCCACAGCCTCGGTGTGTTCGCCTTCATGACCTTCTTCGTGGCCCAGTTCCTGCACGCCACCCCCGGAGAGCTGCCCGAGCTGTCCGCCGCCGTCCTGCTCTCCGTGCTCTGCGCGGCCGCCGTCCGCTTCGGACTGTGGTGCTACGAGCGTCGTCTGCCCCCGGCGCCCGTGCCCGTGCCGCCCGCCGGCACCGGCCTCGCCCGGGTGACCACCCGGCAGGCCGTGCAGGCGACGGCGGGCGCCGGTTTCGCCCTGGTCGTGGGTCAGCTGGTGTCGGGCCAGCGCTGGTACTGGGCGGTCGGCGCCACCTGGTGGATCTTCGTCAACACGGCCTCGCGCGGCGAGACGCTGGTCCGTGGCTTCCGCCGGGTCCTGGGCACGGTCATCGGCATCGGACTGGGCCTGCTCCTCGCCGTCCCCGTGCACGGGGCCCCCGTCCCCACCGCCGTCCTGGTCGCGGTCGCCGTCTTCGGCATCTTCTACTCGGCCGCCGTCTCCTACACCTGGATGATGCTCTGGGTGACCTTCCTCGCCGAACTCCTCTACGGCCTCCTCGGCGTCCTCAGCCCCGGCCTGCTGGCGCTGCGGCTCACCGAGACCGGGGTGGGCGCCCTCGGCGCCGCGCTCGCCGTGCTGTTCGTGCTGCCGGTCACCACCCACCTCACCACCGACGCCTGGATCCAGCGGGCCCTGCACTGCGTCCACGCCGGAACCGCCGAGGCCGCCGCCCGGCTCGCCGGGTCCACCACCGCCGACCCGGCACCCCGGGTGGCCGAACTGGAGCAGCTGCTCGGCCGGGTACGGCTCTCGGTCGCCCCGCTGGTCCATCCGCTCAACCCGATGCTCGGCCGCAAGCGCCGGGCCCGCCGCGTCCTCACCCTGCTGGACGACTGCGCCCGGGAGATCCGCGGCCTGGCCGCCGTCGCCGCCGACCCGCAGGCCTCGCACGACGCCCGGCTGGCCGCCGCCTGCTGGCGGGTGGAGGCCGCCGTCGAGGCGCTCACCAGGGGCTCCGCACGCATCGCGGGGCCCGCCGAGCCGCCCACGGAACCCGCCCTCGCCCATCTGCACGGCCTGGAGCGCGCGCTGGCCGAACTCGCCGAGCCGCTGCGCACCCCCTCGGGCTCTCCCCTGGTCGGCGCCTGAGCCACGCCGACCCGCGCATCCTGGTCTAGACCGCAAACTGCTACCGTCGGCCCGGGATCGGCTCGTGCCGACTCGTACCGGCTTGTGGCGGGACCTGCGGCGAGACTTGTGTCGAGGCTTGTGTCGAGAGGGGACAGCGGTGGCAGACGGCGGCAGGCGGCGGAGGGCCTTCATCGGGTCGTTCACGGCGGCGGGCGGGCCCGGGGTCGTCACGGCGGCGGTCCATCCGCACAGCGGCGCCCTGGCCCTCCTGGAGAGCGTCGACGGCGTCCCCGACCCGTCCTACCTCGCGCTCTCACCCGGCGGACGCACCCTGTACGCGGTCAGCGAGACCGCCGACGGCGCGGTGGCCGCCTACCACGTCCACGACGACAAGCCGAGGCTGGCCGGTCCGCCGGTCCCGGTCGAAGCGAGCGGCCCCACCCACCTCAGCGTCTTCGACGGCCATGTCCTGACCGCCAACTACGGCTCAGGCAGCGTCTCCGCCGTCCCCGTCCGCCCCGACGGCACCCTCGCCCCCGTCCCCTCCGGACTGCTCCAACACACCGGGTCGGGTCCGCACGAACGCCGCCAGCGCGGTCCGCACGCCCATCAGGTGCAGCCCGACCCCAGTGGCCGGTGGGCGGTCAGCGTCGACCTCGGCACCGACTCGGTCCGCGTCTGCACGCTCGACGGCGGTATGCCCGCCCTGCACCGCGAGTTCGCCCTGCGCCCCGGCTCCGGCCCCCGCCACCTGGCCTTCCACCCCGACGGCCGGTACGCCTACGTGGTCAACGAACTCACCCCGACCGTCACCGTCTGCCGCTGGGACGCCGCCAGCGGCACCCTGCGGCCCCTGAGCGAGACCCCGGTACTCCCCGGAGCCCCCGCCGGCGACGCCTACCCCTCCGGCATCGCCGTCTCGCCCGACGGCCGCTTCGTCTGGACGGCGACCCGCGGCGAGGACGTCCTCACGACGTTCACCACCGACGAGGACCGCCTCCACCTCACCTCCACCGTCCCCTGCGGCGGCCACTGGCCCCGCGCCCTCACCGAGTCCGACGGCGTCCTCTACGCCGCCAACGAGCGCTCCGGCAACATCACCTGGTTCACGATCGACCAGCAGACGGGCCAGCCCCGTTACGACGGCTCGGTGGAGGTCCCGGCGGCCTCCTGTGTGATCTTCGGCTGAACAAGCGCCCCTTTGGGGGCGCGGGGAACTGCGCGCTCAACCCCCACCGACCCGCGGTCGGGACCCGACCGCACCCCCGAAAAAACCGACGGGGCCCTCGAAGAAAGGACCCCGTCCGGAAGAAGGAACGGCACGCGTCAGCGAACCGGCGCCCCCTGCGGCTGCTGCGGAGCGATCCCCAGCGCCGTCGTGTACTTGGCCAGCGCCAGCTTCCCGATCGCCGGGTACGGCCCCAGCGGTTCCGCGGTGGCGCACCCGGCCTCCTCCGCGGCGGCGGTCAGCAGCGCCGCGTCGATCTCCGGCCCTATCAGATACGGCGCCAGCGCCAGCTGCTGCGAACCGGACCCGCGCAGCTGCTCGGCGACGGAGGCGATCGAACCCTCCTGGTCCAGCGCCGCGGCCATCACCGGCACGGCCAGGCGCGCGGCGAGCAGCATGCCGGTGATGCCGGCGGCCTGCACCGCCTCGTCGCCGCCCACGGACGCGAGGATGATGCCGTCCGCGGCCGTGGCCACGGTGAACAGCCGGGCGCGGTCGGCGCGGGCCAGACCCGCCTCCGACAGACGCACGTGCAGCGCCTCGGCGAGCAGCGGGTGCGGGCCGAGGACATCGGTGAGGTCGGCGGCGACCTTGCTCTCCATCACGGCCTGGCGGACCTGGCGCAGCAGCGCGCTGTCCGGACCGGCCAGCAGCGGCACGACCACGGCGACCGGGCCGTCGGGCGCCTTGAGCCCCTCGACACCGGCGGCGACGGCCTGCTCGTAGCGGGCGGTGCGCTCCTCGGCGGCACGGGCGAGGACGGACTGGAGGGTGGGGAACTCCGCGTCGTCCCCGTCCAGGTACCCGATCCGGGCGTCCAGGCCGGGCAGCTCGGAACGGGCGATGCTCACGACCTCTTCGGCGAGGCTGCGCGTGGCCGCGCTGGGCGTACCCGGGACCGCGAGGACGAGCGCGGGCGCGTCCTCGGGCGCCACCAGCGGCTCGGGGCGGCGGTGCCGTCCGGGCTGGCGGGGGCGCGGCATTCGTACTGGCAGGCCGGCGGGCCCAGTGGGGGAGCTCATGGCGCCGCATGTTACTGGCTTATTGGGCTCCCTTGTTCGGGGAGGGTGCAGGTGAGCGGTATCCGTCCGGTTTTGTCTGATGAGTTACGCATGATTCGGAGGTGATCCCATCAGCTGTCGGACACTTCATGTCTCCATGGGATCAATCACCTTTTGTGTGCACCACGGAGAACATCCGTTCATCACTCGGCAGAGTGAGCCGCCCGCTGACCAGGTCACTCGCGACGCGTACCGCTCCGTGCAGCGGATCGCCCTCCGCCGGGACCTGCTCGGCCCGGGGCAGCCGCCGGGCCAACTCCTCGGCCAGCGGCAGGAGAAGCGGATCGCCCAGGTATGTCAGGCCGCCGGTGAGGGCGACCCGCGGCTCTCCCGAGGTGGGGCAGACGGCCGCGGCCGACTCGGCGATGTGCCGGGCCGCCGCGCGCAGGATCCCGGCCGCGACCGGGTCGTGTACGGCGCAGTCGGCGACCTGAGGCGCGAAGGAGGCCAGTACGGCGGGCCGGTCGGTGCGCGGGTAGAGGAGCCCGGGCAGCCCGGGCAGCGGCCCGAACCGCTCCTCGGCGCAGGCCCGCAACGCTGCGGAGCCGCCGTCCCGCCCGTCGAAGGCGCGCAGCGCCGCCTCCAGTCCCGCCCGGCCGATCCAGGCACCGCCGCCACTGTCGCCCAGCAGATGGCCCCAGCCGTCCGCCCGCCGCCAGCCGGTCAGATCGGTCCCGGTCGCGATCAGTCCGGTACCGGCGGCGACCACCGCGCCCGGGCGCGGACCCAGGGCGCCGACGTACGCCGTCACGGCGTCGGCGGCCAGCACGACCGTCCCCACTCCGAGTTCCCGCGCCAGCGCGCCCGGCAGTTCGGCCCGCAGCGCGTCCCCGAGAGTGGCCAGCCCCGCCGCGCCGACGACCACCGCCGCCACCCGGTCCAGCCCGTACTCGCCGGTCAACGCCCGCGCCATGGGCAGGAGTTGCCGCATCAGATGCCCAGGGTCGATACCCCGCGTCCCCGTACGCACCGGCTCCCCCGACTCCCGCGGCACCGACGGCTCCCGCCCCGGCACCCCCACCACGGCCCGCAGCCCGGACCCACCGGAGTCGACCGCGAGAAACCCCCGCCCGGAGGCGCGGGCGCCGACGGCGGGCAACCCTGCCCCGGAGCCCCCGGAGCCCCCGGAGCCCCCGGAGCTGCCGGCGGGCAACCCTGCCTCGGAGGCATCGGAGCCGTCGGCGGGTGACCCCGCAACAGGGGCCCCGCCGCCCGCCGCGGTCACGGCAGACGCCAGTCCACCGGCTGTCCCCCCTGCTGGACCAGCAGGTCGTTGGCCCGGCTGAACGGGCGTGAGCCGAAGAAGCCGCGGTCCGCCGACATGGGCGAGGGGTGCGCGGACTCCACCGCGGGCAACTGGCCGAGGAGCGGGCGGAGATTGCGGGCGTCGCGGCCCCACAGGACGGACACCAGCGGCTTGCCGCGGGCGGCCAGCGCCCTGATCGCCTGCTCGGTGACCTCCTCCCAGCCCTTGCCCCGGTGCGCGGCGGGGCTGCGCGGGGCCGTCGTCAGCGCCCTGTTGAGCAGCAGGACGCCCTGCTGGGTCCAGGGGGTGAGGTCGCCGTTGGACGGCTGGGGCAGGCCCAGGTCGGTGTTGAGCTCCCGGAAGATGTTGATGAGGCTGCCCGGCAGCGGTCGCACCTCGGGCGCGACCGAGAACGACAGCCCCACCGCGTGCCCGGGGGTCGGGTAGGGGTCCTGGCCGACGATCAGGACGCGGACGTTGTCGAAGGGCTGCTGGAAGGCCCGCAGAACGTTCGGCCCCGCCGGGAGGTAGGTGCGTCCCGCGGCGATCTCCGTACGCAGGAAGTCGCCCATCTCGGCGATCTTCCCGGCCACGGGTTCCAGGGCCTTCGCCCAGCCCGGTTCGACGATTTCATGCAAAGGTCGTGGTGCCACGGCGTCACCCTACTGCCGTACACGGGTCGGTGATCAAGCCGCGGTCGAGGGGCGACCGAGGATGACCGGACCGTCGGCACGGATGACGGAAACACCCCTCCTTCCGGGGACCCGGAGGCGTCGGACTCAGGCGACGACCGCCGCCCGTACGCACAGCACGTCCGGCAGATGGGAGGCCAACTGGCGCCAGCTGTCGCCGTCGTCGGCCGAGGCGAACACCTCGCCGTTGCGGTTGCCGAAGTACACCCCGGCCGGATCCGCGTCGTCCGTGCAGAGCGCGTCCCGCAGCACCGTGCCGTAGTGGTCCGCGGCCGGCAGCCCCGCCGACAGCGGCTCCCAGGTAGCGCCCGCGTCGGCGGTGCGGAAGACCCGGCAGCGGTGCTGCGCGGGCACCCGGTCCGCGTCGGCGTTGATCGGGAAGACGTACGCGGTCTCCGCGCGGTGCGGATGGGCCGCCGCCGCGAAGCCGAAGGTGGACGGCAGGCCCGCGCCGATGTCGGTCCAGTGCGCTCCCGCGTCGTCGCTGCGGTACACCCCCCAGTGGTTCTGCAGGTACAGCCGGTCCGGACTGCCCGCGTCCTGGGCGATCTTGTGCACGCACTGGCCGAACTCCGGGTCGGGGTCCGGCAGGAACACCGCGGACACCCCGGAGTTGGACGGCGCCCAGCTCGCGCCGCCGTCCTCGGTGCGGAACACCCCGGCCGTCGAGACGGCGACCGTCACCGCCTTCGGGTCGCGCGGGTCCGTGACGACGGTGTGCAGGCCCTCACCGCCGCCGCCCGGCACCCACTGGCCGCGCGTGGGGTGTTCCCACAGCGGCCGGACCAGGTCGAAGCTCTCCCCGCGGTCCTCCGAGCGGTACAGCGCGGCGGGTTCCGTGCCCGCGTAGACCACGTCCGGTTCGGCGGCGGCCGGATGCAGCTGCCAGACCCGCTCCAGCGAGGCACCGGTGTCCTTGGGGAACTTCACGGCGGGCCGCGCCGGTTCGGTCCAGCTGCGGCCCAGGTCGTCGGAGTGGAACACCGAGGGGCCCCAGTGCGCGCTGTCGCCGCCCGCCAGCAGGCGGGGCCGCTCGCCCCGGGTGTCGATGGCCACCGAATAGATCGCCTGCGCGTTGAAGTACGGACTCTCGTCGAACTCCCAGGTGTCACCTCGCCGCCGCCCGAGGAACAGACCCTTGCGGGTCCCCACGGCGAGCAGTACCTCGGTCATGCCGATCACCTCCATGACGTCCTTGTCACAGCCAGCACTCAGATATCCGCCAGTCTGCACCCCACCACTGACAGCCACCCGCCCGACCGTGTCCGCGCAGGTCGGAGCCGTCGTGTCGGCGGGTCGAACAAGGCGGCGGAACGCGTTCCGGAAGACGCCTGCGCGAGCGGGGCCGGTCGTGCGACCGTCGACTCGGAGGTTCGCCGTGAGCAACGGGGCGGCCTCTCCCGTATGGGAGGGCGGTCCGGGCTGTCCGTGCGCGCGTGAGGAGGATGCCTTTGAAGGCGTTCCGTGGTCCGAAGGTCTGGCTGTGGCGCTGGCGGCGCAACCCGCTGAAGCGTCGCGCCGACACGGTGGAGGCCTGGGTGCTGCTCGGCGCCTGGCTGTTCACCTTCCTGGCCGGGGTGTTCGCCGGGCTGGCGGCGGCCCGGTCGGTCGAGGGCGGTCTGGCCCGGGAGCGCGTCGAATGGCGACCGGTGGTGGCGCACGTCGTCGAGAAGGCCCCGGGGACGTCCGGGCAGCAGGCCGGCTCCTCCGGCGGTGAGCGGGTCTGGGCGAGGGTGGGGTGGACCGTCGAGGACGGCTCCGCGCACTCCGGCCAGGCCCGGGTCGCGGCCGGCAGCAAGGTGGGCACGCCGGTCACCGTGTGGACGGATCCCCAGGGCCACCTGGTCACCCGGCCCGCCACCGTCTCCGAGGCCCACCTCCGCTCCGCGCTGATCGGCGGCCTGGTCGGGCTGAGCACGGCCGCCGTCCCGTTCGTGGCCGGGCTCGTGGTGCGCGGCCGGCTGGAGCGGCGGCGGATGGACCGCTGGGACGCCGAGTGGTCGCGGCTGGGCCCGCAGTGGGGCCGGATGACCGGCTGAGGCACGCGCCGGCCCGGGGCCGCTCGGTCACCGGCCGGCCAGCGCCGTGCGGCAGTCGGCGAGCAGCCGCTCGTCCTGGGCGATGTCGTGGCTGCCGTACCCGCCGGGGCGGGCCGTGTGCCGCCGGGCGGTGGCGAGTTCGGCCGTCAGCAGGTCGTGCAGCGGCGCGCCCGCCGGGCCCATCGCGGCCAGGCACGCGGCGATCGTGCCGCGGGTGTACGGGTTCTGCGACCAGGCGGACCGGAACACCGGCAGCACGGGTTCCGGATCCCCGGCGATCCGCCAGTACGCCTGCGCGGCCGAGGTCCGTTCCCACGCCCGGCCGGAACCGGCCGCCGCGCGCAGGGCGGGCAGCGCGTCCCGGGCGGCGGCCCCCAGCCGCCCCAGCTGCTCGGCCGCCGTCCGGGCGCTGTGGCCCCGGCCGAGCGTCAACTCCCGCATCAGCACCGGGAGTACGACGTCGGCATCGCCCTCGGCCGACCACAGGGCGCCGGCCGCCAGGGCCGCGTGCCGGGTGTCCAGGAGCCGGCGCAGCACGGGTGCCGCCGCCCGCGCGGCCGTCCCCAGGGTGTCGAGCGCCCGCACCGCCTGGCCGGCCAGGGCCTCCCGTGCCCCGAGCCCGTCCGGTGCGCCGCGCAGCAGCCGCAGCACCTCAGGCACCGCCGCCCTGTCCGCCAGGGCGGTGACCGCGGCCAGCAGCGGGGCGGCCGACTCGGCCGCCTCGGGCGCGTCCAGCGGGATCCGCCCGAGACGGTGCCGCAGCGCGGGGGCGAGCGGAGCGGCCGCCCGGCCCAGCTGGACCACCTCGAAGCCCAGCCCGCCGGGCACCACCGGCCGGGCCAGCAGCTGGGCCAGGACCGGCACCGCGCGCGGATCGCCGCTTCTGGCCAGCCCCTTGAGCGGCCCGCCCAGCGAGGGTCTGCCGCGCTCCCAGGTGTGCACCCACAGGTCGGGCCGCGCGGTCACCAGCGCGTGCAGGTCGTCGGCGGCGGGCGCCGCCAGCCGGAACAGCTCCGCGAGCACCGAGACGGCCGCGTCCCGCAACTGGTCCTCCGCACCGCCCAGCTGAGCCCCGATCAGCGCGACCGGCGCGCTGAAGTCCGCCCGCCACTCGCGGAACAGCCCGGCCGACATCCACACCGCGCTGCACCGGTCCGTCACGACGGGGCTGCCCAACTGGCCGACGAGCAGCGCGATCCGGTCGGCCACCCGGTCGTCCAGCGCCCGGTGCAGGGTGCGCAGCAGATACGCGCCCTCCTCGTCCGACGGCCGCAGCCGCCGTATCCGGCCGACCAGCGTGTCCGCCTCCGGCCGGTCGGTGCCCGCCGTGCGCCGCCCGGACCGCTCCCTGAGCAGCCGGACCGCCGTCGGCACCAGGTCGGCGGGCAGCCGCTCCGGTGCGCCGAGGGCCAGCTGGCCGAGCGCGGCGAGCCGCGTCCCCGGGGGATGTGGCGGCCCGCCCTGCGCGGCCAGCAGGTCCACCGCCCCGGCCGCCCGCGCGGGATGGCGCCGTACGAACAGGCCGAGCGCCGCCGTCAGGGCCAGCAGCACCTGCTCGTCGCGCTCGACCGCGATCCGCCGCCGCAACAGCCCCAGCACCAGCGCCGGTTCGTCGAGGAACCGGACCAGCGCCCCGGCAGCCGCCCGCCGTACCCCGGGGCACGGATCGTCGGCCAGCGGCACGAACGTGCCGGCGCCCGCGCGCACGGCGGCACGGGCCGCCGGACCCGCGCTCTCCGCGCCGATGCTGACCAGCAGTTCGACTATGGCGCCCCGGTCCGGCACCTCCGGGCGCGCGGCGAGCGCGAAGAGGAACGGGACGCAGGCGAGCGTCGAGTCGTACACGTTCCCCTGGTGATGCACCGAGCCGTACATCCCGTCGAGCGCGACCTCCCGTTCGGTCGCGTCCGGCGAGGCCAGTCCCCGCAGCAGACCGGGCACGTCCTCCGCGCTGCCGTACGCGTGCCGCAGCGAGGCCCAGTCGACCTCGTCGATCCCCGTGAACACGTTGTCCTCCCCGGGCGAGTAGCACCTGTTCAGGAGTCTGCACCACGGCACTGACAACGATGCGGAATCGGGCGGCGACTGTGTGCGATCCACAGGTGGGCACCGGCCGGTAACGCCCGATGAGGGATCAATTCCCGCCAGGCAGCGCCCGTTCGAGGATCGGGTCGAGGCCGGTCCCGGCGGGCAGGGTGCCGAAGGCGTGCCCCCAGTCGCCGCCGAGCCGGGTCGCGCAGAAGGCGTCGGCGACGGCGGCGGGGGCGTACCGGACCAGCAGGGAGGCCTGGAGGGCCAGCGCCATCCGCTCGACCAGCCGGCGGGCGCCGGCCTGATCGGTTCCGGCCAGGTCGCTCTTCAGCCGGGTCACGGCGGTGTCCAGCCGGGCGTCCGCCCCGCGCGCGTGCGCGAGTTCGCCGAACAGGGCGTCGGCGGCGCCGGGTTCCCGGGACAGCGCCCGCAGCACGTCGAGCGCGTTGACGTTGCCCGAGCCCTCCCAGATCGACAGCAGCGGGGCCTCGCGGTAGTGGCGGGGCATGCCGGAGTCCTCGACGTAGCCGTTGCCGCCGAGGCACTCCAGGGCCTCCGCCGTGAAGGCCGGACCGCGCTTGGTGACCCAGTACTTGCCGACGGCGGTGGCGATCCGCCGGAAGGCCCGCTCCTGCTCGTCCCCGCGCACCGCGCGGTCGGCCGCCCCGGCGAGCCGCAGGGTGAGCGTGGTCGCGGCCTCCGACTCCAGCGCCAGGTCGGCCAGGACGTTGCGCATCAGCGGCTGGTCGATGAGCCGGGCGCCGAACGCGCTGCGGTGGCGCACATGGTGACCGGCCTCGACGAGTGTCTTGCGCATCAGGGTCGCCGAGTTCATCACACAGTCCAGCCGGGTGCAGTTGACCATCTCGATGATGGTCTTCACCCCGCGCCCCTCCGGGCCGACCAGCCAGGCCACGGTGCCGTCGAACTCGGGCTCCGAGGAGGCGTTCGACCGGTTGCCGAGCTTGTCCTTCAGGCGCTGGACGCGGAAGGCGTTGCGGCTGCCGTCCGGCAGCACGCGCGGCACGAGGAAGCAGGACAGGCCGCCGGGTGCCTGCGCCAGCACCAGGAAGACGTCGCACATCGGCGCCGAGGTGAACCATTTGTGCCCGCGCAGGGTGTACACGCCCGGCTCGGCCGTGGGAGTGGCCGCCGTGGTGTTCGTCCGGACGTCCGAACCGCCCTGCTTCTCGGTCATCCCCATCCCGGCGAGCAGCCCCGGCTTCTCGGTGGGGGTACGCAGCGCGGGGTCGTACTCCCGGCTGGTCAGCAGCGGTTCGTACACCTTGGCCAGGTCCGGCTGGGCGCGCAGCGCGGGAACGGCCGCGTAGGTCATCGAGGTGGGGCAGCCGTGGCCGGATTCGGTGTGTCCCCACACCAGCCCGCCCGCCGTCCGCGCGACATGGGCGCCGGGCCGGTCGTCCGCCCAGGGCGCCCCCGCGAGCCCCTCGGCCACGGCCGTCCGCATCAGGTGGTGCCAGCTGGGGTGGAAGTCGACCTCGTCGATCCGGTTGCCGTACCGGTCATGGGTGCGCAGCTCCGGCTCGTGCCGGTTGGCCAGCTCGCCCCACTCCTGCGCCTCCGCGCTCCCGGCGCGCGCCCCGAGCCGCCGGATCCCCGGCTCGGCCCACTCCGCGCCCTCCCGGCGCAGCCCCTCCAGCAGGGCCGGGTCGTCGGAGGCGTCGTAGGGGGCGAGCGGCGGCGCCTGGTTGGTGACGTCGTGGGTGGCGTACTGCGGCTGCGGAAGCGCGACGGTCGAGTCCATGGCTTCCATGTTGCACTCTTCCTGCGGTCGTATCAATAATGCAACAAGAAGTCGCACGTACAGTACGTGACCATGCGCATGAACGTGTCCGCCGAGCCCGCCGGCGCCGACCTGCGGCCGCTGTCGGCCCGCTCGGTCGTGCTGAGCCTGCTGCTGGGCACGCATCCGCCGGAGCTGCCGGTGAAGGACCTGGTCCGGCTGGTCGAGCCCTTCGGGGTCGGCGGCTCCACGCTCCGGGCCGCGCTCAGCCGGATGACGGCGGCCGGCGACCTGCGCCGCACCGACGACGCCGTCTACGGCCTCAGCGAGCGGCTGCTGGCCCGCCAGAGCCGCCAGGACGAGGCGGTACGGCCGCGCACGCGCGCGTGGCACGGCGACTGGGAGATGCTGGTCGTCACGGCGACGGGCCGCGGCCCGGCCGAACGCGCCGACCTGCGCACCCGCCTGGCCGCCCTGCGCCTGGCCGAACTCCGCGAGGGCGTCTGGCTCCGCCCGGCGAACCTGGCCAGGCCGCTCCCCGGCGACCTCACCGACACCGCCCAGTCCTACACAGCCCGCCCCGACCGCCCCGCACGCGAACTGGCCTCCGCCCTCTGGCCGTTGACCACCTGGGCCGCCACCGCGCGTACCCTCCTGGCCCGAGCGGCCGTCGCCCGCCTGCCACCCGACCGTTTCACCGTCTTCGCGGCGGCCGTACGCCACCTGCTGACCGACCCGGTGCTGCCCCCGGACCTGCTGCCCGCCGACTGGCCGGGCGACGAACTGCGCACCGCGTACGCGCACTACCGCGCGGAGCTGGGAGAGGACTACCGCACGGAACCGGGCGGGCCGACGGGCCACCCGGCCGACTGACCTCCCCTACGGCGCCGTCCCGACACCACGGACCCAGACGGCCGACCGCGCCGCCGCGGCACCCTCCCCGCCATCCCGCGCCTCGGCGAGGTCCGCCCAGCCGATCACCCCGGGGCACGGTCGGCGAGGAACGCCTCGACGACGGGCCCGAGATCGTCGCACACCCCATGGGTGGCACGGAAAGGGAGGGCGTCGGCCGCCACCGAGCCGGTGGAGCAGCGCAATTGTCCGGCCTGCGGGTCGTGCCACACGTAGAACGTCGCCGCGCCACGGAAACCGGTGGCGCGGATCCGGGCCCCGATCGCGTCGGCGCTCCGCTCGAAGGCGTCCACGACGGCGGCGGCCGACAGGGCCCGGTCCGCCTCCGCCATCCCCAGCCACCAGGTGTTGGTCTCCTGCTCTGCCCGCCGGTCGGCCGGTTCCGCACCAGAGGCCCGCGGGCGATCTCCGCGATCGATGTCAGCAGCACCACGGAAGTATCCGAGGTGTCCGCGCCGGAAACGAGATGCGCCGCCCCGCGGGACCACCGCATACTCCCGACCGATGACGTTCGGCGAGGGGGGAAGACGTTGTTCGCAGCGGGGGACGGGGACTCGGGGGACGTGGACTCGGGGGACTTGGGCGAGAGCGGACTCGGCGGCCGGCTCCGGGCGGCGGTGCGGGCGGGGGACGCCGAGGCCGTGCGGGATCTGGTGGACGAGGGCGCGGATCCGGACACGCGGGACGCGGACGGGCTGCCGCTGCTGTGCGCGGCGGTCGCGGCCTACGACGGGCCGGTCGCCCAGGCGCTGGTGGAGGGCGGCGCGGATTCCGACCGGGAGCTGCCGGACGGGACCACACCGCTGTGGCGTGCGGTCGACGGCGGTTCCCTGGCGGTCTTCTCGGCCGTGCTGGGCGAGGAGCCCCGGCTGCGCCTGCCGGAGGCCGCCCGGGAACGGCTGCTCGCGCTGGCCCGGAGCTGGTACGAGACGGGTGCGGCCGAGGAACTGCGGCGCAGGACGGGCGCGTCGGGTCCGGCCGCCACGGTCCGGGTCCAGGACGACGAGTACCGCTGGGTCGACCAGGTCTCGCTCGGCGGCCTGGCCGTGCGGGCCGGGCACGGTGCCGTCCTGACCTCCCTGGAGTGGGCCTTCCGCGTCCTGACCCCCGTCGACGAACTGGTCGCCCGCGCCGTCCGGCACGCGGACGAGGACCATGTGGACTGGTCCGAGGTCTGCTGGACCCTCACCCGTCGGCGCAGCTTCGAGACCTGGTCCGCCGTGGTGGCCCATCGGCGCGCCCCGGACCGGGTGCCCCGCCGGTTCGTGGTGGACTACCTGCGCACGCGGGGGCTGGTCGACTCCAGCCGCTACTACGAGCAGCAGGAGAGCGAACTCCTGGCCGCCTGGGTGACGGAGGAGACGGACGGCGCGATACTCGCGCAGGTGCTGGAGATGTTCGCCTGGCACGACCGTCCGGACGAGGAGGCCGTCGGCCTGCGCTACGCCGCGCATCCCGACGTCCGGGTGCGCCGCGAGGTGCCCTACACCCTCTGCGCCGGCTACCTGCCGCACACGCCCGCCGCCAGGGCGGCCCTGCGCACCCTCATGGGTGACCCGGACCCCGAGGTGCGGCTCGCCGCCTGCTCGGCGAGCACCCGGGACGCGGACCTCCTCCCGGACAGCACCCGGACCCTGCTGGCGCTGACCGGGGCACCGGAAGCCGGAGTACGGGTCGCGGCCGCGGCGGAGCTGTCCCGCCCCCGCGACCGTACGCCCGCCGCCGCCGTCGCCGACGGCCTCGCGGCCCTGCTCGGCGACGACAGCCAACTCGTCCGTCTGGAGGCCGCCTACGGTCTAGCCCTGCGCGACGACCCGCGCACCGCCGAGGCGATCGAGCGGGTGGGGCCGCTCGGCGACGGCTTCGAGCACGACCACCGGGCAAACGAGCTCTGGCAGTGGAAGTGGCGCAAGGCGCACCCGGCCGACGAGTGACGGGGCCGTCGCCGTCCGGCGACGGCCCCACCGGTCACGCTCACTTGTAGGTGATGTCCGAACTCGCGTACTTGCAGTACGTCCCGTCCGGGCCGCTCCCGTTCGTAGGGGGCTCCGCGCCCGTGTTGTTGCCGATGTACTTCTGGCACGGCACGATCTTCTTGCTGCTGTCCCCGACGATCGTGATGTTCTTCAGCGTCGCGCTGTCGCCGTAGTTGGTGTTGATCCCGACGAGCGCGCTGCCCTTGTACGTCGCCTCGATGGTGTTGAGGTTGATCGTGCGCTTGTACTGCGTGGAGCAGTTGCCGCACGAGCGGACCAGCTTGCCGAAGGTCTGCACGGCGAAGTTGGACACGTTGAGCGTCCCGGCGCCGTTGAACTGGAACACCTTGTCGCTGGCCTCCTTGGCGCCGCCGCCGGAGACGGTGTAGACGTTCGACGACGAGGAGCCGCGGAAGGTCGCCGCGTCCTCGCCGACGTCCTCCCACCAGACGTTCTGCAGGGTGCAGCTGCCCTCGCAGTGGATGCCGTCCGCGGCGGGGGCGCCGATGATGACGTTCTTCAGGACCGTGCCCGCCGCCAGGTCCAGGATCGGGTCCTGGTCCTCGCTCTGGCCGCCGCTGCCCAGGTCTCCGCTGCCGTACAGGCGCAGCATCCCGTAGTCCTTGGTGCCCGACAGCTTGATGGTCGCGGTGACAGCCTTGCTGCCGGTGGCCGTCGGCCAGGTCGCGGCGTCCGCCCGGGCTCCACCTGTCATGATCATGCCAAGTGATAACCCGAGGGCGGCCAGCCCGCCCGCCAGTGCGCGCGCACCGGTCCGTGCTCGTGAAGTCATGTCCCGTATGCCTTCTTTCGAGTGGGGGGTCTTTCCGGTCTTCCGATGATCAGGTGAGTGAATGGTGTCCGTGATTCCGAACCATCGGTCACGGTGCTGAACGGAACGTAGGGTGAAAGCGCTTTCTAGTCAACGTTCCGCGCAGCATCCGTTCCGCTCGCCCGCTCGTCCGCAAAGTGTGGTGGGAGCGCTTCCACGGGTGGTCGTGGTCATGCCACGATGGCCGCGCCCAACGGCACCACCTGCACGGTCAGTCGACGACGGCTCCGCTGTCGCCCCTCGTCAGGAAGGCCCCCGTGAAGCCGAAGCCCAGCAGAACACCGCTCGCCGCGCTCCTCGGCACCTGTGTCCTCGCCCTCGCCCTGGTCGTGACCGCCGGGGCGCTGACCGCACTGGTGCGCGGCCCCCGGCAGGCCGCCGCGCACCCGGACCCGGGCAGCCACTGGGTGAACACCTGGACCGGGATGCCCCAGCTCACCGAGCCCGGCAATCTGCCGCCCGCGCCCTTCACGGGCGAGCGGTCCGTGCTGGCGGACACCACCCTGCGCCAGACCGTCCGGGTCACCGTCGGCGGCCACCGGCTGCGGCTGCGCTTCTCCAACGCGTACGGCGACACCCCGCTCCCGCTCACCTCGGTGACCGTGGCGCTCCCCGAGGGCGGCCGGGCGGGCGTCGCCGCGATCGTCCCCGGCAGCCTCCTGCCGGTCACGTTCTCCGGGCGGGCCTCGACCGTCGTCCCCGTCGGCGCCCAAGTGGTCTCCGACCCCGTGGACTTCGCGCTGACGGCCGGCGCCGACCTCACCGTCACCGCGTACACCGCGCAGGGCCAGCCCGATCTGGCGCTCACCTCGCACCCGGGCTCGCGCACCACGTCGTACCTCGTCAACGGTGACCACACGCGGGACGCGGATCTCACGGGTGCGGCCCATGTCGACCACTGGTATCTGCTCAGTGACGTCGAGGTGCGGGCCCCGGCCGGCACCCGGGCCGTGGCCGTGCTCGGCGACTCCCTCACCGACGGCCGGGGCTCCACGACCAACGGGAACGACCGCTGGCCCGACCAGTTCTTCGACCGCCTCCGGTCCCGCCCCGACACCTCGGACATCGCGGTCCTCAACCAGGCGGCCGGCGGCAACCGCGTCCTCAACGACGGCCTCGGCCCCAACGTCCTCGCCCGCCTCGACCGGGACGTCCTCTCCCGCAGCGGGGTCTCCTGGCTGATCGTCTTCGAGGGCGTCAACGACATCGGCACCGCCGCCGCCACCCCACAGGCCCAGCAGACGGTCGCCGACGACCTGATCGCCGCCTACCGGCAGATCGTCCTCCGCGCCCACGCCCAGGGCATCCGCGTCTACGGCGCCACCCTGCTGCCCTTCGGCGGCAACGCCTACGACGACGGGGCGGGCGTGCGGGAGGCGGCCCGGCAGCGCGTCAACGCCTGGATCCGGGGGCACGGCCACTTCGACGCGGTGATCGACTTCGACCGGGTGGTACGGGATCCGGCCGACCCGGCCCGGCTGCGGGCCGACCTCCAGGTGGGGGACTGGCTGCACCTCAACCCGGCCGGGTACGGGGCGCTGGCGGGAGCGGTGCCGACCGGGCTGTTCACGGCGGGGTGAGCCGGAGCCCCCTCCTCCGCACCCCGCCGACCTGGTCCGCCGGACCGGCCTAGGCGGCCTCGGCGCCGGCCGACACACTCCCCGGCGCCGGGTCCGCCTTCGCGGGCAGATGGTTGAAGAGCAGGTTCAGGGCGATCGCGGTCAGGCAGCCCGCGCTGATGCCGCTGTTCATCACCGTCTGGAACCAGTCCGGGAACTTCTCGTAGACCGTCGGCACGCCCACCGGCAGCACGCCGATCGCGACCGAGACGGCCACCACCGTCAGATTGTGGTTGTCCTTGAACTCCACCGACGCGAGGGTGCGCAGACCGCTCGCCGCGACCGTCCCGAACATCACCAGACCCGCGCCGCCCAGTACCGGAGCCGGTATCGCCGCGACCACCGCGCCCAGCTTGGGCAGCAGGCCGAGCAGCACCAGGATGCCGCCGGCCGCCGCGACCACCCAGCGGCTGCGCACCCGGGTCATGCCGACCAGGCCCACGTTCTGCGCGTACGCCGTGTACGGGAAGGTGTTGAAGACCCCGCCCAGGACGGTCGAGAGGCCGTCGGCGCGCAGACCGTCGGCGAGGGAGCGCGGCTCGACCCTGCGGCCGGTCATCTCGCCGACCGCGATCAGGTCACCCGTCGTCTCGGTCATGGTGACCAGGGCCACCACCAGCATGGAGATGATCGCGGACGCCTTGAAGGCGGGCGCCCCGAAGTGGAACGGCGTGCTGATGCCCAGCCAGTCGGCGTCCCCGACCCCGCTGAAGTCCGTGAACCCGAACGGCACGGCCACCGCCAGGCCCACCGCGATGCCGATCAGGACCGCGATCCGGGCGAGGTAGGCGGGGGCGAACCGCTGCACGCCTATCACCACCGCGAGCACGAAGGCCGCCAGCGCCAGGTTCTTCGGCTCCCCGAAGTCCTTCGCGCCGGCACCGCCCGCCGCCCAGTTGCCCGCGACCGGCAGCAGCGAGACCCCGATGATCAGGATGACCGTGCCGGTGACCAGCGGCGGGAAGAAGCGCAGCAGTCTGCCGAAGACGGGGGCGAGCAGCATGATCGCCAGGCCCGCGACGATCACCGAGCCGTAGATCGCGGGCAGCCCGCCGCCCGTCGTCCCGATCAGGACCATCGGCGACACCGCCGCGAACGTACAGCCCTGCATGATCGGCAGCCGGACGCCGAAGCGCCAGACGCCGACGCACTGGATGAGCGTCGCTATGCCGCACACGAGCAGGTCGGCGGTGATCAGATACGCCAGGTCGGCGGGCGACAGCTTCATCGCACCGCCCACGATCAGCGGGACGGCGACCGCGCCCGCGTACATCGCGAGCACATGCTGCAGGCCGAACGCGGCCAACTGCCGTACGGGCGGGACCTCGTCGACGGGATGGACGGGGGCGGTGGTGGTGGCCATGGGGACTCCAGAGCGGGGACGACATCCGGACAGCACGAGACCGTAAGCGGCTTGAACAGTTTGTTGATTTCCGACTCGTTGCCGATACGTGTCATGCCCACCGGATCGCGGTCGACTCCGCTACGACCCCGTGCGCGCCGCCGCGAGCAGGGAGTCCCAGTCGGCCAGCTTGACCACGCTCCGGCCGAGCCGCGCCCCGAGCGCCGCCTCGGCCCGCTCGATCGCCTGCCATCCCGTCCACTCGACCGGCTCGATACCGGCCGAGCGCAGCGCGGCCACCGGGTCCCCGGCCACCTCCCGGCGCAGCAGCAGCGGCGCGTCCTCCAGCAGGGAGGTCACCGTCTCCTTGGCGTCCGGCCGGTTGGTGCCGATGACGCCGGTGGGCCCGCGCTTGATCCAGCCTGCCACGTAGTCGCCCGGCACGCTGAAGCAGCCGTCCAGCACCCGGCCCGCCGCGTGCGGAACGGTGCCGGTCTCCTCGTCGAAGGGGAGCCCGTCCAGCGGCACCCCGCGATAGCCCACCGAGCGCAGCACCAGCTGTGTCTCGACCGTCTCGTACCGCCCGGTGCCCCGCACCCGGCCGCGCGTGTCGAGTTCGGTGCGCTCGAAGAGCACGCCGCCCACCCGTCCGCCGTCGTCGAGGATCTCGACCGGGCGCAGGAAGAAGCGGAGCCAGATGCTGCGCTCCGCGCCCCGGCCGCCGGTGCCGCCCCAGTTCCGCAGCACCTCGATGTTGCGCCGCTGGGCCGCGGGCAGCGCGGAGGGGTCGGCATAGGCCGGGTCGAGCGCCAACTCATCCGGATCCAGCAGGACTTCGGTGCCCGGCAGGCCGCCCAGCTCGCGCAGTTCCTTGGTGGTGAACCGGGCCTGCGAGGGCCCCCGCCGGCCCACCACGTGCACGTCTCTTATCCGGCTCGCCGCCAGCGCCGTCAGGGCCGCCTGCGGCATGTCGGTGGGGCTCAGCTCCGCCGCGCCCCGGGCCAGCATCCGCGCCACGTCGACCGCGACGTTGCCGACGCCGATGACCACCGCCGATCGGGCGTCACGCACGAACCCGGCGTCGACCGCGTCCGGATGCGCGCTGTACCAGGACACGAACTCCGTCGCCGACCAGCTGCCCGGCAGCTCCTCACCGGGGATCCCGAGCCGCCGGTCGGTGGCGGCGCCCACGCAGTACACCACCGCGTGGTAAAGCTCCCGCAGCCGCTCCGCCGGCAGCCCGCCCCGGCCCCCGACCCGGACCCCGCCGAGGAACCGCACCCGCTCGTGCTCCAGGACCGTGCGCAGGTTTCCCTGCAGCGACTTGATCTTCTCGTGGTCGGGAGCGACGCCGTACCGCACGAGACCGTACGGGCACGGCAGCCGGTCCAGGACGTCCACGACCACGGTGGGGTCGAGCTGGACCAGGTTCTGGGCGGTGTAGCACCCGCTCGGCCCGGAGCCGACGACGGCGACACGCAACACGGGGGGACTCCTTGCCCGAGGGGCTGGTGGCTCCAGCATCCCACCGGCCCGACCGCCTCGACAGGGGCCGCAGGGGTGAAGCGGACGCGTGTCCGTCCGTTCACAGTGTGATCATGAGGTTACTTTGCGTATGTGCTAGAAGCATCGTCTCTCAATCTTTCCGATCGGCGCGCGGAGGACGGCACGGTGTCCGTGTCGCCCGCCTGGGAGGTGCAGGAACACACCGGAGCCACGGCGTGGTTCCAGGTCGGGCTGGTCTTCGGCGACGGCGCGCGGGTCGACGCGCTGGCCGTGGTCGCCGACGGGCGGGTGTCCATCGAGGACGTCAAGGCGCGGCCCGCGCTCTCCCTGGCCGATCTGACGGTGCTCGCCGACTGGATCGAGGAGCCGCTCTGCAAGGCGTGCGGGATGGAGTCCTACGCGGACGAGGAGCCCGAAACGGCCGAGGAGAACGGCGAGTCGGGCGGTGCCCGGCGCGCCCGGCCGCCCTGGCCCCGGGGTATCGAGGGGCGCTGGCTGGTCGCCCAGGAGTACCGGGCCGCACAGGCGGACGGCCTCGACCCCGTGCTCGCGGTGATGTGCGCGACGGGACACAGCCGCCGCCGGTCGCTCCGGCTCATCGCGCAGGCACGCGACGCGGGCTTTCTGACGCCCGGTCACGCCCGCCGCTGACTAAGGCCGTTCGGGCTCGCCCCGGTCCTCCGTGGCGAAGAACCGGGAGATGTCCTGCCGTTCGGTGAGGGGCACGGAGCCCGGGGGCACGCCCAATTCCCAGTCGAGCCCGTAGCGTTCGAACAGCTCCGCCCGCAGCGTCGGGATCGCCATCGGCACCCCGGGCACCAGCGCCGCGTACACCGCTCCCATCAGCAGGGCGCGCAGCATCGGGTAGTCGGCCGTGACCTCCTGCGAGCCGTAGCGGGCGACGGTCTCGCCCAGCAGCTCGGCGAGCCGGCGCTGCTCCGGGCACTGCACGAAACCCTCCGCCTGCAGCAGCCCCGCCATGTGCTGGCGCATCAGTACCGGCCGCTCCCGCGCCAGTCCCAGGATCGAGTCGATGGCCCGGGCCAGCCGCTCCCGGCCGTCCTCGGTGTGCGGTTCGTGCTCCAGCGCCTCCTCCAGCGTGCGGTGCATCAGCCGGTGCACGGCGGACTGCACCAGCTGGCGCTTGCCGGGGAAGTAGTACGACACCAGCCCGCGCGCGGAACCCGCCCGGTCGGCGATGGCGCCCAGCGTGGTGGCCTCGAAACCGTGCTCGTCGACCAGCTCGACCGCGGCCTGGAGCAGCCGCTCCCGGGAACGCCTGCGCAACTCTTCATTGACCGAGGCGCTGCGCGGGGACATGCTGGAACTCCTGCGTTGACTGGCTGCCAGCCAACTATAATCGACGCAGTCGGCACCGCCCTGCGCGGGGCCTGTTCAGGGCTGCCGTCCGTCCGAGGCGACACGGGGGAGCGTCTCGGGCGGACGGCGCGACAGGTCAGGCCTGGGTGGGCGTGACCTGTCGGCGGGCCGCGCCCACCAGGTCGAGGACGGGCAGCAGCGCGTCCGGCCGTTCCGCCACCGGCAGATGGTCCACGAAGTGCACGCGGCACCCGAGCGCCGCCGCCCCGCCGTCGGCGGGCCTGCTGTCCCCGACCATCAGCGTCTTGTCCGGCTCGGCCCCGAGCGCCTCCAGGGCGACCGTGAACAGCCGCGGGTCCGGCTTCTGGACACCGTGTTCGTACGACAGCACATACGCGTCCACATGGGCGTCGAGCCCGTGCGCGCGGAAGACCGGGCGCAGGTCCCAGCCGATGTTGCTGACCACGCCGACCGCGATCCCGTGCGCGCGCAGCGTGCGGAGCACCTCCGCGGCGTCCGGGTACGGCGTCCAGGCGGCCGGGGACATGTGCCGCTCGTACAGCGCGTCGTGCAGGGCCGCGTCCGGCAGCGCCACCCGGCGGGACAGCCCGGTGTAGGCGGCCCGGTGCGCCCGCGCGCTCTCGTCCCGGACCGCCCACACCGCGGCCAGCTCCTCGGGCAGCTCGGCCGGGTTCGCCCCGCCGGGCTGCGCCCCGGCCGCCTCCAGCGCCCGCGCAGTCTCCGCCAGCTCCGCCTCGGGGAGCTCCCTTCCTGCCTCGGCGAGCACCGCCCGCAGCCAGGAGTCGGTGGACTCGATACGGAAGAGGGTCCCGGAGAAGTCGAAGAGCACGGCAGTCATGCGCCGGACTCTACCCGCGGGTCCGTCCGGCGCACGGCCGCCGTCGGATGCGGGTCAGTTCAGCTTGGCGGGCACCGGCCTGCCGTAGAAGGTGACCGCCGGCCATCCCCGGCTGACGGCGAAGTCGCTGAGCAGATCAGCGAGTTCACCTGGGCTGATCTGGTTGCCCGACGCGTTGGTGGCGTTCGTCTCGACGCTGAACCTGATCGTCAGATAGGTGTCGACGTCACCGATGCTGGAGCCGCCGGTGAAGAGCTCCCCGTCCGGGAACACCGCCGAGGCCGTCTCCGTCTCCGCGGCCTGCGCCTGCTCCGCCGATGTCGCCGTGCCGACCACCGCGCCGGCGGCCGCCGTCCCCGAGTATCCGAGCAGGGACCGTCTGGAGATGCTGGACAAAGTACCCCCTCCTTCAGCGGCTCCGCGGGAGTCTCCCGGGGCCGCCCGGCGATCGTAGGCACGTTGATCGTCCGGCCGGTCCTGAACGGGGTCGTCCGCTAGTGAGGATGCTCCCGGCCGTCCCGCTCCCACTCGTAGGCCAGCACCGCGAGGGCCACCACCAGGGCCCCGAGCAGCCAGCCGCCGACCACGTCCGAGGGCCAGTGGACGCCGAGCCAGACCCGGGTCAGGCCGACGCCGACGACCGAGACCCCGGCCGCGGTCAGGGCCGTCCGCCACAGTGTGCGGCCGGTGCCGCAGCGGTGCAGCAGCCACAGCAGCAGGCCGCAGACCACGGTGGCCGTCATGGCGTGCCCCGAGGGGAAGGCGGCGTAGTGGGCGGAGTCGACCGGGTCGGGCCACTCCGGGCGGGGGCGGCCGACGGCGGCCTTGAGGGACTGCTGGGCGGCCGTGCCCAGGGCGCAGGTCAGGGCCAGCCACAGCGCGGTCCACCATGCCGAGTGCCGCCACACCAGCCACACCGCGACCGCCGCGCACAGCAGGCGCATGGTCAGCGGGTCCCAGACCCAGTCCGTCAGTATGCGCAGCACCTGGGTGGTGCCGTGGTCCGCCACGGCCCAGCGGTGGGTGGTGTCCGCGATGCCCTCGTCCAGCGCGACCAACGGGGGCCACTCACCGGCGACGAGGGCGAGCAGCAGCGCCGAGGAGAGGGCGAGAACGGCGGTCGTCAGAAGTGGGGCGGGGCGGTCGCTGGCTGGGGGGCGCATGGCGTGATCTTTGCCGAATCATTGCCCGAAGGGCAATTCCCCTGATGGGTACGGCTTTACCCGAGCGCGCGCAGACCGGGTACGAGCGTCACCAGGACCGGGATCACCGGGACCAGGGCGGCCGTCGCGGTCAGCCGCAGCCGGTGCCGGGCGGGGAGGCGGTCCGGGGCGGTGAGCAACCGGTGGACGCGTTGCGG
This sequence comes from Streptomyces sp. NPDC090088, assembly GCF_044747345.1. NCBI lineage: Bacteria > Bacillati > Actinomycetota > Actinomycetes > Kitasatosporales > Streptomycetaceae > Streptomyces > Streptomyces sp. NPDC090088. Next base: position 14,979 of record NZ_JBIVDZ010000011.1, on the reverse strand, counting down.
GACATGGGCGTGCGGGGCCGGGCCGGGCCCGAACACGCCCCGGTCCTCGTTGAGTTCGACCAGGGCGAGCGCGGTGGTGAGGCGGCCGTGCCGGCGGGAGGCCATGTCGTCGGCGGCCAGTTCGACCAGCCGGTGCATCTCGTCGCGGAACGCGGCGAACACCGGGACCTGCGGGAACCCGCCCGCCAGCGCGGCCGAGCAGTGCAGCAGCCAGTCGTGCCGGGCCTGGGCATGACCCTGCTCATGGGCGAGCACGGCGTCCAGCTGACGGCCCTTCAGGCGGCGCAACGCGGCCGTGGTGACGACGAGCCGGGGCGCCGGACCGGACAGCCACCAGGCGTCGGGCCGCTCGCCCTCCAGGACCACGAGACGGCCGCCCGCCGGTTCCTCGCCGGGCAACAGCGGTGCGCGGACCAGGAGTTCGGCCCGCTGCTGCCGTCGCCCGACCCGGGCGCGCAGGACCTCGCGCACCAGCATCGCCCCGCTCCACAGCCCGGCGCAGGCCAGGGTCACCGCGGTCGCAGCCGCCCACGGGCCGGTCGTACCGAGGGCGTAGGCGTCCATCACCCCGCTGGGGGCGCTCGCGAACACCTGCCCGCGCACCGCCTGCCAGGCCGCCGCCGCGCTCAGCGTCATCGACAGCGCGCAGCACAGGAGTACGGCCGCCACCACGCACTGCCACACCCACAGGGCGACCACCGGCTCCCGGTCCGTCCAGTCGGCACGGGCGAGCAGCCGGGGACCGGCGACGGCGGTCAGGGCGCCGAGCAGCAGCAGTGCCACAGGGACCATCATGGCCAGCACCCTATGAGCGGGTGAGTGCTCAGGGGTACAGGCCATTGCGCCAAAGTGACGCAGGCAACGTTTGCGCCGGGCGTGGCGTCAGAAGCTCACAGGGTCAGCAGCATCGCCACCATGCCGATGCCCATGGACAGCCGGCAGGCCCGCGCCAGTTCGGGCCGGTCGCCCCAGCGGGCCGCCCCGGTCCCGGCGGCCGCCACCGCGACCGGAACCAGCCGCGCACCGGACACCAGGACATAGCCGGTGAAGTAGAGCAGCAACGGCCCGGTCACCAGCGGGACTCCGGCGCCGCCGTGGTGGTGGGCGCCGGGGGAGGCCGCCATCACCACCGCCATGTAGACCATCGCCGCCGCCCCCACCAGGTGGTGCAGGTGGTGCGGGCTGCTGCGGGCGCTCCACAGCGCGCGCAGCGCCGCCGCGCCGAACACCGCCGCGTACAGCGGCCATGCCCACGCCGGTGGTGTGTAGACGGTCGCGGGCACGGCCATCGCGGCCATGCCGAACCCCATCAGCGCCTCGCCGCCCGCGGCGCGCCGCTGTTCCTCGACGCTGCTGCGCATCCGCAGCAGACAGTAGGCCCCGGTCGCCGCGCACAGCGCGACCAGCAGCCAGCCGGGCGAAGACGGTCCGTGCACGCGCACCTCCCCGCTCGACGTCGCATCGATGGATGCGATGCCCCGCCGGTGTGGCGCGCACGCGGGCGCAAGGGTGTACACGGGGAGCATTCGGCGGAGCACAGCAGGTGAGCGAGATTGTTTTACGAGTAAAACACATGCTAAGTTCATAGGTATGAGCACCGCGACCCGACCCCTTCCCCTCTCCGGGGTGCTGCGCCTCGGCCGGCCCTCCGACATCTGGTTCAAGCCCGCGCTCAGCGTGGTCGCCGCGGTCGCCCCGCCCAATCTGACGCTGTTGGCCCTCGGCCGCCTCGACCTGGCGATGTACACGATGGCCGGGTCGCTGTGCGCCCTCTACGGCCACAACCGCCCCTATCCCGCACGGGCCCGCACCCTGGCCCGGGTCGTGCTCGGCATGGTCGGCGGCCTCGCCCTCGCCCTGGTCGCCGCGTCGCTCACCACGAACGCGGTGGTCCTGGTCACCGTCGGCGCGCTCATGGCCGCCGTACAGAAGACGCTGTGCGACGCCACCCGGGTCGGCCCGCCCGGGAACGTGGTCCTCACCTTCATCACCTCCGCCTCGCTGTTCGCCCCGCAGAGCCTCGGCCAGGTACCCGCCCATGTCGGCCTCGCGCTGGCGGCGGGCGCCTGGGCCTGGCTGGTCGGCATGGCGCCCGGGCTGCTGCGCCCGCACGGCCCCGAACGCCGGGCCACCGCCCACGCCCTGAACGCCACCGCCGCCTACGCCGCCACCCGCGGCACCGGCGACGGCCACGCGAAGGCCCGGGCCGCCGCGGCCGCCGCCGTGCAGGCCGCCTGGCAGTCCCTGCTCGCCACCGGCGCCCGCACCGACCGCACCCGGCGCGCCCTGGAACACCTGGTCGTGCGCGCCGAGGTCGCCCTCGCCGCCCCCGCCGACGCGGATCCCGGGCGGCTGCGCGGCTGGGCCCGCGACCTGCGCGGCACCGGACGCGTCCCGCGGGTGGCCGGCGCCGACGACGAACTCCTCGGCATCGACGCCGAACTCGCCGTACCGCCGCGCCCGTTGTGGCACCGGCTCGGCCCGCTCACCCCCCTCGCCGCCCGCACCGCGCTCGGCTGCGCCCTCGCCGGCTACGCCTCCCTGGCCCTCGGCGTCGGCCGCCCCTACTGGGCGCTGGTCACCGCCGCCTCCCTCTACCAGGCCAATGTCACCCTCACCTGGAGCCGGGGCGTCCAGCGCGTCGTCGGCAACCTCCTCGGTGTCCTGGTCTTCGCCGCCGTCGTCCCCTTCGCCCATCTGCACCCGGCCGCCCTGGTGCTGTGCTGCCTCGCCTTCAACTTCGGCGCGGAGGCGCTGATCGGCCGCAACTACTGGCTCGGCAGCGTCTGCGTCACCCCGATGGCCCTGCTCATCACCGAGTTCGCCCGCACCCAGGACGCCGGGCGGCTGATCACCGAGCGGGTCGTGGACACCCTGGTCGGCGCGCTCGTCGGGTTCGTGACCGCGATCGTCGTCACCAACCGCCGGGCCGGCGAGGGCATCGAGCACGCCCTGACCGCCGTGGAACGGGCCCGGGAGCAGGCCGCCCGGCTGCTCGCCGAGCCGCGGCCGGCCCCGCGCGCCCTGGAGACCGTCCGGCGCACCCTGTCCGCCGCCCTGGCCGACCTGCGCGCCGCCGCCGACGCCGCGTCCGGCGAGTGGTGGCAACGCGCACTGCCCCAGGAGCGGGTCGTGCTCGCCGAGCAGTCCGGACACCGTACGCTCGCCGCGACGGTACGACGCCAGGAACCGCACTCCTGGGACGGCGCGAGGACAACGGAGGACGTACGGCCATGACGGCGACCAACGGACGACCGGCGGCCGGCAGCGACGCGGACAGAGGCGGGGGCGGGGGAGCGGGACGGGGAGCGGACCGGGAGGACACGGTCGCCGGTGTGGTCCGGCAGTGGCGGTCCGTCCACCCCGAGCTGGACACCGGGCCCATGGAGGTCATCGGCCGGATCAACCGCTGCGCCGCCCTCCTCCAGCAGGCCGAGGACGCCCCGCTGCGCCGGGCGGGCCTCAGCCGCCCCGAGTTCGACCTGCTCGGCGCGCTGCGCCGCACCGGCCACGAACTGACCCCGAGCGAACTCGCCAAGGAGACCTTCTCCTCCGGCGCCGCCGTCACCAAGCGCCTCAAGCAGCTCACCGAGCGGGGCCTGGTCGAGCGGCGCGGCGACAGCCGGGACCGCAGGGTCGCCCACCTGCGCCTCACCGACGCCGGCCGTGAGCTCGTCGACGGCATCCTGCCCGAGCAACTCGCCTACGAGACGGCCGTGCTGTCCGTCCTCGCCCCCACCGGGCAGGGCGAACTGGCCGGGCTGCTGGCCGAGTTGCTGGGCCGGCTGGAGGGCCGGATGGGCGCGCTGCGGGCCTGACGGCTGCGTTGCGGGCCTGATGGCTGCGTTGCGGGCCTGATGGCTGCGTTGCGGGCCTGACGGCCGCGGCGCGGACGCGTGGCCGTCGGCTCAGCTCCCCTCGTCCTCCGCGAAGACACCGAACAGCGCGCCCCGCGGGTCGGCCAGGACGGCGATGCGCGGACCGTCCGGCACCGTCATCGGCTCCGCCCGCACGGAACCGCCCGCCGCCACGGCCGCCCGTACCGTCGCGTCGACGTCCTCGGCCGCGAAGTACGGCAGCCAGTGCGCGGGCACCTCCGGCGGGTACCGGTCGCCCATGTCGGCCATCCCGCCGAACTCCTGCCCGCCCGCGGCGAACTCCGTGTACTGCTCGGAACCCCGGGTGTCCCAGCCGAAGACCGTGGTGTAGAAGTGCCCGGCCCGGCCGGTGTCCCGGGTCGCCAGCTCCACCCAGCCCAGCGTGCCCGGCGCGTTGAGCAGCCCGGCGCCCGGGAACGCCCGCGCCTCCCACAGCTGGAAGGCCGCGCCGGTGGGGTCGAGGGCGACCGAGAAGCGGCCCGCGTCGAAGATGTCCATCGGGCCGACGACCACCGTGCCGCCGGCCTCCTCCACCAGCCGCGCGGTCACGTCGGCGTCGGCCACCGCGAACGACACGTTCCACGCGACCGGTTGGGACTCCTGGTAGAGCGGGGTGAGCGCGGCGACCGCCGCGTCACCGAGATGCGCCACGGTGTAACAGCCCGCCGCCTGCCGCGGGTCCGTCTCCGGACGCCAGCCGAACAGCTCCGTGTAGAACCGCTTGGCGCCCTCCAGGTCATCGGTCCCCAGCTCCGTCCAGCAGGGTCCACCCGGCACCGGCTTGTCGAACTCCATGGCCCCTCCTCGCACGGGATCTCCCTTCCGACGCTAGACCCCACCTCTGACAGCGGCCATCGGGAAGCCGTGCGCTAGATCCCCGGCCGGTACCGCAGCGGATGGTCGGCCGGCACCTCCACCAGCACGATCCTGACGCCGTCCGGATCCGTGATCCACATCTCGACCAGGCCCCACGGCTCGCGGACCGGCGGACGAGCGATCTCCACGCCCCGCGCCAGCAGCTCCTCGTGTGCCGCCGTGACGTCCGGGACCTGTAGCCACAGCCGCATCCCCGGCGAGGCGGGCCCGTCCGAGCGTCCGGACACCTCCAGGAAGCCGCCGCCGAGGAAGTAGACCGTGCCGCGCTCCGGGCCCGTACCGAACTCGCGGTAGACGGGGAGGCCGAGCCGTTCGCCGTAGAAGGCGCGGCAGCGCTCGGGATCGGTGGGGTGGAGCAGGGTTCGGCTGCTCAGTACGTGCACCATGCGACGGGAGCCTAGTGCCACCTGGGGGCCGGAACCCGGAGCGGACCAGCGGCGTTAGGCTCGTCCCTGGCTCACCGCGCCCGAGATCGGAGTACCCGCCCATGGAGAACGCCGCCGCCGGCCTGACCTTCCGCGACGCCACCGACGCCGACGTGGACGTGCTCGTCGCGCTGATCGAGTCGGCGTACCGGGGCGACGCCAGCCGGGTCGGCTGGACCACCGAGGCGGACATCCTGGACGGGCAGCGGACCGACCCGGAGGGCGTCCTGGAGGTGATCAAGACCCCGGACGGCAAGCTGCTCGTCGTCGAGCAGGGGGGCCGGGTCGTCGCCTGCTGCCAGCTGGAACACCGCGGCGCCCACGCCTACTTCGGCATGTTCGCGGTGAGCCCCGCCCTGCAGGGCGCAGGCGTCGGCAAGGCGGTCATCGCCGAGGCGGAGCGCCGGGTCCGGGAGGACTGGGCCGCCGAGGAGATGCACATGACCGTGATCTCGGTGCGGAACGACCTGATCGCCTGGTACGAGCGGCGCGGCTACCGCCGTACGGGAAGGATGACGCCGTTCCCGTACGGCGAGGAGCGCTTCGGCATCCCGCTCCGCGACGACCTGGAGTTCGAGCTGCTGGTCAAGCCGCTGGTGTGAGGTACCGGCCGCGGGTCACGCGGTGAAGCGGGCGGTGCGTTTGATCTCCGGGTAGTCGGTCGTCGCGCCGTCCAGCTGCAGCGCGCGCACCAGTCGCAGGTCGTCCTGGGTGTTCACCACCCAGCCGATCACCCGCAGATCCGCCTTGCGGGCGTGCTCGACGACCTCCAGGGTGAGCCGCCGGATGTTGAGGCAGAGGGTCGCGGCTCCTGCCTCCCTTGCCCGCTCGACCACGTCGGGGCCGTAGCGGCTGGCGATCAGCGCGGTGCGCACACCCGGCACCAGCCGGGCGATCTCGGCGACGGCCTCGTCGTGGAACGACGACACCTCCACCCGGGAGACCAGGTCCCGCCGGAGCATGACCTCGGCCAGCGCGCGGGCCGCGGCCACGTCCTTGATCTCGGCCTGCAGCGGCGACCGTACGGCGTCCAGGACCTCCTCGAACACCGGCACCCGTTCGCCCCGGCCGGCGTCCAGTGCGCGCAGTTCCTCCAGGGTCTTCTCGGCGATCGGGCCGGTGCCGTCGGTCGTGCGGTCCACCTCCGCGTCGTGCATGACGACCAGGGCGCCGTCCTTGCTGAGGTGGAGATCGAGTTCGATCAGGTCGAGGCCGGCCTGCTGGGCGGCGACGAAGGAACGGAGGGTGTTCTCGGGCTCGACGCCCATGACTCCGCGGTGACCGATGGTAAGGAAGTTCAAGATTCAACTCGCTTCCGTCGACGGCGGCGGTGGGTGCACGCGCGCGGGCCGTACGACGGACGTCGCTGTCCACGCGGTTGGGCGCAGCCTAATGGCCGCCCGCCTCGATGAACCCGTACGTACACGGGGGATTGGTGTGCCGGTCGCACGGCGCCTGGCCCGTGCCCCCGTTCGCGGTCACCCGGGGGTGGGCGCGTCCCGCCGCGCATTGACCGGCCGGATCCGTCCGGTCCCACGGATCTGACGCCCCCTCACCGTTCGTAGTGGATGTGAGCGCATTCACGGTTTAGTACAGGAAAAAGCGCGGTGAAGTAGCGGTGTCGCAGGATAATTTCCTGAGGGCCCCCTTGCTGGGAGAAACCTCGTATGCATACGGTGTCCTTACGCGAGGTTCTGCTGTAGAGGATGGGTCATGACGGAAATTCTTGTGCAGGTGGGTTCGGAGGGGCAGGTTCCTCCCGTGACCAGGGTGGTCGAGCACCCGGCGTGGCCCGTGCTCAAGGAGGCCGTGGAACGGATCCGGCCATGGCAGTCCACGGACGGTTCGATCGACTTCGACGCCGAGGGCGCGCCCGCGCGGGGCGACGCCGAGACGGCCGTACGGCGTGTCGTGGAGGCCGTGGCGGAGCTGTCCCCGCTGCTCCCGCACGACGCCGAGTACCACCGCGCCCTGGTGGCCGACCTGCGGCGCTGGGCCGACGGCGGCTTCTTGGTGCCCGACTTCCTCGACTCGCTGCTGGCCTTCCAGCCCGCGGCCGGCCGTGCGGACGGCCTCCAGCACCTGGTCGTCTTCCCGATGTACACCCAGAACGGCAACCCGGACCGCAACCTGGAGGCGGTCGTGCTGCGCATGGTCTGGCCGGACTGGCTGGCCGAGCTGGAGCGCACCCGCTACGACAACCCGCTGTTCTGCGGCATCACCTTCGAGGACTTCACGGCCGGCTACGACACCAACTCCGCCGTCCTCTTCCCGGAGACCATCGCCGTGCGCGAGGCGCCGGAACGTTTCTCCTGGGGCGGTATCTTCTGCGACCGCGAGGCCGCCCGCTTCCGCCGGGTCACCGACGCGGCCGTCGGCATCCTCGGCCTCAACCTGCCCGAGGACATCGCCGCCATGGTCCACGACCAGAAGCGCTGCGAGGAGGCCTTCGTGTTGTGGGACATGGTCCACGACCGCACCCACAGCCACGGCGACCTGCCCTTCGACCCGTTCATGATCAAGCAGCGCCAGCCGTTCTGGATGTACGGCCTGGAGGAGCTGCGCTGCGACCTCACCGCCTTCAAGGAGGCCGTCAAGCTGGCGGCCGACGGCGTCCCGCAGGCCCGTGACGTGCAGTACGCGGTCCTCTTCGACCGCATGTTCCGCTTCCCGGTCACCGGCGACCGCGTCCGCAACTACGACGGGCTCGGCGGCCAGCTGCTCTTCGCCTACCTGCACAAGCACGACGTCGTCCGCTGGACCGACAACAAGCTCGCCATCGACTGGGAGCGCGCCCCGCAGGTCACCAACCAGCTGTGCGCCGAGATCGAGAAGCTGTACAAGGACGGCATCGACCGCCCGAAGCTCGTCCACTGGTTCGCCGGGTACCAGCTGGTCGCCACCTACCTGGCCCCGCACCCGGGCTCCAAGTGGGCCAAGGGTCCCGACGCCCTGGACCTGTCCCTCCCGCCGCGCAAGCTCGTGGACGACGTGCTTCCGGACGAGTTTCCGCTGAGCATGTTCTACGAGGCCCTGTCCAAGAAACTGAAGAACGTGATCGCCGAGACCAAGGGCATCACCGCGGACAGCGCCGAGCCGGTCGCCGCGTGAGCGACCGGCACCGGAACACGGCTCAAGAGGTTCAAGAGGGGAACGACATGGTGGGCAACGGGGCTCTCAGCGGTGCGGTGATCGCGGTGGCCGGCGCGGGCGGACCGGCGGGGCGCGCGACGCTGATGCGGCTGGCCGAGGCCGGCGCGACGGTGGTCGGGGCGGACAACGACCCGCAGCGCCTGTCGGAGGCCGTGGACGCGGCGCGGTACGCGTCCGGCGGCGCCAGCGTCACGGGTGACACGGTGGACCTGCTCGACCTCCAGTCCACGCGGGACTGGGCCACCCACATCGAGAAGGACTTCGGCCGCGTCGACGGTCTCGTCCACCTGGTGGGCGGCTGGCGCGGCAGCGAGACCTTCACCAAGACCAGCCTGGACGACTGGGACTTCCTGGAGCTGCTGCTCGTCAAGACCGTGCAGCACACCTCCCTCGCCTTCCACGAGGCGCTGCAGCGCAGCGAGCGCGGCCGGTACGTCCTGATCAGCGCCTCCGCCGCGAGCAGGCCCACCGCGGGCAACGCCGCGTACGCCGCGGGCAAGGCCGCCGCCGAGGCGTGGACGCTCGCCCTGGCCGACTACTTCCGCAAGGCCGGGGGCCCCGAGGGCCCGACCTCCGCCGCTGCCATCCTGGTGGTGAAGGCGTTGGTGCACGACGCGATGCGCGCCGAGCGGCCCAACGCGAAGTTCGCGGGCTTCACCGACGTCAAGGACCTGGCCGAGGCCATCGAGGGCGTCTGGAGCAAGCCCGCCACCGAAGTGAACGGAAACCGTCTGTGGCTGACCGAGAAGCCGTGAACCCTCCGAAGACCGACGCGCGTCGCCACCACGACCCGCAGGTCCGCGGTTTCGCCAGTGACAACTACGCCGGAACCCACCCCGAGGTGCTCGCCGCCCTGGCCCTGGCCAACGGCGGCCACCAGGTGGCCTACGGCGAGGACGAGTACACCGAGCACCTCCAGCAGATCATCCGCAGCCACTTCGGGGCGAGCGCGGAGGCCTTCCCGGTCTTCAACGGCACCGGGGCGAACGTCGTCGCGCTCCAGGCGGTCACCGACCGCTGGGGCGCGGTGATCTGCGCCGAGAGCGCGCACATCAACGTCGACGAGGGCGGCGCCCCCGAGCGCATGGGCGGCCTCAAGCTGCTCACCGTGCCCACCCCCGACGGCAAGCTCACCCCCGAGCTGATCGACCGGCAGGCGTACGGCTGGGACGACGAGCACCGCGCGATGCCGCAGGTGGTGTCGATCACCCAGAGCACCGAGCTGGGCACCCTCTACACGCCGGACGAGATCCGCGCGATCTGCGAGCACGCCCACGCGCACGGCATGAAGGTGCACCTGGACGGCTCCCGGATAGCCAACGCGGCGGCCTCCCTGGACGTCCCGATGCGCACCTTCACCAACGCGGTCGGCGTCGACATCCTCTCCCTGGGCGGCACCAAGAACGGCGCGATCTTCGGCGAGGCGGTCGTGGTGATCAACCAGGACGCCGTCAGCCACATGAAGCACCTGCGCAAGCTGTCCATGCAGCTCGCCTCCAAGATGCGCTTCGTCTCGGTGCAGCTGGAGGCCCTGCTCGCCAAGGACCTGTGGCTGCGCAACGCCCGGCACGCCAACGAGATGGCCCAGCGGCTCGCCGAGGGCGTCCGGGCCGTGCACGGCGTGCAGATCCTCCACCCGGTGCAGGCCAACGGCGTCTTCGCCCGCCTCCCGCACGACGTGAGCGTGCGCCTGCAGAAGCGCTTCCGGTTCTACTTCTGGGACGAGGCCGCCGGGGACGTGCGCTGGATGTGCGCCTTCGACACGACCGAGGGGGACGTGGACGCGTTCGTCGCGGCGCTCAAGGAGGAGATGGCACGTTAGCGTGTCACGCGTCAAGCGTGACATTGCATAGATATGCGGTCATCTGAAAAGTCATTGACGCTCGGGTGGCCGCATTCCTATGCTCTGCGGACATGGAGCTGATCCAGAAAACCGCCGACCTGTCCGCCTATCTGGCCGCCGACGAGGCCATCGACCACCATCATCCCGTGGTCCGGGAGACGGTCGGCCGGCTGGCCGCCGGTGCCGTGGACTCGTATGCCTATGCGCGGGCCGCGTACGAATTCGTACGGGACGCCGTCCCGCACTCCCAGGACTCCGGCGACCCGCGCGTGACCTGGCGCGCCTCGGACGTGCTGGAGCGGCGCACCGGCATCTGCTACGCCAAGGCCCACGCCCTCGCCGCCCTGCTGCGTGCCGAGGACATCCCCACGGCCCTGTGCTACCAGCGGCTGGTGCACGACGGCGGCGCCGGTCACGCCGTGCACGGACTGGTCGCCGTCCGCTTCGACGGCGCCTGGCACCGGCAGGATCCGCGCGGGAACAAGCCCGGCGTCGACGCCCGGTTCTCCCTCGACGGCGAACGGCTGGCCTGGATCCCCGATCCGCAGTCCAATGAGATGGACTATCCGGTCCTGTACGCTGAACCTCACCCGGCCGTACTCGGCGCGCTGCAGGCGGCGCCCGACCGTCCGGCCCTCTGGAACACGCTCCCCACCGCACTCTGAGGCAAGGCAGATGACTCTCACGCTCACCGTGTCCGACGAGGTGCGCGCCCTCGCGCCCGGCTTCACGCACCTCGCGATCGAGGCCCACGGACTGGTCAACGGGCCCAGCACCGAGGCGAGTTCGGCCCTCCTCGACGACGCGGCCCGGCGTCTGGCCGTACGCCTGGACGGGCGGGCTCCGCACGAGGACCCGCACATGGCTTCCTGGCGCGCCGTCTACACGGCGTTCGGCTCCAAGCCGTCCCGCACCCGCAACTCGGCCGAGGCGCTGGCCAAGCGGGCCCTCGCGGACGGCGGCCTGCCCCGCATCAACCTGCTCGTGGACCTCTACAACGCGATCAGCGTCGCCCACCTGATCCCGGTCGGCGGTGAGGACCTCGACCTGATCCAGGGCGGGATGCGCCTGGTGCGCGCCACGGGGAAGGAGGACTTCGTGACGGTGGCCGGGGGCGAGGAGAGCGTCGAGCATCCCGACGCCGGCGAGGTCGTGTGGTGCGACGACGAGGGCGTCACCTGCCGGCGCTGGAACTGGCGCCAGGGTCCGCGCACCCGCCTCACCGAACGGACGGCCTCGGCGGTCTTCCTGCTGGAGAGCATGGCCCCGATGCCGGTGCCCGAGGTGGCGTCGGCGGGCGCCGAACTCGCCGAGCTGCTGGAGAAGTTCAGCCCGGGCGCCCGCATCGAGGTGCGCGCGCCGGAGACGGCGGGCTGAGGCTCAGATCGCCTCGGCCGCCTTCAGCTGGTCCACCGTGGGGGCCGTGCCGCCCAGGTGAGCCGGGAGCCACCAGGTGTCGGTCGCGTCCTTCGGGCGGGCGGGGTAGGCGCGCTGGGCGGCGTCCAGGAGGTCCTGGACCCGCTCGCGCAGCCGCCGGGTGATCGCGCCCGCGTACTGCTCGCGCGGGGCCTCGACCGGCTCGCCGACGCGGATGGTGATGGGGAGGTGGTTGCGCTTGAAGTTGCGCGGCTGGCCCTTGGTCCAGATGCGCTGGGTGCCCCACAGCGCCATCGGGATCAGCGGGACGCCGGCCTCCTGCGCGAGCCGCGCCGCACCCGACTTGAAGCTCTTCAGCGTGAAGGACTGGGAGATGGTCGCCTCCGGGAAGACGCCCACGATCTCGCCGGACTTGAGCGAGTCCAGCGCGTGCTGGTAGGCGGCCTCACCCTGCGTGCGGTCCACCGGGATGTGCTTCATCCCGCGCATCAGCGGGCCGGAGATCCGGTGCCGGAACACCGCCTCCTTCGCCATGAACCGCACCAGCCGCTTCTGCGGAAGGGCCGCCAGGCCGTCGAAGACGAAGTCCAGATAGCTGATGTGATTGCTCACCAGCACGGCGCCGCCCGAGCGCGGGATGTTCTCGGACCCCTGGCAGTCGATCTTGAGGTCCCAGACCTTGAACAGCGTCTTGGCGAAACCGATGACGGGACGGTAGACCAGCTCTGCCATGGGTGGGACGGACCCTTTCTGCTCTGCCTGGGAAAGGGGCTCCCGGCGGGAAAGTTACGCAGCCGTAGGTTTACGGCGTCTCGCAGATCGTGCCCGAAGAACGGACGGGGAGCCAGCCCTGGTGCCCGGGCGCGGCGAGATTCTCGTCACGTTGGCCCCTTGATCCACCTCGCGCTTTTAACTCGCCTTTACTCCGGGCGGGCCGTCAATCGCCGCATGAACAGGAACATCTCGCAGCCCAGGCAGTACCCGAACGCAGCATTGAGGAAGGCCGCGGCGAGCGCGAGCCCGGTCGCCGCGAGCCCCAACCAGGCGGGGCCCAGCGCGAATCCGACCAGACCGAGTCCCGCGAAGACCAGTCCGACCGCCTGCGCGAACCGCGGCGGCTCCGGCGGCTCGAACTCCGCAGGGGGGCCGATCCGGGGCCGTACCAGGGTCCGGAAGACCCAGCCGTACGGCGAACGGTGCACACCGCCGCCCGCGCCGAGCGCGAACGCCAGTGTCTGCCAGGCGAGGATCCAGGGGCTGCGGGAGATCAGTGCGACGGCCAGCACGACCGTCGTCACGGCCGCGCCGAACCGCGGCCCACGTGCGTCGATGTCCATGAACCAAGGATTCCGTCCCGTGGGCCGTCAGGGGAGCCGGGAATCTTTGCAGTCTCGTGAACGCTGAGCCCGGTGGCCGCCGGTCTCGCCGATGCTGGTGCGATGACGACCGGACTGGTGGTGTGCCTGGCGGTGCTCGCGGCGGCGAGCGGATACGGAGTGCTGCACAAGCGGCGGAGCGGGAGGGTACGGGTGCGCGGACGGGACGGCGGCAAGCGGCTCGGAGCGGCCGAACTGGGGACCGAACTCGGCGAACGGGCCACGCTGGTGCAGTTCTCCAGCGCCTTCTGCGCCCCCTGCCGGGCCACCCGGCGGGTGCTCGGCGAGGTCGCCGGGATCGTCCCCGGGGTGGCCCACGTCGAGATCGACGCCGAGGCCCATCTGGACCTCGTGCGCGAACTGGAGATCCTCAAGACGCCCACCGTGCTGGTGCTCGACGCGGACGGGCGGGTGGTCCGCCGGGCCACCGGACAGCCCCGCAAGGCCGACGTCATCGCGGCACTGGGAGAGGCGGTCTGACGGGTATGCCGATGCCGGTGAGGCAGCTCCCATATCGCGGAACGTACTTGACTGGGCGCACCACCTATCGTCAGCCTGACCGTATGCCTCACGAAATCCTTCTCTTCGGGCGGGTCCACGTGGACCTGGCCCGCACCGCGAGCGCGCGCTGTCCGGGTCGCTGAGCACCCCGGACCCTCCTCCACGCCGCCTCCCGCAGACGAAGGACAACTCCATGACGGCCACGCCCGACCTCGGCACCCCTCAGCTCGCCTCTCCCGACCTGCTCCGCTCCGCCTTCCGGCGGCACGCGGCAGGTGTCGCGGTGATCACCGCGCGCGGCGCCGACGGCCCGGTCGGCTTCACCGCCACTTCCCTCACCTCCGTCTCCGCCCAGCCCCCGATGCTCTCCTTCGGCGTCGGCACGGGTGCCTCCAGCTGGCCCGCGATATCCACCGCCGAGCACATCGGCGTCCATGTCCTCGGCGAGCACCAGGAGGAGCTCGCCGCCACCTTCGCGCGCAGCGGCGCCGACCGGTTCGGGGCGCCCACCGACTGGCGTGAGGAGCATGCCGGGGTCCCGGTCCTGGGTGACGTCCTGGTCTGGCTGGTGTGCCGGATCGTCGCGCGCGTGCCGGCCGGCGACCACCGCATCGTGCTGGCCGAGGTGGTCCTCGGCGACTCCTCCGGCGCAGGCCGTCCACTCCTCTATCACCAGGGCGGGTTCAACGGACTGCGGGATTGATCACGCGCCCCTCGTTCTGCGAACGCGTCGAGTTCCGGTTACGCTGCGTTGCGAAGGTCACAGTTCAAAGCGCTTGCTTAGCGGGAGTGAACTGGGTGTACTGGTGAGTAATATTTCGTTCGGAGCGCGCGGCCGCCCCGACCGGGATGAGCCGCTTGAGGCGCCTATGCTGCCTGCAAGAGGCAGCCCAGAAAAGACGATGCAGTAGGAGAGCCGGCGTGAGCCTGAGGATCGTTGTCACTGTGAAGTACGTGCCCGACGCCACTGGCGACCGGCACTTCGCCGATGACCTGACCGTCGACCGTGACGACGTGGACGGTCTGCTCTCCGAGCTGGACGAGTACGCGGTCGAGCAGGCCCTGCAGATCTCCGAGAACTCCGACGACGACGTCGAGGTGACCGTCCTGACGGTGGGTCCCGAGGACGCCAAGGACGCGCTGCGCAAGGCGCTCTCCATGGGCGCGGACAAGGCGATCCACGTCGAGGACGACGACCTGCACGGCACCGACGCGATCGGCACCTCGCTGGTGTTGGCGAAGGCGATCGAGAAGGCCGGCTTCGACCTGGTGATCTCCGGTATGGCCTCCACCGACGGCACCGCGGGCATCGTGCCGGCCCTGGTGGCGGAGCGTCTGGGTGTCCCGCAGGTCACCCTGCTCTCCGAGGTCTCCGTCGAGGACGGCACGGTCAAGGGCCGTCGTGACGGGGATGCCGCCAGCGAGCAGCTGGAGGCTTCCCTGCCCGCCGTGGTGTCGGTGACGGACCAGTCGGGTGAGGCGCGGTACCCGTCGTTCAAGGGGATCATGGCCGCGAAGAAGAAGCCGGTGGCGTCCTGGGACCTGTCCGA